>CAZPBE010000015.1:0-100427 GCA_964584615.1 uncultured Pirellulaceae bacterium | reverse complement strand
TGATCAGCTTGCCAAATTCGTCAAACTCGGCAACCGTCTGATCGTTTTGTGGGAACGCGACTCCGTTGTTGGCAGTCGCAATATCTGGCAAGTTCGTTGTGATGGTCGCTGGTTGAAGCGAATCGGTGTGCCAAGTGTAGCTAAGTGTTGTTTCAACCGGATCACCGTTGCCCAAGGTGCTGCGATAACTGATTTCTTTGCTTGGGAAATAAGCCGTGCGCTCTTCATCGCCGCTGCCAACGGTTCGCGAAATGTACTCGGTCGAAGAAAGTAGTTCGGCGGTACCGGCAGAACCGTTCTTGGTCGCCACGTCAGTAACCCGGCTTGAATCGCCATCGTAAACGAATTTGTCAACGCGACCGGAGTTGGTATTAAATTGAATGTCGAGATCGTCTTGACTTTCGTCGAAAACGATTCCCGAACCATTGATCGACGAAGGATACGAAGTTTCTTCTGGACAGCGAGTCGCTTCTAAAAACTTATTGAACCGGTAGTGTTCTTGACCGTCGCCCGAATCGGCGACAAAGAGATCCGATTTGTCTGGGTTGAAGTAAACAGTTCTCGATGAACCATCATTGTTGGTCATCACGGACTTGGAAACCCATTCGTTGACTCCAGTTGGAGTGTTGGGATTGGCCGAATAGGTGATAGTACTCGACTCGGCTCCACCTTTGGTTTTGATCAAGCTGATTCGGCGCTGCGAATCGTATTCAAAATAGTTGCTCGACGCGGCCAGCAGTTGTGCTTCGGTCGCGGTGTCCGGGTTGACCAACGACTCGAATCCCTGCGGAGTAATTTCATGTTTCATTCCGCCGTCGAAACCTGGGCCTGAATTGCTCGTGTAGTAGGTGAACATGCGAGTCTTTTGATCGGTCCAGCCGCCGGAACCGTCTGGAGTCTGATGAACGATCCGTGTCAAGTTGCCGACTTCGGCTCGTTCTGCAACCAACTGGTCAGCGATCACCAATTCAACACGTTCTTTGTTGTCCCAATCACCTGAAGCTGGTTCCGTTAGTGCGCCCACATAGGACCGTTCGGTGATGAATTGAACATCTGTTGTTTCTCCGCCGCCCGTTTGCTTAAGCGAGCCCGGACCTCCAGGTCCGCCCGGTCCTCCACCTCCACTAGGGGTGGGATAGTATTCGTAGAAGCGAGAGAGGATGACGTTCTGACCTGCTTCTGTCCACGACTTGCGAACTTCTTTGACTTTGGCGTCTGAATCGAAGCTCCAAACGCTCTCTCGATTGTCGGGAGCAACTTGCTTGTAGATCCAACCGTTGGTCACATTGAAATACGACAGGGTGCCGTCAAGCTCTTTGAGGATGTAGTCGGTCGCCGTTTCGACTAATTCTGCTTGCGCGCCGTGAAGTGGAATGAAACTTCCATCAGGTTGCTTTTCAAACCGAAAACTTTTTCCGTCACGGCCTGGAGTAAAGTGAACGAGAAACTGATCGCTACCCAGATCCTGAATATGCGCAAAGTCGGAACTGAAGACGTTATTGCCAAGTCCCATTTTAACATCGGCGGAGTTTCCGTTAGCCAGTTGGCGCATATGGTAGTATTTCAGCGACATGCCGCCAGCTGGGCTGGGGCTGTTGGATGTTGCGGTACCGAATGATCCTGTTCTCGAACCGTCGGCAAGATTGACTTGTTTGTAGTCACCGCCGATCGAAGGGGATGCACCAAGTGCTTTCACCAAGCCGCCGCCACCTCCAGCAGATCCACCGCAACCACCACCTCCGCAGCCTTCGCCTCCAATGACGGGCGCGCCCATACACGGAGGTGGGACGTAGCTAGGATAGACAATGCATGGGAGATACCGGGCAGAAAATCCTTTCTCTCCTCCGTTTTGATTTTTGTTGTTTGACTCTTGATCTTTGGACATGGTGTCCTCCTTGCAGGTTTGAGCGTCATCGCAACGCATGAATGCCAATCAATTTTTCAGCGCGCACGGACAGCCCGTTGGGCTTCTTCGTTTTTGTGCGGCAAAAGACTGGTTTGAAAATTGGACTGTGCAACTCAGGCAAAAATCAAAACGCCCAAGCCAGCCCTCAATACTTAATTGCCAAACGAGTGCGCAGGAGTGACAAAGATTGGAGGGCTTTTTCGAATTTGTTTATGCGTCCAAAATCTGAGCGTTCGTGGTTTCGTTTGCGATTTGCAAATCCGTTTGCAATGGGCTTCAGTACGCAGAGGGAATGCATGTCAAAGCGCATCAATGAAAAAAACCTCTCCCACATTGGCAAAGGTTTTGGATAATCTCAATCGGAATTGTTCGACGACAAATCAGTTTCTCAAACCGTTCTCAATTCGAGCTTTGGTTTTGCATGGACAACGATCAATCGCTTCACACTGTCCCAAAACATATTTGCACTGTACCGGCCCGCGAGCAGTCACAGACTTGGACTGGCGCAGCTGTTTAAGCAACTGTTTTGCCTCATTCACCAGCGTGGCGTCGGATTTTGGCATCCCGCCGTTTTCCGCAAACTCACTGGGGATATCAGCCAGAATTCGATTTTGGGTTGCTGGATTTAGTTTGCTCAAAACCCAAGCCAAAAGCTCCGGGACTTGAGGGTTGACGCTCGAAGTTTTCGTCTGCTGATGACCCACGGTGACGAGCGACTCTATCGATTGATTGAAGAATTCACCATCAATGTTTCCGGTGATATTTAACGACACCGTATGGCTTGTGCCATCTTCGATTTTATCGGAGTCGAGCTCTTTCTTGCCGATCTTTTCCATTGCTGCCCAAAGCAAGTGGAGAGGCACTGTTTTTGTAGTGGGCTGGGGGTTTGCGAGTCTGACCATGGAAGTCTCCTTAGTTTAAGTGACGGGTTTCAATTTGTTTATGAGTTGTAAAATTCTCGATTGGTTGATTAATTGAACGGATCAACTTCCTCGGAGAACTTGGCTTGTAATAATTCGATCGAACGATCGATCCAGCGGTAGATCGTGCGCTTGCTTCGTTTGCGTTTTCGGGCGATTTCACCAATCGTCAGGCCATCACATACCTGCCGGACGACTCCGCGATAGGGCTCCGGGATTTCATTTGCCAGTTGATGAAAGTCGATAATCTTTTCCAATTGAAGCTGGTCATCGTAAAACGGATGAAGGAACTCTTCATTAAGCGACATCAACTGTCTTCTGTGGAACTGTCGCAACGCCTTTTGGCAACATCGATGAATGATCGTTGAAAGGAATCCTTGAAACTGCCCTCGAGTTGGGTCAAACCCTAGCGAGGAATCACGTTGTAGCGCCTTCGCGAATTCGACCAACGCCTCTTGCTGTATGTCATCAACACGGTTGCGATCAAATCCGGCTCGATTGACAACTCGACGAGCCGATCGACTGAGTTGATTTTGAAACCAGGGGTCGTTGCAAAAGAGTTCCCAAACGTCTTGCCAAACTTCCAGCGATTGAACCGACAGAAAGTGTTTCATTTCAAGTTTTGAGATGAGCGAATGGCTGGAAAGAATTGAATTCATCGTTGGCGGCCTCAATCGTGAGTCTCTGAATCTGGTTACCACAAGCATTGTCAAAAGGATTTTTCCGATGTGACGCGGAGCCTCTTTTGGCGTTCCTGTGTCGTCGTTATTTCGACCAACAGTTAATACCAATGGACAAGCGATCCTTGACAAGAGTTTTTAAAAACGGCTTCCTGTCTCAATAAAAGCCGACTTCCTGGCGACTGCGACAAGTGTAAATATGTACACCTCGTGTGACGCGTCTGGTCACTGCCTCCCAAACCATCAACGAATTTTTTTTCTTTTCGGCGACGGAGTGATGGGGCAGCCAATTCATCGCGAAAAATGAGATAAATTTAGGTCGTTTTTTGGCACGGTTTGTCGCGTCAAAGGAAAGATGAGATGCGTGACCACGATGTTGCACCATCAATTTCAAGTGATGTTGCGTGTTGTGTTGAATAACGACATTGACTCGATAGATGGAGCAGGAAATGAACCGAGAACGACCAGGCATTCAAAGGCTTTTGTTGAGAAGAGCTTTGCGAAAACAGTTCGCCAATGCGACGCAAGACGAGCGAGATTTGATTCAAATCGCGCTCCGTGACGATGCGATTTTCGAACCGTTTTATGAACAGTTGATGCACGATGCCAAATCGATTGCCAGTTCAACGGGCAAGTTTTCGATTGCGGCAACCAACGATGGGGAACCGGTTGTGGATAACCTGTTGGAACTCTTGCGATGGTTTTTAGACAACGGTCCCGAGTTGATGAAATTGATCGAGATGATTGTCGGACTCTTCGGCGGAGCGGCGACGGCCACGATCTTTTGGGCCGATGAGCAGCTGTAAACGCTTCCCGCTTGATGCTTTGTCAAAACGCGCTGCCTTTGCGCGCCACCGAATGAATAACCAAACACTTCGAGATCAAAATGAATAGAAAATTCTTTCTTGCGATAGCCGCAGTTTTACTGTTTTCAAGCCGAGCTTGTGGGCAAATCAACACGCTGGAAATTGGCGGACCTTACGAAGCCAGAACTGGTTCATTGGTTCGGCTCGTCGCGAAAACTCAGCCTAATGAAACACCGTTCTGGTTGGTCCTTGCTCCGAGTGACCTGGACTACGAACAAGTTAACGATGGCCGACGATTGATCTTTTCGGCAGGTTGTAGCAAAGGGCAGCGTATCGTCGTCCTTTTGCTGGCTCAACAACTAATAGATGGAAAAATTGTCACTCGACAACTTCGACGGACCGTTGAGGTCGTTGCAGCAAGTGAACTAGACCCCGATTCGCCGTCTGATCGACCGCCAGACATTCAACCCGACAAGGACTGGGGTTCATCGCCAGTTTTTGAAGCAGCGAGCCGCGCAATGCGACTAGTTTCGCCGGATAGCGCTAGAAAACTAGGCCCGAGAATCGCCGACAACTTTGACTTTGTCGCTCAACGATGCCGAGCCGGTGGTGAAATCAAAACCAAAACCGAAATTTGGCAACAGCTTTCCAAACTCAACCGCGAAGCCTTGGGCGAATTGTCGCCTGGCTGGACGCCCTTTGCGATTGAAACTCAATCTGCGTTTCAGGCTCTGAATCTCGCGGATGTGCCGTCGCATCAGTTTCATCTGAGAGCGGCAGCGCTTGCGATTCGGCGACAACCGATACCCAATTCGCAAGCGATTGGGTCAGGCCCAAACCCTTCTCATTCAAACACCCATTCTGACGATTCGAGGTTGCCATGAACGAATACAAACTTCCGCCGGTTCGCCTTGACAGTCCGCCAATGAAAATGCACGCGTTGTCTCAACAGATAGACTGGGGTTTGCGCGAAAGGTCGATGCCTGAAATATGGGAACGAAGCGCAGGCGAAGGTGTTTTGGTATTTATTCTTGACACAGGAGTGCCTGAACACATCGACTTGCCTGATCCTCTTTTCACCGAAAATTTCACTAACGAATCTTCAAGGTACGACCATGACGGTCATCATACTCATTGTGCCGGGATTGTGGCTGCAACAAACGACTCAAATGGTGTCGTTGGCTGGGCTCCCGAAGCAACGCTGGCGCACATCAAAGTGCTAGACGATTATGGCCATGGATTTGCAACTTGGATTTCGCGCGGCATCCGGTCGGCGACCCAAAAATGGAATGAAGTAAAATCTGACTTTGTTGGCTGTCTGATTAGCATGTCGCTTGGTGGCGAATTTAATGAAGACCAAGAGCGAGCGATCGTAGAGGCGAACGAAGCAGGAATATTGGTTGTTGCGGCCGCTGGAAACAGCGGGTATCGCGGCGGTAAATCAACGATCGATCATCCTGGTGCGTCTCCCCACACGATCGGTGTTGCAGCTTATCGAAACGATGGTGGGATTGCGAGCTTTTCCAGCGGAGGACCTGAAGTCGACATCGCGATGCCGGGCGAAGAGGTTTTGTCGACCGTTCCACGCAATCGCTATCAGGTCATGTCGGGAACATCAATGGCGACGCCGGCAGCAGCGGGTCTACTGGCTTGTGTTTTGGCAAGCCGTCCGCATGACAATTCGATCCGCACCATTGATGGAATGCGAGCGCTGATTAAGGCACACGCCGAGGACCGTGGTGCGTTGGGAAAAGACAATCGTTTTGGATTTGGCGTACCAAAACCAGATGAACTGGTAAGAGACAACGAGTATTGGTTCTTTTGAACCGTTAGCAAACTCCTGCGGAAAGAAAGGAATTAAGACCATGATTCAAATAGAACGCGAATCGGAAAGCATGATGGCGCCGTTTACCGAAATGCCCAATTCGGTATGGGAATATGGTGTCTCAATTGGCGTCATCATTCTAAGTTTCGCTTTGATCTGGCGATTGATTCATCTTGCGATGGACAAATTTGATGGCATAACGAAAACTCACGCTGAAACAGTGACCGAGTTGAGTGATCGCCATCGATCCGAACGAGAAGCGTGGAACGAATACGCCCGGCTTCGCGATACACGGATCACAACCGTCTGCGATGAATTGATCAAAGTCATTCAAGAAACGAAACAATAGCGATTCAATTTAGCGGGCAAAAAGAAAAAGCCGCATGACTTACATGTCATCCGGCCTTTATCGGTTGGAGGGTCTAGGACACCAGTAGAACTTTTTGTCTCAGGGTTTTCGAACTGGGATCGCCAGCAAATTTCGGTCATGCAAGAGGTTTTCGACAAGAATCAGGCTTCTTCGATTTGAGTTTGGTATGTGAAGTGTGGTAAAATGGTCGCATGTCAACCAACACACCAAACGAATATTTCGACTTCAATCAATTTGTCGTCGAACGGCTTTCTACGTCAGGATCTGATTTAAGCCTGGAAGAGAGTGTCGCTGCCTTTCGGGCCTATCAAGCCGAACTTTCGAGTTGTCGTCAAGCTCTCAAGCCTGCTATCGAGGAACTTGATTCGGGTGGCGGAAGCCAACTGGATATGAAATCCATTATCGCACGCGGTAAGGCGATGCTTGCAAACGAAGGCATTGCTGAATAAATGCCCGTCGTTCGCAAAAGCTCAGCGGCGGAAGACGATCTTCTTGAGATGTATCTCTACGTCGGACGAAAGCAAAGCAGCCCGATTGCTGCTGAAAGACTCTTACTCGCCATTGATAAAAAGTGTCGCGAGTACGCCTCGCAACCTGAAATGGGAACAGCCCGTCCTGAACTCGGATCTGGAATTCGAACATTTCCTTGCGGAACAAAAACCAATCCGCGCGAGTGGATTGCTGTCTATCGACCGATTGACGACGGAATCGAATTGTTGCGCGTGTTCCGAGGCAAGCAGGACTATCCCAACTTATACGGCTAGTGGGCTTTCGATGCGCGCTCGCAATACGTGAACAAGAAAACACCCGCACCTTCCCATCCTTCGGTGCACTTTTCGGATCGTCCAATATCTTTGCCGAACACCTTGTGCCATACCCTGCCTTACACCTTGGATACTATCCCAAGACAACGATGTTTGAGAACGCTGCGAATCTCGAAGTAAAAAAGAAATTCCACTCTCCGGATTGCCCGGAAAGTGGAATGTGCAACTGAATCAATACTGGAACCAGTAGTGATCACCAGTGGACGATATTGGACTTGAACCAACGACCTCTTCGATGTCAACGAAGCGCTCTAGCCAACTGAGCTAATCGTCCGGCTATCTCTTGAAGCCCGATTTTAGTCAATTCGGGCTTCCTTGGGTATCGGTCATTTTGCCAAAAGACTTGATTGGATTTCGGAGTTTCGGTTCGCCATTGTTTGCAAGGAATTCCCAGTTAACAAGCTTTTCTTCGATAAATCTAGGGAGTCCTGTGTGCGTCGCTTGCGCAAGCCATCCAGGCAATCGTAAGCCATCCAAACAGTCAGTCGCAAGCCATCAGGCAATCGAACGAAAGCTGCCCATGAAATTGCAACCCGTCCATGCAATCGCCAGCGGTTCATGCAAGCCGCTTGCAAGATCTTACTCCAACGGTGGTTTGGCTTCTCGGATGACTGCTCCCAACTCATCGCTCATGATCAGGATCGAGTAATCTACGATTCCGCCGAGACCACGATTGCTTTGTGAGACAAAATCGAAACGACCTCGAAGGTCCGTGTAGCCATCTTTGTGGAACTCGACCGTGCCGTCCGCGTGACGCGAATAGACTTTCACATACGCCTTGGAAACGGCTTGCGATTTCGTATCCGACTGCTGTGTCACATGGACTTGGCCGTAGTTCTCAAGCACCTGCACGTCGAGTGAGTGAGCAAAGTAAGCTTGCGCCCTCGTTTTGTCGCCAGAGACAATTTCGACTAACACATTCTTGTTCTTGAACGCATCGGGAAGCTCGAACTCGTAAGTCCCTTTGCCGTCTTTGGCAGCCTTTCCATCTGCGGCCAACGAAACCGTCTTCGTCAGGTTTGGACGAATCAACGAGAATCCATCCAACTGATCGCGTGAAAACGGATTGCGGCTGAACAGCAGTTCGATGTCCATCTCGTAATAATTGATCGTCAGCTCCGTCACGTTCAGGTAGTTGACCGTCGCTTGGCGAGACTCGATCGAGAAGTCGAAACTTGACGATTGAGCAGCCATCGCGGTTTGCTGCTGCATTTGGTTTTTCTCGTCGACGACCGTTGTCGCATCGCCATTAATTTCGTTGACCATCGCGATCACGTTTTCGAATCGGGCTCTCCAATGATCGACTGGGTAGTTCTCCCACTTGCGAGCTTTGGAAAGCGCGACGTCAGGTTTCTCGCGATAGAGATCGAGATAAGCATCACAGTAGTCGTACTGCATTTTGGCTTCGATCTTGTCGGTGGAGACTTTTTCGAAATGATCCAACGCCGTTTCGATACGATCCTGAAGCAACATAAAGTAAGTCACCACCAGGTGATCGTCGGAGTTCAGTTCAGACTTGTTCGCCAATACACGCATCAGTTTGTCGTACTGGGCAAAGAAGTTCGGGTTCAAAATCTTGCGTTGAGGTCCCAGTCGATGGGCTCGCGAGTTGACCAATGGCCAATACTCTCGATGCTCAAACCAATTTCGTTCGACCGGATCGATTTTCAAGATGGGTGAATCGAATGCCAATCCACATTGCGTGGTGATACCGTCGGCATGGCTGAGGAATTCAGAAATCGCTTGCTCGTCATTGTGTTTCACGGAATACGACCACAGCGTGTGATTGTAAATGTAGCGGCGGCGAAGCGTTTCCACGGCTCGAGCAAAGAACGCTTTGTCCTGCATGCGAAACGCAATCGAATCGAGATCCAATCGTAGAACATTTTTTTCATTCAAGAAGTCAATGACTTGATCTTCTGTGCCGTTTTGTGAAACCCAGGCCCACGACGCAATGTCCAGTTCCGTTGGTTTGTCGATTACGTTGAAACCAGACGAGTCGGCGACCGCAACGACGTTTCCGTCGGATGAAACGTGAGCCGGATAGTGAGTGAATTCGCCGGCTGACGGGAAGTAGAACGAGTACTCGAATCGCTGGGTGCTGAAAGCAGGTAACTCAAACTGAATGGTTCGCGTTTCCTGTGATCCGGAGGCTGATAAAGCGCCTTGTGGAATCTGAGTCAGCACTTCAACCGACATCGGAGTTGATGTGGGATTGGTGATCACGACCTGCGAACCGTAAAGCATGTGAGCCAGGAAGTCGCCCGTGATAAATTTGTCGTACTGAACCGAGCCTTCGTATCGGTAGCGATCATCTTTCTGGAAGAAGTTCTCGCTGACGAGCAGTTTTGTTTCGCCGCGTTCGAAAGGAGTCTCGGTATTTTGCTGGTGCAAGACGATCATCGGCGTATCAGCTTTGATGGTCATCGTACCGTCAACAAATTCGATGTTCTCTTTCGCATTTTTGAGCGGCAAATCGAGAACCGAAAGTGCAAACATGACTTCGGTAAAGTTCCGACTGGCTTCCGCAAAGTAGGACGACAGGAACTCACCGCTCTGATGATTGGCGTAGTCTCGCCAAAACCGGTTGACTTGAACCAGGTCGGTGTTCTGCTGTGTTGGCAACAATTGATAATAGTTGTTCTCCATCCACTCGCGAGTTGGCTCGACGGGACGGTAAAGCGGTTTAGCGAGTTCAGCTTTCTCGCCAAGCATTGCCATTTGGGATTCAAACAATTGTCGACCGGCTGAGTCGTCGCCAGGTCTCAACTCGAGTCCCAGTTGGACGGTTTCTTCTTCAACCGAATCTGCACGCAGTCGACTTGTCCGCTGCTTGCGCACATCTTTGGCTTGGCCTTGCGATTCGCTTGCATCATCCATGTCAAAGAATTTGCTTACATCGCGTGGAGCATTTGGAGCTGGAGCCGATTCGGGTGCCATTCCGCCCCCGGCACCACCCATTCCGCCACCCATTCCACCGCCCGAAATCACAGCGCCG
The DNA here is from genome assembly GCA_964584615.1 of uncultured Pirellulaceae bacterium. GTDB lineage: Bacteria > Planctomycetota > Planctomycetia > Pirellulales > Pirellulaceae > Mariniblastus. Next base: position 90,098 of record CAZPBE010000015.1, on the reverse strand, counting down.
CCCATTACAACACCGTCTCCAATCGCGTCCTGCTCCATCGCCTCCTCGGCAGTACTCAGTTCGCTCATGCGGCCCAGCGACTCACGATCTTCGTTTCGCCGTTTTCGCCGCAATTGCTGCGCGATCCCCCGGTCCATCGACAGTCCAACCATCGCGGCGTTATACAACCGATCAAACTCGAGCCGTGGCGTTGGGGAGATGGAATACAAGTCGCCGATGTTGTGAACAAGATCGTCACGACGTTCTTCGATTCGCTGAGAAAGCAAAATTCGTTCAACCACATTCAGTCGAGCAAATTTCCACGGTGACAAGTACTCGGTCAAATCGTGATCAAGCAAATAGTGATCAACAAAAGTCTTTTCTCGTTTGTGTTCCAAGTGGGGCAAGACGACGGACTTGAAGAACTTTGGGTCTTTCTTCATCAAGAAGAAGTTCAGTTCATGACAAGCGTATTCTGAATAAAGCGATTGCTTTTCTTCTTGCTTCTTGTCGTTCCAGTCGAGAACGAATTCGAATTTCTGAAGCTTGCCCGAGTCGCGCCCAAACGTCTTGAACAATTCAAAGACATCGGAAAGCTCGTCGTAATGTTGCACGCGAGACGAAATAAGATCTTCGATCGTTAACGATTGTCCGGCAGACAACAGCTTGACTTGCTTCGACTGTGAAAAGTGCTTGGTCGGATCGAGGGCGCTGGCGAGACGTTGATCGACGGGAGCCAGCTTTTTCAAAGGCAAGTAGATCTTCGTTGACGCGACAGAGAACGCATCGACTGCAACGACGGTGATGTTCTGCGCGTTGCCGATTTGTTCTTTTGTCAACGAGATCGTGCCATCTTTGTTTGGTTTCACGTTGAGCATGACGGCGTTGCTTTCGCCGAGGTAGTCAACGTTAGCAAAATCGTTGTTGAGTTTTTGACCTTTTCTTGCCGATCTTGATTTCGATTTTTTGCCGTCTCTTTCGGTTCCAGCGATATCGTATTTGTCGCCGAGGGCTGCGACCTGAGCCTGGTTCATCGTTTCTTGAACCGCCCAAGGGTTCAGTAGCAGGCTGGGCCGCTCAAGCATGTTTCCCGGGTAACGTTTCAAGTAGCGGCGATTAAGAATGTATTGGAACTCTTCGCCAATCGTGCGGCCTTCCATGTACGCCGAACGACGAATGGATGGCATGTAAACCCACGGCTCAGGTGCGCGGACCGACGATAGATTCGAAAACGGATCGAATGGATTTTGGTAACGACTGGTGAAGACATGGACCCGGGTTGAATCGGTAATGTGTTCGAGTTGAATCGTGACTTTGTCGTCTGCCGATTTTGCCTGGAAGATATATGGCTGTTTGGATGGACGGTTCTCGACGACTCGTTTTTTGCCGACCAGCACTTCAGCGGCTTGCATGCCTTCGACGACACGGATCATGATCGGTTCAAGGCGACCAGCAAGTTGACGACTGTGAAAACGCAGCACATAGTTTCCCGGCTCGAGTTTGGCGAACTTGATCGCGCCTTGAGCGGCCGAGATTTTGTCAAAGCAATCGCGATTCAATCGGTGGGCGCGAACTTCGTACAACGAAACATTGGCGCGATTGACGGTTTTGATATCGTTGGGCAGCGAGATCCGCAGGTCTTCACCAGACAGAATGTGATAATTGGCGAACAAGTGTTGTCCCGGCGTTCGCAAATTCCAGTTGCGCTCGCTTCCACCGGCGACGGTCGCTTTCATTGATTCAACAGCACTTAACTCACCAAGACCGATCAAGCCGTTTTTGTCGGACTGCAAGTCGACGTTGACTTTGTCGCGAAGTCCACTGAACTTAAATTGAATACGGACCGGCTGTTTGGCGCGGACTTCGCCGGTTTTGCCAAGAACTTCCAGATAGTAACCCTTGTTGGTTGGCAACAAGTGAACGTCCTGGATCTCGTCGGTCAGATCAATGATGTTGACTGCGAACGCATCTCGCGCGACCAGGTTTTGTTTTTTGCGAATCGAGTTTTCGACAGTCCCGAACAGGGCAAATGAAATCTGTCGAAGTCGCGGCGGAACATTGAACGATACAACTGTTTCACCGTTTTTAGTCAGTTCGACTCCTTCAACGGTCTTGGTCGTTGTAATGCCGTCGAGGTTCGTCGATGTGATTTCCAACCGCGCGTTTTTAATCATCGCAACTGGAACGGGATGATTGCCGGCGACGCGAAGCGACGGACGGATGATGACGTCGGCTTGGTTGTCTCGAGTTAGAGATTCTCGATCGACATAGAATGCAGCGTCGAAAGAAAACTTCTCGGCGACCTGGTCGAAAGTCTGCAGGCAAGCAAAGTTGCCTTGAGAGATGACGGCGTTTTGGCGCGAAGGCCGCGTGGAAAACGGAACGTCGATGTTTCCTTTTTCGTCGGCGGTATGTTGTCGGCCGGCGATCCAGATGGAGGCATCGAGCACGACCGCACTGCTTTCGTTGAAGACGTTGAAACGCTGGCCAGCCAATGTCGTACGGCCAATCATTTGCAAACGACCTTTGCGAATCAAAGCCCGCGAGCTTTTGCCGCCGCCGATAAAGTCGACGACGTAGACGCCACGTTTTTTGATTTGATCGAGTTTGATCGTGCGTAGTTTTCTTGCGAACGGTGAGTCGTCGTACTCAAAAGATTGCTCAAAGTTGGCGACCAAGCCATCGAGATTCACGTCGGTATCGACTTCCCGGTTGAGCTGTTTGTAATAGTTCGCTGTGTTGATTTCGAAAACTTTGAGGATCAGTTTGTCGACGTTTTTTGTATACAGCTTGATTTCAACGTTGTCGTCCACGCCGAAAAATTCTGGATTGGTGCGATCGAATTCAATGTCGATTCGCTCCCGCAACGATTTGTACTCGTCTGGAGTCAGCATCGAAGCCCATGCTTCCTGGTCGCCGATGCCGTTGAGGATTTTCGCCGTTGCGAATTGCTGCTTTAGGTATTCGTTTGAAAGATAGGGCTCGTATTGTTTTGTATTGGGTTCCTTGACCAGGAAGTGATGAAGGTATTCGCGAACGAGCGCTTCATCATCGGAGATGGGTAGAACGTGAATGAACTTTCGAAAGTCGTCCGTCAAATTGATTGGCGGATTGGTGCGGCGACTTTTTTTCAGGAAGTCTTTGTTCAAATAAGATGCGTTTCTCGGCATTTCGAGGTATTCGAGAAACAGCGATTTGTTGTATTTCCCTTCGTCGAGGTCGAGCTGCAATTTGTGGAACAAGATACAAGCTTTGAGGCTGCGGAAATGTCGATCGGATCCCAAAGTCTTTACGTACTTCCAAATCCCATCAAGGTATTCCCGGTACGCCGTTCGGTCGACGCGCCAGTCGATGTCTTCATTGGGGTGCAACCGAAGGAGGTATTCGTAAACAAATTTTTTCTCGTTCTTGAGAGCAGGGATTTTTTCAACGAGCTGATCCATCTGCTCGCGGGTGAGTTTCGTATGGATTTTCAGCGACGAAAACCCGCGAGAGTCTGTCGACTTGAGATCTTTGGCGATCAAGTCGACAAGGTTCGGGAAGTTCGGAACGGTCAAACGGTTGAGCAAGTCCCGACGCTGGCGAGTGTTGAGGACCGTGTCGGCAAGTAATAGCAATCCGTCGTCATCGATGCGCCCAAGTGAGTTGGAGTCGCGACGCAAAGCACGAGCCAAGAGTTTCTTGATGTCGACCAAAGCGGGATCAAGTTCTGTGGGTAAATCACGTTGGGCGCGAGGGATTTGACGTTGGTGGGTGAAGCTCAGGTTGAGCCGATCGGTCAGGAAATTAAGCGTTGCTCGCGGGTCTTCGCTGTAGCGCAGTAGCGCCTGTCGGTTTTCGATTTGTTGAACAAGCTGCGTTCGCCCGTGTCGCTTAAGCCATTTTTTCAGCATCGATTCGACTTGATCAAGCTGATCCTGATTTTGGTAATGCATACAGTGGAAGAAGTAGTAATCTTCACTGCCAGGGACGAGTTTCTCGAGAGCTTCAACGCGGTTGGCGCTGAGCGCAAACTCTTCCCAGAAAGTGATTTCTTGTGCTGTCGTGGATTGGATCATAAAGCCCAATGAGAAGAGTGGAATAGCGAAAAACAGGACGGCGAGTTGTTTGATCATTGATCGTGACGGACGCATGGTCGGTCTCCCAAAATTCTAACGAAGCTGATCAACCTAGGACGTTGATCAGGTGCTTAAGTTCCAAACAAATTTTAATTGCAGCAGTCGAATCCGTTTTCACAGCGACTTTCTTCACGTGCCGCCAAAGACAGATGAAATGCGTTAATGGCTAGTTCCATTAAAATGTGTCATTACATAAAAAACCAAGCGAATTCACGGCGAGGCTCGACAAAACCGGTATTTCCTCCTGGCCGGCAATGAATCTGTCGTGACTTCGTTGAACTTCTTCGAAAAGAGAGATTTTAGAAATAATCGTGTCAGATTTTCTTCTGAACTGTGTGTAGTGTTTTGCGAGAATGGTGCATTAAAGGACAGGTTCAAAGACTAGGTGGAAAAAGTGGTAGCTCCAAAAACGAATGCCAGTTTGCTTCTCCGCGTTCGCGACTCTAGCGACGAAGAAGCGTGGGACGAGTTTGCGAGTATCTACCGTCCAGCCATTGCAATCGCAGGCTTCTTCGATATCGATGAAGATTCAACATCTGATCAGGCAGTTCTCATTGAAAAGATTATGTTGAACGGAGGATCAATCTCTGCTCTTCATGACGATCAAGGGCATATCGTCGGGAAGATCGACTCAACCGTCCGATATCTGGTCTTGGGCACTATTCCCAAAGAAGGTCCAAGCGCCGACAAAATTGGGATGGCTGTTGAATCGCTAAAACGACAAGCTGAAGAACATGAAGTGGAAGTCATCAGTTTGGAGAAACTGCTCAACTGGATGGGGACCGATAAAGGAGTAAGATAGTTTGATCGGTCACTTTGCACAGATTTGACGACCAGAATGTGCTCAGCAAGAATTTCAAGTATGCGATGCGCGGGCCGATTGCAATTGAATGAACGGACAGTCGAATGCAAATTCACGAAGAACGTAGGCTTATCGGCAACGCTGAAATTCAGTTTGATTGTCCGAGCTGCGACAAGTCGAGCGCAACAGATGCGCTTCGTTTTGAAACGCGGGACAAGTTTCTGGGGCTCGTGACGGTTTGGAAGACTTATGAAACGGCCGTGAAGTGTCCGCAATGTGAAGCGACTTGTCGGACGACGACGGATCTGGATGAGCTGTTGAGTTTGCGGCCGGAAGAAAGGGCCAGTCGATTTCGGGTCCGCATCGGGCTCGTTGAAAAATTCCTGGTGATCGTGGGTTGGCTGTTTTTCTTTGTTGGACCGGTCAGCTTGGCGCTGTTCATTGCGGCCTGGATTATGGTTCCCAAAGCGGCCAAAGGCTGGCGGCGCGCAACGATGATCGGTCTCCCGGTCTCAGTTGTTTTCACATTGTTGATGATCGTTCCACAATTTTTCTAGTGGTGATTTGATAGCCAGATCAATTTAAATGTTCCATGACGTGGTTGCGCGGCTCGCCCTCCCAACAAGAGTTCGCCTCCCAACAAAAGCTCACCCTCCGACAAAAAGCTCGCCCTCCTACTAGAACTCGCCCTGCTACAAGAGCTCGCTCTCCTCGCTCAGGGCTGATGTCTGCTTTGCGGCAAATCGAATTCCTTCCCAAACGCTACCGAATTTGTCGCACCGGGTGAGCCCAGCTATCGCCTCAAAATTCGCTTTTTGATGGTGCAATTCCTTGCACAGCACCGAACCGATATTCCGGCAAGTTGTCAGAGTACCTATACTGCCCCATTAAGCTCGCAATTTGTAGATGCGGGCAAACGATTTCTTGCCAGTAAAGTTCAATTTCGATGACTAGTGTTAAACTCCCTGATGGATCTGTAAAAAAATTTGAAGAACGAGTGACCGTCAAAGACGTCGCCAAAAGTATCGGTAGTGGGCTTGCCCGCGCCGCGCTGTGGGGCGAAGTCAATTTGCAACCGGTAAAACTTGATTTTGAAATTCCGACCGGCGATGAGGTCGATCTGAAAATCGTCACCAAGAAAAGTGATGAAGCTCTTGAGACGATGAGACACAGCTGTGCCCATGTGATGGCCCGCGCCGTGATGCGGATCAGAAAAGACGTGCAGTTGGCGTTTGGTCCGGCGTTGGAAAACGGATTCTACTACGACATCAAATGCAATCCGCCGTTGACCGAAGATGACTTTCCGGCGATCGAAGCCGAGATGAAGAAGATCATTGAGTTGGACGAACCGTTTGAGCGTGTTGAGCGCGATCGGCCAGAAGCGCTGCAAATCTGCCATGACATGAAACAGGAGTTCAAAGTCGAGCACATCAACGAAGGGCTTGCTGATGACGCAACGCTTTCGTTTTACCAGCAAGGTGAGTTTCTCGACCTCTGTCGAGGGCCTCATGTGCCGACCCCGAAATCAATCGGCGCGTTCAAGCTACTTTCAATTGCTGGTGCGTATTGGAAAGGCGATCAGAACCGGGACCAGTTGCAACGGCTTTATGCGACCGCATTTTTTCAGCAGAAAGATCTCGACGCGCACATGGCGGCTTTGGAAGAAGCCAAAAAACGCGACCATCGTGTGTTAGGTCGCAAGCTTGGCCTGTTCCACATGGACGACATGGTCGGTCAAGGACTTGTGTTGTGGACTCCTAAAGGCGCCTTTGTCCGACAAGCGTTGCAGGACTTTATATCCAGCCATCTGCGCCGGCAGGGATATGATCAAGTTTTCACGCCACACATTGGCCGTCTCGAACTTTACAAAACCAGCGGGCACTTTCCGTACTACCAGGAAAGCCAGTACCCTGCCCTTGTCTCGCGCGAGCAGCTTTCCCAAATGGCGGAAGAAGGATGCACTTGCGGCGAGTTGTCCAACCGGATGAAAGATGGCGAGATCGACGGTTATCTGCTCAAGCCGATGAACTGTCCACATCACATCAAGATTTACGATTCGCAACAGCGCAGTTATCGCGATCTGCCGATTCGACTGGCCGAGTTTGGAACGGTCTACCGTTATGAAAAGTCGGGTCAGCTCGGCGGGCTAACTCGCGTTCGCGGATTCACTCAGGACGATGCGCATTTGTTTGTGACGCAAGAACAGCTTAACGAAGAAGTCGCCGGTTGCCTGGAGTTGGTGAAAACTGTTTTCAATGCGATGGGCATGGACGACTACAGTGTGCGTGTTGGCTTGCGCGATCCGGATAGCGACAAATATGTTGGCGAACCGGAGAAATGGGATTTGGCGGAAGAGGCTTGCCGGTTGGCGGCCAAGTCATTGGGTAAACCCTTTTCGGAAGATCCAGGCGAAGCTGCGTTCTACGGACCCAAGATTGACTTTGTTGTCAAAGATTGCATCGGCCGCCAGTGGCAGTTGGGAACGGTCCAAGTCGATTACAATTTGCCGGAACGTTTTGATTTGAACTATACCGGCGCTGACAACCAGCTTCATCGTCCGATTATGATCCACCGAGCGCCGTTCGGTTCAATGGAGCGATTCATTGGTGTGTTGATCGAGCACTTTGCCGGAACGTTTCCGATGTGGTTGGCGCCAGAGCAAATTCGTTTGCTGACCGTTAGCGACAAGTCAGAGGATTATGGTCGCCGTGTCGAACAGCAGCTGATCTCAGAAGGCTTCCGAGTGAAGAGCGATTATCGCGCGGAAAAACTTGGTGCAAAAATTCGCGAAGGTCGACTGGACCTAATTCCCTACCTGTTGATTGTGGGGCCGCGGGATGCCGAAACCGGTACCGTGTCGGTCCGTGATCGTTACGATGGTGACCTGGGAGCGATGCCAATCGCCGATGCGATCGCAAAGTTCTCCAAAGAAGTCGCTGAGAAAACAGTTCGCAGGCAGGGTCCAGAATCAACTTAAGCCCTGATTCGCTTCGATTCAACGAGAAGCTTGCGGATTCTTGTATAGATTCTGTTGACGTAAGCTGCCTATGTGACCAATAATTAACATGCTACGAGCAAACCAGCGGGTTTGCAGGCAACACATATTTCCATTTGTAAGGAACACACAAAATCTCAGGATTACCAAATCGCATAAACGAATCGATCCGGATTACACCCATCCGAGTTATTGATCAGGACGGAGAACAATTAGGAGTTATCCCGACAGCCGATGCACTTGCTAAAGCACAAGAAGCAGGACTTGATCTTGTCGAAGTTGCTCCTGAAGCAAAGCCGCCCGTCTGTCGAATCATGGACTTTGGAAAGTTCAAGTACGATAAGAATAAGCGTAATTCCAAGAACAAGCACCATCAGACAAAGCTCAAAGAAATCCGCGTGCGTCCCAAAACTGGCGAACACGATATCGGATTCAAAGTGAAGCAGGCAATCAGCTTCCTTGAACATAACGACAAAGTTCAGGTGACGGTTCTGTTTCGCGGTCGTGAAATGGCTCATATTCAAGAAGGCCGCAAAGTGATGGAAGGCATTATCGAAAAGCTTTCCGAGCACGGCAAAGTCGAAAGCCGGCCATCTCAACAGTCACGCAGAATGATTTGCACGATTGCTCCCAACAAGTAACGCGCGACGGTCCTGTAGATAAAACAAAAAACGCCACAGTGAAATTCACTGTGGCGTTTGTTTTTGTCAGGATTGGCAAGTTAGCTTAGAAGCACATTTCCAGTCCGTAGTATCCGCCGTGCAGCAAGAGGCTGCCGTTAGATTGAGCTCGCTCGATTTCGTTGCGATCGGTGTAGTCGTATGGCATTTGATCGCCAGCCAAAGCGATGCCACCAACACCCAATGCACGGTATCCAACTCGGGCACGAAACTTAGACGAGAGTTGATAGATCAAGCCCAAGTCAATTTCGCCAAGGAACGCAACGTCGTTCTTGTCGTCAGAAAAGTCGTAGGCGTCGCCAGCGAATGCTCCGCTGTTGATGATCGGATTGTAACCTGTTTCATCAAAGAACCGCTGACGAACACTAATGTCGTTGTTAAAGATGCCTCCATTGAAGCCTGTGAACAAACGCATTCTGCTACCAAGACACAATTCGTTTCGACCACCAAGCTGGAATCCAAGCAACGTGTTCGTAACCGATGACTCGTACGTGATTTGAGCTGGGTAGGTTGGATATGCAACAACGTCATTGTCTGAGATGTATGACAATGTCTCATCGAATTGGAACCAACGTAGCCCCGCAAGCAACTCGTAGTTACCGCGACGGCCGAGCTTGTTGTAAGATCCGCCATTGTGCAGGAAGTTAAATTCCAGGTTGTTAATATCGGTGTCACGAACAACGCGTTGAGTCGTTCCAAACGCATATGTATCGAACAGGTTGGTTCCGCTGGTTCCGTGCCAGAGATCTCCATAACCCCGAATCGTCGTGTAAACCGGTGATCCACTTAGCTCAGCAACTCCTGCCGAAGGATTCAAGGCCCAGTAGTTGATTCCCAATCCTTTACCATTCGCGCCGCGGCGGGTCAAGGAAAGTCCGTACCCGTCTAGATCACTTTGTGCTTGATCGGTGAAGAGGCGTTGTCCAGATGGATTCTGAGCAACTTGACGCTTGTCTTCGAAATCACGGTCGAAGTGCAATCCATAGATACCGCCGACAAAATTCGCGCGTTGGCCTCGCAGGGCCGCACCAGGAACGAAAACAGGTGCACTTTGATAAGTAGAGTAAGCCGGTGCTGAATAAACAGGCGCTGAATAAACAGGCGCCGAGTATACAGGAGCTGAATAGCCGCCGACTGCGCCTTGATAAGCACCGCCGAAACCGCCACTCATGATCGCTCCCTGGTCGGCTTGCATCATTTCGCCGTCAACGACATTGCCCATCATCGCCTGACCAGACGCCATGCCACTGCCCATGACTTGGCCGCCGCCCATCATCTGACCGCCGCCCATCATCTGACCGCCGCCCATCATTTGACCGCCGCCCATCATCTGACCGCCGCCCATCATCTGGCCGCCGCCCATCATCTGGCCGCCGCCCATCATCTGGCCGCCGCCCATCATTTGACCGCCGCCCATCATCTGGCCGCCACCCATCATCTGACCGCCCATGGCCGCGCTGTCGCATCCAGCGCAACCGGCGCCGCCTTGCATTCCGCCAGCCATGCCATTGTCGTAGCCAGCTCGGGATAGAATCGACTGATAGGATCCAATTTCCGAAGGTTGGTTCCAGTCGTTTTGAGCGTTAGCAAAGCCGGCCATCGTTACCGAAGCAACAATCGCGAGCCAAGTATGCCAAAACCGTTTCATCACAAACTCCTTTTTTGAACTGATCCCTGCGTTTCAAACGCCATGGACTTCTCTGGGTCAAATATTTTGAATCGCAAGGCTGTTAGTCGTTTGCAACTCGATCCATGATCTCGGGACCATGAACATGCTCAAACAAACGGATTCCTTACAACGCCTGCGTCTGACATCGTCAATAAATTCCGCACAATCAGAGCCTACTTGTCGGAATGATCTGAAAAATCGGAATCACAGGCGGGTTGATCCGAATAAGCGGCAAAGTCGACGACGGCGCAGCACATGGCCTGTTCGTTAAATATTGACTGGACTGCCTGGATTAACATCAGGCGCCGAAGAAAACCAGATTTCTGGGCGTACGTAAAAAACTAAGTGCATGTAGGCAAAGAAACAGGCTATTCGTTCAATTGTCCTTTGATGGTTCGCTGCGTTTTATCCCAAACATCAACCAGCAGTTCCACATACGATTCTGCAGACATCAGCGGAGAGTTGTCGCTGGTCGCCATGTCGAACAGCCAGCCCGATTGGTACTTGTCTACATTGATGGCCGAAGGGTCTTCCATCAGCACTGGATTAAATTCGACAAGCGTGCCAGCCAGCGGCGAGTACAAAGAGCTTTCCGCCTTCTTGCTTTCGATCGACCCAAACTCCTGCCCGAGCGCGAGCTCGGCGGGGGTTTCGATATCCCAATCGAGAAAATAGACATCCTGCAACAACCGGACCGAGTAAGCCGTAAAGCCGAATCGAAATTTACCAGGCTGGTCTTCAATCGCCTCAGCCCACATGTGGTTTTTGGCGTATTGTCGGTCTGTCGGAAACTCGGCTTCGAATTCACCCATCATGAACGTTAACGTATCCATTAGGTGTAGCGAACTCCTTGATGTTCTGCTTCGAAAAACGGCGGCAACAACGCGTCGGCGTGCAAGAATCCTTTACGAGTTAGCTTGATCTGCTCATCACCGATCTCGAGCATCCCTTCATCTTGATGAGCTTTGAATTCAGCATCCCAGTGATCAACGATATCAACATCGTATTTCTTCTGAAAATATCCGATGTCGAGATATCCTTTTTTCAGTTGCAAGATCAGCTCGCGAACCAGCAATTGGTGCGGCGTTGGTTTATACCCGCGTCCCAGAGGAAGTTTCCCGTGCTCGACCAGATCCGACTGATACTCTTTCATGTCGGCTTTGTTCTGATAGTGAACGCCACCAATGTGTCCAAAGCTGGCGATGCCCGTGGCAAGCAAATCCGAACCTTGCCACAAATTATCTCGATAGCTGAAGTTCACTTTGCTGTTGTCTTTGACGACCGTGTAAGCACTGCTGATTTTGTAGCCAGCTCCCAGGAACTCATCGAAAGCATAGTTAAGCCATTCGCGTTTCGTTGGCCAATCTGCAACCGGCGTTTCAATTTTGTTGCCCAAAATATCTTTGGAGTAAACCGTGTTAAACGGAAGCTCCATCTGATAGATCGTCACGCTTTCTGGTGAAAGTTTGATTGCCTCAGCGATGTTGTATTTCCAGTTGTCCCAGGTTTCGCCGACCATGCCGGAAATCAAATCGATGTTTACGTTTGGAAAGTCGGCTGCTTTGATCCAGTCCCAGGCTTTGTAAACTTCCTTCGAAAGATGCGCACGTCCGTTTTCTTCGAGAACCGAATCGGTAAAGTTTTCGATGCCGAGGCTCAACCGCGTCACACCAAGTTCTTTTAGTGTTTTGATTTTGTTTTCTTGCAGCGTTCCCGGCTCGCACTCAAACGTGACCTCTTCGGCTTGATCCCAGTTGATGTTTGCACGCAAGCGATCAACCAATGAGGTCAGTTGCCGGGAGCTCAAAAACGAAGGTGTGCCGCCACCAAAGTAAACGAATCGAAACGGGCGATCGCCCATCACAGGGAGTTTGCTGACTAACTCAATCTCACGGCACAACGCGGCGACGTAAGCTTCAATCTCTTTTGCGTTTTGGTCGGTGAAAACTTTGAAGTAGCAGAACTTGCAACGTTTTCGACAGAACGGGATATGCAAGTACAAACCCAGCGGCGTATCTGTTGCCGGAGTGCTGTCAAGCGCCGATTGGACTTCGGATAATTGATCCTTGGACCATTGCGAAAATGGCGGATAGTTCGAAATGAAATAACTGCCGACTTCTGTTTTTGTTGATTCCGCCATGTGTTCTTTTTCTGCGCCACGACTGATTGTGGCCAGGAAGTATTTGTAAATTGAGAGCGCCCATCGAAATCTCCAACCGCAGAAATCTCTAACTGCGACCCAGAGAAATCGTGTTAATCAGGGTTCGATCTTACCCTTTAAACAATAGACGACGCCCCGTTCAGTGGCAACGACTAAATGCCCGTCCGCGATAGCAGGCGAACCTAAAATCGAACCGTCAAGCTGTTTCTGCCACAACTCGGTTCCGTTCTTCAAGTCAAGAATCGTCAATCGGCCATCCGTTGATCCAACATACACCCGGTCACCTGCAATAACGGGCGAACCATCAATTCTGGCTTTTAAGGTAACTGTCCAAAGCGGTTTACCGGTTGCCGGGTCGAGCGAATAAAGTTTTCGGTTACGCGCGCCGTATACGATTTGATTTTTTGTTACCGCGGCTGATCCACGGATCGAAGTCGCGCCGTCGGGATCGGCGAATTTCCAGTTGACTTTCATCGTCTTCCAGTTGACGGAATAGAAGTCGCCTTGCTCGGTTCCAAAATAAACGTTGTCGCCAAGCACTGCGGGCGTGCAACCGGTCGGCGAGCCGATTTCGACGACTCCAATTTCTGTCCCGTCTTTAACGGAAACAGCGTGCATGAATCCGTCGCAACCTGCAAGAAAGCAACGGTCCTCGGCCAAGGTTGCCGTACATCGGATTTGATCGCTCGTTTCATGTTTCCAACTTATGTCACCTGTAGCCGCATCGAAAGCATACAGCGTCGCATCTTGAGATCCGATCAATACGAGTGATTCGAAAAAATTGGCACACGAGTTGATCTCGCCTTGCGCTGCATACTTCCAAACCAGTTTACCTTGGTCGTCCACACAAAAAATCGTGCCCATCATGTCGCCGACGACAACTCTCCCGTCCCGGTATGAAGGCGACGTCATAAATCCTTCTTCGGATTCGAATTCCCACTTCTTCTCGCCGGACTCAAAATCGATGGCAACCAACTTGCCAATCACGTTGACGGTCATTCCCGCAACGTAAACCGTTTTGTTGCCTTGGTCAGAAACGACAATGGGCGAGCTGTCAAATGCGCCTTTGGGATATTTGAACTTCCAAACTTCAGTTAGTTCGTCGCCGATGCTTTCGGGGAGCGCCCCAGTCGAAGCAACGTCGCCACGGAACAGTGGCCAGTCTTTGCGTTGCGACTTTTCTTGTTGGTCCGGCTTTGAATCGAGTTTCACTGAAGGTTGGCTATCGGCATTGGATGCAACTGGTTTCGCGGCAGCGTCCGTTTGTTTTGGCTGTTGCGGTTGAGCCTGTAATGTGCCAAAAGCAATGAGCACAACGCATTGCATTGCGACCAATACGGAAAAGCAATTTCGTGTTTTGAACATTTGAATCGTCAATACAAAAGGTTGTTGCGGACGGACTCGTTTTACGGCCAAGACAGAATCTGCTGTTGCCCCATTCGGGGCTTACCATCGGCGGGTAATCCAAACCATTGGCTTACGCCCACGGCTACGCGCTGTCGCCACGTTCGTGGCTAATCTTGGTTCGCTTTGACTACTGCGGTTTGACTGAACGCGTTTTGACTGAAGCCCATGTGTTTGACCGAAGCAAGTGCGTTAAAACGCCAGCTCATACAATTCTAACAACGAATGCTGATCAACAGGTCGCGGATTAAATGTTCCTGTCCATTGTTTTGCGGCAGCTTCTGCAAGCTCCGGCAATTTTTCGTGTTCAACTTCACAATTGCCAAGCTGCGTATGCAATTTTGCTTCGGCAACCAGCTCCGTCAAAAACTCGGCCAAACCAGCCGACCCGGTCGAAGCCTTTGGAAGCCCGCTCAAGTTTTCACTGGCGCCAAGCAATTCCTGGTACCACGATTCGAATTTCCGACCGTTAAACCGAACCACGTGAGGCAACATCAAACCGACGGCTTGTCCGTGCGGTGTGTCATAAGTCGCTGTTAGTGGGTTGGCCAAAGCATGGCTTGCCCCAAGCATTGAATTCTCGATCGCGATTCCCGCGTAAGCCGCACCCAATTGCATCGCCGCTCGGGCGTCAAGATTTTTCGGTTCGCGCAACACCGTTTGGAAATTTGCCGCCAACAACTTCCACGACTCGCGTGAGTACATCAGAGACACGTCATTGCGACGTGTCGTCACGTAAGTTTCGACCGCGTGCGAGACGGCGTCGATTCCGGTCAGTGCCGTGACCATCGCAGGTTGTGTGAGCGTAAGTTTCGGGTCAAGGATCGCGATGCTACAGCTGGCTCTTTTGTCGCCACATGCCATTTTCACATGTGTGTCGGCATCGGAAATCAAAGCGAACGATTGCATCTCGCTGCCAGTTCCGGCTGTCGTTGGTACGGCGATCATCGGCAACATTGGCTTGGTTGCTTTCCCGATCCCCCAGTAGTCCTGAATTTTTCCGCCGCAGGAATAAACGAAGTTAACTCCCTTGGCACAGTCCATCGAACTTCCGCCACCAAGCCCAATCAACAAATCAGGTTTGAACTCTTTCGCGGCGGCCAATCCGTGATCAACGTGCTCCGTTGTCGGGTTCTCGCGAGCTCCCTCGAATACAAACGGCTGAATATTTGCCTTGTTTAGCGAATCCGTCGCACGAGTCACATGCCCGGCCGCCATGATTCCTGGATCGGTAACGACCATCGCCCGTTGGCAACCGAGCTCATTGGCTAGCTCGCCGATTTTCTCGATCGAATCGGGTCCGCAAACCATCCGCGTACGGAGTCGGAAATCAAAATCGTTCGCGGGCATAGGTTGTTGTTTTCTAACGATGTTCTTGAAAGCATGATCTTGGTTGACGGACCGGCAATTAAGCCTTTACCGTTTCAACTTTTTCCGCCGGCATTTGATAAGCCCGCGAGCGAAACAGGAAGTCGATGATATTTCCTTCGTGCGGCTGAAGCCAGTTCAATCGGTTCGTTGGGATCGGGCCAATGTTCAGTCGATCAATGTTTGTCGCATCCGTCAACTGATTGATGAAGTTCTGATCCTCGGTAATTGCCGTTCCAACCAGCGTCGGGCCGGCGGCTTTCAACATCTTGTCTTGTGGACACTCCACAACCGTGGCAAACGGGAACATAAACTCTTTGCTGGCAATTGGACACTCGGGGCTGCCCGCTCTGGCGATGACCGGACGAATGTAAGACGCGCGTTCGAGTTCGACGACTCGGTCACCGTACTGGGCGGTGCAATCGGTGACTCCATCGGCTTT
This sequence comes from uncultured Pirellulaceae bacterium, assembly GCA_964584615.1. GTDB lineage: Bacteria > Planctomycetota > Planctomycetia > Pirellulales > Pirellulaceae > Mariniblastus. The sequence goes on along the minus strand of CAZPBE010000015.1, from coordinate 74,480 downwards.
CAGGTCTTCGGCAACCATGTTCCAGACGGCTTGCCCCATCCCTTCAACGGTGAACGCGGCAAGCCCTGCGTTCGGATCGTCGGGAGGGAGGGCTTCGATCGGTCCGACCTTGGCCGCGATTGCTTCTGCGATTTCCATCGTGTGACGCGACGCGTAAATGGCTGAGCAATTGATACAGCTTCGACCGCCGTTGATGTAAACGCTTTCGACCATCATGTCGAGATACTGCTCCCAGTCATCAACGCAATCGTCGCCGAGAAAGATCTTTGAGAAACCGGGACCGTGAACTTGAACGCCCGGGTTGCTCGCATACTGATCGACGGTTTTCTGACTTCCAAAAATCATGCTGCGCGTACAACTGGTCATCAACTGGCCGCCAACATCGTGACCGCCCGGATAGAGCGAGATGGCTTCGGGTGGAATTCCGGCTTCTGCGAATGCTGATGCAACTCGATAAGCCGTCCACGGCTCCGACGATCCAGGCTTGAGCACCAACCCAATCTGCAATGGAATCGCGGGCAGCCAAAGCGTATGAACGCCCGGCGAGTTTGAAGGCAGCACCGCGCCCAGCACTGGTGTTTGCGCTTGATAACTAACCACCACGCCGCGCGATTCGACGCCGTAGCCTCGAGAAAAAATGTTGAGATCAAGCCCTCGAGTCAAACAGTCGAGAATCTCGGTCATGTTTCGCATCACGAACGAGTTCTTCGTCATGTTCGATTTGCACATGTGCTGTGGAAGTCCCGTCGAAGCCGATTGATGATGCACGAATTCGTCAGGCGACTGCGTTCCATTGCCCAATGGCAAGGTTGCACTCTCAAACAAGTCAGCGGCTTGTCCGACTTTTGCAATCAATTCTTCGCAGCTGAATTCGCGCAGTACGTTACGAGCCTGATCGGCTTTCCGCATATCACGCGTGACCAAACCGCCGTTGGCAGAATGAACTTTCGCGATCGGTTCGCCCGTATTGAAGTGCGTGACTTCGGTCGTCTCAAGCGATTCGTAGGGCTTACCCCATCGGATGACTGGAATTTCTAACAACGGAGTTGGTCCTTGAGCTGATTTTGGTTGAAAGATGTTTTAAACGGGAGGTCGCTAATCGAGTAGAAGCATGTCTTCCGACCTCGAGCCTCGAATTCCCATTCCTCAATAAACGCCAACGGTCGTTGACGATGCGATTTTGTGATAAGGCCTCACGCCGCTGACGCCAGCCCAAGGAAACTTCTCAAACGGTGCTTCTCGTTCGCCTTCGTCCCGTTCCAAAAATCCTGGAATGAAGAACTCTGGAGTCAGTGTTGTTAATTTTACGCGGCCTGTTTCTCCAATGCCAACGGTTTGCGTATGGTCATCAAAGTCCACGACTTCGGTCGCGGCTCTAGGTTGAGGCGCGTAGTAAGAGATTTTGTATTTGTCTTTCGCGGTGACCGGTTTGCTACAAGCCAACCCCATCAACGTGTTGCCATACGTAGGTGTCATATAGATGCCGCTTTCTTCTGCCGGTCCGTCGAACAACTCTTCGACGCAAAACCGGGTCCATTGAGGAGTGAACTCGGTTCCGCCAGAAAAAATACCTGTGATGCCGGTGTCTTTCATCGTCATGCCGCGCTCATCGAGTCCATCGCACAATGACTCGATCAATTTTGGCGTTGCAAACATACACTTGATGTTGTGGTCGGCGGTGAGAATCGTGATGGCTTGGTCGATACAGTGTTTTTTGTATTCCTGTAAATGCTCCATCCAGCCTTTTTTGATTAGCTTCACCACCCACCGAGGATCGAGATCGATACAGAAAGAAATTCCGCCGCGATACTGAGCCAGATGTTCAACGGCCAGTCTCAACCGGCGCGGACCCGACGGGCCAAGCATCAACCAGTTTCCACCGCGAGGAAAATACTCGTCCGGCAACGTGTCAGAAAATAGCTCGTAGTCATCGCGGAAGTCATTCACGACCACGCGGCTTTTGGGAACACCCGTCGTTCCGCCGGTTTCAAAGACATAAGTCGGCTGGTCTTTCATGTCTTTCATCTGCCAGCGTTCAACTGGTCCGCCGCGCAGCCAGTCGTCTTCGAAAAGAGGAAACTTTTTCAAGTCATCAAAACATTTGACTTCCGTCAGGGGGTCGAAACCCAAACCGGCTTTCTTCTCCAACCAGAACGGGCAACCTGTCGAATCATGAAAGTGCCGCTGCACCATTTCATAAGCGTGGTGGTCAAGCCGGTCTTTGGCTTCGGCAATGGCCGCATCGAGATTGGAGTCGGTTGTCGACATGAATGGCTCAAATTGAATCGAAAAATGGACGGTAAACTGGTTATCAGCCAGAGAACTAAAACCGCATGATCACGGTCTAAGCAACGAAAATTATAGCAACAAGCAGCGTGTTGCGGACGATCGTTTGCCAGAGAGTTCACACTTCTATTGGCAAAGCACCCGTTGGCCATGGTGGCTAAAAAGAGAATCGAGTGGAGCAAAATTTCGAAAATTGGGAACTTTTCCTGTGCGGCTTCGTCCGACGATCAGTCTCGATATTCGCATCTGAAATGACCACGATAAGGATCACGCTATGCCACGACGAACTCCCGTTTTAAATTCGATTGTTTGTTTGCTCGTCTGCATGTTTACTTGGCAAGCTCAGGACCAACAGGAGCCCACAATATTGAACGGCCAACAGGCTTCAGTTCAACAGGCTTCCGCTCCACGACCGGCGAAGGTCGACTACGAGGGCTTTCTGAAGGCGGCGACCGAGCTGGAGGAATATCGAAGTGAGCGGCTGGTTTCGATCGAACGGTGGTTGGAGATGGCGAAACAACCCGAGACGCTGATCCTCGATACGCGATCCAAAGAAGCCTTTGATCGTAAGCACGTAGCCGGCGCTGTGCATCTCAACTTCTCGGACTTCACTGAGGCGAAACTTGCGAAAGTCATTCCGTCGAAGGAGACACGCATTCTCATCTATTGCAACAACAACTTCGACAACGACCCGGTGAACTTTGCAACAAAGAGTGTCACACTGGCTCTCAATGTTCCCACATTTATTAATCTGCACGGATATGGGTACGAAAATCTCTATGAGTTGTCCGTTCTGTTGGACGTGGAAGATGAGCGGATTCGATTCGCAGGTACCGACGTGGAATAGGCATCCGGTATAGCATCCGGCAATCTACGATCTAAGCGCAAACCAAAGCGCAAAGCGCAAACCGCGATCCCGTTAGCCACTCAGAAAATTGAGAGAATCTCAGCAGAACGTTCGTATCAAGTACGTATTAACGTTCGCGGAAGACAATTCGACCCTTGGTCAAATCGTAGGGAGAAAGTTCGACGCGGACTTTGTCGCCCGGTACGATACGGATAAAGTGTTGACGCATCTTGCCTGAAACGTGCGCAAGAACTTCATCACCCGTTTCCAGTTCAACTCGGAAACGTGTATTGGCAAGCGCTTGTGTAACGGTGCCATCAACTTCATAAGACTCTTCTTTTGGCATAAAACCCCTTTGAGATACAAGAAAGTAAGTAAAAACTCTACGCCCATTCTATATAGATGGGCCTTAAAAAGTCCAGACCATCGACAATTTCGGCTCGAAAGCGATTTGTCAGTCGGTTGTTTGGCTGGAGACAATGTAAACTTTCAATTGATTATTCGTTGGTCACTTGATTGACTTCCCCCAATCTCGATTGAACGTTGCTTTTATCGTTGGACGCGGAAAGCCAAAATATGAACTCAAATTCGCCGCTTGTGCCAACTGAAAACTCGGCTCCCAAGCGAACTTTGACGCTCATCGACTCCATTTGCATCATTGTCGGTACCATTATCGGTGCAGGGATCTTTCGAACTTCGCCGTTGATCGCCAGCTTTTCCGGCAGCCTTTCGATGCTCATTCTGGTGTGGCTCATCGGCGGATTGGTGGCGTTGGTCGGAGCCGCTTGCTTCGCTGAACTTACCACGACTCACCCCAATGCTGTTGGCGGTGACTATGTCTATTTAAAACGCGCGTTTGGCAGGCCCTTCGGATTCATGTTCGCATGGGCTTCGTTCTGGGCCATTCGTCCCGGGAACATTGGTGCGATGGCGATGGTGTTTGCCAGCTATTTCAGTCAGATCGTTCCGGTGAGTGAGTCGCTGTTAGTGCTGTACGCGGTGGCTGCCGTCGTGTTGCTGAGCCTGACGAACTTGATTGGAATTCGACAAGGCAAAACCGCGCAAAATGTTTTGACGTTTGCGAAAGTCGCCGGCATCGGAGCGATCGTGTTGTTGGCATTTCTCTATCCATATGACGCGAGCGATGTTGCTTTGGCTGATGTTTCCGCAGACTCAGCAGACGGTGACGCAGAAGGCGGAGCACCTCCCAACGCGTTTTGGTTGGCGATTGTTTTTGTAATGTTCAGCTACGGCGGATGGAATGATATTTCGTTGGTCGCAGGTGAAGTCAAAAAGCCAAGAAGGAATTTGTTCCGCTCATTGTTTCTTGGCATCCTGACGGTGATGTCGGTCTATCTGATCTTCAACATCGCGTTGGTTTACGGATTGGGTTTCGATGCGATGTCCAGTTCACAAGCGGTCGCAACCGATCTCGTCGCCCAGGCTCTCGGTGTTGACAACTTGTTTGGGCAGCGCAGCGGACAACTGATCGCGGGACTGGTTTGTATTTCGTGCCTTGGCGCGATCAACGGAATGATCTTAACAAGCCCTCGGATCTACTACGCTGCTGGACAAGACTACTCGCGATTGAAATTTCTTTCGCACTGGAATGAGCAAAGAGATTGCCCTTGGCAAGCGATCTTGTTGCAGACGGCAGTGACGATCGGCTTGATCCTGATCTGTAGTATGTATGTCGACACGTTCGAAGTTCTTGTGGTCAGCACTGCTCCATATTTCTGGAGCTTTCTCGCGCTCTCGGTGATCTCTTTGATTGTTTTGAGGTACAAGTCGAATCCAGATAGCGAAGTCCAAAACGTAAAAGTCAAAAATGAAGTTGAGAGCTTTCGCGTCAAGCTGTTCCCGATGGAGCCAATATTTTTCGCTGGCGTTTGCCTCGCCTTGGTCGTCAAATCGGTGCTGTATATCGTCGAGAAAAACTACCTGCTTCCGTCGATTTGTGTCGGAGTCTTGATGTTGCTGGGAATCGGTTTGAGCTTGACTTTGAGCGGTTCTGGTCAGAAAAGCACTGATTGATTCCTCCAATCGGAAAACTCGACCAAGTTTTCGGGTTGAATGAATGTGTGAAGTTAGGCTAAAATCCGTGACTCAAATTCAACTCAAACATCAAATCAATTATTGGAGATTACCGCGTGGGAACCAAACGGACCGGAAAAGGTCGACGTAAAGTCGGTCGAAAAAAACGACGTATGCGAGCCAAGATTCGACATCGCAAGAAGTAACTTTGTGCGGCTCAGTTGGTGACCTATTTTTTCCAACACCGTCGGACGAGTGACGGATTGATTTTCGAACAGGGCTTTTTGCGACAATTAAATTCAGCATTAAGGCCAATACACAGGCGAACTGATAAAACAGTTCGCCTTTTTTTCGGTATTCGTCTCGATAAAAATCTGAATCGGCAAGAATTTGGAAACGCAAACATCGACAGAATCAAGTTCAGTGCATTCCCAAAATTGGCAGGGACGTTTGTTGGTTATCGTCGCGGCGGTCCTGTGGAGCACGAGCGCGTTTTTTGCCAAGGCTCCGATCTTCGACAACTGGCCGGTTGAATCGCGCGGTCTACTCTTGGCTTTTTGGCGCGCTCTCTTTGCTTGTTTGCCGTTGGTGTTTCTTGTCCGAAAGCCCCAGTTCTCGTGGCGGTTGCTTCCGATGATCACCGTGTTCGCGCTGATGAATTGGACCTACCTGAGCTGTTTGGTGTACTGCGAACCAGCGCTGACCATCTGGCTGCAGTACACGGCGCCGGCTTGGGTGTTCCTCATCAGTTGGATCTTCTTTCGTGAGTCACCTGGGATTCGGGATTGGTTGTTGCTCGCATTTGCAACGGTTGGTGTCGCAATCATTGTTCAAGCCGAAATAATGGGAGCTACTCCCAAGGGCGTGCAACTTGGACTACTCTCGGGCGTATTTTTCGCGAGCGTGGTAGTGACGCTCCGCGGTTTGCGCGATTTCGAATCGACTTGGTTGATCTTTTTAAACCATTTGATGACAGCGATTCTATTTGCTCCGTATTTGATCTACACCGGTATTTATCCAAACGGTTCCCAGTGGCTTTATCTTGCTGGCTTCGGCATTTTTCAAATGGGATTGCCGTACGTGTTGTTTGCTCGAGCGCTCAAGGCGATATCCAGCCACGAAGCAAGCGGGCTATCTTTGCTGGAACCTATTTTGGTTCCGGTTTGGTTTTATGTCGCTTGGCGAAATGCTCCCGACTATCAAGCTCCTGCCATCACAACGTTGGTCGGCGGAAGTCTGATCTTGGTCGGGTTGCTGATGCGGTACGTGAAATTTAAGCGCAACCCAACATCGACGGAAATTCAAAAGCCAACGTCATAAATTTCCCGATAGGTTTGAATCGTTTTCTCAACCGGAAATTGACGTTGCACAAATTGTTGGCCTTGTTTGGCTAACTGCTTCGCCGCATCAGGCAATTCCAACATGTATTTTGTCCAACGTGCGAACTCGTCACGTGCCCCGTAGTTGACCGCGAAACCGGTCTCCTGATGCCGAATGATTTCGGTTGTGCCTGGTCCGTAAACCGAAATTGCTGGAACACCGCGACTCATTGCGTGCAACAACATCGCCGGTTGCGGATCGTTTAGATGCGATTGCATAAAGAAATCCAAACCGGAGACCAGCTCTAAAGTGTTTTCTGGTTCGCCAACGAAGTGGACGTGATGAAAGGCCTCTGTTTGCGATGCAAATTTTTTCAACCGTTGTAGTTGAGGACCGACACCGAAAATCACAAAGTGAAAATCGTTGCGAATACAAGTTAACAAATCGGTGGCCCAAACGAGGTCTTTCAATCTTGAACGCGCATGGAGCGGTGCAACAGCGCCGCCCAATTTGAAATCGTCTGGCAGTCGGCACAACTGTTTTAACTTCTGTCGTGCCGCAGTCTTGGCTTTCTCATCAATGACTGTACTTTTGTACGGGGCGTTTCTTTTCGCGCCGACAGCGATTGCATTGGGCGCAATGGTTATTCTTGGTCCACGATAACCTGCTTCCACCAGCGATTCTTTGACCGACTCATGAGGAACGATCATGCGTTCTGCGTTTCGGCTCAACCGCCGATCGAGAAGCTGCAACGAGAATCGTTTTTCCGGGCGCAGGGACAGCTCCGTGCTAATAATTCGCGGAGTTTCAAATCGAAGCCGTCGACAGGCCAACAATGAAACTCGCTCAGTGGGCTGTCCCCATGTATGCACGACGGCGGGACGCAAGCGACCTACCAGTTTTCTCAATCGACCCACCAGGGTAATCTGAACCGTCGCCGAATTGGGAGAGTCGAGTGTTCGTCTTTCCTGTTTGCCAAGAAAATGAAAGGTTCGATTGTCGTTCGCCGTAGTCAGTCGAGGCGGAGACTCTTCGACGTCAAGGCAAGCGATGTGGACATCGAAGTCTTGCGATAGCGCTTGCGTTACCAAATCCAACTGCAGCGCACGGCCGGCCGGTTGATAGGAATCGATCACAAATAAAATCCGACGGCTCAACCAATACTCCTCAAATGCTGTCCAAACGGTTGATACAAAAGTAGCAAACTAGTTGCTGTTACAAACTATCAAAAACGTATTGAAATGGTCTTTCTCGTTGGACATCGCCACTTTGGCTTCAAACGCCGGTAATTTTAGGGCCAACGGCCAGGCAAACTCCTGGCCTAGGGTGAAGCCCTAGGGGTGGATGTCCAACTAATACTCTGATTCCAAAGTTCCAGAGTTCAATGTTTCAACTTTGGGTTTGCCAGTTGCATTGGAATCGATCACATCCAGATATCGCGGCGCAAGACGATCAACATTTACCGCCTTTTCGAATTCGGTCCTGGCGGCGCAACCCAAAGTGTTTCGAAGCTCCTTCTCTCGAATCCCCATCAAGATTGCTTCCCCTAAAGCTTTCGGGTTCTGAGTTGGTGCAATGATGCCGAGCTCTTTGTTCAGTGAAACAAATGCATCATCTTTCGCGTTCCCGTTCTTTGAATTCAACTTCGGAAGCTTTTCAATGTTAGCTTCGGTGACGACACTGCACAGGCCGTTGGCGATTGCGGTCCACAGGCAGCTGCAATTTGTAGCGTGTCGAGTCGGGTGGACATAAAGGTCTGCGGCTTGAAACAGCTCTGTATGATCGTCAAAAAATCCAGGCATAATGATTGAGTAAACCAAACTTGCATCAACAATGGCTTCCCATACGGCGCGACCTTTGGGGCCATCGCCAAGAATCCACAATCGGGATTGAGGATAAGCTTCGGCAACGATTTTCCAGGCTTCGACCAGATCGAGCAAGCCAAGATCACTGTCCATCGGAGAGCCAGTGATGACGAGCGGCTGATCAGAATCGATTCTCAAAATCGGGTGTGCATCAGATATCGCCGCCCTGGCGCTTGACTGAGCGCTGACTGAGCGAGTCACGTCATCTTTAAACTCAACGCCGTCCGGCAAAATGGTAGTGATCGCGGGCAAGGCTGTCTTCCGTTGAAGCAACAGTTCGTGGGTTCGCGTCGAATCGAAGACAACTTGGTTGGCGGGTTTCAGTGAAAAATTCTTCTGGCTTCTTCGCTCGGACAGCAATCGACCATCCGACCGCACGACAATCGGGACATCGTCTCCCAAAGTCTTCCGCACCGTTGTCAATTCTTCACCCAATCCGTACATGATGACGCAATCAGGATTGAGGTCGTCCAGTTTTCGTGACAGAGCGCGAGCGTATCGAAAAGAACCGAAAGGTCCCATGTTAGGCTTCGCCAGTCGATGAACGGAAAACTCTCGAAACAAAAAATAGTGAGGCCAGTTCTTTTGCCAGGCGACCGTGACGATGTCGACTCGGTGTCCCAAACGCTGCAGCGCAGATGCAAGATTGCACGCAGCGGTTTCCGTTGGACCTGTCAGCGGCCAAAATCGCCTGATCACAATGACAAGTCGTTGGGGATTCATGAGGATTTCGCGGTTGTTGGAATCACTACGCTTCAAGTCGGCCCTCGACTTTAGCGCGGGTCATCGATTCAATCGAGGTTCATCCGCACCATCGATCAAACTGCACTTTCAATGTCGGCTGGCTCCAGACAAGCCAAATACGGAAGGTTGCGATACTCATCGTTGAAGTCCAGTCCGTAACCAACAACGAATTCATCCGGAATATCAAACGACACAAATTCGGGTTTCCAGTCTACTTCTTGTCTTCCTGTTTTCAATAACAAGACAGCCGACTGAAGGCTGTTGGGGCCAAGCTCATTCATCAGTTCGATGACTTCTTGAAGCGTGTTTCCTGTATCAAAAATATCATCGATCAATAGCACGTCGCGGCCAGTGATGTCCAACATCATCTCTGAATTGATCGTTAGCGCACCGCGTTCGGTTCCTTTGTAACTGCTTGTTTGCACAACGCCAACGCGAAGTGGCATCTCCAGTTTGCGAATCAAGTCTGCCATCAAGACGACGCTGCCAGTCAAAACACCAACGATCGTCAACGGCTTGTTTCCATAGTAGGCATTGATTTCCGAAGCCAGTTTTGCGACGCCGTCACTCAGTTGTTCTTCGCTCAGCAGAATTTTCACGGCTCGTTGCTCTCTAATAAAAAGTCTTTTTACTCTCATCGAAGCAAAACATGTTAACATTTTCTCCAATAGATTCACTGGCAAATGTGAATTTCCCGCCTTCAATTCCAGCAAGCTTTACCCATACTGAGCCGCCAATGTATACCATGATGAAGTTTTTTGTTTGCCTTTCAATTGTATTGTTGGGCTGCCACAGTCAGCATTGTTCGGCTCAGACAAGCGATAAATCGATTTCGTATTGGTCACAGTTTCGAGGCATCGACGGCAAGGCCTCGACCGCTGCCAATACGCCGACGACATGGAGTGAAAATAACTTTGCCTGGAAAGTTGAGCTTCCTGGTCGGGGCTGGTCCTCGCCGGTCTACATGGACGATGAAGTTTGGCTAACCGCTGCCACCGAAGAAGCTGCTTCCAAGGAAGAGATTGCAGAAAAGCTCGAAGGTGTTGCTTTTGCACGAATCAAAACGGCTGCTCGGACGGTTGAGCTGTTCGCGATTTGTGTTGATTTGAATTCAGGAAAGATCAAGCACAAAGTTGAGCTTGGAAAAGTCGGCGATCCTCAGCCGATCAATCCGATGAACTCGTACGCTTCACCCACGTGTGCAATTGCCGACGGCAAAGTCATCTGTCACTTCGGCGCTCATGGAACGTGGTGTCTCAATCGAGGAGACGGTTCGATTGAATGGACGCGAGAGTTTGTTATCAATCACAGTGTTGGACCCGGGTCGTCTCCGGTGATTTCTGGCGACAAAGTCATTTTGGTTTGCGATGGGTGCGACAAGCAATACGTTGCCGCTGTCAAACTAAGCAATGGCGAAACCGTTTGGCAGACCGATCGTCCGCCGATCAAGGAGAAGAACGGTGAGTTTCGTAAGTCCTACAGTTCGCCACTGTTGATCGATCTGGATGGTGTAACGCAAGCGGTCGTACCGGGTGCGCAGTGGATCTGTTCTTACAATGTTGAAGACGGAAGTGAAATCTGGCGAGCGGATTATGGCAGAGGTTATTCACTCACCGCGATGGCCGTCTACAGTGCAGGATTGTTTACATTTTCGACGGCTTACGACAACATGGAATTTGTTGCCGTCTCGCCCGGAAAAGGCGATGTGACCGAATCGATCAAGTGGCGAGGACGGAACGCACCGTCGATGTCTTCGTTCGTCGAAGATGGCGGAAAGATTTATGCGGTTAGCGATCGACCGGGCGCTTTGATGTGTATCAACGCCGAGACGGGAGAAGTCGAAAACAAAAAACGGTTTATCTCCAACGTTTCTGCTTCGATTTTGAAATCAGGCGGCCATCTGTACGTGGGAAATCGTGACGGCATCATGAAAGTCGTCCGTTGCGATTTGGAACTCAGCGAAGTCAGCAGTTTTGATTTTGGCAGTCCGATTTACGCGACGCCTTCGGTTGTCGGCGATGATTTGCTGGTCAGGACAAAAGACTTTTTGGTGCGTATCAAAAAGTAAGCGAAGGCTCGGCTTCGGAATCGTTATGTTTTTGCCGAATCGACTGGCGAATCATCCGATTGATCCTCTGCCAATTCATTTGTCGATTCTGTTTCGCCGCCTTCACTTCCAGGCGGAAGCGGCGCAAGGTTCGTTCGCGCGAAATCGACCCGCTGGCTTTTCACAATGTCGTCAATCGATTGCGAAATCTCTGAGTGAATTTTAGGAACCGCGCTCAAGGTCCATGGCATGGTCACCGTAAACGTACTGCCTTTTCCGACTTGGCTATCGAGTTCGATCTTTCCGCCCAGCAAAATGCAAAGCTCTTTAACGATCGAAAGTCCCAAACCCGTTCCGGACACCTCGCGGGTCAATGAGTCGCTACCCAGTGCCGACGGTCCCTGTCGAAATTTTTCGAAAATGATTCCTTGGTCGCTTTCTGCAATGCCGACACCGGTGTCGCTGACGGTAAGAACGAGCTGGTCAGCTTTGACCAATTCTGTTTTTAGAAGAATTCGCCCACCTTCTGGAGTGAACTTGATCGCGTTGGAAAGCAAATTTGTCAGGATCTGTCGGACTTTGATTTTGTCTTGCAGCACAGGATCGAAGTCGTCGTCGCCATGGTAAACCAGTTTGATGCTTTTCTTTTCGGCCAGCGTTCGCACCATGTCCATCATCTCACCGCACAACTGATTGATGGAAAACTCAGAAGGTTTGACTTCCATCATGCGCGCTTCAAGTTTTGCCAGATCGAGGATGTCGTTGATCAGTTCCAGTAACAGGCGTCCTGATTTACGGATGTTGGATGCGAATCGTTGCTGTTTCGGTTGCAGTGCGTCGGCGGCTTCGAGGACTTCCGAAAATCCAATGATGCTGTTTAGCGGTGTGCGAAGTTCGTGGCTCATGTTTGCCAGGAATTCGCTCTTCACTTGGTTCATTTCGTACAGTTTCAAGTTCAACTGGGCTTGCTCATCAACTTTCCGGTCTAGATCGTCGTTTGCATTGCGCAGCGCAGTTTGCGAATCGATTAGATAGTGCAGCGTCTTGTTAAACGATCTCGCAAGTGATTCAAATTCGTCACCTGTATTTACGTCAGCGCGGACGTTTAGTTTGCCATCGATAATATCTTCGCTGACGCTTTGCAGATGTTTCAACGGTTTGACGATCGCGTACCGCGTGATCAGCCAAATCGCGGCGACCGAAAGGACGGTTGTCAGGATCGCCATCGTCGCCAGAATCGCTTTGTGTTTCGTACTCGCGTTTTTGGCTTCTTTGTTGTTGATGCGAATTCGGAGGAACGCGGGCGGAGCGAGTTGAGCCCAATCGAATTCGGCTTGAGACATTTCATTTTTACCTTGCGAATTGGCAACGGTTCGATCGTACTCAGCCACTTTGTCGAGATCTTTGGCCGTCGTGAAATGACATTCGTAACAGTTGGATTTGAAAATAATCGGCGCGTAGTAGACGTAGTTTTGGCTGTACGTGATATCATCTGTTTCCGGCAATTCCGGTTTAGGAATCTCGACAACATTTGCCGGATTGACTTCCGGTGTTGGCTCTTCGCCAAAATGACGTTTGCGATTGGCGATCGTTTGCAGTTCGATTGCGCGAGGAACCAGTCTTTGCAGGCGTCGCAGCTCTGCCGCGTCTTCCGGAATGACAACCGGCAATTCGTTGCGCCCGAATGTGTCGTTCAATACCAATGTCTCAGCGACGTACTTTTCAACTTTCTCGTCGCTTTCCGCTAAATCTTCAAAGAGAGCTTTGGCATCACTGCTGTCGAGGGTGACGTTTTTGAGGTGAGTCCTCAGGATAAAATCGGTATACAGGCTGGCGGCTTTGTCGCGCGTGTTGCTACGAATCAAATCGTCCGTGATTTCAGTCACGCCCCAAAACGAAGCTCCAATCAAAGCGAGCAGGCAGACACCAAACAAGAGTCGGATTTTCCGCTCCAGTTTTGATTCGCCAAGAACTCGTTTGATTCCGCGATACGACATGAGCAGCTATGAACGTTTGAGAGAGACAACAAACAATTGCAGCCTTCAATTGTAGAAGGCCGACCTTCAACGAGCCATAGCGAGTTCATGCCGAGTTTTGTCGGAAGGTCTTAGCAAATAGGTTTCTGAGTGATTTTTTTGCTTTCCAGCACGCAGATGCACCTTTGCTCCTTTGCGCAACGCCTCGCGAATTGCTGTCGGGGCTAAACCATGTCTTGCGCATCAACATCAACAATCCATGTCACTCCGTCGATTGGCTTGATGCGGCTTTCGGCTCGCGAGACAATTTTTTGAATCGCCCACGGTTCAACCGTTCCCATCAACATGTGGAAACGATAGTGACCGCGAAGCTTTTCCAGCGGCGCGACGGAGGGGCCAAGCAAATTCAATTGCAGCTCCTGCGCTTCTGCCGACTCTTTGATACACTCGGCGATATGATCCGCCATTTGCTCGGCTTTCGTTTGCGACTCGCTGCGAACAACGATCCGAGACAATTGACCGAACGGAGGATAATAGAACTCTTCGCGGATCGGCAATTCGCCAGCAGCAAAGCCGAGATAGTCATGTTGCGTAGCGGCCATGATCGCCGGATTGTCAGGGCTGAACGTTTGTACCAGCACACGTCCTCCTTTTTCGCCACGGCCAGTTCGGCCGGCGACTTGAGTGACCAGCCCAAACGAACGTTCGGCTGCGCGGAAGTCTGGCAAGTGCAACGCGGTATCGGCATTGATCACGCCAACCAGCGTCACGTTGGGAAAGTCCAATCCTTTGGCGATCATTTGCGTGCCCAACAAGATTTGAGTTTCCCCTTCACGGAACTTGGACAACGCGGATTCGTGGCTGCCGGGCTTCCGCATGGTGTCAGTGTCCATTCGCATCACCGAAACATCTGGAAACATAGCTGAGACAACTGACTCAAGCCGTTGGGTGCCAAGTCCCGAAAAACGAATTGCATCATTGCCGCAATCGGAACACCTGCGTGGTTCAGGAATCGCGTGGTCACAATAGTGACATACCGCTTTTCGACCTTCGACATGATGCGTCAATGGAATGGAGCAGTCTGGACAGTATTCGACTTTACCGCACGACGGACACTGGATGCGCGTTGAAAAGCCGCGCCGGTTAAGCAGCAAGATGACTTGGCCACCTCCTTGAATCGCGGTTGTAATTTCAGACCGAAGCTTTTGACTGATCGGGCTGAACCGTTTGCCACCTCCGAAGTCAACACGCAAGTCGATGGTGGCAACATCGGGAAGCGGCAATTCAAGCACTCGATTTTTCAGTGAAAGCAATTCGTCTTGCCCTGATTGCGCGCGATGCCACGACTCAAGTGAAGGCGTCGCACTGCCCAGCAACAACGGCACGCTTTCATGTTTGGCTCTCCATCTCGCGACTTCACGCGCATGGTAACGAGGCGCTTTGTCCTGCTTGAACGAGCCATCGTGCTCTTCATCAAGCACGATCAAGCCAAGACGCTGCGTTGGAGCAAAGACCGCACTCCGAGCGCCGATAATCACTTGAACTTTTCCTTCAGCGATCTGTTTCCAATGCCAAGCCCGTTGTGCGGACGTCAGATGCGAGTGCAAGACGGCGACGTTATCGAATCTCGCCCGAAATCGTGTTCGCGTTTGTGGCGTGAGGCTGATTTCGGGGACCAGAACAATCGCTTGTCGACCGAACTCGACAACTTTTTGAATCGCGCGGATGTAAACTTCTGTCTTGCCGCTGCCGGTTACACCACGCACGAGAAACGTCTTGTGCGCATCGGCTTCGATGCAGTCGACGATCGAATCGAGCGCCGTCTGTTGTTCGGAATTCAATTCCAGATCGTCTGTTCTCTTCTCGGCTTTAATCTCATGCGTTTTTTGTTGCACGCGTCGAGACGAAGTATGGATGTAACCTTTTCGACGCAGCGTGGAGATAGGTCCTTGGGTGCAGCCGATGGTGTCGGCAAGTTCTTTCGGCGTCCAATCCTGGTTACTGGCCAGCATCGTCATCAGAATTCGCCGTTGCAGTTCAGTTAGCTTTAGCGTCTCGAGTCCATTCACAACTTCGTCGGGCACCGAAAGAAACTTCATCTCGCGCGTGCCAGAATGATCGCGAGCTCCGGTCGGCACAATCGTTTCAATGACCGTTCCAAGTTTGCACAAATAATATTCGCTGATGAAGAAAGCCAGCTTTAACAAAGCTTCGGTCAGCAATGGCTTGGCGTCGATCACTTTCGTGATTGGTTTAAGTTTGTGCGGGTTGACTGTGTTCGCATCGGGATGCATCGGCCCAAGAATGTCAACGCAATAGCCGGTAAGTTTTCGATTCGACCGCCCCAATGGGACTTCAACACGAACACCTTTTTTGACGGCCGACTCAAGCTCTGAAGGAATCGAATAGTCGTACGGGCCAAAGGGTTGTGTCGCGAACGCGATCCGTGCGGCCAGCCAGTCGTCCTGATCGTCCAGTTGCCACGGTTGTGGTTGGACTTCGAACAGAGATTGTTGTTCGTCGGACATGGATGTTTATGCAAAAGGAAAGTCAAGCGAAGATTGAGTCGGACAATTGGCAAACGCGGCGCGATTGTACGCAACCTAAATTGGGCTGATCAATGGTAGTATAACGATTGACACAACGGGTCACGAGCCAGCGAGCCCGTCGATTAAATTGCTTTTTGAGCTAATGCGATTCGAGTTCGAATTACCCGTTTCGTTTAAAACGGATCGTGATTCCATGAGAAAGATCAGGCAAGTTCCGCTCGGCAAGCGGGACGTACTATCGGTTCCCACTTGCCATCGGTTATGTTGGTCCCGGTCGAAAGTGGGTTCGTCCAACACGGACCGAAACGCGAGCAAGAGCTGAGACGGTCGCACGATTACGAGTTGAAGTACTACTGGAACATTTATGCGGATTGGAATTTTTGGCGGATCCTTTGACCCGATTCATCAGGGGCATCTTATTCTTGCCGAGCACTGTCGCGAGCAAGCTCAGTTGGACGAAGTCCTATTCGTCCCCTGCAATAGGGCGCCGCATAAAGTTGACGGTGCGTCTGGAACCGATCGACAGCGAGTTGAAACGATCGACTTGGCCATCAGTGGCCATCCACAATTTCGCAGGTCCAGTATCGAGATCGACCGTGGTGGTGTCAGCTACACCGTCGATACACTAAACGAATTGGTAAAAGATCGCCCCGATGACGAATTGTTTTTTCTAATCGGTGCGGACTCACTGGACCAGTTTCATACCTGGAAAGACCCTGAAGCCATTTTGAGTTTGGCTTCACCGTTGATCGTAAATCGCCCTGGTGCGGATAAAATTGACTTCCAAAAGTTAAAATCGTTGACGACGCCGGACCGATTGGTGGATTTTGAAAAGTTAGCGATCGGAAGCCCGCTAATTGATATCAGCAGCTCGAGCATCCGCCACCGCGTTTCCCAAGGACAGAGCATTCGCTATTTGGTGCCGCGGGCGATCGAGAAATATATTGAAACACAGAAAATGTATTGCCATGCTTAAGTACAAAGACTTTGTTCCCAAAGAAATTGAAGCTCCCGGATTCTTTAAAGAAGGCGAGCATGAAAATTTTGACGATGCGGTCAAGGAACTCAATCAATGGCTTGCTGAGAACAAGATTTCGCTGGTTTCGATCGAGACCGTCGTACTTCCCAATATTTGGAGTCGCTGGGAAGAAGGGTCAAACGACGCCAGCCTTGGCACCAGCAGCGACGCACCAAGCCGTTGGCATCAGTTCATTCGCTGTTGGTATCAAGACGATAGCGTTTAACATTACGACTTGCGTTTTGGTTTTCCGGTTGTTTATTTCGGATCCATCCTCGCAATTTCAAACACCAGATTGGGTGTCTTCTTTCGGTTGATCGATCGAGCTATTTCTGCGCGCAGCCGAGGAGTGCTCGCTTGCAGGCAGGCCATCACTTTTTCGACATCGGCAGCCGATTCAACTTTTTCCGCCGGATCGAGACTTACGATCACCAACATCCGACGAGAATCGGGAGCCGGTACAACGTCGACCACGGTGACGCCTTCCAGCGCCGGGTGAGCCTCGTTTATAACCAGATGCAACGTGTCGGCGACTTGACGACAAAGCTGAAAAGCCTTGCGGAACTTTTTGTCGTGTTTCCGCTTGTTGTAAAAATAGTGACGCGGATCGATTGCGTCGTCTTCGTTGATCGTACCGCAAACCTGCTTCAGTAGCCGCTCGCGCTCGCGTTTGCTTAAACTCATTTTCTTCTCCCGCTGCGTGCGCGACTGTGAAGATAATCGCGCACCGATTCATGCAATAAATGAAATCAAAAGTTGGGAAAGAAAACACGCATAAGATTGCTTTGGCTCAAAACGTAAGAATGGGTTCTGGCATGAGAATGCTGCACTATGCAGTCAGAGCCCTGGCCTCTGTCGAATGACAGCCGAGCAAGCGAAATGGTTCACCGAAAAATATGCGACGGTTCGAGCTGTGCGAAAAAAAAGTTGACGTCAAGCACGAACAAAAAAAGAAGTGGCCCTAAGCGGCTCGTCGGGTTTCAGCACCGATGGCCAGACTGGATTTGATCGATTCAGGCAACTCGATTTGGCCGATCAGCGGATCAAGACCAATCGTCTGTTCCAGTCGTTCCAACTGCTCAAGCGATGACAGTGACACATCCATGAACAACGCGCGGGTACTTCCAAACTCGCAAAGCCCGCCACCGGTTCCGCCAAAGTGATCGTAGCGAATCGTGTAGCCAAGTTGGCTGGCGACTTCGGTCCATGCATCGATTTGATCAATCGTGCTGAATTTCTTCATAGAATCATCCGTGATTAATATTTTGACTAAAGCCGCCGAATCATTCCAGTTATTCGATAGCAATCTAAGTTTTTTTCGTTGGCGCAATCCAACCAAGCGACACGTTTTCCAAGCTGTCGTGTCAAAATGGGACGCGTAGGAAGTCAATGTTCCCGCGCAATCTAATACTCAGATTACTGACTGTCAGAGACCGATACTACTAAATACTGAGCTTTCACCCTAGTTCAGTTCGCCTCATCAGACCTAGACGCTCAAATTTGCGTTGAACAACTGACAAAACCCACCGATTCACAAACGAAGGACTTCTCGTGTCTGAGTGCCAGCAACAAGAAATTGAGCAACTTCAAGCAGAAATCGTAGGGCTCAAAAAGAGGATCGATGAGTGTCAGAGAATGACCGCACTTGGTGAACTTGTCAGCACCACAACGCACGAATTCAATAACGTGCTGATGACGATTATCAACTACGCAAAGATGGGCATGCGTCACGACGATAAAGAAACACGTGACAAAGCGTTCGACAAGATCAACACTGCCGGAGCTCGCGCGGCGAAAATCACAAACGCGGTTCTTGGTATGGCTCGCAACCGTGGTGAGAATTTTGAATCCACCAACATCGCGAAACTTATTGATGAGACGATGGTGTTGTTGGAAAGAGAGATGGCGAAGTATCGAATCGCTGTCGAAATGGAGATTGATGAGACGGCTCCTGAAGTCGCAGCGATTGGGAACCAAATCCAGCAAGTCCTGATGAACCTTCTGATCAACGCACGTCAAGCTATGCTTGACGGCGGCCGCTTGGTGATTCGATTGCAACAAAACAAAGAGACCAAAACGGTCGATTTGAGTGTTCGTGACTACGGTACCGGAATGACACCGGAAACGATGCACAAAATCTTTCAGCCGTACTACTCGACCAAAGATGGGCCAGATGAATCAGGCAAAGGTGGAACCGGTTTAGGTTTGGCTACCTGTAAGAATATCATCGAGGCTCACGGTGGGAAGATTCGGGTTGAAAGTACCGTCGGCAAAGGAACTTGTTTTACACTGAAGTTCCCAACGGAACGTCAGAAGTCACTGGTTCCAGCGGCTCGCGGAATCGCCGGCGCTGTTTCTCAAATGAACGCCACGACTTCTTCTTAAGTTTCAGTGCCCGAGACTTTCACAGGTAGAAGTAAAACGCCACGTGTTTCAGCGTGGCATTTTGACGGAATGCCCATAGCGACTCCCAATCTGGCGGATAAAGCATAAAATCAATGCATGTCCCAAACGGAAGCCGGAAAAAATCAATCGCAAGATTCTGAATCTTCTCCCGATCCGCCAGTCCAGAGACTGACGCAGCCGTTGCAGTTCATCAAAGGCGTCGGCCCGGCGCGAGCCGAGACCCTGCGAAAACTTGGACTGTTCACCGCTGCCGATGTGTTGTTCTTTTTTCCGCGCAGCTATCAGGACTTTACCAAGCTCCACTCGATCGACGAGCTTGAAAACGAACAGCTTGCCACCATCGTCGGTACAGTCGACGATATCGATCAACACAAAACGCAAACCGGCACCAACATCACCTACGTTTTGATTCGGCAAGAAAATCAGTTCCTTCGCGCCGTCTGGTTTAATCAGCCTTATATGATCAAAAGGTTTCGCAAAGGCCAGCGAGTGATGCTGCAAGGCAAAACGAAAATGCAAGGTGGTCGGCACCAGATGTCGCATCCGAAAGTTACCTTTCTGGAAGAATCGGAGGAGCTCAAAGAAAACCAGCGTCTGTTGCCGGTTTACAAATTGACCGACGGAATTAACCAAAAGCAAATGCGAAACATAGTTGCCGCGACCGTTGAGCAATGCGCCGGTCTGGTGACGGAGGCGTTTCCGCAGGAGCTGCGCAATTGGGCTAACGTTTGCGGCATCGCACAAGCGATCGCGCAGATTCACGCTCCGGAAGATCAAGTTCAAGCTGATCAAGCTCGCGCAAGGTTGGTCTATCAAGAATTGTTCATTCTTCAGCTTGCTTTGGCAATTCGCCGGCACCGAATCCAGTCCCAGAACGTCTCACCCGAGTTGGAGCTGACGCCAAAAATTCGCGCCAGATTGCTTGGGCGTTTGCCGTTCGAATTGACGCCAACACAACAGGTTGCGTTTGCCGAAATTGCGAACGACATGAACCAGCCCTATCCGATGAACCGGTTGCTGCACGGAGAAGTCGGTTCCGGGAAGACGGTGGTGGCGCTTTGCGCGATGCTGACCGCGGTTGCCAATGGTCATCAAGCAACGTTGATGGCTCCGACAGAGATTCTCGCGAGACAACATTATCGCACGCTGAAAGAATTGCTGGTTAACAGTCGCGTGCAAATCGAACTGTGGACAGGAAGCGTCAAAACAGCGGAGCGAAAAAAGATCGCCGCGCGAGTTGGGAGTGGTGAATCGAACATCGTTGTTGGTACGCAAGCCGTCGTGGCGTCGAAGCTGGAGTTTCATCAACTGGGACTAGCGGTGATTGACGAACAGCATAAATTTGGTGTTCGCCAACGAGCGACACTCAAGCAGTCGGGGCATGATCCGCATTATCTGGTGATGACCGCCACACCGATTCCACGGACGGTTGCGATGACTTTGTTTGGCGACCTGGATGTTTCAACTTTGGAACGAACGACCGGATTGGGCCAAAAAGTTAATACTTATCTCGGCCGTGAAGAGACGCGTACGCAGTGGTTGGAATTTGTGCAAAAGAAAGTCCGCCAGGGCCGACAAGCATTCGTTGTCGCGCCATTGGTTGATTCCGATGATGACGATTCACTCAGCAGCGCCGAGCGAATGTTTGAACATTTGGCGAATGGGCCATTCGCAGATTTTCGTTTGGATGTTTTGCATGGCCGGCAATCGCCGGAAGAAAAAGAGGAGGCGATGCAGAAGTTTGCCAACGGTGAGACACAAATTATTGTGGCGACCACCGTGATCGAAGTTGGTATTGATGTTGCCAACGCAACGGTGATGACGATCGAGTCGGCGGAACGGTTTGGACTTTCGCAACTTCATCAGCTTCGCGGACGAGTCAGCCGTGGCAAGCATCCAGGCTACGTTTGCGTGTTCTCGAGTAAAGACGATCCGGAATCGAACGAACGGCTGAAAGCTTTTTCCGAAACGGACAACGGGTTCGAACTGGCGGAAGTCGATTTGCAAATTCGTGGACCGGGAAACTTGTTCAGCACTCAGCAATCAGGCTTTCCGCCGTTGATGATTGCCGATCTCGTCGGTGATGCCGAAGTTTTACAAAAAGCACAAACGGACGCAAGGACTTTGATTGATTCTGATCCGGAGCTTCGCGACGAAAGTTACACAAGGCTTAGGCAGTTGGTTTTCGCGCGCTATGGAAACGCGTTGGACATCAGTGACGTTGGGTGATTGTCACTGGGGCAATGATCGACGGACTGGATTTTCTGCTCGCTGAAAACGTGGCAGGCGCAAACTCAACGAGCTATTCACTAGAACTATCCGATTGGCTCGTGTCCTCTTCAGGCCCCTTGTCCCGTTGGAACGGATAAAGCAACTGTCTGATAAACCCTTTGGGCACCGGATGCCCACCGACTCCGTATCCGTCGGGCCAACGTTCGCCGGGCATATGAAACGTGCCGAACACCATATCGATGATCGGGAAATGAATAGCAAAATTAACGTCGATGGCTTCTTCTTCCAAGCCATGGTGCCAATGATGAAATCGCGGCGTCGCAATAATGTATTGCAGAAACCCGAACGGGATTCGAATGTTGGCGTGAATGAAAACGGACATCAAATAAACGAAAAAAATGTAGGCATATAGCGCCGGTTCGCCGAATCCCATCACGTACATAGGCAACGTGGTGAACCCGCGCATCAGCAGGACTTCCACGATGTGCATGCGAGACCCGGCCAGCCAGTCCATTGCTTGCGCAGAGTGATGCACCGCATGAAACTTCCACAGCCACGGGATTTTGTGAAACGTCCGGTGGAACCAGTACTGCGCAAAATCGGTCAGGAACATGATTTCGAAAAACTGTAGCACTACCGGTTGGCTTGCGATCGCTGTACGTACGCTGTCAAACGATTTTGTCGCTGCCAATGCGGTCAACGACGGGTTGAGCGACAGGTAAGTTAACGCTTGAACAAAAACGGTACTGATCAAAAAATACAACAAATCTTCGCGCCACTCATATCTCAAAATGGGCTGGTTAACTTTTTTCAGCCATCGTTCGATCGGTATGAACAGAGCACCGAGAAACAGAAAGTTCAAAACAAAAAAGTCCAGCCCCCAAAATATGTCAGACTCAAAGTCAGCCTTCATCGTGGCTTTGGATCCACCCATCAATGACGCCAGCAATACGATCGTCATTGCGACGAAGCCAAGCGTTGGGTTTTTCCGCAGCACCGCACTGAGCAAGGCCAACACAAAAGCGGAAACCAATACCAGGTGCAGAATCAGCCGAATGGCATTGATGTTGTCGAGATAGAAAGTTCGCGCTTCCTGCACGGTCAGGATTTGCGGAAAGCAAAAACACAGCACCGTGATTAAACCAACGATGGAAAGTAGCAGTGCCAAAAATCCGCTCAGCCAACCAGAACCAAATTCCTTGTCTTCAGCATCAAGTTCGTTTGTAATTCGATTCACGGATCCCCTCATTCCTGCGATAAATAACTTACAGATAGCGGCGGTGTCGACCGTAGAGGATAAACATTGCGGGTAAATCTGTCAGGTTCCCGACGGGCGATCTCCGATCTTTGCAGTTTCACGAGTCTCTCAGTGTCGTTTGCGATTGCGATTGCAACACGAAATATCGATACGTGGTGTTCCCTCTTCGCGATCAATACAACAACTGTCTTCGCGGGCAAGGATTTACGTTGGCGAGCGAAATTTTCAATGCAAAATTGACGGAGAACGAAACTGAAGATCGAATGAGAACTACTTTTAATCGCCGATTGAGTTTGATGCTCGCCCCGCTTTGCACTTCCCTGCTGTCAAGAAACGCGTTGGAGCAAAACGGAATGAAGGACAGAATCGAAAAGTTGGGTCAGCCCTATATTGATTCTGGGACGGTCGCTGGCATGTGATCGGAGAAATCAATGAAGGTGAAACGACGATGGTGAATTTTGGTTCAACCAGTAAGGATGGACCAGCGCCAAAGGACGACACCGTCTACGAGATTGTTCCTCTCGTTTGGTCTGATTGTATTGATTGTTAGATGTGCCCCGCAATTTTCACGACGGGTCAGACCCCCAACTCGCATTTGCCAGCATTCCAATGTGTTTTATCGAATTCGCAACGGAACGAGTGTATGCTCGCACACACTCTTTCGCCCCTATACGCAATTCGAAATTTCCATCGTAAGCATATCGACCGGGTCACGTCACTATCACCAACCGGATGGGATGGAATAAACACGAGCTTAGTTACAAAGCGAGAGGTCAATGAAAAACATATTGAACATGGCAACCCTTGTTGCGTTAGCAATTATCGCTCAGGGAATCGTCGGGTGCTCAACATCAGAGCGACTAGAACGCATTTCCTTGGTCTCCAATAGCGATACGACGCCAGTCAAACTTGACGTGGCTTCTACCTCAAAGTCGTCCCTCTTGAATCTTACCGCCAAGGACGACCTCGACGCGATCATTCGTTCCGCGGAAGGGAACGTTCTGATTGACTTTTACGCCGACTGGTGCGGTCCATGTAAAACGCAAGGTCGTATTCTTCACGAAATGGAGATGACGGCGTCCAGCAATAAGGCAGTAATAATCAAGATCAACGTCGACGAGCATCAGGACCTGGCTACCAAGTATCAAGTTGCGGCGTTGCCAACACTTATCCTGATCAGAGATCAAAAGATTGTTGAAAGACAAATGGGGTTGGCCAGTCAGACCCGAGTCGCTTCGCTTCTTTCTCAATAACTTGGCTTTCCCGGCTTGGGTAAAGCTCGATTGATTCTGTTTGAATCGATCAACTCACGATTTTTTTCACTTTGGATCACTGCAATGAAACAGATACTAACCAAATTTTTTTACCTCACAATCGCGTTTGTGCTCGGACTTATTTTGGCGACTCAAGCCTATGCTCAATCGAGTTCGAAATCTTGTCCGATGTGTAGCCGCGGTTCCGGTCCAGTCTTCGATTCACCATCGACGGTGGCCAGCATTCCGCCCGCTCCACAAGCCAACCCAACTGCACCCGTCGTTTCAACTCAGCCTGTTTATTCGCAGCCTGTTTATTCGCAGCCTGTTTATTCGCAGCCTGTTTATTCACAACCAGTTAGTTCGCAACGTGTTTATTCACAACGGGCAAATTATTCGGCTCCGGCTTATCGTGCCGCACCCGTGTATCGCGCAGCAACAACTTATCAACCTGTATATTCCAGTCCCCGCTATTATCGCCTCGCCCGTCCAAATCTTGGATGTTCGGGATACTAGTCGCTGCCGTTAATTTGAGAGTCTAACGACGAAAAACGAGTTCTCTGATTTTAGAAAAATCGAAAGTTCAGGCACCTTTAATTGGGTGTCTGGATTTTTTTTTGGCGCTTTTTGGGTTTCGGTGTAATGTTTCACGCCCGGCGTCGTCGCACTTTAACTCTATGATGATGTTTTGCCCCAATCGATCGAATCGTGAAACAATCCAAGCAATATCTTGAACTTGCCTTTCAATGGAAGGTTGTCCAACGAGCACTTTACATGGCGGTGATTGTCGGCACGGTGCTCGTCTTGATCAATCATGGCATGTGTATTTATTCGGGCAAATTTGGTGCCATCTGTTTATTGCAAACCGGACTAACATTTCTGGTCCCCTACTCGGTTTCGACCATTTCCAGCGTCATGGCCATGGCAGATGATGACAATAAAGGTTGAAAATGAAACCCAATATGTTCGCAAAGCCAACGACGATCCTGATCGTTTCGACGATCTTCGCATTTGGTTGTCTCGGTTGTCAGCAACAGAACGCCGTTTCATCGCCTCAGGATTCGACGGACTCGGGCGCGCCCAATAGAGCCAAAACCTCAATTTCCGAGCCATCGGTTCCGGAGGGATATGAGCAAATTTTGCCTCGTGGTGGTATCCCTGCGATCGATAATCCAAAATACGTTTCAGCCGACGAAGCAAATATCTTGGACGATTCGTTTGTCTTGGGCGTCGTCATTGAAGGTCAGGCTGTCGCCTACAGCTTGAACTTGCTCAATAGTCACGAGATCGTTAACGATACGATCGGCAAGACAAACTTTGCAGCAGTTTGGTGACCGCTTGCCAACACCGCCGTCGTGTACGGTCGAGACTATGAAGGCAAAACTCTAAACTTTGAGCCGTCGGGCGGGTTAACAAATGCCTCGTTGATCATGCAGGACAAACAAACCAATACTTACTGGTCACTGATGAAGGGTGAAGCCATGGCAGGCGAACTCGAAGGCCAGAATCTGGAGACGCTTCCCGTTGGTGAGAAAGCGACCTGGAAAGATTGGCGCGAGAAACATCCGGAGACTAAAGTACTGTCGATCAACTCCATGCAAGATGGCCCAAACCCATACCAAAGTTACTTTGCTAACGCCAAAGGATTCCGTGACCTGGAAGCCAAAGACGATCGACTTGACACCAAAACTCCCATCTTTGCTTTTTGTAGCGGCGATAAAAAAATCGCGGTCGCTTATAAAGATGTCGTCGATGGAATGACGTTTACGTTGCCAGATGGAAAGTACGCGTTTCTGTTTCGTGGTAAAGACGATCCACTTTTTCGGTCCACGTCGGCGTTCGTCTCTGAAAAACAGTTCGAAAATCAAAACGGCATTTGGTTTGAATCGGCATCGGAAAATAAATTCGATGTTCGGACTCGATCCTTCAAAAACGAAGTCATCAAGCTAATAGGTTTTGACACTTTTTGGTACAACTGGAGTCTCAATAATCCGGAAACTGAAATCATGGCACGCGATGCCAAATGAGTGGTTTCAACTGAATTTCCAATCAAATTAACAGCTGCGGGTTGTTTGTGTGTGTGCATCCGACTAACGGCCTTGGCCTTCCAAAGGTGCAACAACAAGAGGTGCAACGATTCCTTTCAACACAGGCACTGAGCTTTCACAAATGAGCAAATGAATGGCTGAACTTAATCCAAGCAATTGGGTCGAAGAGTATGGCGATTATCTTTTTCGATATGCGAATTCTCGCCTGCGCGATGCCAGCGCGGCTGAGGAAGTCGTGCAGGAAACCTTTCTTGCCGGAGTCCGGTACTCCGAACAGTTTGCGGGTCGGGGCAGCGAACGCGGCTGGCTCATCGGCATCTTGAAACGAAAAATCATCGACTGCATACGGGCCCGCAAGAAACATTCTCAAGTTGCACCTTACGAAGATGAACATGATCCCAGCGCTCAAATGTTTGACGCAATGGGCAACTGGAAGCCCGGCGCAGTAAAATGGGCTCCTGAGCCTGGCAAAGCAATCGAATTGGGAGAATTACAAGCAGTTGTTAACAACTGCTTGAAAACGTTGCCGCAATCTCAAGCAGATGTTTTTATCCTGAGTGTCATGGAAGAGATGGACTCCGAAGACGTTTGTCAGGAACTTGAAATCACTCCGGCTAACATGTGGGTCCGGATGCATCGAGCACGATTGAGGTTGGCGAAATGTGTAGGATCCAAATGGCAAGTTGATCACGAGGTGGAACACAATGTCTGATGACCGAAAGATCAGCGAACTCATTTCGAAATCCCTTCGTCATGAGCTGAGCAAAGAAGAATCCCGAGAGGTCGCCGACCATCTTGGTCAAGCCGGTGAAGCGAAAAAGTTTGCCGAAATTTCGCGTTTGATACAAGATTCGGTATCGGGATTGCACGTTGAAAACCTGGCGTCCGTGACCAATGAAGCCGGTCTTACTCAAGACGCAAAGAAACGACTTAATGAATCGGTCGCATCAGCAATCAGCGAAAAATTGAGCCTTTCACAAGCGGGTTTGATCAGCAAAGGAGTTTACGCGGAAACGACCGATAGCGGTCGAGGGTCACGAACTGGATCGGCTCAAGCGGATGGGCAACGTCAAGTCAATTCGCGATTCAACTTGATTCGCAGACTTGGCCAGGGAGGCCTTGGAAGCGTCTGGCTCGCTCGTGATGAAACGCTTGGTCGGACCGTCGCGATCAAGGAGCTTAACGCCAACGCGCTGGAGTCAGAAAAGTCGTGGGAACGTTTTCAGCGCGAGGCGGAAATCACCGGCCAACTTGAACACCCTAACGTCGTTCCACTTTATCAATACGGCGTTGACTGTGACTCAGGAGAGCCATTTTATGCCATGCGTTTTGTTGGTAAGCGAACGCTGGCGGACGCGATCGTTGAATATCATGACCGCCGGGAAATCGGTGAAACAGGCGCCTTGTGCCTTCATCGTTTATTGACAGTATTTCTCGATATCTGCCAAGCAATTGCTTACGCTCATTCGCGAGGAGTCGTTCATCGAGACTTGAAACCTGAAAATGTGGCTCTCGATAATTTTGGTCAAGTCATTGTGCTTGATTGGGGCTTGGCGAAAGTTTTAGAAGACGGTGAGCTCGCTTCAAAAATGACCAACACGGCATGCAGCTCCAATGACATTTTGAACCAGACGATGCACGGCGAAGTTGTTGGAACGCCTTTATATATGTCGCCGGAACAAGCTTCAGGTGATTTGGATCGGATCGGCGAAAGAACCGATGTCTATGGACTGGGGGCAATTCTGTTTTCGATTTTGACAGGCAAGGCTCCGCACGAAAGAAGCGCGACAAATTCCGGATCTGATGTCGATTCGATTGTCAAAATCATTGCAGAATCGGCAACTCCACAACCCGTCGACTATGATCTCAGCATTCCCAATGAACTTGAAATGATTTGCGTCAAATCAATGGCTCGCAAGCAGCACCTCCGTTTCGAATCGGTCCAAAAACTTGCCGATGCGGTTGAGTCCTGGATTGCTGGACAGAGCGGAAAACAGGCGGCCTATGAATCCGTACGAATGGAAGGGCGCGAGCTTCGCGCCGATCTACAGTCGCGCGTTCGCGATCTCGAACGCAACGTTCGGTTTGCTTCGGGATTGCCGCCTATTAAAGCATTGATCTCGGCAAAAACATCGGAAGATGTTTCGGTTTGGCGCGAACGTTTGTCGATTATCTTTCAGGGGCTATTAAAGGCGAACCCCGACTACAGCAGCATTGCCTATTGCCGCGTGGACCAATTGGAAACGGTTGATCTCAAAAACCTCTCAGGCTCGTTTTCCGAACTGGTACGCGTCGAGAGACACAGTACTGACCTTTCCAACATTCGAACCGTTCCTAAAAGTCGACTGGCAACCTACGACTTCGACGACTACATGTCGAAAGTCGTCATTCAAAAACCGGATGAAGTCCACACTTCGCTGGTATGTGATCCAATGTGCAGCGTCGATGCAAAAAGCAATGATGCCATTGGGCTTTTTTCAGCGGTTCCAGTTTACGATGAAGAAACCGAAGAGGTTTTTGGTTTCGTGGTTATCAACGCGAACATTGAAAAAATGTTACGTCAGCAAATGGACCGCCGCACAACCGCGGAGGAAGTCGTTGTTGCATGTGACATCTTTCATATCATGATGCACTCAAAGAACGGTACGCTCGCTGAAGACTCCGTGGGCAAGAAAGTGGCCGACCAGGCCGAGCATTTTTTGCCAGCGATCGAACACCTTCAAACCGAAACCGACTTTATTGACGAAACGGATTCGGACATTTTCGGCGCGAGAATCTGGCTGAACCCGGGTCAACTTGGCTTGATGTATTTGCTTAAGCGAAAGTAGTTAGTCACTTTCTTCTCCATCCAAACACTCCCCATCTTTGCCGTGCACGCGCTTTTCAGTGTCGATTTGAACACGATGGCAACGAGAAAATATTGATACGAGTGTTTCTGTGTCGCGCTCAATAAATTCATTATTGCTTTTGCAACAAGAATTAACATCGGCGAGTGAAACATTCAATAATACTTGGTGGAAACGAAACTCGGAGTTATCCAATGAGGTAAGCGGGATTACCGTTTAAATATCGAGATCGTTCAATTCGTCAACCAAGCTATCCAGATCATCTTTTGGCTCGTCCGATCGATTTTCGTGTCGCTTTTTCAGACCTGTCATCCCGACTGCGTCGCGACCAACCATTAGCAACTGCTCATCCCGTTCGATCGCTGCAATTTCTTCCGCTGACTTACCATCAGCCGGTGCGCCAAACAATTGTGAAAGATCAATTTTTAAATTCGACGCTGCATCCATTGAACCGGCGATGGCAGGTGTCTTGTGTTGCGGAAACATGATCGCATTCTCGGGACAAACGCGACTGCACGCCGGACAGCCTTTGCGACAGTTGTCTGGCTGCTCGACCAGGATCGTGTCGATCCGATCAACACCATAAACGCCAAACAAGCAGAAATCGATGCACTCCATACAGTTGGTGCAACGGCTGTAATCAATCACCGGATACCAGCGCCGCCCGCCCGCTTCTTCGAATCGTTGAACGGCCGCTTGTTCCAAACCATTTCCATCTGCTGAGAGCGCGGTGTCATTGGTCGGCGACTCCATGCGAGCCACCGCATCTGCCGAAACAGCGTTGCCGTTGGTTGCCGCAGTTCCATGGGTCGCGCTATTAGCAGGTTTCAGCGGAGCCGCGCTAAGGACGTCGCCAAGTGTTACGACCGTTACCGAATTCTCTTTTTGAATTCGCTTGATTTCATTGATGAAGTCGTCGGCTCGATTGGTGGTCTTGAGATCCAGGCAGTAGATTTTGCGATTGGGAATATCACGAGAATCAATCACTCGGTTTTTGTCGGCGGCTTCAGATTCTTCCGAATCCTCGGACTCGTCGTCTTCAGCGTCCTCTTCTTCATCTTCGTTTTTAAGCAAGGTCTCGCCAACGTGGCCGTGGATTTGGTTGCGATCAAGCACCCAATGTGCGGCTCGCTCAAAAAGCCAGGAGACAACAACCATGTTGCCGCCCATCCGTTTCAGCGCCAACATGCCTGTACTATCGGGTTTAATGTCGTACAGGTTTGGCACGACCGCGACGTCGATGCCGTTCTCAAAAAGCAACCCAGTCACGATGTCCTCTTCAAGTTTCCGTTTTGCCGGATTCTTGCTGGGACTCTGGGAAACAACTACTGAAATTCGTTTTGCCATTGAGACGATCTTGAGCGTGAAGGGGAAACACCGACGAAGGAAACACTTGATTCCGGAAGCCATGATTTTACCAGAAACTGGCTTCGTCGTACCGAAAATTTCAGATTTGAAATCTCAGATCTCAAATGAAACTTGGATCGTAATCTCGAAATTTTTCTCTGCACTTCGTTCTCGAAACCGAAAATCCTAAAGTCCGAGTCAGCAGGAGAAAGCAGAGAACGTGTTACGCAGAAAGCGCACTAGAGGGCATTTCAAAACCCATTGTAGGGCCGGGTCCTACCGGCCAAATTCGTAAAAACCGCGGCCGGTGGGAACCGGCCCTTCGCCAAGTCGATTTTGAAATACGCTCTAGCAGGTTCGATTCCACATTCGGTATTTAAGCTTCAATTCCCAAATCAGCCAACGTCAGCAAAGCGTGAAACTTCACACCAACGGCATCAAAAATCTTCGCGGTCTCCTGGCCCCGGTCGATGATCGTGATCAGCCGATCAACTTCTAATCCGTACTCTCGAGCGTGCTCGATCGCTCGCAATGAGCTTCCGCCAGTTGTTACAACGTCTTCAAGCATGACGGCTGTTTGCCCGCTGACGACAGGACCTTCGACCATTTTTTTAGTGCCATGTTCCTTGGCCGTTTTTCGAACGATGAATCCTTTGATGTTTTTTTGCTGCTGCCACGCGACCGTCACGACCGCAGCGGTAATGGGGTCGGCGCCAATCGTCATCCCGCCGACGGAGTCGGGTAGATTGTCTCCCAGAACTTCCAACATCCCTTTCGCGATCACGTTAGCTGATTCTCCGTCAAGCGTCAGCTTTCGACAGTCGAGATAGAAACTGGCTTTCTTGCCGGAAGCCAAAGTGAAGTCACCGAATTGCAATGCGTGCTGGTGAACAAGTTCAATCAATTTTTTTTGGTCGTACAACCTCGGCTCCAATTTGAAGGTGTTACATCATTGTTACGCGCCAGCAGTGTAGCCATTTTAGTGATGGACTTCAATTTGCCGACCAATGACATCGTTTCGCTTGCAATCGGATCTCAATCCTTCTATCGTCAGAATGAATGCCTAGTTCACTTCCACCAAATTTGAGATCGAGTCTTGTCCCAAATGGAGCGAAGCATGTCAAAAAGAAAAGTCGTTGAGTACAGACTTGGAGAGACGAACGATGCCTCTCAATACCGGTTCACGGGATGGAAAGGTTTTGAAAAAGAAGTCGAAAAAGAACCGAATTTCATTTGTGACGGTAAAGTGCAGACGTCCGAAAACGAATTGGACATGACACCAATGGTCGACGTCACGTTTCTTTTGCTGATCTTTTTCATGGTGACCGCTTCGTTTGTTGCACAAAAAGCGATTCATCAACCGCCGGCTTCGTCGGAACTGAACCCAACCGTTCAAATCGAGCCGAAGAAAGATCTCGTTGAAGTGTTGATCGACCAGAACAACACCTACTACGTAAAGATGGGAGATGAAGTAGAAGTTGAATCCCCTAGCGAACGAGACATGCGTTCTCGAGTCAAAGATGCGTTTGAATCGGCCGGCGCTGTCCGATTGGTAATTTGTGCCCACGTTGATTCCAAACACCGAAAAGTTGTGACGGCTTACGACGCAGGAGTCGTAGCGGGCCTTGAAGACATCGAGATCAAGACGATGACTGAGGATTTCTAAGCGTCATGACGCTGCCCTCTTCGCGTACGCATCGGGTTAGGATTTTTCGGCTGGCAGGCTACAATCCAAGCTCATTAGACCGACCTGTGAACACGCGAAACCAATTTGTTCAACCAACCAGAAAACGAAACTTCCGAGCCGCCGGCATTTATCGTGATCGTCATCGACGGTCTCAATGCGACAATGCTTGGGCCATACGGCAATACGACCGTCGAAACGCCGTCGTTGAACCGGTTGGGCGCCGAGTCGATTCTTTTCGATTTTGCATTGGTCAACTCTCCGACATTGGAATCGTTTTATCAAACATGTTGGAATTCAGATTTTGAGTTCGGTCCCAGTTTGCTCGTCTCCGATGACAAAACTGTTTGCCAAGCCGGTGAATCCCATTTTGATCGCATTGTTCCTGTTGAACCCGTCGCACCGACAAAGTTGGCCGAGGAATCGAGTGTCACTCAAGCCGCAAGGTTCTTTGTCGAATCCTTACAAGTGATCGACTCAGTTGAACCGGGTGATCTATGTTGGCTGCATTGCCAGGGACTTGCCGGCCCGTGGGACGCGCCGTACGAAATGCGACAGTCATTTGCTGACGAAGAAGATCCTGATCCACCAACGTTTTCCGCGCGACCGATCGCCGATTTTGACGCCAGCGTGGATGATCCAGATGAATTGCTTGGCTACCAGCAAGCGGCTTATGCGCAAGTATCAATGCTGGACGATTTTCTGCGATTGTTGCTGGATCGAATCGATGCCAACCCGACGTTGAAGAAGGCTGGCTTGATTTTAACTTCGCCGCGCGGCTATCCGCTGGGTGAGCATGGCGCGGTTGGAAAGTGGAATGACCTGTTTAGCGAATCGATTCACGTTCCATTTTTCTTCCGGCCACCATCGTTCGAGCCCTTTGCCGGTCATCGAAATCAATGGCTGGTGCAAACGGCTCAGATTCCCGACATGATTCAACGTTGTTTGAACGGTGAGTCGGTTGTTGAAGAGACTCAACTTCCCTGGCCGTTGGACGCCGAAGACTCCCAGGAGATAGAAACAGACGAGAATGAAACGGACTTTGTCTATTCGACCGTCGGCGATCAACAATGCTTGCAGACGCCTGATTGGAAGTTGATTGTCTCTCGCAAACCGGAGGAAGTCGAAGTGGTCAAACTATTCTCCAAGCCTGACGATCGCTGGGAAGTCAACGATGTAAGTCGCCGCTGTCCGCAAGTCGTGGAAGAATTGCTGGACGCCATGCAGGAATTGAAATCGAACGGTTAGGTTGCGCAACTTTTGCCACCCGGCAGTTAATCCCAAACGTACCGCCCGTAGCTCCCTTTAAAAGGCCGGGCCTTTGGTCCTAAAATTTTGGTTGAGTCCCTCTGCCTTACCAGCCTTTCTGGCCGGGCTAGGTAAACGGCTGGGCCTTTGGCCCGGTGGTGCATCTCGAAAAATTTTGCCTGTTTCAAAAAACTCGAGCTTACTCGGCCGTTGCCATCGCGAATTCTGGAACTTCGTATCCCTCGCGATATTCCCGCTTAAGAAACTTGTTAGCCGTCTCCGCATCGTCGCCGACGAACTGCCCCGCATCATCAAGCGTCAACATCGAACTCAACTTGATTGCGGCGTTGTCCAATGTTAGATCGTGTGCCTTCAAATGCAGATCGGTTTCTGTAAGCAAAGCTTGCCACTGTTCCAATCCAACTTCGTTGGCTTGGTCGCGTGAGAAAGTCTTTCCGGCCTGGAACGCGATGTTGGCCAAGTTGCACCAGCCCGTGCTCGCGTTGCCGACCTCGATTTCTGCGTTCTGCATTGATCGATCTCGCGCACGCACAGCGTCAACAAAGTTCTTTTGGTGAAACACATCGCCGTTGTTTCCCTTGAACTCCTTGATCACGTTTCCATCCTTGTCCTTGGCAACGCCTCCGCCTCGATAACCGTGATACTCACCACCTTCACAGTAAGCAACGTAGCCCGAAGATGGGCCAGGATTCTCGGGACTGCTTTTTCCGCCTGGAACATCTGGCAAATTTGAAAGCCCAATGACAACCGGAATTCCACCGGTGTCAAAATAAGCCGCATGCACGTTGGGAGTATTTCCGGCGTCGTTCCAAACGACTCTTCCGCCGCATCCCATAATGCGCTTTGGTAGTGTCACTGAATCTTGAAAGACTACGTTGCGGACATCGTCCAGGACATGGACGCCCCAGTTTCCCATTTCTCCGGAACCGGTGTTCCAATCCCAATGCCAATCGTAGTGCAAGTTTTTTCGAAACAGCGGCATGTCTTGGGCTGGACCAAGCCACAAGTCGTAGTTGACATCTTTGTCAATTTCCAACGGCTGATCTCGTTTACCGATGGAACCTCGAACGCCGTACCGATTCACTCTCGCCGCTGTGATCTCGCCCAGCGATTTGTCTTCATGGAGAAACTTTTTGATTTCTGCCTGCATCGGATCGCTGCGTTGTTGCGTGCCAATCTGACAAATACGATCGTACTTGCGAGATGCAGCAACGGTTTGCTCACCTTCCCATTGCGAATGCGAAAGAGGTTTCTCAACGTAAACGTCTTTGCCTTTCTCCATCGCCCAGATCGCGGCCAAGCAGTGCCAGTGGTTGCAAGTCGAAATCACAACGGCGTCAATCTCTGGATCTTCCAGCATGTCGCGCATGTCTGTCCAGGTTTTTGCTTTTGGATAAAGCTCTTGGGTTTTGGCGACGCGGGTCGGGTCGGGATCGCAGAGTCCTCCAATGTTGACGCCTTCAACTTTGGAAAACTGTTGCATCAATTGGTTGCCTCTGCCACCACAGCTGATAAATCCAAGATTGATCTCTTCGTTAACGTTCGCTGCCCAAAGCTTGCGGGCTGGTAATGCGGTCACGGCGGCAGCAGCAATTCCTGAATAGATGAAACTGCGTCGGTTCAAGTTTGGCATGGTGTCTCTTTTGATTGAGCAGAAGATGGGATGATCGATTCGTGAGTCGAACTTGTTCAACAATCGAGCTTGTCCAACAATATAGCCAACGTTGGTTCTGGATTCCAATTTGAAGTGAGCCGTTGTTGGAAACCAACTCGCCGTTCTCTAGGCCAAAGTAACCGAAAAGAAACTCGTTATTGCGAGCGTTTTATCTCGCGTATAAAGTTTTCAAATTGGTGAACTTATTTTCGAATCAGTCGTCTAAAAAGCAAAGAAAAGCGAAATGACGAACAAATTTTGTAGACGTGCCTGCATGGCCGTTTACCTCGTTTTTCGCCGTATATGGTGGCTGTAGCTTAATTCGGTAGAGCACTTGCATGTGAAGCAGGTCGGTGCCGGTTCAACTCCGGTTGGTCACCCATGGTAAAATGGTAATAATGATTCAAGAACTCGAAACTTGAGTACTTAGCCACGTTCGCCTGTTGTTTATCCATAACAACGTTGGCAATCAACTAAGAATAACGAAGGAGAATCGATTCATGGTAGCGCAAGTGCTTCAGCGACCGACGCTGGTTCTAAACCGCAGTTGGCAACCCGTCAACGTGGCAACCGTCGCGCGAGCTTTGGTGCTGGTGTGGAGTGATTCTGCCCGTGTTGTCGATCCGGATGACTACCAGCTTTACGATTGGGACGATTGGGCTCAGTTGGAACCCAAGGATGATGAGCCATTCATTCAGTGTGTGTCTCAGCAGATCTGCGTTCCCGAAGTCATTACTTTGACTCAGTTCAATCGTTTGCCAACCACAACCGTTGCCTTTAGCCGTCGCAACCTGTTCAAGCGAGACAAGTTCACTTGTCAGTATTGCGGAATTCGACCGAAGCACGATGAGTTGACCATTGATCACGTCGTGCCGCGTTCGCATGGCGGTGGATCGACATGGGAAAACTGCGTGTTGGCTTGTATTCGATGTAACCATCGGAAAGCAGATCGTACGCCGAAACAAGCTGGTTTGAAAATCGGCAAGGTTCCGATTCGTCCGAACTGGTCGCCAGCGTACTCACGCTACGAAGCCCGTTACGAAAGCTGGACGAAGTTTATCAGCGACGCGTACTGGAATGCTGAGCTCAAAGAGTAGCAAATGGGTTCTTAGCGCAAGTGTACCGTAAAGTTAACCAAGAATAATCGCTTCTCTTGCGATTGCGTCGGCGAAAATTCGCCGACGTTTTTTTTGGTATAACAAGCTGTGAATCAATAGACACTGTCGAGCCGCGGAACCTATGACTGAGTACGAATTTGTTGGTAGTTCAGATGAGTTTGTAAGTAACCCAAACCAAGGATCAACATGGGATTCCTGTCGAGAACATCGAGCAATCATCACAAAGTTGATGGGGGATAGCGCGACGCAAGGTAAGAAGTCGCTGTGTGTTTTTGGTGCGGGACCTTGCAATGACATTGAGCTCCTGATCCTTTCCGGACTGTTTGAAAAAGTAACGCTGGTCGACAACGATTCCAAAACGTTACGCGCAGGTGTTGAACGTCAGCAACCGGGCGGTTTTGCGAACGTTGAATTGCTTGGCGATGTCGACCTTTTCGGAATTTCTGATTTGCTGAGTCAGTACCAACGAAGCGGCGATGATTCGCTTTTGGATTCGCTTCTATCGAAGATTGCCAGCTACGAAGTACCTCAATTGGCGACTTATGATTGTGTTGTCTCGACTTGCATTTTGTCACAGCTTCTCAATGAAGCCAGCAAAGTAATTGACGAAAGCCATTCTCAATTTGTAGATGTACTCCAGGCAATCAGACTCAGGCACATTCAGACGATGTTCTCAGCGCTTGCGCCTGGCGGCCAAGGTATCTTGATATCTGATTTTGTTTCATCAGATTCTCTCCCAGAATTGCTGCAGGCGAAGAATCTTGGACAGACGTTGAAGGACGCGATCGCGAACAAGAATTTTTTGCACGGATGCAATCCAGCAGCGATCACGTCTACGTTCCAAACAGACTGCGGATCGCAGCTCGGTTCTTTAAGAGTGTCAAATCCGTGGCTTTGGAAGCTGCCCGAGAGAACGTATGCCTGTTTCGCAATCGAATTCAAAAAGAAGGCAGAGTAAAAGCGAACTTTCGCTCCAATTTCGCGTCTAAAATTTCAGATCTGAAATCTATCGTTTGAATTTCGAGATTGAAATTCGACTTCCGATCTTTCTTCCATCTGACGGTGTGCTCCTGGGAGAGCAAGCGGATTCCAACCCCGCTCTACAGGGTTCGACTCCTTGCGCCGTTGCTGCTGAAACGAAAGCTAAATTCTTTTCGATACCCGGTTTGAACCTTTAGCCGCTCAGCCTGTCATGCAATCACTAATGTCTTTGGAGTGTGCCGGATTCGCACGCAACCTTGCGAAGGTTGAAGATCAGGTTCGATTCCTGGCAGAGACGCTTGTCGACGATGAAGCCTGCCGAGCGGCCGATAGATCAGGCAAATGTTTGGAGTCAAACAGTCGTTCGGTTAACCGTTGAATAACAAGGTGCTGGAGCCAGATGGCCAGGCAACCGGCTGCAACCCGGTTCAAGTGGGTTCGATTCCCACCGGCATCTCTACATTTTCGCGATACGATCTACCTGAAAATCGAGGCCACGATACCTACCGAAAACAAGAACAGCAACAGTCCGAGAAGAATCCAAATAATGATTGATGTCTTGTATTTGATATGCGGTGTTGCTTCCATCACGCGCTTGTATTGATCGCTAAAAACAAACTGTGACTTCGAAGATGCCAACAGATACAAAAAGTAACCGTTGACGAAGGTCCCAACCGGAAAGGAAGCCATCCCCAAGACGGAGAGAATGATCCCGGCAATTCGCGACCACGGCTGCAATCGCCTCAACCCTCGCCCAGCGATAATGAAGGCCAACGAAATTCCGAGCACCGCGATTCCGACAACGACAAAAAAAGAATCAATTCCTGCTGGGCGACCTAGCAAGCTAACCCCTGAGAATCCGCCAATGCAACCGGAAAGGTAATACAGGAACCCAATCGATTTAACTGAAGCTTCGTGATTGATGAACTTGTTTCGAATCTCTTCATCGTCAGTGGACGGTACCTGAATTTGTGCCGTCGGCAAAACACTGCCGGGAGCATAAGGATTGTCATTCTCAAAAATGTCTGACATTTCACTTCATCCTTCTAGCGAGAATCCGCGAATCCAAATCCGCTTAGCATTTAAGTTGAATTTGACCGCCAGTCATTCGCCATCTACTGCGGCCAACATCTCATTGGCGAATTCGCGGACATCGCTGGCAACCGACTCACTGGTTGACCCTTCGCTGGCCGCAGCAATCCGTTTCACGATCGCCGAGCCTACTATCATTCCATCAGCAACCGGTTTAAGCGTTTCAATATGCTCTGGTTGGCTGATGCCAAACCCTACACAAATCGGCAATTCTGTTTGGGTTCGAAGCCAAGTCAAATTGTCGACCAAATCGGTCGGTAATTCGGTTCGCTCGCCCGTAATCCCGGCAATGGAAACGTAGTAGATGAAGCCGGTGGCTTGGTCGGCAATCTGTTTGGCTCGCTCACGCGAAGTCGTTGGTGTGATCAACAAGATCAAACTAAAATCCTTCTCACGGCACTTCGCGGAAAACACTTTCGCTTCATCAACCGGCATGTCGGGCACAATGGCTCCAGCTACGCCTGCGGTAATTGCTTTTTCTAAAAAGGCATCGATGCCTACCCGATAGATAATCGCGTAACTGACCATCATGACGATTGGCATTTTGATCGTCGGAGAGACTTGGCCCACCATCTCAAAGATCGCGTCCAGATTCGTGCCGCCGTTTAGCGACCGCGTATACGAAGCTTGAATCACGGGCCCGTCAGCGATGGGGTCACTGTAGGGGATTCCCAGCTCGACCAGATGGCAACCGGCATCATCAAGCTCTTTCATCAATTGAGCCGTGAAGGTCAGGTCAGGATCGCCCGCAGTAATGAATGGCATAAACGCTTTTTGGTTCTTGGACTTAAGCGTTTGAAAGAGGTTGTCAATCTTTGACATAGGATTCCGGCGGATCGTAGGGCTGGTCGATTGGTTTGCTTGACAGATGTCAGTGTCTGTTTCTTAAGACATTGGCAAACACCAGCTTAACGAATTTTTTGATTGAGCGTGCAAGCCCGTGCTACTTAACCGAACGCTTGCGGCGTCCAATGCAGCACAGTCCGCCAGCCATCAGCAACAAAGCGGTTGACGGCTCGGGAACAGCCACAAGTTGACCGCGGATGGCGATGTTTCCGCCCTGCCCCGCTGTGTGTGCGGCGAGATACAACGATCCGTCCCTAAGGTCATCGACGAAATTGGAAAGCAGTTTTGTAGTAGCGGGACTATTTTGATCAAACAATCCGCCGCTAACCGGGTCAATCGCATCAGCGTCGTTATAAATACCCGTGATGCTCTCATTGAAAAAGTCAGTCACCATCTCGGCATCGTCTTCGCTAGGCGCTCCAAAAATGTTGAGGACATGCGGGCCGCTGCTGCCGGCAAAACCATTGTGAATGTGGATTGCGTTGATGTCACTGAAGCCTGTTCGGTTTCCCGGAACCGGCTCAAGGTTCAAGCCATTGAACTGAATTGAATAACTCAAATTCTGCTCGGCTGCATCAAGAAAGAAAATTGCAGAGGCGAAACCAGGCTCTGAGCTTCCATTGATCACTTGAGACGCATCGAGGGTCGCTCGAAACGTGGTTTGGGCACCTGATTGGCCCGCGAATGCGACAACAGCGAACACGCCAACGAGAAACGCAACGAAGAATGTTTTTACTTGGTAAAGAAGCATAGAAATTTCCAGAACTCACATCAACTAAAAGAATCCATTCGAAATTTCGTCCACTCCGTTTGTCGGAAACCGGTAGCCGTTACTTGTCCGGCTGCCGTTCTCCAGTACCGCGCAAAGCATCGCAATGCACGGAAGAATCATTGATCGCCAAGGCGAAGTCTAACGCCTTTTTGATTTGGTTCTTGTCGCTGCGCCCTTCGCCGCCGCAGCACCTTTGGATGATGGCGCCGAACGGTTTCCTGAAGCATCGGGCGATATCAAGTCAATCGACGTAAAACCAGTTTGGTTGGCTCGCGTCAAACCGACGTCGACCAAGTTAACTCGACCGTCGCGATTGATATCGTAGGGATCGTTGATCAAGGCACCTGAGAATCCAGACTGGTTCGTCCGTATCAAGCCAACATCAATCAAATTCACACGCGTGTCGGAGGTTGAGTTCCCAGTTTCGCCAACGACGTTTCCGAAAAAGAAAACGCTGTCTTCCGGCAAACCAGTCACGATGTTGGATAGCACATTAACTCTCAGCCATGTATTGGTGACGTCGCCTGCAGCCCACGTGATCGTGATTCGATCGGGGTCGAGGCCAACGCCTTCATCGAAAACAAAGCCATTGGGAGCGGGTGCCGTCGGCCAATTCGCAATGTCACTATCGGGTCCCATCGTGAACTCAAAATCAGCCAGCGAGATGTCTGACCGAGCACCGTGAATCTCAACCATGATTCCCGTGATTCCTTTGTCGCTACTGGTGTAATTGGCGAAAGAGCCAGTTTGACCTGGAAGTAAAGCGACCTTGTCCGGTGCGACCGCCAATAAATCTTCCAATCCGGTGCCCGGGTCATCTGAATCGAAACTACTCTCGTTGTAGAACACAAGCTGATCATCAACAACGGAACTGGTAACCGCTTGAACAACAAACAAGCCTCCCTGACGATCGCTTATCAGAACCGTGTCATCGTCGAAGTAAGGGTAGCAGGACCAAGCTCCGTTGAACGAAACGTTGTTGTCCGCCATAAAGGTATCGAAAAACCCGTACTCAGTAATGTCGCCTGTGGCGGCATCGTTGATTTTCAAAATCCGAAGTCCTGACGAGTAATTGGCTTGATAGATGAAGTCTCCTTTGACGTACAAGTTGTGGTCAATGGTCTTCTCTGCTCCATCGTAAAAGCCCATGTACGTAGGGGCATCGAGATCCTGAACGTCCCACATGTGTGTTCTGGTCGGAATCGGATCACCATCGTCATCGGTACCAAATTGACCGTCTGGACCACGTGCATGATTGTATTCATCAAGCTCATCGTTCAGGTAAAGATACTTATGATCTTCCGACAGCCAGCCTTGGTGGGAATAGCTCGACTCGGGATAAGGGTCACGAGAGAGCAAAACCGTGTTCGATTTGTCAGTTACATCAACGATGGTTAGCGTATCTTCGTTGCACGCAAAAACAACTTCTTTACCCACATGTGAAGAATCTGGACCGTTATAAATCACAGCCTGTGCATCGTGGGTATAGCCGTCACCGGAATACGATCCGACTTCGGTGATGTTGGCCGGATCTGAAAAATCAAAAATCACCAATCCGCCATTGTGAAGCCGGTTATTGTTGTTGTCACGCGCACCGACAACATAGCCAAAGCCGGTGTCTTCGTTGATTACGATGTTGTGCGAACTTGAGAAATCATCGTAGTGAGAGGTCGCGGTAAAGTTCACTGGGCCGTTTGAGAGATCGACTGTTAACAATTGTTGCAGATCGAAAGCTTGAATCCCCTGATCGTTTCCAGATCCGTCGGCAACAATAAAAGCGTGGTCGTTATAGACTTTGATATCACGCCAGGCACGATTCTGACCTGCCTCTGCAGTATCCAACTTTCCGAGATAGACAGGATTCAATGGGTCGGTGACTTCGATGAACGAAGTCGCATTGGTCAAACCCATCAAGGCGAATTTTCGTTGCGTTGCCGAGTCTGTCCATCCCCAAATATCGCTTCCCAAAACTGAGCCGCCGCCACCGATTTGATCGAGAGTCAAATTAGACAATAGTCTCGTTCGTGACCTTGCGAACGGTCCCCCACCTCCCGAGCCAGCTGGAGCGGCGTTGCCAAGATCTTTCCCGTCACCGTCGTGGGCGAAGGTAGAGCTCATCGTTCCCAGAACGAAGAAGCAACAGCAAGTGAAGACAGCAAAAGTGAATTGTTTTGTTCGCATGATTCTTTGTGCAATAAGTAATCGGGCTGGGGAACTGAACACGCGGAAGCAGGTTCGCTCTTGAGAGAATGGGGGATCTACATGGGGAATCTACCTCTTTGAAGTACCTTTATCATAACTGCCCTATCGTCCAATTCCAAACCCTTGAACAGCAGTTTTGGTTCAGTGTTTCACTTAGCTGGTAGCACAGGCAGCACAATTAGCAGCAATTACCTTGATTAGGAGCAGCCCAGGAATTCGGACAGACCGTTCAGCGAAGTTGTCTCGGCTGCTCGCCAGATTTATTCGGAGCGTAGCCGTTGAATTTCCGCCGCGTCTTTGTCGCCGCGTCCAGAAAGGCACACAACGACGATTTCGTCTTTGCCTCGTTCTTTGGCGACTTCCATTCCTTTGGCGATCGCATGAGAGGATTCCAGCGCCGGCAATATTCCTTCGGTCCGCGAAACCAAATCAAAAGTCGCCAGCGCTTCCTCGTCGCGGCAACTGCGATACTCAACGCGATCGGTGGACTTCCAATGACTATGTTCGGGCCCAACACCTGGATAGTCCAAACCTGCTGATGCCGAATGTACATCGTCCGTTTGTCCGTCATCGTCTTGCAACACGTAGCTAAAGCTTCCATGCAACACGCCCGGTTTTCCGTACGTCAAACTTGACGCGTGTTCGCCAGCTTTGTCACTATAACCACCTGCTTCAACGCCAATCAAAGGAACATCGGTTCGAGCGACGAACGGATAAAACATTCCTGCCGCATTGCTTCCGCCACCAACGCACGCCACAACCGCATCGGGCAACCGGTCGAACCTGTCCATCGACTGCTCAATTGTTTCCCGGCCGATGATGGCTTGATAGTCTCGGACGATCATTGGAAACGGATGCGGGCCAACAACGCTTCCGAGAATGTAGTGCGTGTCTTTGACTGAGCCCATCCAATCACGCATCGCTTGATTGACCGCGTCTCGAAGTGTTCGTGAACCTGTGGTCACGGGACGAATTTCGGCGCCGAGCATCCGCATCGACTGCACGTTGGGTTGTTGGCGGCGAACGTCTTCTTCGCCCATATATACAATGCACGGCAATCCAAAATGCGCACAGGCAGTCGCGGTCGCCACGCCATGTTGACCCGCTCCTGTCTCCGCGATCACGCGTGTCTTTCCCATGCGCATCGTCAGTAAAGCCTGACCGATTGTGCTGTTAATTTTGTGAGCGCCCGTATGGTTCACGTCCTCGCGCTTAAACCAGATTTGCGCGCCACCAACATGCTCGGTAAGTCGCCGGGCAAAATAAAGTGGCGATGGTCGACCGACGAAGTCACGCAGCAACTCGTCAAGCTGAATCTGGAACGACGGATCCTGTTTGGCCTTAAGGTATTCGACTTCCAACTGATCCAGCGCAGCGATCAAGGTTTCGGGAACAAACCGGCCGCCGAATTGTCCGAACCTTCCTTTGTCATCGGGAAGATCGGCGTCAGGACTGGGCGTGGCAAGAAAGGAAGTTGGCATAAAACAGTCGCGTGTGTGAAAACGTCCATTGTCGAAACATCGAAGTTAACCGTCAACCTCGCGAAAAGCCAACGAGTTATTAATCGAGTCGTATTCAATGGTAGGCAGCCGCATCTCAAACTGGCTTTTTTGATGACATGGGCTAGATTGTTTGGTCCTAAGCCTACCCATTAACAAAAAAACTCTTGAATAGAACCGAGCATGCCTGAGCTTCCCGAAGTCGAAACGATGCGTCGAGGCGTGATGTCGATCAAAGACTCGACCGTCGTTCGAGCGGAACGGACGCCTTGTCCGAAACGGCCGATCGCGATTTCACCGCGCATTGATCATCTCAACAAACGAATTGCTGGCTCCAGAATCGTGAGCGTCGATCGATTGGGAAAGCGCGTCGTGATCAGGTTCAGCACCGATGATCGCTTGATTTTTGAACCGCGGAT
This sequence comes from uncultured Pirellulaceae bacterium, assembly GCA_964584615.1. Lineage (GTDB taxonomy): Bacteria > Planctomycetota > Planctomycetia > Pirellulales > Pirellulaceae > Mariniblastus. The sequence continues at coordinate 30,868 of CAZPBE010000015.1, read as the reverse complement.
GACGGGGCTGGTGCTGATCACTGAACCGCCAACGATGGAGCACTTACGATTCCGATTGGTACTGAGGAAGAATCCGATCAAAGAGCTTTTGTTTTGGGATCGGCGCGGCTTGGGCAAAGTCACGCTGCTTTCCGACAAACAATATCAAGCCAAACTCAACGACGGCAGTTTAGGGCCAGACGCGTTGGCGATTTCTGAATCTGATTTTCCATGCCGGTTTAACCAGTCGAAACGTCCGATTAAAGTCGCCCTGCTCGATCAAGCCGCCGTTGCGGGTGTCGGGAATCTCTACGCGAGCGAAATCTTACATCTCGCCGGCGTTCACCCGGAAGCTCAATGTAATCGGCTTAGCGGCAAACAGTGGTCGCGAATCTACAAACACATGCGAGAAGTTTTGGAAATGGCGATTCGCTACGAAGGCTCAACGCTTTCAGACGGGACATATCGTAACGTGCTTAATCAGGATGGCAGTTTCCAAAACGAACATCGTGTCTACGATCGAGCCGGTGATCTATGTCCAAGTTGTGGAGGTGGAAAAATTCTCCGCATCGTTCAAGCTCAACGTTCCACGTTTTATTGTAAGAAATGTCAGAAGAAACGTTGAGTTTGGAATCGACTGTCGCGGGCGGGCAAGGCGTGGGAACGTTTTGGTTGGGAAGGTCGTGATCGTGAAGGTCGTGCTCGGGCGGACGAAGTTTGGCAGTGCGAGGCTCGCGCCGAGCTTGTGGGTGAACTCGTTTCCTATCCCAATCGATCAAGCTCGCCAGGCCGTTAGCCGCCGTTAGCCCTTCGCCCGTACGCAAGCGTAGCCGAATTGCTAACAGATGGAACGCGTGTTTCTTTCGCCAGCTCGGCAGGAGCCTCGCCCTCAACCTCCCAACATGTTTGACATCACCCTCCTGCCATGTTCGAGTCAGTCAGATTCGCGTTCCAACGCCGGGTTCGAGCAATGAGTATCGCTTACAAATACTTTTGATACGCAGCGACGGCCAACTCATCAACTCGATCATTTTCCAGGTGTCCACTGTGCCCTGCGACGCGTGTGTATTTGACGCGGTGCTTTTGAAGTTGATCATCGAGTTGCTGCCACAGCTCGACGTTTTTGACTTCGACGAACTTGGATTTTTCTTTTCGCTTCCAACCGTTGGATTTCCATTTGGGCATCCATTCGGTCATTCCTTTGCCGACGTAAGTACTGTCCGTGAATAGTTCGACGTAACAGGGCCGTTTCAAAGTCGCCAATCCCTGGACAACGGCGTTGAGCTCCATCTGGTTGTTCGTCGTGGCTTCCCAAGCTCCCGATTCTTCAATCTCTTTTTCTGATGGCAGATGACGAAGAATAAAAGCCCAGCCGCCAGGGCCCGGGTTACCGCTACAGCCACCGTCGGTAAAAAGATGAACTTCGATTTTTTGGTTATCACTCATGTGAGTCTTGTAAAGCATAGAGCTTCGCCGGAATCTAAGCGCTCGATGCGGCGGCGCGAGATTTTCTTTTTCGGTCGGCTTCTTTTAGCAACCATTTTCGCAATCGAATCTTGGTTGGCGTAATTTCAACCAGCTCATCGTCTTCGACATACTCAAGTGCAGCCTCAAGGCTAAACTGTCGGGCTGGCTTTAGCTGAATGTTCTCATCGCTTCCCGAAGCACGCATATTCGTAAGCTGCTTTTCGCGGGTTGGGTTAACCGGTAAATCGTTTCCGCGAACATGCTCGCCGACAACCATGCCTTCATAAACCGCATCGCCAGGTGAAACAAACATGTCGGCTCGGTCCTGCAGACTAAACAGCGCGAATCCGACCGCTTTTCCGTTGGTCATTGAAATCATCGCACCGTTTTTCCGAGAAGGAATCTCACCATCAACTTTGCGGAAATCCAAAAAGCGATGATTGATGATTGCCGTTCCTTGGGTCGCGTTAAGCATTCTCGTTCGCATACCGATCAAGCCGCGCGAAGGAATCACAAATTTGGCCAGCGTAAACTCACCACGCGAATTCATTTCCTGCAGCTCGCCGCGGCGATTGCCAACCATTTCCATCACCGGACCAAATTTTTCAGTGGGGACTTCAACGACCAAGCTTTCAAATGGCTCCAACGTTTGACCATCGACGACTTTCTTGATGACTTGAGGTTTGCCGACCGACAATTCGAATCCTTCACGCCGCATGGTTTCGATCAGTACGGCCAAGTGCAAAATTCCTCGACCGGCGACAGCGAACACATCACCTGCGTCGAGCCCTCTGACACGCAGCGCCACGTTTCGTTCCAGTTCTTTTTCCAACCGGTTTCGCAACTGCCGACTGGTAACGTACTTGCCTTCTTTGCCGGCCAGCGGTGAACTGTTGATCGTGAAACTCATTTCCAGCGTTGGTTCATCGACTTCGATTCGAGGAAGTGCTTCGGCGCGTTCGGGATCAGTGATCGTATCGCCGATTTCAAAGTTTTCGATTCCCATCAGCGCGACAACGTCACCTGCTTCGGCGCGTTCGACTTCGATGCGGCCAAGTTTATCAAACGAGTTGACCGCGACGATTTTTGATTTGGACGTTACGCCGTCGGCTTGCATCAGCATGATCTGCTGACCTTTTTTGACGATGCCGCTGCGAATCCGACCGACAGCGATTCGACCCACGAACTCGGACCAGTCCATCGTGGTGACCAACATTTGAAATGGACCTGGCTCAATTTCTGGTGGCGGAACATTTTCCAGAACCATGTCGAGCAGCGGCTCCATGTTGCCGGAAAGATTTTCCAGATCGTGAGTCGCGTAGCCGTCTTTGGCAGAGGTGTAGATAAACTTGAATTCGTCGAGATACTGATCGCCGCCCATTTCGCAGATCAACTCAATCGCTTCGTCAACGACTTCAGCCGTCCGCGCGTCAGGACGATCGACTTTGTTGACGATCACCATCGGCTTGAGTCCAGCTTCCAGAGCTTTGCCAAGCACGAATCGGGTTTGCGGCATCGGGCCCTCGGCTGCGTCGATCAACAACAGAGCTCCATCTGCCATCTGCAGCACGCGTTCGACTTCGCCGCCAAAGTCCGCGTGACCTGGCGTGTCGATGATGTTGATTTTGACGCCGCGATAAGGCAGCGAAATGTTCTTGGCAAGAATCGTGATCCCACGTTCTTTCTCGAGATCGCCCGAGTCAAGGATTCGCTCGCCCTGAAGTTGAGACTCACGGAACTGTCCGCTTTGACGAAGCAAACAATCAACGAGAGAGGTTTTGCCATGATCGACGTGGGCGATGATGACGATGTTTCGGATATCAGATCGTGAAGGCATGGTTTTGAATTCAGAATACAGAGTGCAGAATGCGGAATCGGTGTTCAGAAATTCAAACCAATCGCCCCAAGATCATACCGACAGGCTACAATTCGGGGAAGGTTTAAAGACGCGGGGTCTTACCAGATGGACCGGAATTTATCAGGACAATGCAGCTTGCATCCCAACTTGTTCCGCGTTCCGCATTCTCACGACGCATTATTCAAAGGTTCCAAGGGTGGCACGAGTTGTATTGGCAATGTCCGGTGGCGTAGATTCAAGCGTTGCTGCGCATCTGCTTATTGAGCAAGGTCACGAAGTCATTGGCGTGTTCATGCGACACGGCGAGGAAGCCGTTTCCGCTTGCGCGATCGAGTCAGACGACGGGAAAGTCAAATCGTCGCCGTTGTTGCCCATCATCAATCAACGCGCCGACCACAAACAGGGCTGCTGCAGCGCGTCTGATGCAGAAGACGGTCGCCGTGTTGCCGAGCGGTTGGGCATTCCGTTTTACGCGCTCAATCTCGAAGCCGAGTTTCGCGGGATCATCGATTATTTTGTCGACGAGTATTCGGTCGGTCGTACGCCTAACCCGTGCGTGATGTGCAACAACAAAATCAAGTTTGGCAAACTGTTTGATTACGCCAACAGTGTTGGAGCCGAATTTCTGGCCACTGGCCATTACGCACAATTGAACCGAGTAGAATCCGGCGGCAAGCAAGAGCTGGAGCTAACGCGCGGTGTCGATTCAGGCAAAGACCAGTCTTATGTGCTGTTTGGGATCAAGCGAAAATATCTTGAGCGAATGCTGCTTCCTGTTGGCAAGTATCAAAAGCCATTTATCCGAGAGATTGCTGGACAACTCGGTTTGAACGTGGCCGAGAAAAAAGACAGTCAGGAAATTTGCTTTGTGACTTCCGGCAAACACGATGAGTTTGTACGTCAACGTCGCGGCGATTCGTCTCGGTCGACAGCGGGTGACATTTTAACGACTGACGGGAAAGTCGTTGGGCAGCATGCGGGGATCGAAGGTTACACCATCGGTCAACGTCGGGGGCTCGGCGTCGCGATGGGGGAACCGTACTTTGTCGTGAAAATTGATCCAGAAGAAAAGCAAGTCGTGATCGGTCCGGTGGAGGCCCTCGGGCGCCGCGAACTTTCGGCCAGCGAATTGAATTGGCTGACCGATCCACCGCCAGGCCGTTTCGAGTGTCTGGCGCAGATTCGCTACAACAGTACGGCCAAACCAGCGACCGCCGAAGTCACTTCGACCGGCAAATTGCAGGTTGAATTCGTCGAGCCGCAAAACGGAGTCGCACCAGGCCAAGCCGTTGTTTGTTACGACGGTGAACGGGTCCTTGGTGGCGGCTGGATCGATTGATGTGTGGAAATTTGATTTACTCCCTTAATTTTGATTCACCCCTTAGTTCCATTTCGCGTGAATAATCCGTTATCATATTAGGCTGATGTAACATCCTTCATGCTTACCGACTGAGGTCATCAGTGTTTGCTCAAACTTGCTTTCTTGCACAAACTCAACTTCTGATCGCTCAAGATGATTTGAGCATTAGCGAACTCTTCAAAGAGTACGGCATCTATGCTTTGATCGCTGTCTTGTTGATGTTCGCCGCGATGATCGGAATCGCATTTCTCACTTACGGGAAACTTTGGATTCAAGCCTACATGTCGGGCGCCGATGTCAGCATCTTTAGTCTTGTTGGAATGGGATTTCGAAAAGTCCGTCCCGGGATGATCGTCAACGCGAAAATTATGGCCAAGCAAGCGGGTTTGGACACTAGCCGCAAGCACGGTATTAGTACCGAACGATTGGAAGCCCACTACCTTGCCGGTGGCGACGTGATGCGAGTCACCAACGCGATCATCGCGGCTCAGCGAGCTCGCATCGATTTGGACTTTGACCGAGCTGCCGCCATTGATCTTGCCGGTCGTGATGTGATGGATGCGGTGAAAACAAGTGTGTATCCCAAAGTCATTGACTGCCCTGATCCACAGCGCAGCGGAAAGAACTTTCTTAGTGCGATCGCCAAAGACGGTGTCGAGCTACAAATTCGTGCCCGCGTTACCGTGCGAACCAACCTGGAACAATTGATTGGTGGTGCGACAGAAGACACTGTCATCGCTCGTGTTGGTGAAAGTATTATTTCATCGATCGGCTCGGCTCAAAATCACCAAGAGGTGTTGGAGAATCCGGATCGTATTTCCAAGGCTGTTCTTGAGCGCGGCCTCGATGCTCACACAGCTTTCGAAATTGTTTCCATCGACATCGCCGACATCGATGTTGGCGAGAACATTGGAGCTCGCCTGCAAGCCGATCAAGCCGAAGCCGACACACGTGTCGCTCGTGCCAACGCCGAGAAACGCCGTGCCGACGCGATCGCACTGGAGCAAGAAATGAAAGCCGGCGTTGCGAAACAGAAGGCTCAACTGGTCTTGGCAGAAGCCGAAGTTCCAACGGCGATGGCCGAAGCGTTTCGAAAAGGCAAACTTCGCGCTGGCGGATAATAAGTTGTCTAACTGCTGAACTTAGTCCCTGATTGAAATGGCCAAATCCAAACCCAGTTCAAAATCTGATCGCCGTTCCAATTCGAAGACTTCATCAACCACGCGCTATTGGTTGATGAAATCCGAACCCAACTGCTATTCGATCGACGATCTGAAAAAAGACAAGACGACGCATTGGGATGGAGTAAGGAACTATCAGGCTCGAAACTTCATGCGCGATGACATGAAGAAAAATGACAAGGTTTTGTTTTATCACTCCAACGCGAAACCGCCTGGCATCGCCGGTGTGGCAACGATTCACAAAGAATCTTATCCTGACTTCACCGCGTTCGATCCCAACGAAATGCACTTCGATCCGAAATCGAAACAAGCGGAGCCGACCTGGTACATGGTCGATGTGAAGTTTTCGAAAAAACTAAAACGGTTTCTGCCGCTGGAGGAATTGCGGACGGTCAAAGGGCTTGATGGAATGGTGTTGCTGCAAAAGGGAAGCCGGCTTTCTGTTCAGCCGGTAACCAAGAAGCAATTCGAAACGATCCTCAAGCATGCTGAAAAATAAGCCTGCCATGCATCAAGATCTTTTGTCGATCGTTAGTGGCGAGAGAAAAGGCTTCATTGCGTCGGCCACTCGAGTTGCGCTGAGTTTCCTGACGCCCATCTATCGAATTGGATTTTGGTTTCGCAATCGCAAATTTGACGCTGATCCCAGCTCGATCGAAAAGGTCGATGTTCCGGTTATCTCGATAGGAAACTTGACCACCGGCGGAACTGGCAAAACGCCGATGGTCATTTGGATGTCGCAATTTTTGCGCCAACATGACTTGCGGGTTGTGATCGTGAGTCGTGGATACGGTGCGAAGAAAGTTGACGGAAAAACGGCGCCCAACGATGAAGCGATGGAGCTGAAGCATCGACTTCCTGACACGCCACACCTACAAGATCCAGATCGCGTCAAAAGCGCCACGACTGCAATCGAAGAATTGGAAACACAAGTCATTTTGCTTGACGATGGATTTCAACATCGCAGAATTCATCGCGACCTGGACATCGTCTTGATCGATGCGACCAATCCGTTCGGATATGACCGCTTGTTGCCGCGTGGACTGCTGCGCGAGCCCATCGAAAATATTCGCCGTGCAGATCTCGTGATTATTACACGCTGCGAAAACGTTCAGGAAGAACAGATTCGCCAAATTGAAAGCCGGATTCGCTCGATTGACAGTCAAATGAAAATCGCCAAATCGAAAACGGTTGCGAAACAGTTGATTCAATACGATGGTCAGACCCAACAAGTTGATGAACGTGATGCGAAAGATGTTTGGTTTGCGTTTTGTGCGATCGGAAATCCCGGCGCGCTTGAAATGACACTTGCTAAAGCTGGATTCAATGTTGGCGGCAGCTATTTCTTTCCTGATCATCACCATTTTTCCAGCCAGGATTTGGAGCTTGTTGCTGCCAAGGCAAAAGAATCGGGCGCAACGAAAATTGTGTGCACCCACAAAGACCTGGTCAAAGTCTGCGCAAACCAAATCGGGCAACTTTCGGTTTACGCGTTGCAGATTGACATTGAGTTTGTTGACGGACAACAAATGGTCGAAGAACAAGTTCTGGGCGCTAGGTAGCGTTTCTTAAATGTGCGCGGCGAGGCGCTAGCGAATGTTGAGACAAACTGGAGCAGAAAGTTACCGGAACGAACCGTTCTTTCGTGGCACGCCACGGCGCAATCTTTGAAAGATTGACGGACGCTGTGGTGGCTGATCTAGCGAATCACCATTGAGCGTTTCATTGTTGAAATCGTACGATGGCTCGAGTGTGCCTTCGGTCGGCGGCAAGGCCTCAGGCTGCGGCTCCCGTTCGGCAATCAATTGGCTTTCGTTGCCAATGTGTTCGTTCAAAAACCTTGGCCAATAGCTTTCGAGAATTCTGCGACCGCGATCAAGCGTTTCGTCATTCTGAAGCAACGGGCCAGCGCTGGCCAGCAGTTGCGTGATGGCTTTGGAATCATTTTCATCGAACCAACGATCGAAAACTTGAACGTTGTCGATCGAGACTTGTCCCGCGCCCATTAAGTCGAAACCGACACGAATTTCTGATATGTTGGCTGTCGGCAGGTCGTCAAAATGAACTGCGAACTTGCGCCACTGGCCGTCGATTTGATTGACTTCCTGGTTGGGCGAAAGACTTCCCACCGAACCGAATCGATAGTAATTGCTTCCGTTTGCATTTCCTTCGATCGCCAATCTCAGCGCCGGTTGCTGTTCAGGGCGATTCGTCTTCAGCCAAACAGAAACGGAAAGTCGCCCAGTTGCTGATGGAGAAAATGCGTTGCTACGGACCCAAACCGGTTTTCCTTTTGTCTCGACCGACAGCGACGAAGTTCCCGTCTGTGCATCGGTTGAAAGTAATTTGACTTCCGCTTGATTATGTTCACCGATTTCCCAGCCATTCAGCGACGGTATCGCCTGTGATTCAAAACTTGGATTTTCAATTGCTACTAAAGGGTTGGGGACTGTCGATTTTCCGAGCTTGCTTTTCAAGAGATGCAAGTGTTTTCGCAAAGGTTCATCACTTCCTGGCGGTAAAGCAAAATCAAAACCGACAAGAGTGAAAGGCTGCGATGCGGAAGTTCCTGCTGCCATCGAATACGGTGACAATTCATATTGAACAATGTCGACTCCTTTGCCTGCAGTGAAAGGGATCGATTGTCCATCAAGAGATTTCAGATAGCTTGGCCGATTTTCATTGAGTGGTTCTTTGGTTCCCGTGCTGGATTGTAAAATTGCCGCCGATGTTCGATCAATGTTTTGAATCGCAGATTGAATTTGTAATTTTAAAGCGATCGGCCATGGCGAGTCGTTGACCGCGTAGTAGTAACTTTTTCCTTGATAGCGAACTTGACGGACACAAACTGGAAGTTGGGTCGAATTGTCTGAATCGTTTGGCGGCAACACGTCGTCGAACGGAACCGCTGGAAGACGTTGAAACATCGAAGCCAGTTCTGACAGCGCGTGATCTTGTCCCATCGGAACCGTATCCCCACCGTCGACAAGGATCCGAGAATCCTGTTGACGAATACTGTGAATAAACCGTTGTCGATTTGCAGATCCGACGGGCGTTAGTTGTTGCAAGCGAATAAGCGGCAAAGGGTCTTGGTCAAACGGCGCTGTTTTTTCTAGCTGTTGAAAGTGAGCCCAAATGCCTCGATGCGTAAACAGTGTGCCACTCGTATATTGTGCAGATGCTTCATTCGCCTGGTCGTCGTGTACCACTTTCAAATCGAGTCGTCGCTGCGCCAGTGTGGCGTCGTTGGCAATTCGATGTGGAGTCAGAAATTCGATTGTCGAATCTTCGCTTAGTTGTGGAAGCTCGAAACCGATACGCCTCATGACTTCGCCATACTCGGTTCCTGCATGCAGTGCCGGACTTAACGAGGAAGAGACTTCAGGGTTTTGATCGAGGTCGACTGGAGCCAGATAAAGTTTTGTATCCGCTCGGTACTGTTTTAGAGTCCGACCAAGTTGTTGATACCACAGCGTCATCTGCTGAGCTCTCCACTGTGTCCACGATTCCTGATTCACATTCAACAGAGAATTTCGGCGCTCGACCGGTGCCGTTGGAGTCTCTTCAGCGAGGTTGGAAAATTGAAAAAATCGTTCCACGGTGGCATCGTCGTAACTCCATTGGCGACCTGGCAACATCGTGTAAGTATCTGGACTACAAATGAGAGCCAGTCCATTGAACACGTGGTGGGATTTGTAGCGTTGCGTAAGCTCTTGAACGACCTGGACGACGAGGCCTTGAAGTTGTCGATCAAGCGGATTGTAAATCGGTAACGTGTTGCCCTGCGAATTTACTTTCCCGCCACTAAAGTCAACCAAGTCAAAACTTTTCACGGTGGCATTGAGTTGTTCAAAATCGCGAGTTGCTTCAAGTTCCGGTAGCGGTGCATTCAGTTTCAGCGATGGGATCAACACCAACTGCTCTCGAGCGAACATGCGGAACATCAATTCCAGCACATCTTTTCGAATTGGATCCTGGCCCGACGAAAAGAATGTGCCGGAGTCAAATTTTGGACCCGTCGACAAAATTCGACTTGGATAGATTGAACTCCCGTCGGCCGCGACGTTGATGATCGCGCCTTGGTACTGGTTGGATTTAAGATGTTGGATCAGCCGGTCGACGCCTTCGTAAAAAGTCACCCAGTCATCAAGCGGTTGCGAAATTTTTGGGTCAGCTGTTTTCGTTGCTCCAAATGATTCAACGAATTGCGGCGATTCGATGTAAGCCAATCGTTTTCGATGCTTGCTGATTTCAGCAAGATCTATGTTGTCTGACGGTTCGGCAACGACGGGGACTTTTACGGGTCCTGCAGAAACATCAATTCCGATTAGAGTCGCATTCGTTGTTTCGGCTCGGTTGGTAATCAGAACCATCGATGATTTTGATTTTGGCCAATAGACGAAACGGTGGATTGATTCCAATACTTCAATGGATCCAGTAATTGATTCGGGTACGACCAGTCCCGAGTCCATCCCGAAGTTCAATGCCGTATCATCGGGCGAAATTACGTTGACGCCCAACTTTGTTCCTGGCTGCCCTGAAAACCGAATTTCAATTTGATGAGGCATGCCGACAGCCTGAACATTAATCGGAACTGCCAGCCAGCCACCTGGATCAACTCGCAGTTGTTGGTTTCCGTTTTCGGATGTCAGCTCCAGGCGATCGTTGTGAAGAATCGACCTCCGAGAATTCGGTAACTTGTTAAACGCCCAAGCTTGTTTTTCGCTGGCCATCATTTGTTGTGGCGAAATCGTTTGAATCGATTTCCAGTCGACAGAAGTTTTGTTGGCTCGTGGCGCCGATTGACGATCGACGACGACAAACTGAACGCAACGGCGAACGATTATTTTTTTACCCGCAATGACGGTTGGCTCAGAATTGCGCGGTGCGCGTTGATTGAGTTGTCCAATTCCATGCCGATACCAATTGGGCTTAAGTTCAATCCATAGATCGTAAACGCCTTCCTCGGTAGGGACGTTAAATTGAAAGGGCTGTGGTGGGGCTGAACCTTTTTCGTCGAGTGTGACGGGTGACGTTTGGCTCCAAACTGCCGCCCCATTCTCGCGCGCTCGAACGACCTCCAGTCGGCAATTCGTTTTCGATTGAGCGAGCCCGGTCAGGCGGGGTGAAAACTGAAATTCAAACGGTTCTCCCGGTTCAAAAACCAAATGCTCGCGACTTGTTTGAAACCTCAGTTCATCGCCCGGGACGCGGCCGAGCCAGATCTGATTGTTGGATTCATCGAGCGCCTGACTGGTTCCCGCTACCAGTTCCTCGAACGTGTAGGCTCGTTCGAAATTCTGTTGCGGATTGTCATCGGCAAAGAATTTTATACGAACCACAGTTGATTCGTTGCCAACCAAATCGACATCGACGCCGCCGTAGTTGGTTGCCGTACGATGTACCACTTGAATTGTGTTGTCGACGACGACTGCCGTCGCGGGCGCGTCATTGGTTAAAGACAACGATGAAGCATTGACCAGCTCTCCATTATCGACTTCGATTCTGCCGACCCATTTGGCTTCCGTTCCACCTCCCCAGGCAATTCGAACGCGAAGATCGCCTGTTTCTTGAATTGGCGAAAGGTTATTAGGCGGGATGCCGGTATCAATGGATTGTAAAGGTTCTTGTAGTGCAGGATCTAAGATGGGCACAAGTTGCGCCGAAGCTGAATTGAGAAGGGCTTTCGAAGTCAAGCAAAACTGCAGCGCTATAATAGCGCACAAAGATAGCCTCGCCACGACCCCGTTCCGAAATCGAAACCGAGGGGTGACCCTTGATCGCTTCAAAGCCGAGGGGCTTAAAAGCAATTGGCTTTCTTGGGTTGGTGGTCCACCACGAATTGGAACAACGGTATGTTCAAATTGAACAAGTCGTTTTAGCCAAAACGGTAAATCTACAAAACAAGAATGCCTCGACGGACTTCCTTGTCCGCGCATTCAAAATCCTTGTCGAATGAATTTGGACTTCACGCTCGTGAAGTATTTCGGGCGGACTGTAGCAAAACCGAATTTACGGCGACCAGTCCAACCTTGATTTGTGCTAGCTCCGACTGCTGTCGATAAATTGGCTCGTAGCTTCCCTCAGCCACCCCGTTGTCCCAAATAGTGCCATCGATATCGCTTTCATGAATCTGCTGGGACGTTGGATTCGTCTTCCGCGCGAACAAGACGCTCTCTAGACTTCCGCCCTGAACGTAGCTGGAATTCTCTTCGAGATTCTCGGCCTATTAAGTAACACGCTCACCTTACAAGTCCCATTCGATTCGTTCGACATTGATTGGGCAAGGAACCGCTATGTCACGGCGAACCGAAAACAATCCGTTTGAAGAATCTCCGATTGAGCGAGAGCGATCTCGCCGACCAAGACGCGAAGCGCGCGATGAGGTACCACGGCGCAGACGCAAATGGCCGTATGTCTTGCTGTTTCTTTTGCTGCTGCTATTTCTGTTGCCCAACTTGATTGGTTGGTTTGGGCTTCAACAGCAAGCGATGAACTGGGCTTTGAAAGATTTCAAAGGAAAGGTCAAAGTTGAAAAGCTTTCGCTGGGTTGGTTGCAGCCAATTTCTGCGGAGAACATTTCTGCGGTCGACGAATCCGGTCAACCGCTGCTTCAAGTTGCCAGTTTCAAAACGGACAAGCCGCTTTATTCGTTCATCACGGCAACCGACTACGGTACCGTCGACGTTAACAGCCCAATCGTCTATCTGCATTTGCGTCCCGACGGAAGCAATCTGGAAGACGCAATAGAAAATTACATTGCTGCCCCCCAATCGCCGCTCGATCCAAAACCCAATCCGGAAAGCAAGTCCACCGCTCCGCTACCCAAGCTCATCGCCAAGATTCACGACGGTGCCGCGGTCGTAACGACATCGTCAAGCCAGGATACGTGGCAAGTCGAATCGCTCAATGCTGTCGCCGAGTTAAGTAGCGCCGCTGCGCCGCTGGCGGCTTCAGCCCAATGTGAGGTCACGTCACTTTCGGTTGATGACAGCGGCCAGTCGCAAGTTAACTCGACCGGTCAAATCATGATCAAGACCGCGCTCGATCGAGGTGCAAAACAGATTACCGGTATGGCGGCCGATCTCGATTTGGAAACCGTTGGATTTCCAGTTTCGCTCGTGGCACCTATTGCACAACGTTTTATCGGGCCGGCGAACGCGATTGGCACGCTCGACTCGAAAGTGGTTGCTTCGTACAACGGCCGAACCCAACATGTTGCGGCAGACATTCAATCGTTGGAACTTTCTGGTGCCGGTGTTGCGGCGCCCGACTTGTTGGGACAGGATCGGTTCTTTGTCCAATCGCTGACGGCGTTCGGCAAGATGGAACTTTCTCCGGAAACGGTATCGGCGGAGAAGTTCGCCGTGGCGACTGACTTCGGAAAAGTCAAAGCCGATGGAGCCTTTGACTTAAGACAACTTTCTGATCTCGCTAACATTGGACAAGGTGGACAACTGCTCGCCACGCCGTTTCAAATGGACGGCGAAGTTGATCTGGCAAAACTTGCTCAGCTGCTTCCGTCTACATTGCACATTCACAACGATATGACGGTCAATTCGGGAATGGCCCGGTTCCAGGTCGCAAGTCAGAACGATGCAGGAGCGCGACGGCTGGTCGTCAATTTGGATACGGCTAACATCAGCGCCAACCGAGGGGGTCAAGCGATCGTTTGGCAAAAGCCGCTACGTTTGGTTAGCACAATTCAGGAATCCGATGGTCAATTCGCGATCGAAAACCTGCAATGCGAATCAGACTTTCTCAACATTACCGGCAAAGGAAATGTCCGAGGCGGAATGTTTACGGCCAATGGCGATCTGGCCAAACTGACTCAACGCGTTGGCCAGTTTGTGGACCTCGGTCAAATGCAAGCCGGTGGACTACTTAAGGGCGAATGTGGCTGGCAAGTCGCGGCTGACGAAAACACTCCGTTGACCGAAATTGCGAATCGCCCGATTCAAATTGTTGGCAACTTTACAGTCGACAAGCCAGTTTTGCAGATGCCCGATCTGCCGGTTTGGCGACCGTCACAGCTAATCGTTCAACTCAGCGCCAGTGGACAAGCCAATGCTGATCAAACGCTCGCACTTTCTCAGGGTGGCGTACAAGTCGATATCGGAACCGAACGAGTCATCGCGTCTTTGGCGCAGCCCGTTGTTGATGCTTATACAAACGAACAGTGGATTCTCAATACAAGTGTTGCCGGACAAGTCGAAGGGTGGTTGAACCACGCAAGAAACTTTGTTGATCTTGGTGACATGCGTGGCGCGGGAAGTTTGAACCTTGCGTGTTTGAGCAAGCTCACAATGAATCAGGTTGAACTCGATAAAGTTCAATACGAGATCCAGAATTTTGGTTTTAAAGGCTACGGCGTCACGATCATCGAACCGCGAGTCGTTGGTACCGCGAACGTTGGCTACGATCTAAACTCTGGATTGACAACCGTTCCGCAAGCGACTTTGGCTGCCAAAAGCGTTACCGCGTCCGCCCAGGATATCCGGTTCGCTTACACCGACACGATGAAGCTCGACGGCAGTGCTGCTTTCAAAGCAGACGTGAATTCGTTGGCCGACTGGATTGAAATGTCACCGACTCCCGACAGTATCTTTTGGTTCGGCGTTGCAGATGGAACGGTTCAGTTTGCCAGTGGCGAACAGGGAACGTCGGCGCTGCTCCAATCGAAACTGACCGATATGGTCGCCGCTCTCCAATCGCCACCGCAGCAAGCCGCACAAACAAGCACGATTCAACAGACCAGCGCAACGACTAACACCAATGGATGGTCGGAATTGTGGCGCGAGCCAAACGTTGATGTCAATTCGCAATTCACATTGGCTAATGACTTCAATGCGATTGCGTTTGATAGCTTGACGGTAAAGTCGGACTCAATTGATCTCGACACAACGGGTTCCATTGACGACCTCGCTGGTTCTCTCGTCACGAACCTGAACGGAACCTGGCGACCTAATTTCAACAAAGTCAATTCGCTGCTGGACGCCTACACTGAAGGAGCTGTTCGGCTTGCCGGGAATGAGACTCAACCGTTTGAGATGCGCGGGCCGTTGTTTTTGAATGCCCAGGAAAGCGCAGTCTCCAATGCGTGGATCCCGGCAACGTTGGCTGCCAGAGCGCGGCTTAAACTTGATGGCGGTTCGGTGATGGGAATTCCGATCGGCGCCACTGACTTCGAAGTCGATCTTCAACAGCAGATGGCTGACTTGAAAACCTCTGGCGTTCCATTTAGTGGTGGTGTGATCAGCGTCAATCCACGCGTCGACCTTCGAACTGACAATCCAGTTATCATGCTGGACGAATCGCGATTGCTCGACGGCGTCGCACTGACGCCCGACACGGTACGAACGTTTATGAAGTATGTTGCTCCGCTGGTTGCTGATGCAACGGCGGCCCAAGGCACGTTCACAGTCGATTCGCAAGGAATCAAAGTTCCAGCGTTCGATCCGATGAACTTGACCGCGCGCGGAACCGTGACGATGCAGGATGTTGTGATTGGCGCGGGACCAACAGCCGAGCAATTATTGGGTGTCGTCAAACAGTTGAAGGCGATTCTGAAACCGGGTGACGAAAGCAATCGCGATTTGAACACCTGGATCAAACTCGATGAACAACAGGTTCCGATCGCGGTTGAAAACCAGCGTGTCTTTCACGACGGCATAAAATTCTCTCACGACGAGATTCAAATTCGTACAAAAGGAAGCGTTGGATTTGATCAGACGCTCAATATGGTTGCTGATATTCCGATCGTGGATGATTGGATCGCCGGCAAGTCCTATTTGGCAAGTCTTCAAGGTAAGTCGATTTCGATTCCGATTACGGGCACGGTGAGGAAGCCAATTCTTGACCGGCGCGCGATTCAAACGCTTTCGACACAGCTAGTTAAAGATGCCGCCAGCGGTGCGATCAATCAAGCCATCCAGGACAAACTGGCTCCTAAGCTTGGGCAGTATCAGAACGAACTGAATTCGAAAATTGGCGGCGAAGTCAACAAGCTGCAGGAGCAGTTTCAAGGCAAACTTGGTGGATTGCTTCAAAACAAACTTGGCGTTCCCGGAGCAACTGGTCAGAACGCGGCAGGTGCCCAGGGTTCAGCAGCAGCGCAAGGAGGTACGGCTCCAACGGCGCAGGGTTTGGGTGACGTTCAACAAAATTTGGAGCAAAAACTCAACGACGAGTTGAAAAAAGGAATCGGCAACTTGTTTGGGAAATAGTTAGGCCACCGTTGGCCAGATTGCTAATCGAATTGGATTCAGCGGGATTCAGACTTCACACAATCATTGCGAATACTGTTAAGATGGGACAGAAAATAAGTCCATCCATTTAGCACTCTATTCTGTCGCCGATTAAACGTGAAACTTCACTTTTTGGGAACAACGGGTTATCACCCTAACGACGACCGGCAAACCGCCTGCATAATGATTCCCGAAATCGGTGTCATCTTTGACGCAGGCACCGGAATGTTTCGCGTTCGAGATTTGATCTCGACTTCGACGCTCGACATTTTCATGTCGCACGTTCACCTTGATCATTCGATCGGTTTGACTTTCTTGTACGACATTTTGTATGAGAAGGAATTAGATCGTGTTACCGTTCACATCGATGAGAGCAAGATCGATGCGATCAAAAATCATCTGTACGCGAAAGAACTTTTCCCAGTCGGACCGAACTTTGAATTCCAGCCGCTTTCAAGTTCACCACTCGCGATGGCCAACGGCGCAACGATTTCGAATTTTGAGCTGGAGCATCCCGGAGGCAGCCATGGCTTTCGTCTGGAGCATGGCAAATCCTCGGTCGCGTACGTGACGGACACCACCGCAGAACCGGGCGCGAAATACGTCAAAGACATTGAGGGAGTCAAAACGTTGATTCACGAATGTTACTTCCCCGATGGCTGGGAAGATCGTGCAAAACTGACAGGCCATAGTTGTTTGACGCCTGTTGCGGAAATTGCGGCCGCTGCGAAAGCTGAATCACTTTATTTGGTGCACATCAACCCGCTGGAAAAATCGAAGATTCCGCTTGACCTTGAGTCAGTCCAATCGATCTTCCAAAACATTCATGTGACCCAGGACAAGATGATCATCGATATTTAGTTGAACAACCACATTCAATTCGAATGCCAATCAACTGGCGCTGTCCAGCAAGAAAACAGAAAGTTCCTTTCGATCACTCATGAATAAACCCATTCAAGCCTTGTCTTCGAATCAGCGTCGCGTGATCGGTGTGCTCGTCGAAAAGTCAAAAACGACTCCTGATGTTTATCCAATGACGATCAACTCGATTCGCAATGGTTGCAATCAGAAAAGCAATCGCGCGCCGCAGATGGATATTCAGGAAGAGCGCGTCGAGGATACGCTTTACGAGCTGCGAGAACTGGGCGCTGCAATCGAAGTCCAATCATCGGGTCGCGTGCCGAAGTTCAAGCACGAACTTTACGAATGGTTGGCTGTTGATAAAGCCGAGCTTGCCGTGATGGCAGAGTTGTTGCTTCGCGGTGAACAAACGCTGGGCGACCTGCGGGCCCGTTCGTCCAGAATGGAAGCGAGCATCAAAGGGATCGGTGATCTTGTTCCGGTCGTCAATCGATTGATCGAGAAAGGATTGATCATTGAACTCACACCCAAGGGCCGCGGCCAAATGGTGACGCACAATCTCTATCGGGAAGACGAAGTAACGAGATTACAGAGTGAGTTTTCGAGCTTGTCGAGAAATCCGATTGCCGAAAGGGGTGACGTCGGCGCTTCGGCATCGACGAACAATTCAGCTGCACCGCAAGCAGAATATCAAAAGGCGAGTGTGCCGGCGATCGAGCCAGTTCAGGCTAGCGCCATTCCCGCGACGGACGATGAACGTGAAGTTCATGCGACAGGAAATCGTTCACCAGAAATCGAAGAGCTACGCGCAACCGTCAACGAGTTAATAGAGCAGGTCTCAGATTTAACTCGCAAAGTTGCCGAGCTTCGTTCGTTGGTCGAATAGTTTGAGTCTGTTTCGTTAGTACGCGTTCTGTCGCGAGAACACAACGAAAAACGTCTTGAAGATAATTCGGATATCCAACCAGATCGTCCAGTCGCGAATGTACTGGTGGTCGAACCGAATTCGGCTTTCCATTTTGTCGAGCGTTTCGGTTTCGCCTCGGCATCCGTTGACTTGGGCCAATCCCGTAATTCCAGGTTTGACTTTGTGTCGCAACATATAGCCATCGATTTGGCCTCGATAAAATTCGTTGTGAGAATTCGCGTGCGGTCGTGGACCGACAAGCGACATGTGACCCATCAACACGTTGAAGATCTGTGGAAGTTCATCCAATGATGACTTTCTCAAGAAACCACCAATCGGAGTCAGTCGTTTGTCGTTCTTGGTCGCTTGGACAACTTTTGCGCCGTTTTCCTGAACTGTCATACTACGAAACTTCCAGACTTCGATTTCTTTGCCATCCAGTCCGTATCGAAGCTGCTTGAACAGGATTGGCCCTTTCGACGTTAGCTTCACGGCAATTGCAATCAACGTCATCGGGATCGCAGCAACGGCCAATCCTGCTGTCGCAACAGCAATATCCAGCGTACGTTTGAGCATTCCATCGACGCCAAAGAATGGACTTTCGAAAACGCTAACGACTGGCAGTCCCTGAATGTCGCTCCAACGTGAATTTAGCATTTGGAATACGAACAGATCCGGCACAATGTAAACCGATGCCGTTGTATTGGTGAGTTCCTGAATAACGCTGCGGATTCGTTCTTCTGCTCGCATCGGCAGAACGATGAAGACAACCTGAACTTCGCCGTTCCTGGCTGCCGTCACGAGCGTCTGTAGTTTTCCAAGCGTCACGTTCATGTCTTCCGGAAGATCAGCGAGACGCGAATCAGGACGATCATCGTAAAAGCCAAGAAACTTCAATCCTAGATCCGGAGTCTTGCGAACGTTGCGAACAAGTTGGACGCCCAGATCGTTAATTCCAACGACCGCGAATCCGCGTGTGTTGATTCCTTTTTCCGTTGCGTATCGTCTGTACCAACGAGCCAGAACGCGTGCCGACAGAGAGAGGGTTAACGTAATTGCAAACCACATCAACAATGATGGAACCGACAGCTCTGACGAGTACAAGCTAAATCGGCCCAAGACTGTCAACGCCATCAGCGTTGCTGACCAGGCAAGAATCGAACAAGTGATTTCTCGTTCGAATGCAATTCCCGTCCAGCGTCGATAAAGCCCGGCAAACTCCGCCGCAATGTTGAAAATTCCAATTGCGATCAACGAAATGACCAGCGTCGACTTGCTATTGGCTTCGGGGATCCAGGTGACGAGAATCCAAAGTCCCATCACAATGGCTAGCGCATCGGTTACTTTTAGCGTTAGGTAGGACCAACTATCGTGCTGTCGGATTCTTTTTGATTCGTTTGAATTCATGGAAATGATGGTGAAAAGGTGGGAGTTCGATTTCTGAAAGATAGATTGCGAATATTGACGTCTGGCGATTTGGGGTAAAACCAGAGACAAGCAGGTGTCAATATCAGCCGATTTGTGAGGCTGTAACGATCGTGACGATTCTTCAATCGTGTGAAGTCGGCGACTGGCGAATGCCGATATTTCAGTTGCGAAAACTGCCTACGCCAGCGGAGTCAACGCCGGAGCACTTCATGCAAAAATCAACAGCATCCATGCCAACACGGCGAACTGCGATTGCCAAATTGACGACCGCCAGCGGTGTGGTTGCGTTGGCTGTGAGCGGATTATCAGGTTGTGCGGCAAAGCGACGTCCCGAACGACAACCGAGTGAGTTGGTCATCGCCAGAGGACGGGTTGTCACAGTCACTTCGGATTCGGTAACGGATATCCGAATCGTTGACGGAAAAGTCGTGGAGTTGGGACAGAAGTTATCGGCAACGCGTGAATCTTCTCGGACGATCTCGGCCCAAGGCAAACTTGTTCTACCGGGTGGCATCGATCCACACGTCCATCTTGCCAAGCCATGGGCTGATGACTTTCGAACCGGATCCATGGCGGCTTTGGCTGGAGGCATCACCAGTGTCGGTCATATGTGTTTCCCGACGGGTGACGAATCACCAGTGGACGCAGTTAAACGAGAACGAAAACTCGTTCAGGAAAACGGAATGGTTGACGCTTTCTTGCATGCCGTTATCAGTAGCCCTGATTCGGCTGAACCAGAATTAATTGCAGCATTGGAAAATCTGGGAACGGCGAGCGTCAAGTTCTTTATGGAGAACGAGCGATTTGTAGCGGGGCTGACGAGCGTGCAAGACTTGCTGCGAACAGCCAGCCGAGCCGGTATGATTTCCATGATTCACGCTGAAGACATGAACGCAATCCGGGCCGCCACGAAAAAGCTCGCCGATGCCAATCAAGTTAGCACGCGTTACTTTGCGGAAAGCCGACCGGTTCAGGCTGAGATCATCGCCGTTGAACGTGCGATCAAGCTGTGTCAAGAAACGGGGGCGGCTATTTACTTCGTGCATTTGTCTTCAGAAGTCGCGTTGCAGAAATGCCAAGATGCGCGCAAGTTGGGCATGCCCGTCTTTGTTGAAACGAGACCAGTCTATTTGCACCTCGATGAATCGGTCTACGAGGGAGACCAAAGTGGGCTGTACGTTTGCATGCCACCGATTCGATCCAAATCCGACCAATCAGCACTGTGGAAGGGATTGGCCAATGAGTCGATTCAAACCATCGCTTCCGATCACGCATCTTGGCGAAAGCCAGCCAAGTTGGACCCGTCGATGACGATCAAGAATCCGCTCGGCGGCGTGAATAATTTGCAAGTCATGTTGCCGATGTTGATGGACGCGGGAGTAAGACAAAACCGGATCAGTCTGAAGCGCTTTGTTGAGTTGACTTCGACGAACGCGGCCAAGTTGTTTGGTCTTTATCCCACCAAAGGAGAAATTGCTATTGGTAGCGACGGTGACGTTGTCGTTTGGGATGAGAAGGAAACTCGCACGATCGACGGACGCCAAGGTTTTTCGAATGCAGGGTTCTCCGTTTACGATGGAACGGAAGTCACCGGTTGGCCGACGGTTACGATTCGTCGTGGTGTGGTGGCGTTTGAGCACGGAGAGGTTGCCGCATTGACTGGAACAGCGAGAGTGCTTGAGCAAGCGAGAGAGACCCGTCAGACAAACGAGCTGTAGTCGAAGGCGTTGAACGAAGGAATTGACGGCGCTAATTCGATTCGGGATTACTAATTCGACTCGGGATTACTAATTCGACTCGGGATTACTAATTCGACTCGGGATTAGTTTCGCCGTCTATCTTAAGATGCTTGTGTAGATAGTTTGCCCGCTCGATGTTTCGCTGATCTGTAGAAAGCGTCGCCTGAATCAGTTTCTGCAAATGAGCAGGTTGCGTTTGAATAAACAGCTCATTGATCTGAGGGATTTTCAAATCGCCAATCAAACCAAGATTGACGCCCATGCGGACTCGTGAAAGCAGGTACATCGTCTCTTCGCTGCTGATCCGTCGCGCTGTTTGTAGCGTCCCATAAGCTCGACTGACCTGATCGAATAACTCGTTTTGATCTTCCTCGATCAAGAACTTACGGGCCTTACGTTCGTAGTCGATCACGACGGGAACAACATCGCCTACCTGATGGATCAACTCTTCTTCGGTTTTTCCCAGTGTGATCTGATTGCTGACCTGGTAGAAGTCACCCATTGCCTGGGTCCCTTCGCCATACAGGCCTCTCACGACCAAATTAATTTTCTGCAACGAGCGAAAAACTTTATCGATCTGGTTGGTAATGACCAGTGCCGGCAAGTGAACCAAAACGCTAACCCGCATTCCGGTACCGACATTGGTTGGGCAGGCGGTAAGATAGCCGTATTTGGGATGAAACGCATACGTCAGTTTGGCTTCGATTCGGTCGTCGAGTTCGTTGATCTGAGCCCACGCGCCGTCAAGGTCCAGACCGCTTTTCATGACTTGGATTCGCAAGTGGTCTTCTTCGTTGACCATCAGGCTGAGTCGCTCGTTGGTATCGATCGCAACGGCGCGTGCTCCGTCAGAGTTGGCATGCTCGCGGCTGATAAGCTGTCGTTCTACCAGAAACTGGCGATCGATTGATTCAAGTTGGGCCACATTGAAAAACGTCAAGCTTTCAAGAGAATCATTTCCGATGAGTCGTTCTCGAACCGTCGATTCAATATTGGCGCGATCGATATCGTTGCAGCGACGTATGAAGGGGAAGTCGGCGAGGTTCCGTGCCAGCCGAATTCGGCTGCTCATAACAATATCAGATTGTGGCCCGTTTCCACGCAGCCACTCTCCACATCGATTCGTTAGATCATTGATTTGCATCATTGCTGGCCTCCTTCAAGTTCTTGAATTCGGTCCCGCAGATTGGACGCTAGTTGGTAGTCCTCAACTAAAATCGCCGAACTCAATCTTTTGCGCAGCTGAAGCAATTCGATCACGGCACGAATTTCCGAAACCTGTTGCTGGTTCAGAACTTTCGCGCTAACCCCAAAGCGGACTTGTGAAAGCAGATACAACGTTTCTTCGTTGGATTGAAGTTGAGACTTTTTCAGAGCTTCGCACGCCCGGTTAACCTGGACTTCAATTTCGTCACGACGAGTCTCCAAAGAAAACTCGCGCGCGTTTCGTTCATGGAAAACAATAGACGGTACAACATCACGGACCAAAGCGATCAATTCGGATTCGCTTCGCCCAAGTGTGACTTGATTTCCAATTCTGTAAAAATCGCCCCAAGCTTGATCGCCACTGATTCCACGAACCACCAAACCTGATCGCTGCAGCAAACGAAATGCTTTTTCAATCTGGCCGGTCATGGAAAGTCCCGGCAAATGCAGCAGTAGTGACGCCCGCAATCCGGTCCCGACATTCGCAGGACAAGCCGTCAAATAACCCCATTGTGGACTGAACGCGTATTGAAGCTGCCGTTCGACGAGATCATCGATTTGATCCAGTTTGGCCCAAGCCCCGATCAGGTCATAACCGCCGGCAATAATCTGAAGCCGCAAATGGTCTTCATCGTTCAACGTAAGGCTGAGCTGGCTCTGCTCCAGCGCATCGATTGATTCGCCGGAAGCGCCTTTGGATTCGTCAGATTCAATCACGGTTTCATCTGTCGAATCGGACTTGGCTCCGGTGATTGAATCAAGCTCCAGCAAGAACTGACGTTCAAGTTGGTCCAGCGAGTCGTTGCCGAGAAGTTTAAGATCGCTGAGTTTCTGGTCGTTGCTAAGCCCGGTGCGGATTCGCGTCTCGATATCTTCAACCTGTTTTTCGGAGCAAGTTTCGACAAACGGGAAGTCCGCGATATTTCTGGCAAGCCTGATCCGGCTGGCAATGACTACATCCGAGATGTCGCCTTCGACACTGGTTGGCAGTTCTTCATCAAGAGAGAATTTACTAAGCACCACGTTGGCCTTCTCCTTCGATCGTGCGGATCTTGTCACGGAGCTCTTTGGCTTGTTCGTAGTCTTCTTGTGAAATCGCGTCTTTCATTTCTCGACGAAGCCGAATCAACTCAGTTTGTGACTCGGTGTCGCAAACACCTCGTTTGGGTTTCTTGCCTGAGTGTTCGTTGTCGCCGTGAACGTTTACCAACAACGGCTCAAGCTCGTTGCCGAAGTAAACGTAATCGTGTGGACAACCGAGACGACCGGCCTGACGAAATTCGTAGAAAGAAATACCGCAGATCGGGCATTCTTTCGAATCAAGCTTCTTCAAATCTTCGGCGGTCTGCTCAAGCTTCAACTGTTGCGACAAAACTCCCGTGATCTTTGGAGCTTCGATGTCTCCTTCTTCGGTTTGCAAATATTGTTTGGCACAATCGGGGCAAAGATGGAGCGCAAGAAGTTCATCGCCAGTCAGGTCGGTGATATGAAACGTCGCCGACTTTTTACATTTTTGGCACTTCATTATTATTTCAAGCCAGACAAATCTATGGCTGACATCTTAAATAGAGGAAACCTTGGTCATTCCATTTCCCAAAGGTGATGCTCAAATTTTATCTGGGACGATAGCGAGGTACAAGGTTGACCCAACCGCCTGCACCACGGGTAAATCCCGACAAGCAGGGTTGACATCGCCCCGGCTCGCTCAAGTTCTGCGCAAAAAAATGACCCTTTTTCGAATTCAAACTCTGTTTCGTTCGACAATTGAGAGACTCTCCGCTCTGGCAACGTAAAACGAATTGGTTGAGCCTGGCCCGTCGTCGGGATGACAGCGGGGGTGCCGACGCTTTATGCTAAGATCTTCGATTCGCTATCACCTTTCGTTTGATCTCTATCAACGACTTTCATTCATGAAACTCATTCCCGACTTTGACCAATTTGAATCCCTTGCTGACGCTCACGACGCGATCCCGGTTTCGCGAAAGCTGCTAAGCGATTCACTCACGCCGGTATCGGCATTCAGTCGAATTGATGACGGAAAATCAGCTTGCTTGTTTGAAAGCGTTGTCGGCGGCGAGAAAGTCGGGCGCTATAGCTTTCTGGCTGTCGCCCCCAACTATCAGATTTCATCAATTGGTACTCAGGTCCAAATCAAACGAGGCGAGAAAGTCGAAACGTTTGATTCGGAAAACCCGCTTGATGTCATTCGCAAACATCTGCAAAGCGTGAAGGTTGCCCGGCAAGAAGGGCTGCCTCCGTTCGCTGGAGGTGCCGTCGGCTACGCAGGTTACGACGTAGTTCGATACGTCGAAGACCTGCCGGATGCACCCGCAGATGATCGACAGCTCGACGATATGTCGTTTGCGTTTTATGACACCATGTTGGTGTTTGACCATATCACCAAGACGATCACCGTGATTTCGCTTGCCTGGCCTAAACACCATGCAAACCTTCAGACCGCCTACGACGACGCGCGCGATCGGCTTGACCAGGTTATTGAAAGGCTGAACCGGCCCGCCGAAAATGAGTTGACGTGCACGGACATCGTTTCGATCAGCGAAGACCCTCCGAACTTCACGTCGAACTTTTCACAAGCGGATTTCGAGCAAGCCGTTCGAGATTGTATTGAGTACATTCGCGCTGGTGACATTTTTCAAGTCGTGTTGAGTCAGCGGCTTTCGCTGCCGATTACTTGTGATCCTCTGGAGGTTTATCGCAGCCTCCGCGTGCTCAACCCAAGCCCATTCATGTTCTTCCTGCGAACAGACACATGTACGTTGGTCGGCAGTTCGCCAGAAATTATGTGTCGAGTGGTTGAAAACGAAATGACGGTCCGCCCGTTAGCCGGAACCCGTAAACGAGGTGAAACGGTCGAAGAAGATCTACGACTCGAACGGGAACTACTGGCTGATGAGAAAGAACGGGCAGAGCATGTGATGTTGGTTGATTTGGGCCGAAATGACGTTGGCCGAGTAGCCGAGTATGGCTCGATCCAAATGCCTGACCTGATGGTGGTCGAAAGATATAGCCATGTGATGCATATCTCTTCAACGGTTACGGGTCAGCTGAATAGTGAAAGCGATGCGTTTGACGCGCTGATGGCCAGCCTTCCAGCGGGAACCGTTTCGGGTGCTCCGAAAGTGAGAGCGATGCAAATCATCGACCAACTTGAACCCCATCGACGAGGTCCTTACGCGGGCGCAGTGGGTTACATCGATTACTCGGGCAACATGGATACTTGTATCGCGCTGCGAACGATGGTGATCAAGGACGGCGTGGCTTACGTTCAAGCGGGTGCTGGAGTTGTCGCCGATAGCGATCCAACGGGCGAGTACGAAGAGACAATGAATAAGGCTCGAGGCTTATTGCGAGCCATTCAGGCTGCCCACGCGCGATTGGAATAGATAAAGAAGAATAGACAAAGAACGGTTAATTCAAACGATTCTTTCACTCAGTCGTTAAACTTTATCTGCCGTGCAAGGTCGGTCTAATCGCGATGACATGCCGGTCTGTTTCAGCCGGACACTGAATCAAACATTGCCGTCAAAGTCAACGAATGAAGACCACCATTGGTTGATTACGTGACGATGCATTGACAGATAGACGGTGTTAATCCGCGTTTTTCGTTGTTTGCATGTAGAGTACGACCATGAGATCTTTGATCAAACTGTTTCTCGTAGCAATTTTAGGCTTGGCGACCACCAACGGAGTCTTTGCTCAGCGCCCGTTCGAAAACCTTGAACCGGATTCGGGGCAAGAGGACTCAGGTGACGATGAGCCTGTTCGCCCAATCGAAAGAGCCGAGCGACCGTCTCGGGACGTCGAACGTCCTGATGATGACGATCTGGGATTTGACAAGCCGGAGCAGACCACCGAGGTCAACGAAAAGTATGCTGGCTGGCAAGAGTCAGCTGGATATTCGACGGACGATCGAGTTGGCGAGACTTTGAGAGCCAACTGGGTTATGGCAGATCGAAACGGCGAATTCACGGGAACAGTCCGTGGAATCGACGGAGCCGAAGTTGCCGGCATGACGATCTATCTAATGAACAAAGGCCGTTTGGTTAAGTCAACGGCTGTTCAAAGCGATGGAAGTTTCGTCTTCAGCAATGTTCAACGTGGTGCTTACTCGATGGTTGGTTGGGGAGACAAAGCTCTTTTTGCTTTCGGCCTAAACATTCTCAGCTACAACACAAAAGCAAACGATGCGACACCGACATCACTAACGATTAACGCATTTCAAAATGCGACAACGATTAATACAGATTGGATTCGATACTACGCTCCCAACATCAGCTACCGCGTTTACGGGCGCTATAGCACTGATGAAGAGGAAGACTCGCCAGCAATGCATTACGGATTCGAAGGCTTGACTCGTTACCAACCAGACGCGGTCGCTGCGACCTCGATCGGTGGAGCGCCTGTCATGCTGGATGCGGATGGAACTTTGGTCGGTCGCGTTCACCAAATGAATTCACTCAGCGGACGACCTGTCGAAGTGCGAAGCACGAAAGTCATGTTGATGAAGAATGACGGTGTCGTCGGTTCAGCAACAACGGACAACTTTGGCGTATTCGGAATTCCAAACGTCGCTCCGGGCAGCTATGGATTGGTTGCCGTGGGCGTGGATGGTGTTGGAAGCGTCGGCATTCAAGTTGCCGGTGGCGGAAACCTCGCGATGAACTCCGAAGGTGAATTCGCACAAGACTCTGGTAGTGCTCGACCATTCGATTTTACGCTCGTTTCATCGGAAACGGTTGGCTGGCTAAATCACTACGCGAATGAAGTCGCGTACAACCGAGCGATTCTGGCTCCACGGCGTCCCGACACCAGAGTTCCATGGGGAACCGGTGGGCCTGGCGGTGCCAATGGTCAGTGCTCAACGTGTGGCGGTGGACTTAACGGCGGTTGTTGCAACGCCTGCAAACGTCAACAGTGCAGCAGTCCTTATCTGACTTTCGAGCAATGGATGTCGATGGGCTGTGCCAGCTGCAACGATGACAAAGAACCTGTCGTTCGACGCGTCGGCAGCAAGCTTCGTGACGGTTTGCAAAAACTGGATCAACGCTTCGAAGACGCGTTCTACGAAAATGGTGGAGATGGAATCACTGGCGGCTTTAGCGGCGGGAGCAACCAACAAGGATTCCAACAACAGGGGTTTCAACAACAGGGGTTTCAACAACAAGGATTCCAACAACAGGTATTTCCGCAACAAGTAATTCCACAACAGGGAGTCCAGCAGTTTCCAGTCCAAGGATTTTCTCAGGGTTCGGTTCAACCTTTCCAAGGTAGCGTTCCAGTTCAAGGAGCCTATCCAATTCAGCAGCAGATTCTGAATTCTGGATTCTCAGCGCAAGTTCCAACTTCAGCAAAGCAGCGATAAGCACTCAAGCGAATTGACTTGTCATGAAAAATTGAAGACGCCTACCAATCAGTGGTAGGCGTCTTTTTTTGTGCGAAGCGAGACAGACCTATTTTCAGTGCCGGGCAGCCGACACAAAAAAACGGCGACCGAATCGATCGCCGTTTTCTGTTTGTTAATCGTTGCGGACCTTCCGCATCAACTCTTAAAAATCGTCTTGGTTAAAACCACCCGATTGAGCTGCAACGACTGCAGATTGAATCAGGCCAAGCACGCCGTCCTGAATCTCGAACCGTGTCAAAACACCGTTTTCGATTCCGTCCAAGAACATTCTCAAGCGATCGTTTCCGGATTCTTCCAACGTGCCCAACATGTCTTCGATCATTGGCATGTCGTTGACGCTGGACGCATACTTCAAGATAGGAGTCAAATTGATGTTGTAGACAACTGGAAACAATTTTTCGCCAGATGACTTGCTGTCCATGGCTTCCTTAAGAGTCGGCATCGGATCGGTACCGGCTCCCATGTACACTTCCTTGTCACCAATTCCGACAATCACGGTGATTTCCGAACCGAAGTAATCAAGAACTTCTTCTTCGTCTTCAGGAACTTTGATGACCAACTCATGGAACGTCACGCCATTGTGACTGCCCGAATTCAAGCTGACTTGCAAGTCTTCGCCCATTTTGGCTTCGCCCAATTCGACAAGCTCTTTGACAGCGTCTTCGACTTTACGAGGATCGGCGATCTCCATGACCGCGGCCATGTTGACTGTCTGATCGCCCATAAGGACGACACCGGCAGAATCAACGCGTCCCGACTCAAACGTCTCAGTCAAAGCTTCGACAATTTTTTCCGAAGCACTTTCGATCGTTTCAACTTCCGACTCGGACAAATCGCCATCGGCATCCAGTTCGGAAACCATCTTGTCGATCGCTTGAGTCATTCCATTGGCGTACTGCTTGGCTTCAGCAGGCAACACACTAAAACAAGCGTTGGAGCTCATGGCTGCATCATCGCGTAGAAAGCCTGCGAACCGGCTCGGCTCAGCATCACTCATCGCTTCAAAGCTTTTGGCAAGCTCTGTTCCCTCAAGCGCAGTCATTTGGAAATCCATGACCATCGCTCCGGCTTCTTTGTCCGCACGGAAACCAACAAGGACTTCGTCCATGTCGTAGACCAAGTCTTCCATTTTGGCCATTTGTTCTTCGAACGCATCGCGTTGTTCGTCCGCCAAATCTGGATCGTCTTCTGCAAGTTGATCCATCGTCGACATATAGCCATCTTTAATTCCATCGATCATTTGCATCCGCAATGATTCTGGAACGCGCTGGCCAAAAATTCGAGCGGCAACGTTATAGCTGGCAGGAAGGTCGCCAAGCATGCCTTCGGGATCCGCCGGCAAGTTGTCGAATCCTTCTTCCTCTTGAGCGATGAAGATGTAGTCGCCAACTTGTTTCATCAACATGTTTTCGCCGTTACTCGGCGTAATCGAGATGATTTCATCTGCATCATCGACTTCCGCGAATTGGGCGATCGTATCGAGAAAGTCATCGAGATTGCTAACAGGCGCAAAACCAACGGACTTGGGCGTAGGATCGTCTTCTTCGAAATACAGGAGAACGCCACAGGCTTTTTCCTTATCGATTCCGCTTGTGAAGTGCTTCATCTGCGTCTTGATGAAGAACTTCATCGATCCGTATCCAGCCTCTTCGATAAGATAACTCGTATCGGCGATTTGCTCTGATATCGGCGCAATCGACACAACAATTGCTGGTTCCGGAGCTGATTGGCAATGAGCCTCACTCGGCAACAGCATTGGCAGCAGCGAAAGCAAGCCAATCATGCTTATCAAGATAGGTTTACAACAAACGGTTTTCACAGATTAACTCCTCAGAAGTAAGTTGATTTCAACGATGATTATTGCCGATTTTCTCAGCTCAATCACCAGCGAATCACTCAGATTTCGAATTTAGATTCTGAATTTTGTTCGTTCGATAGCGTACTAATGAGCCGTTGGCGCAATGAAGAACCTGTCGAGCCTTCCCGCTGTCAGAACAATTCTCTAACAATTGTCCAAACCAATGCGATTGAATCAATGACCCAATCGTTGGAACAATTAAGCTTACCCAGCTATTCGGTCGGAAGTTTTAAGGAATTTGGCCTGCCTAAATTCGGTTCCAAGCGTTCCGATAGGTTCCAAACCAAGTGCTAGTCGAAATCGCTGGTCAGGAAACATTGCAAAACGAGCCCTAAATAAAGACTCAACCCGGACTAAAACCGAAAATGATGAACATCGGTGAACAGGCAGCACTGCTTGCAGCCCTCATGTGGACTGTGTCCAGTATGTTTTGGGGCCAACTTAGAATCTCGGCTTTGGGAATTAATCTATGCAAGAACTGGATCGGCGCCGGGTTGTTATTGATCCACCTTTTGGTTGTGAGTATCTGGTTTGGCCAACCCGCCTTCTCGGCCGATGCAACAGCGTGGTCCTGGTTAAGCTTAAGCGGCTTGATCGGATTGGTAATCGGAGACACGCTCTACTTTCGTAGTTTGCAAATCGTTGGGCCGCGACTGGCTTTGATCATGGCTTCGATGGGTCCGATTTTCGCCGCCATGTTGGGTTGGGTTTTCCTGCAGCAACAGCTTGGTTATTTTGTCATTACCGGAGTACTGCTGACGGTTGCTGGAGTGATCACGGTTGTCGCGGACCGAAAAGCCAAAGACGAAGCACCTGGCTTGTTGCCCGGCAATAGTCTGACCGCAGTGCTGTGCGGAGTCGGAGGTGCAATCTGCCAAGCCGCTGGCGGAATGTTTTCAGCAATCGGAATGGAGAATTGCTCAGCCCTTGAATCGTCGTTCATCCGCTTGTTCTTTGCCGCGATCATTACGTTGGTGGTCGTGGTTTTTCAAAAGCAACTGACAGAAATCCTAAAGGAAGCTTTTCGCAAGAAGACATTGCAAATCATCGTTCCGGCGGCAACGATCGGGACGTGGTTGGGAATCTGGCTCAGCCAAATCGCTTACAAGCACTCGGATCTGGCAATCGCACAAACGTTAATGGGAACTTGCCCGTTGTTTGCGATTCCAATCGTTTGGTATTTCCACGGACATCGCGTCACGACGCTTTCGATCTTTGGAACGATCATTGCGCTGGTGGGCGTCTATTTTACAGTGCAGTGAGCAGCAATTCGCTTGGCTCGTAGAGGATGCTGCCCGCCAATAGTGTTCGGCACGGGAATTGCTTTTTGTTGTGATTGTATCGCGAGAACG
>CAZPBE010000014.1:29725-101164 GCA_964584615.1 uncultured Pirellulaceae bacterium | reverse complement strand
GAAATTCGTTGATAAAACAGATTTGCTGTGCGGGAAATGCGTCTTTTTAACTAGATCTTCGTCTATGAATTGAACGGCAGACTTAACACTGCCAAAAGTAAGTTTTATTAAGAGGACACTCAGATGGCTGACGATAAGAATAAAGACTGTAACAATTCAAACCAATGCTGTTGCTGTTGTTGCTGCAGTTGTGGAAGTGATTGCTGCGGCGGAAGCAATGGAAACCAATCGGACAAGTCGAGTTGCTGCTAAAAATGAATCTACCTGAAACAACGACCGAATCAATCTGGCGCGAATTGAGCAATCGGCTGCGCCAGTTTGTTCGGTCGCGGGTTCAATCTGAATCCGACGTCGACGATATTCTTCAACTGGTTTTTCTCAGGATACATGAAAAACTGGATAGCCTTCGACAGGTCGACCGACTCGAATCATGGGTCTTTCAAATTACTCGAAACGCAATCGTCGACCATTATCGCTCTCAAACTCCGTCGTTGCCACAAGACGATAAAGCGCCTGCCCCGATGCTTCCTCCTGTTGATGAGGGGAATTTCAATTCGGAAATAGCCGGTTGTATTTCTGCGCTGGTCGATCGGCTGCCAGAAAAACAAAGGCGTGCCGTAACCATGTATGAGTTCGATGGCATTTCCCAAGCCCAAGTTGCAGAACGCGAATCTATTTCTCTTTCGGGCGCGAAGTCGAGAATTCAGCGTGGGCGTCAGGCATTGGTTGAAATCTTGCACGAATGCTGCAAGTTTGAAATCGATCAAAGAGGCAACGTCATTGGTGTCGAAGCAAACGGCAAAAACAACTGCAATTCAGACAGCTCAAACGAGTGTTGTTGAACCAAGTTTGCATCACGCTCATGATCCCTGCTGATGTGAGCTGTCGGGGTCCAAGTCCACCACGAGTTGGAACATGGCCAGGATTCATTCTTGGCCATTTTTTTGTGACTTTGAATGTCATTCGAATCCATGAGTGATCGAACGAGCAAGTTTGCTTTAGGGTGCTACATCTTTTCGGTCAACATATCTTCGCATCAAAATGACTTTGGATACATGGGTCTGCAACACGCGAACAATATCAGTTCACTTGATTAAAACAAACCCATGCATTCGTTGAAATTCCGAAAATACATGTCTAACGTCTGGATTACTTAAGTCTTGCATCTATATTTGAAGCTGTTTTGAAAAACCAGAACTCACTCATCTTGACCCTTTGCACCACTTCTCCGAGTCACATCATGAGCAATCGCCAAGAAAATTTTGAACTTAACTGCGAACCACTAGAAGATCGCCAAATGCTTTCGACAGTCGACGTGTTCGCTGCCGGAACAACTAACCAGGAAACGATCCAACTTATAGTCGACGACGCCGTTGTTCGGACTTGGACGAATGTTGGTGGCGATGCGTACGCAGGTCAATTTGTGCAATTGAGGTATACGACGGCGCAGGACGTTGATCCCGGTCAAATCAAAGTCGAATTCACCAATGACTTTTTTGAACCTGGAAACGATCGCAACGTTCGGATCGACCGAATTGTTGTCGACGGTGCGACTACCCAAACTGAATCGCCAGATGTCTTTTCAACAGGAACATGGCTTCCGGCCGACGGCGTGGTTTCGGGTTTTCGTCAAAGCGAGTATCTCCACGCCAATGGCTACTTTCAGTACCCGGGTGAAGACGACGGCTCGACAATTCAAATGCGAGTTCGTGGAGATGAAGGCACTGAACAATTCAATTTACGAATCAACGGCGAGATCGTTGGAACGTACAACGCAACCAGTAGCTGGAATATTTTGAGCTACACGCATAGTGACACCGTGTTGGCCGATGACGTGCAGATCGAGTTCATTGATAGTCAATACAATCCCGCACTTGGAATCGATACGAATTTGGTCGTGGACTATATCAACATCGATGGACAGACGTTCCAAACCGAATCCAACAGTGTTTTTTCTACTGGCTCGTGGACTTCCGCTGATGGAATCACTCCGGGTTTCGGACGTGGAGAAATGTTGCACGCCGATGGCTTTTTTGAATACGGCGAAAACAATGGCTCAAAAGTTCAGATTCGTGTGCGTGGCGATGAGGGCAACGAACAGTTCAATTTGCGAATCAATGGGCAGGTCGCAAGAACTTTCAGCGTTTCGTCAACTGACGAATTTCAAACGTTTAACTACACACATACAGGTTCGGTTGGCCCAGAAAATGTTCGAGTCGAGTTCATTAATTCTGATTGGGTGCCAGGAGTGTTTGACTCCAACCTGATTGTTGATTTCATTGTCGTTGACGGCAAAGCCTATCAAACCGAAAGCCCGTCTGTATTCTCGACAGGCACGTGGAAGCCAGAAGACGGCATTACCGCTGGCAATCGCGAATCAGAAACGCTTCATAACAATGGGTATTTTCAATTTGCTGATTCAAGCTACCTTCCGTATTACGACAACGGTGGTAACGGAGAAGTGAGCGACGTTGAACCGCTGGGTATCATTCCAATTCATGCACTCGTCTTGCCCGACGGAAAAGTGTTTAGCTTTGGCACGACTGAATTGGGCATGCAAGGGGCGCAGTTCGTCTACAGCTTGTACGATCCGGAAACAGGAATCGAAACCGTCCTGCCCAACACAACAGACACGGATATCTTTTGTTCCAACATGTCGATCGATCCGACCACCGGTAACATCATGATTTTTGGTGGTGACGCGCGCGGCGAAGGCGGTCCTGTCAACGGCCCCGTCAATGACGTGCTTGTCTTTGACTATGCAACACTGACACTCCGCGACGCTACACAAGGCGAAATGGAATATGACCGCTGGTACGGCAGCAGCATCACGCTTCCCAACGGTGAAATCCTGGTGCTCGGTGGCACAGGTGGGGGAGAAGACATCCCTGAAGTCTTCAATGCTACAACCGGCTGGCGAACGCTGACCGGCGTCAACATGAACATCAATTATTACTACCCAAAAATGTGGGTCACCAGTGATGGTAGCGTTGTTGTGTTCACCGGAAGCGGGAACATCTATCGGCTTAACACCGCCGGCAATGGTAGTTCACAGTTGATCGGAAGCGTTGGCGTTCCTCACCAAGCCGCAAGTCCTGGAATCATGTACGACACGGACAAGATCGCAGTCATAGGATCGAATGACAAAATTTACGTAGCCGACTTAAGCCAAACCAGTCCCAACTTCACTGCCGTGGCAGACATTCTTGACTTCCGACGTGATGGTGGCATGAGCATGCTGCCAGACGGGCGAGTGATCATCACCGGCGGTGGAAGCCAGTTTAACGTGCTTGGTTCCGCGATCTACACGACTGAAATCTGGGACCCTGCAACCAACGAAATCGAACAAGTCGAAGACCTTGAGTTGGCGCGGCTTTATCACTCGACGCATTTGTTGTTGCCCAACGGAACAATCTGGGCAGCAGGTGGTGGTGCACCTGGTCCACTTACGAACCTCAACGGCGAATTCTACGCACCCGACTATTTGTACGGTCCCGATGGGACTCTGGCAGATCGTCCTTCAATTTCCAGTTCACCATCGAACGTGAACAACAATTCGACGTTCCTGATCACGGTTGACGACGCGAGTGCGATCAACCGCATGACGGCGGTACGAAGCGGAGCCTTGACTCACGGTGTCAACAACGACACCCGATTCGTTGAGCTCGACTTTCAGGTTATCGATGGCAACACGATCCGCGTCACCACGCTTAGCGCAAATGTGATGGTGCCGGGAACCTGGATGATGTTCGCTTTGGACGGCAACGGAACGCCATCGGAAGCCGCGATGCTTGGTGTGGCAATGGCCGATGTCGTTGACACGCCAAACTTGCTGTAAGTCAATTAAAGATCGAGTTGACGTGAAAGCCGGCGCCTAGCATAAAGGGCTTGCGACATTAGCGCCCGCTAATCACGCAAATCCGCGCTAATTTCCTGCCTATCATTGGCGAAGATCAGCACGAGTTGCAGACTGACGAGCTCGATTGGAGCGCCTAGTGCGACTCGCGCTATCGTCGACGTCCGCCGCGCCCTCTAGGTCTGCCACCACCTTGACCACGTCGACCGCGTTGATCAATTTCTCCATCGCCATTGCGGTCTTCACCGTAAGGGATTTCGGATTCGTATTTGATCCCTTTTCGTTTTCCTTCCATCACATGGTCAGCGTATTCCTTTCGCTGCTCCGACGAACTGAACTTTTCGTTGTCTGCCAGCAGCGTTGTCTTAAGCTCGTCCAAAGAAGAATCTAGTGGCAATTGGCTCATGACGACTCCGTCCAAACCAAACTTGCCAGCCCGAATGATGTTGATCGCAGGATTCGACTTGGCTCCTTTGATTGACTTCCTCCATTTTTCATCCTCTTCACCGACGAAATCGAGGTGGAATCGACCAATGATCTCTTCGTCAACGAATAGCTCTTTAAGAGTTGGAGAAATCTCTTCAACCGCAGTCTTGTCAGCATTAACAAAGATCAGGAGCCGCTGATCAGCAGACGCAACGTTCAACGCCTGGCCAAACGACAGGAAATCCTGTAACTCAGCTTCTCCACCAATTGCTGAATACGCAGACGCGATTCCGTTCATAGCGCGGATGATTCCATCATTGCTGTCGCCTCCCCCACGTCCCGCCACTTGGGACGGAGAACGACCGGATCTGGTTAGGCGCTGCTTTCCTTGTGGATCAAAAATGCAAAATGCTGTGTTGGCATAGGAACCGTTCAAAAGTGACCGAACCATTTCTTCGGCTTGTTTGTTTTCATAAGTCTCAATGCGGACACAAACGAACGATCGAGAAGCTTCTATGAATTCTTGCGTCGAGAACAAACTGTTCTGCGTATGCGAATAGCCCGGTCAGAAAACGCCAGACACGCCCGAACATTGAGCCGCAGCCGACATGAAAAAGATGGGTCGATTCGACCGTTTCGCTTCTGCCAAGCCCGCGTCCCAAGTCGTATACCAGGCAACTCCCGCTTCTCCGACCGCCTGTGGATTCTGCGCCACTGCCTGCAGACGGTTTCCATTTCCGTTAGCCCCCCCGGCTCCACGTTGCCCACGTTGCCCTCTCGCATTTTGCCTTGAGTCACCGGTCCCCGGTTTTATGAATGGTTGTTTTTCGTTTTCCCCATCGTACTCCGCCCCTTGAGTGATCCACTCTTTTAGCGTTTCCAATTCGTCGTCACTAACTTTCAATCCGCCTTTGGGCATATCCCCTGATTCGATGACCGCGATCAATTTGCTTTCGTCAGGATCGTTAGGATTCACTGAGTCGCTATTCATTAACGCGTCGTAAGACTCGATTCCGTATTTCCCTTTCGAGTTGGAAACATGGCACTTACCACATTTCGCAACGATGATGGGAGCGACTTCGTTCACAAAGCTGACCGATTCACTGGCTTGGCCAGAACTCTCGTTTTCCAGTTGGGCTGCCTGAGCCAAATTAACCGAGCAACCCAGGCAAACAATCGCCAGGAAGACATGCTTTACTGAGTTGATCAACTTAAAACTCCACACACAAAAGCGTTTTCGAACGAACTCTTCATCGTTGAGAATTTATTAACGATGATGAAGTAGAAGGCAATACTGAATCAATTTGCAGCGGCCTTCCAGTTGACTTTAACCCACCGCCATCATCAGGGTTCCGTTGAATTGCTCGCCAATCACGCGAATTTAGGCTAATCATGCCCGTTTTATTCGCGCAGATTGGCGTGATTCGCGGGCGTGATCAAACTGACCTGACCGAAACCGATTTAACGCAAACCATGTGGGACAGGTTCGACGAACCTCTTGGCTTCGATTTCCAAGCCATTGAATACCACCTGTTCTATGTTGAGTAGCGTGTCGATTCCGTCGCCGGGTCTATTCGACTTCAATAGCATCGAAAATGATGCCTTTAAGTTTCGTCTCTGTCAGAAACGAATAGGGCATGATTTGCTCAAGGGTCACGACAATCAAATCATCCTTCGGCGAGATCCAGTAATGTGTGCTTGCCGCTCCGCCCCAACCGTATTCACCCGCGCGGCCCTGCGGATCCCAGTCGCTCATCTCGTCCCGCACATTGAACCCGTACCCATAACCGACCCCGGTGCGAACTTCATCGCCAAACTTGATCCACCCAACATCCTTGGACAATTGATTGGTCGTCATCAGTTTGACCGATTCGGTTTTCAACAATCGTTCTCCATCCAATTCACCGCCGCCTGCAATCATCATCAAAAATCGTGTGTAGTCCGTTGCCGTGGAAACAAGCCCTCCACCGCCCCCGAAGAATGGAGGGTTGGTGAGGTAGCGGCTCGTGGCCGGCGCGTCGCGTAGAGTTAATTTACCTTTCCCATCGGAATTGTAGTTTGCGGCGAATCGGTCAACCTTGTCTGCCGGCACATAAAACCCGGTGTCGACCATGCCGAGCGGTTCAAAAATTCGTGTCTTGAAAAACTCGTCCAAACTCTGACCCGAGGCGACCTCAACCACGCGGCCCAGCACATCAATTGAGATGCCGTACTTCCAATCGGTTCCCGGTTGAAACGCCAATGGGAGCTCGCCCAGTTTTTTGCCGAACGTTTCCAACGTTACCGATGTGTCCAGCATGTCGAGTTTTGCATAGGCTTCGTTGTGCAACGGTTGTTTGCTGCCGCCGTAACTGTAACCCGCCGTGTGCAACATCAGATCCGCAACAGTGACTTCGCGATCAGCCGGAACCAGTTTGTCTCCGACCGCGACCTGGGCGTTTTTGAGTTCCGGAATGTACTTCGAAACAGGATCGTTAAAATGCAGCTTGCCTTCATCGCAAAGCATCATGGCAGCCGCTGACGTGATCGATTTGGACATCGAATAAATGCGCACGATCGTATCATTCCGCATTGGCTTGTCAGCTTCCAGATCCATCTTGCCGTACGATGTAAAGTGTACGACGTCGCCCCGGCGAGCAATCACGACAATCCCACCGGCAATCCTCTGTTCCTCTACCAACTTTTCCATCGCCGCATCAACCAAGCCAAGTTTCTCGGCCGACATGCCAACACTTGCCGGAGCAACGATCTCCAACGTCGTACCAACATCAGTTTGAGCGGTGCAAGGGTGAGAGAGGACAGCCAATCCAATTGAAATTGCGCCAACAATAATCGTTGCCTTGAACTTGCTCATCTATGCCCTCGGATTCGTTACTGTCAGAAAGTTTGGGTCGGCAGCATGAGTGCCGTTGAGTTCGCAGACGTCACCGCAATGTACCACGTCAGAATTGGCACAAACCAGCATGCAGTTTCACAAAGGATCGTACCGAAATTCACAAAACTGACCAGCACTGTTGTTTCCAGCAGACTCGTCGAATATGTTTAATGGCGTGAGCCTAATCGCAAAAATTCAAAACCTTCTTTTCGCAGTGTCCGGATGCTCCGGATTCACTTGACGGACCTAAATGCAATCGGCGTGACCGCTTGATGCCTGCTCCGCGAAGACGCTTTGACTCTGGTCGAAGATCTTCGCGTGAACGAACAAACATGTTCCTTCTCAGTCGATCAACGTAGCCAAACATTGGCTCACATCCCCATGGTCCGTTGCCTGATTCTACGATTTCCTTCAACAATCACACTCACATTTGCTTTAGTTACAGGTTAAAAATTTTAATAATGTACAACAACAGAGACAAAGACAATCACGGCTTTACCCTTGTCGAACTCCTGGTCGTCATCGCAATCATTGGCATTCTAATTGGCATGTTATTACCGGCCGTTCAAGCGGTGCGCGAAGCAGCTCGACGAACGACATGTGCCAACAACATGCGTCAAATGGGACTCGCTCTCCACAATTATGAATCGGCACGCATGCGGTTCCCGTCAGCTGGACAAGCCAAGCGTGGAGGTACAGGACCCAACGCTGGTCAAAACGTTTTCTTCACAGATCGTCAGCAACTAGAAAGCTTTGGCGATGCATCGCATTCGGTTCAGACTTACATTCTGCCGTTCATTGAGCAAAACAACGTCTATAACCTTTTTAACATTCGATATCGCTACGACATTGGGCCGACAGGACCGGAAGCTCCGACCAACCAGCAAGCAGCGAAAACTTCAATCGCCACGTTTCTTTGTCCGTCGACTAACCGTGCCAGCGAGACTGACGCTGAAGGCTACGGGTTCACTGATTACTCAGCCCCGGTGACGGTCCGACCAGGCCTTAGCGGAGATCCTAATCAACGGCGTTTTAAGTGCGCTCTCAACGGAGATTCACAAAGATTGATTGGATCGATTACCGACGGGACCAGCAACACGATTGCGATTGCTGAAGACGCTGGAAGGTACGACGTCGATACAGGCGGGTTCATGATCGTTAAGCCCGAGAGCATGGACGATAGCACCATTGCCAATCGACGGTCTTGGGCATGGGCTGATCCTGACAACGCATTCAACGTTGATAAGTTGGTCAACAACAACGCAGTTCCCGTCGGTGGTCCTCCGGGCTGCACTTGGGACATTGTCAATTGCGGTCCCAACGAAGAGACTTTCAGTTTTCACCCCGCTGGCGCGAACGTCAACTTGTGCGATGGCAGCGTTCAATTTTTGGATGCAAACATTGATGCCATTACGTTTACCGCAATGATGAGCAAGGACGGCGGAGAAGTAGAAACAATGTTTGACTTCTAATTGGGTATGTCAGCGGTGACAAACTCCATTTCTGGTCCACTTGTCTCAAAAGTATCGAAACTCACCCTTCAACTTCTGGCGGGTGAGTTTTTTCCATTTCTGGCCCGAGGTTACCACGGTTTGGCTCTTGAAAAGAACCGACATGCGTAAAATAGGTGACTGACAGAAATTCTGATCTGAATGCCGTTTGCAATAACTTTGGTCGTCGTCTCAATTCTGAATGAAGTCCGCGAACCACCAGATGGAACCTAAAGTGAATTTCTACAAACTACTGACAGCGATATTGGTTATGGCTGGACTAGTATTCCTTTCGCTGCAGTTGGAGAAAGTTCCAATGCCGCATTTGGAAGGGCTTTGCGGCGATTGGGGATGACTCCCTCCGACTAATGCACTCGTGTCAGTGCACGCGTTTTGGGCATCTTTGATTATTCCGGGATTCGCAATGATTGCGTGGTTGAATCCTCGTCTACGCGTATCAAAGCTTTGGTTGATATTAGTTGCGATTCTTACAATCGCACTCGTTGCGATGGTTGGCTTTGAAATTGCAAACCAATCGTTAGCTGAGCCGTCGTTTCTGACCATCGCCAAGCTGGCCGTTTTTCACGTTATCAAAATGACTGACATCCCTTTGGCCGAAGCGGCGTTAGGCAGCTTATCGACATGGGCGTTATGCCGTTTTACCGGTTTAAGATTGATGCAAGATAAAACGGACTGAAGTCCGCCGCCTCGGTTTGAAATCCGCCGCCGATGAGAGAGGCCGTATTCCTACGGCAAAGTCCAGAAGAATGGGGAGTTAGCCCCGCTCAAAAACAGAACAAAAAAGTCTGGAAAAAGAGTAAGTAATCGTCAGGCGACGCGTCATTACTATCCCGTCTAGGAACTTGCGGACTTTCCGCCAGGCATTGCTCTAAAAACGTTCCGCCGCAGAAATATCACAAGCGGATTGGTTGGCCGGGAGTTTATCGCTCTCTCTTTCAAGACTCGACACCCATGTCCGTTGATCACTCTACTCGCAAGGTCCCGTCTCGCCGTCGTCGTTCTGATCTGCGCGTCGGCAGTCATGTCCGAGTGGCTGATGCAGCACAAATCCTACAAACG
The DNA here is from genome assembly GCA_964584615.1 of uncultured Pirellulaceae bacterium. Classification (GTDB taxonomy): domain Bacteria; phylum Planctomycetota; class Planctomycetia; order Pirellulales; family Pirellulaceae; genus Mariniblastus. The sequence goes on along the minus strand of CAZPBE010000014.1, from coordinate 91,437 downwards.
CTGGACGAAAACGGTAGATGCCATGGTCTACCGTTCATGCCTCAAATGGCAGCCTTTTGCGGTCAGAAACTCGTGGTTACTCGCTGGGTTAACAACGTATGCGTTCAGGAACCTGGTGGGATGTACTTTGGAGATTTGTCGGACGCTGTTTTGCTTGGCGATCATCGATGCGATGGACTCGCCCAAGGCGGCTGCCAGATGGCTTGCCCAATGATGTGGAAGACACAATGGTTGTCGGCTACGACCAACCAGGCTTCCGATCAACATTCATCAGGCATCGACAAGATAGACCAGAGTGAAAACAGTTCTCCATCCGAAGCCTATACAAAGCTGATTGATCTGGCGACGCGAGCGATTAAAGCAACTCACGCCAAGGACGAATCGGCGGATTTTACGAACTGCGTATCATGTCAAGCCACGGAACTTTTCCAAATCACGGCGCCTCGATCCAAAAGTAATATCGCGCAATACGCGGACGAAAGAAACCTGAACCGAGTGTCGGCAACTTCGATTGCCACATCATTCTGTGGCGGGATGCTGGCCCGAATTCGCGGCCAACAGAACGGGCTTGTTGGCACCACCAAAAAGACACCGCGTCTGGATCTGAACTTGCAGCCCGGCCAAGTGGTTCGTGTTCGCACACAAAAAGAGATCGCGGCTACGCTGGACCGAGAAGGCAAAAACCGCGGCCTTTGGTTTGACCCGGTTATGCTTCGATACTGTGGTCGAGAACTTACGGTAACCAAACGAATCACTCGGATCATCGATGAGAAATCAAGCCGCTTGCTAAATCTTAAAACTCCTTCGATTGTGCTTGATGATTTACATTGCCAACCTGAAGACCGTCGATTCTGTTCGCGGTTGCTACATCTGTTTTGGCGCGAAATCTGGCTTGAACGCACTCAAAGTTGAGTCACCAGGTTTCCATCTTTGGAAAACTAACGCCCAACCTGATCCTTGCTTCAAAGCCTCAAAGGTGATCACGCCTTTGTACATAAAGAAAGCCACGACTCTCACAAGCATTCATATTGAATGATGAAATTCGTGGCAGACTTTTCAATGATCTGAAAAGCAGAATCTTACCGCTCTACGGTTTGCAATTCAGTTGTCGCGGAAGGAGTTCCGCTGGCTTGGTGAAAATCACTTTCAATGCGTTCGAAATCGAATTTCGCATCGGAACGACTGCTGGTCACAATGATCGTTTCAGCATTTCGCTGGTCAGCGCTTCTTTGTGATTGCGTGCGAGCAGGAAAATAGTAGTTGAGCTTGTGAGAGGAATCGATGGAATCAGATTCGTAGTACCAGTCCTGGTCATCGGAACCACCGTAGCGAATGTTCGCATCCGTATCGACCTTGCGGAACTTGGCATCAATCCTTCCTGTCGACCCCAGTCCTTCATTCGAAGAGTACGCTCGTAGACGAAGCGTCTTTTCGTCTTGTTGCGGAGCGGTGTACGTCGATTCCGAAGAACGTTTCGTGGCCGAGACTTGTTGAGCTTTGACTTTGGACGTTGGTGCTGGACCATTTTCAAGTTTGATCACTGGAAGCGGCTCTATCGTGCCACGCAAACCGTTAGTCGAAGGGGTTGATCTGCGAACGTTGCTTATCTGACGGACAGGTGCCGCCGGAGTCGTCTGATAGGATTTTGAAAAGTTGTGTCGTTCAGTTGGACGTGCTCGAAGAATCACAGCCTGGTTATTGTCGTTGCTGGCGACTTTGATCACTTCAACCGGCTCAGTTTCGACTACCTCTGTTTCGACAACCTCTGTTACAACTTCTTCCGGCTCACTCATTTCAGGTGCTTGAACAAAGTCGGAATCGTCATCCTTCTCCACAGGAGCTTCGCTCGATTGGAACGGCGCGGCTGGCGGACTTTCGAAAAAATCGTCATCCGATTTGCCATCATCGACTTCGCCAGCGACTTCGATTTCGACCGGCTCAGTTGATAACGGAGCGATTTTTTCTTCGCCAGAGATTGCGGGCCAGGCATGAACGGGCGGGGATACATTTTGGGCAGAATCGTATGCAATCGGTGCTGCTGCGCAACTACAGCCAGATGTGCACCCACAATCGGTGTCAGTGCTAGTCGCCATTGGTTCAGCGGCTCTGGCGAAACGGCACTTAAGGCAATTGCAATTTTTCGAACTTGCCAAAAAGCGTCCGACTGGAGATGTGGATTTTGGCTTAAGTGCACAACCAGAAAAAGTCATGACAACTACAGCGACAAACATCAAGTATTTTGAAAATTGCATCGTAACCTCTGAGTGTCTTTACGACCGTCACAGTCAAACCAAAGCTGGGATTGAGTCGGTCCCTAAAAGGGGTATCGACTGCTGCAACCGCCTCCACCCGGTTTTCAAAATCACTTACGAGAACCGAAACAACTCGCACGGACTAAGGCATCGAAAGAATCAGAGATGACGGCACACTCGCTCGATCCGTAACAGCTTATGTTAAACTTTGACGGTCGTAATTATTGTTCGTACGATGGAGCAGCATCGACGCCCAACAATCGATCTGGAGATTGGTGCTGGCGTTTTTGATTTGAGGTTCAATGACCTGCCAAACCCGAGGTTGATTTTCTTAGAGACTATTTCGCATCCCGTTATTCCCGGAGCTTCCATGACCCAAAAAATTGATAGACGACGATTTACAGCAGCTTCAATCGGAATGGGGCTATTTGCCACGTCTGCAACACACGGCAGTCCATTGCTGGCTCAAGACGAGAAGACGGATGGTGAAAAAGCTGAAAAGAAAATCATACCTGCGCACGAGGCTCCTTTCGAACGAGACTATGACGCACCCAAATTCAAACCAAGCTGGAAAAACCCCCAAGTCAATCGGTTGCTGGGTCAAGACTTCGTCGTCTTCGCACACTCTGATTTGGAAATGACAAAAAAACTGTTGGAGCGTGAACCAGGGTTACTCAACGCATCGATTGATTGGGGCAACGGTGATTTCGAAACGGCTCTTGGCGGCGCATCTCATATGGGTCGCAAGGACATCGTCAAATATTTGTTGTCCAAGGGCGCACGCATTGATATTTTCTGCGCGACGATGTTAGGCATGCTCGATTCTGTCAAGGAGATGCTGAAGTTTCAACCTGGGTTGATCGACGCCAAAGGGCCACACGGATTTTCGCTGCACTTTCACGCACAGGTTGGGCAAGAAGATTCCAAACCGGTTTTGGATTACCTGCAGTCGATCAAAGAAGTCGAACTTCGACCGGTGCCGTTTTTGAAAAAGAAGAAGGCCGAAAGCGAAGGAAAAACGGATGGGAATTCAAAAACTCCCTGACTAAACTTCCAACTCGTCGATCTTGGCGGCGAGAATAAAATCGTTCTCACTCAAACCGCCAATCGCGTGAGTCCAGATTTCAATCGACACGTTTTTGTAGCTTTCCAAATGTAGATCAGGATGATGCGCTTCTGCTTCGGCGACTACCCCGACCCGTTCAAAAAACTTCAGACCCGCGACGAAGTTTTCCACCGTCCAATCCTTTCGGATTCGCTGCCCGTCATGAGTCAGATACCAACCCGGAAGCTTTTCCAATTGCTCGGTGACAAACGGTAGCGGACAAGCATCAACGCCGCCTTCGCATGGAACACATTTCTTGGTGGTCAACTGTTCTGATGATTGAATTTCCATGATCGTTCGCTTTAGTGCTTTGGTGAATGGGCTCGTTGAGATTTGTCTACTTATTGATTGTAACGCTTTGAACGGGTTCTTCAATTTCTACCCGTTCCGAAATATCCGGCTCATCAACTTTTGACGTCTGCCCGCTGGGCCATGACACTTCGATTGACGCGACCGAATCGCCTTTTGGACAGCCGAGAAACAACGTCTTGCTGTTCTGTGAAGCGAACCCTTCGCCAAACTGTTGTTGCAACATCACTTGCCGTCCCGAAGAAAACTTGACCAGCACTTTGGATCCAACGCCGTCTCGATTGCTGGCCGTTGACGACGCAACCGCCGAACGATTGGCACCCGTCAGTTTGATACGCAGCGACTGATTGTCCGGATTCAGTTTCGCGAAATCGTTTCGGAAAAGCTTAAACCGTGGCTTATTCAAACCCATTAACGCAATATCTTGCCAACCATCATTGTTAAAGTCCAGCAAACCAAAAGACCGGGCGTCTGCCATGTCGTCGGTTCCGCTAACCAAAGTCACATCTGTGAAATTTTTCTGGCTTTGCAAGAACATTCGATTTCGTTCGTGACCACTAAATGCATTGCTCGAAAAATTTCGACTCCCCTCGTAACCCGGTTCACTCGGGCGCACAAAGTTCTTTTCGACATAACGCTGGTTTTGCCAAGCGCTAGAGCGTTTGAAAACGGAAGACTCTTCAAGATTGGGATCATGCCGCACGACCGTACGCCAAAAGCAACTTCACAAATCAACTTTCGTGGCAATCTCTTCCGGAGGCGTGTAGTAACCACTGGGCACGTAAAGGTCGAGACAGCCGTTGTTGTCAAAGTCTGCCCACTGACCGCCGTAGGACCAACCGACTTTGTTGACGCGGTATTGGTCTTTGCCTTTGCCAGCCTTTTGAACAAACTTCCCGTCGACGTTTTCGAAGAGGAAATTTCCGAAGGCCGACATTTTCAGGATCGGGTTGACTTCACCAATAAAGTCCATGATCCGGTTCCCAGCTTTGGAGTACATATTGGAAACGTAAAGATCCAAATCTCCGTCACCGTCGAAGTCGCCCCACGAGCCACCCATCCCAAACGCTTTCGCATTCGGCGGAATCCAAGCGTCAACAACATCGACCAACACCGGCTTGTCAGCTCCTTTGGGCGTATCATTTCGCAACATGCCGTCGGGACCAAAGTCATTGCAGATGTAGACATCGTCATCGCCATCGTTGTCCAAATCGGCCCAGATCGATTGAAACGAATAGCGCCACTGAGAAATCGCTTCGTCGAAAGGCTGTCGTTCCAGCTTGCCGCCGCCCCGATTCATCAGCAGCACGTTGGAAGGTCCGCGAAGGTTGGTGTAATAGTCTCCGTCTTTCTTGTACCGTTCGTAGATCTCGCGTTCCTGTTTGCCGATAAACACGTACGGCCAATTCGGTCCATTTCGTAGCGGCGGATAAGTACTCAGGTAAACGTCCAACAATCCGTCACGATTGACATCGGTTACCGAAATTCCGCTGACGAAAAACAACCGGCCAAGATTCGTGTGCGTTTGGGTCGCGTCTTTGAACACGCCGTTATCATTGATCATGTACCGCGAGAATTCGGCAGCTCGACCAATAATCACATCGGCGTCACCATCGTTGTCGAAGTCAGCAAACAGCGCCGTGTTGACTTGAAAGTCAAAATACAACCCGCATTCTTTTGTAACTTCCTTGAACGTCCCGTCTCCATTGTTGCGCATCATCAACGTCGGTCCCCAGCGACCGGTCAAGTAGAGATCGTCCAATCCATCGTTGTCATAGTCGACAACACTGACGGCTGGAAAATCGCTGGCAGAATCGGTAGCAACCCATTGCGCGTGTTCGGGTTTGGGCGGAACGATGGAACCTTTCTCGGTGTCGGCAGCTTTAATCAACATCTCCTGCTTCACCGACTGCTGCGCTCTGGCTAGAGCTTCGGGTTCCACAAACGCCTGTTCCACCACGTTGGTGAACAAGGGTTGAGCCGCGACGCGAATCGTCAAATCGTGTTGTTTCCAACCGATCAAAGTCCACAGCCCTTCACCGGCGCTTCGAAACGTTAATGCTTGATGTCCGTTGAGGCCGTAAACTTTTCCATGTTTGTCGGTGCCGGCGGCTTCGGAAACCGTTTCGACCAAGTACATTTTTTTGTCACCGCCGACAAACTCAGCCTTCAGGACGCCCAGTTTCATTCCGCGCCAAGTCACGCCAAGTTTCGTAATCGGTAACCAGGGATTGACCGGCTTGGCAAATGGTTTCGACGCGATCGGACAATTGAATTTGTAGACGAACCCATCCGGGGTATCGGAAGTATTGGCCGTTTTCAAGCCTTGCTCGATTTGCTCGACGATGTCATCGACGTTTCGCAACCCAGTGACGGTTTTCAACGACTTCAAGCCAGTGGGGATTTCGCTTTCGGTGGTTGCCGTTTGGCACCACTTCTTGATGATGTCCAACTCAGACGCAATGTCCAGCGTCGAGTCTTCCGCCAAAATCAAATCAGAAATTTTGCTTTCGGTCGCACGCTTGGCCGCCTTCTCCTCTGGCGTAAGCGAAGCACCGCCAAACGGTTTTGGCTGTTCACAACCGGCACACAACAAAAAGATTGCCGCGGTCACAAAGACGAGTTTTCGCAATCCGAAACAACGCGCGGTGAAATGTTTGAGTTGGTGGCTAAGATCGATCATCAAACATTCACAATAATGACTTCGGTTTGGACAACGCGGGCGGGAAAACTAGGATTTCAATTTGTCGTCGTCTTCATCGCCATCGTCGTCTGAATCATCTTCCTTGTCTTTATCTTCGTCCTCGTCCTCGTCCTCGTCCTCGTCATCTTCGTCCTCCTCTTCTTCGGCGTCTTCATCCTCCTCGCCGTTTTCCTTCATCCGTTCGGCACGTTCGGATTCTTTGTCCTCTTTTTCGCGCCACGGCTTTTCATCTTCGTAGGACGCGAGTTCCTTTTCCATGCTTTCACGCTGCGAATCGATTTCTTCTTCGGTTACACTCGGTTGGTTTTCCAAGCGTTCTTCATTGACACGAAGACCTTTCTTGATCCACTTGATCGCTTCATCAAAATCTCCAGCCTCAGCATACGCAGATGCCAAAGTGCTGAGAATGTAAGGCTCTTCGTAGTCGGTCAATTCACAAGCCTTGGTCGCCAGCTCGATCGCTCGCTCCCCATCCCGGATATCCTCATCGGGCGATGTCGACAACACCCATGCATAGTTGTTAAGCACACCATGGTAGTCATCGAACTCCTGAACTCCCGGCATCGATTCCTGCAGTTCCTGCAATACATCAACTAGATCCAGCGCTTCTTGGTAGTCGTCGATCGCTTCTTCGTGCGCGCCTTTGGCCAGGAAACTGTCCCCTCGCGAACGCAACGTTTCCATCCGCGCCATCGCATAGACAAAACCTTGCGGAGCCCCAACACCTTTCCACGCATTCTTCTTGTAAACGTTTTTCAACAGGTCGTCATAGATCTTGATCGCTTTTGTCGGTTGATCGTCAAAGACATAGTATTGAGCCAAGTTGCGTTTGAAGCCATCGGAGTCCGGTTCCAACTCAACAGCACGTTCGGCATCTTCGATTGCGCTTTCCATGTCTTCGTTGGTCAAATGCAGATTGCTGCGAAACAAAATGGCTTCGACGGACTCGGGATCCAACTCAACTGCCCGATTCGCTTGTTCAATCGCATCATTCATTTTCTCTTGCAACGCCAGAGAGCGCGAAAGCAAAATGATGGCGGAAATATTCTTTTCGTCAATTTCGAGGATTTCCTCAACCGTCTCTTCAACGTCTTCCCATTCTTCACCATCGAAAAGAATCCTGGCTTTCAAATCGTAAGCCCGAATCTCTTTCGGCTTAAGCTCGATCGCTTTTTCGGCATAACGAATGGCGGCTTCGCGGACATCGAACAGCATCTGCTCCATCTCATCTTCGTCCAGCATCCGGTTCTGTGCTTCCATCGCAGCCGCCTGTTTGCGTAGATTGTCCGCCTGCTCATAGTAAGAATCAAAATCGGAACCGTCGAGAATCAGATCGAGATCGTCGATCGCTTTATTGATTTTGCCGGCACGGAAATAAAACTCCGCCCGCAAAATTCTCGCTTGCCGATTCGATTCGTCGATCTTTACGGCTTGATTGACATCGGCCAACGCCGCATCCTGGTCTGTGCGAACGGTCAGCCGAGCCCGCGTCAAAAGCGCTCTGGACAGCTCTTCTGGCTCGCCCGCGGAAAGCTCAATCGCTTTTTCAATATTCTCAAGTGCTGACTCGCGATCGCCGCCAGGCATCATCATTTGCAGCTGAGCCATCAACGAATAAGCCGACGGCATCTCTGGATTAAACTTTGTAGCTTCATTCAACCGCTTGAGTGCTTCGCTGCGGTACTTCGGGAACTGCGTCGAATTGCTGCCGCCTCGTTGCGTGATCTTCTTGACCAACTGCTCGGCGTGCTCCATCAACGTGGCACTGGCAAGCTGGTTGGCTTGTTCGACATCTTCGTCGTCCAGCCCTTTCTTGATCGCGGACTTACAAAAATCGACCACCGCTTCCAGATCGCGAATCGACTTGGCTTTGATTTTCCGGTCAAACGCTTGATCAAGATCGGCTTCGCCGTTTTCTTGAGCAACAGCGATCGACACCAACGACAGCATCATTGCCATAACAAAAAAGCCTTTGGTCAGCTTGATTGCTCGGATTAGTCCCAAATTACGCATGTGATTTCTCATCTAGAATACGGTTCGCGAACGACGTTAAATTCGTCCCCATCGGACAACGCCAGTTGCAGATTATATTTTATATCCAGTTACGGGAAAATCGCTCTATAGGTTGCCGATTGTGTAATTTCGAACCGCAAACAACTCATTTTCCCAATCATCTCGGTATCCACCAATTTGAACAGCGAGTTAATTCGGTCAAAAGTCACCTTCGGAACCCTCAAACGATCTCGTTTAACAAGGTAAACGTCACCATCGCTTTCCGGATCCGCGCGGAAAAAGCGCTGGCAGGGGAGGACATTTTGTCGCAGCTGATTCGCTTTCGCGCGAACTTGGTTTTTCTGTTGTTTTAAATGCCTACGCCAATAAGAATAAAAAGCCTAAATCGGACCTCAAGTCAGTCCTTGGGGCTGCCCGAACAAAGTCACATAGTTTCGAAAAAACGCACTTTCTTTATGTCGTGAAAGCTAGTTTAATACCGACTTATAAACCACTACCGGGCATTAACGGTGACCCTTTAACCCGATGTTTGGATATTGACCATTTCCAATTCCGCATCCCTAAATCTGTTTCGACCTAACATGAACCAACGAATTTTCCTGTTTTCGCTATCAGCAATTCTTATCTCGATCGCGATTCCCTTTATTAATGACGTCGCATGGGCACAAGAAGGCGCTGCAAACGTTGCCGCCGACGTAACGACGACCGAACCGGTTGCGACGACCGATTCAGGCGTCGTCTCGGCAGATGCCGTCAACCCGAACGCAACGTTTCCAATGATTGGGTATTTGATTCCACTACTGGGCATCATGGGACTCGCCTTTACTTTTTGGAAATCCAAATGGGTTGCCGAACAGGAAGTGGGCAATGAAACAATGGCTCGCATCGCCAAGAGTATCACTGAAGGCGCCATGTCGTTCCTGAAAGCCGAGTACAGCGTGTTGATCATTTTTGTGATCGCCGTCGCCGCCTTGCTAGGTTGGGCGGGCAGCAGTCAAGGCGATTCGTCTTCACCGTTGATTGCATTGTCATTCGTTCTCGGTGCATTTTGTTCAGCCTTGGCCGGATTTATTGGAATGCGCGTGGCGACCAAAGCCAACGTCCGCACCGCCAATGCCGCTCGAACAAGTTTGGGTCAGGCCCTGGAAGTTGCTTTCGCTGGCGGAAGCGTCATGGGCATGGGCGTCGTCGGACTCGGCGTGCTTGGCCTGAGCGTTCTGTTTATTGTTTACGCGTCGATGTTCGGACTGGATACAGAATCCAATGTGACTCGCGTGATTACTGTTTTGACCGGCTTCAGTTTTGGAGCTTCTTCGATCGCTTTGTTTGCTCGCGTCGGTGGAGGTATCTACACCAAAGCCGCTGACGTTGGTGCGGACCTGGTTGGTAAAGTCGAAGCCGGCATCCCGGAAGACCATCCTCTCAACCCGGCGACGATCGCCGACAATGTTGGTGACAATGTTGGTGACGTTGCTGGTATGGGTGCAGACTTGTTTGAGTCCTATGTCGGATCGATCATTGGAACCATGGTCTTGGGCACCGCGTTTTATGGGCTGGCCGAATTTAGCAACGCACCTTTGGCCGCGATCATTCTGCCTTTGGTTTTGGCAGGCCTCGGAATTGCGACTTCAATCGCCGGTACATTTTTGGTGAAAGTCAAAGAAGGGGGTAACCCTCATCATGCATTGAACATGGGTGAATTTGTTTCCGCCGGTGTACTGTTGGCTTTGACTTTCATCGTCATCAAACTCATGTTGCCGTCCAGTTGGGTAATGGGAGCTGGAACCGAAGCTGAGATGACCATCACCAGCAACGGTGTCTTCTTTGCGATTGTGATTGGTTTGGTTTCAGGACTGTTGATCGGAAAAATAACTGAGTATTACACGGGAACAGGAACCGGCCCTGTCAAGAAAATCGTCCGGCAATCAGTCACCGGTGAAGCGACAAACATTATTGCTGGTCTGGGCGTCGGCATGATGTCGACTGCGATTCCAATCATCATTATTGCCGCTGCGATTATCCTCGCCTTTTCCTTCGCTGGACTTTATGGAATCGCGATCGCTGCGGTGGGCATGCTTTCCAATACCGGAATTCAACTTGCCGTTGATGCTTATGGTCCGATCTCGGATAACGCGGGCGGCATCGCTCAAATGGCTGATCTGCCAGCGGAAGTTCGTGAGCGTACCGACAAACTAGACGCCGTCGGAAACACAACGGCTGCGATTGGTAAAGGATTTGCGATCGGATCGGCCGCTCTAACCGCTTTGGCTTTGTTCGCTGCGTTCATGACAACGTATAACGCGACTCACGTCGACACACCTATCAACTCGATCGACATCACCAACCCCTACGTGATGGCGTCATTGTTCATTGGTGCGATGTTACCGTTTTTGTTCTCAGCCATGTCGATGGACGCGGTCGGCCGCGCCGCGATGGCGATGATCCAGGAAGTTCGCCGTCAGTTCCATGACATTCCTGAACTGAAGAAAGCTTTGGATGTCATGAACGAAAACGACGGCAAAGAATTTGACACATGGTCCAAGTCGGACCAGGAAGTATTCGATGCTGCTGACGGAAAAGCCGAATACGGAAAGTGTGTTGCGATTTCAACACGCGCCTCGATTCGCGAAATGATTTTGCCTGGCGTGGTGGCTGTTGTTGTTCCTGTTGCTTTCGGTTTCGTGCCAAAGTACTGCGGGCTTGCCGGCAACACGAACGCGTTGATGTTGGGCGGATTGTTGGCTGGCGTGACCGTCAGCGGTGTATTGATGGCCTTGTTCCAGTCCAATGCTGGTGGTGCCTGGGATAACGCCAAGAAGATGATCGAAGAAGGTTTTGAGGTCGACGGCAAGAAGTTAGGCAAAGGCAGCCCGGCCCACAAAGCGGCCGTTGTTGGCGATACCGTCGGCGACCCATTCAAAGATACTTCCGGTCCATCGCTGAACATTTTGCTGAAGCTGATGAGCGTTGTCGCCTTGGTGATCGCGACCTTGATTTAAGCTTGCCAAAACATGTCTCGCCTCTAAGCCTCTAAGCCTCTAAGCGCACCGCAACAAGCTCGGCCCGAACTTTTTCGTCGGGACGGTTTGAAGCGGTGCTATTGAACCAGCGGATACGATTCAACGGATAGTGAATCAGCGGATACGATTCAACGTCTAATGATTCAGCGCCAAAAATTTGCGTTTGCGGGCGCGATCATCAACCTGATTGTGGCGTTCTGGCTGCTAAAAATTTAGCGATCAACTTTCGACGAACAATCTCGAAAAACTCTTGCTCCGTCAATCGCGAACGAATGTGCATCGGAACGCCCGATAGCTCTTTTTGCCAATGCTCAAAAATCTATCCACCTCAAACATTGCATCACGGAGCACAAGGCAAGATCTCAGTCGTGTAAACACGTGATAACAATTAGTGGAAGCGTCAGTACGATTGGTGGGCGAAGTTGACCTCCAAATTCGGTAAACTATCAGTTTGTATTGAATCTATTGCGCATCATTCAGCGACGACAAACGTCGAAACTTAGAGTCAAAGCCGAACGAAGACCTAAATGAGGATCACACATTGAACAAGACAGCTGTCATTACTGGCGCGGGGTCTGGAATCGGCCAAGCGATTGCGATTCGACTTGCCGCTGATGGCGCCCACGTGGTTATTCTGGACTTCAACAAGGAAGCGGCCGACGAGACCGTTCAGATGATCAATGAACTGGGCGGAAGCGCAGAAGCGATTGCAACCGATGTTGCTTCGACGGATTCGGTTCGCGCTGCGTTTGATCAAATCGAACAAGTCGACATTCTCGTTAACAACGCGGGGATCGCGTCGATCGGAAATCTCGAAGCTTGCTCACCCGAAGAGCTGGACCGAATCTATAGCGTAAATGTCAAAGGCGTCTACCATTGTCTCTTTTTTGCGGTGCCGAAAATGGTGGCTGCTGGTGGTGGTGTTATTTTGAATCTTGCATCGATTGCCAGTAAGATTGGCATCGCTGATCGATTCGCGTATTCCATGTCAAAGGGAGCGGTGTTAACGATGACGCTGTCGGTGGCTCGCGATTACATTGATCAAGGCATTCGTGCCAATTGTATTTGTCCAGCAAGAGTTCGCACGCCGTTTGTTGAAGGATTTCTCAAAGACAACTACAGCGACGAAGAACGCCCTGCCAAAGAAGAAGAACTTTGCAAATCGCAACCCATCGGGAGAATGGGCACTCCTGCAGAAATCGCAGAACTGTCCGCCTTTCTCTGTTCCGACGGAGCTGGATTTATTACCGGCAGCGCGTACGACATTGACGGCGGATTCACTTTACTTCGGTAACATTACAAAAGTCTAAAACGATGAAACTCACTAGATACCACTCAGATTCCGGAATCAATCCGGCTGTCATGGGCGACAACAATACGCTCCTGGATTGTTCGGCGTTCGGCGAAGATTGGGACGAATCATTTTTCGCGAATGATGGATTGAATCGCCTCGCGGAATTCCTGGCAACTCGCAAATCCGATCTGCCTTCTCATGATATCGATAAGGTCCGACTCGCGCCAGCGATTGCTCGCCCATCGAAAATTGTCTGCATTGGGCTGAACTATGCCAAACATGCAGCTGAGTCCGGCATGGATGCGCCGACTGAGCCAGTCTTGTTTTTCAAAGCGACGACCGCCTGGAATGGTCCCAATGATCCGGTCGTGATTCCCAAAGGATCAAAGAAATCGGATTGGGAAGTCGAACTTGCGGTCGTGATTGGAAAGCAAGCCAAGTACGTTTCGGTTGAAAATGCACTGAGCCATGTCGCTGGCTATGCCGTTCACAACGACTACTCCGAACGCGAGTGGCAGCTTGAGAAACTTGGGCAGTGGGTCAAAGGAAAGTCCGCTGATACTTTCGCGCCTTTCGGTCCGTTCATGGCAACGACTGACGAAATTTCTGATCCGAACCAATTGCATTTGTGGCTCAAGCGCAACGGTGAGACGATGCAAGATTCCAACACCAGTGATTTCATTTTCAACGTACAGGAAGTTATCAGTTACGTGAGCCAGTTCATGACGCTCCTTCCGGGCGATGTGATTTCAACGGGAACTCCAGCTGGTGTCGGTCTGGGTTTCGATCCACCACAATATATGAATGCTGGCGATGTATTTGAGTTGGGCATTGAAGGCCTTGGCATTCAAAAGCAAACTGCGATCGACGAACAATAGCACGCACACAGACATTGCCGGCTCATGACAAATCAATCTATTAAAATTCTCTCCGCGGAAGTCATTGACCTTCGTGTACCGACTTCCGATCAACTCCTTGGTTCGGATCCGTTTCACAAGCAGCCCGACTATTCATCTGCTGTCTTGCATTTGAAGACTGACTCGGACCTGACGGGCGTTTCCGTTGTCTTCACCGTGGGTGCCGGCACCGACTGGATTTGCTACGGGATCAAAGACCTGTGCCAGCTCATTATCGGCGCGGACTTGGCTGATTTTACCGCTGCTCCGATTAAGCTTTATCGAAGGCTGATCGACCATCATCAACTTCGTTGGTTGCATGATGGCGTCTTTCGAATGGCAGCCGGAGCAGTGATCAATGCGATGTGGGATCTGTGGGCCAAGTCGCTCGACAAACCGCTTTGGAAATTGCTGGTCGATCTTGAGCCAGAGTTCGTTGCCGACTGTATTGACTGGCGAAACATCAGCGATGCGTTGACGCGAGACGAAGCAGTTGAGCTGTTGCAGTCGCATCGGTCGAATGTGCCTCAGCGCGAAAGCGAGATGTCTGAGCTGGGACCGAAAGCGTATTGTACGGCCGGATGGCTGGGGCTCAGCGATGAAGAGATACTCGCCACGATTCGCAAACTGCAGTTGCAAGGTTTCGATTCGTTCAAACTTAAAGTTGGTCAAGACTCTCAGAAAGATGTTCAGCGAATTGGGTTCTTGCGGGATGCAATCGGTCCCGACTGCAATTTAATGGTCGATGCCAATCAGTTCTGGGGAGTCGAAGAAGCCAAAAGTCATATCGAGCTTTATCGTCCGTTTGGATTGAAATGGGTCGAAGAACCGATTGCGCGCGACGATGTGCTGGGCTATGTTGAGTTGGCCGAAACATTCGCCGATGCAAGTTTCGATTTCGCCTGTGGAGAACAAGCTGCCTCACCGGTAATCTTCAAGCAGCTGCTCAAGAGCAGAGCGATTAAGTACTGCCAAATCGATGCGGTCCGGGTGGCTGGCGTCAACGACGTGATGGCCATCATCTTAATGGCGGCAAAATTTGGCGTGCCGGTTTGTCCGCATGGCGGAGGGATTGCGCTGTGCAACATGATTCAGCAATATGGGATGTGGGATCAAATTGCTGTGTCGGGTCACTCCGACGCGCAGCTGGTCGAATACATCGACTTTTTGCAGGAAGCCGTCGAACATCCGGTGGCAACGCGCGAAGGCTGTTACGTGACGCCGACCGCACCGGGATGGGGACTTGAGTTCTTGCCCGACTTCATCGAGCAACATCGCTTTCCCGAAGGGCACGCTTGGAAAGATCGTCCGGTATTGAAAAAGGGAGCTTCTTTCGAAGTCCCTTTTTGATTGAAGCAAATACAAACGGAGCAAACACGTAGGGCAGAATTTTTATTCAGGCGAAGCCACTTAGCCAGCTACTTTTAACTGCGTTCGGTCGATGTGACGTCGATGTGACCGAAGCATTTATTGGATCTAATCGAGCTTGCCGCCTCTGAACTCGGGGTCGAGGTCGCCTTGTATTAGTTTTGGTCGCCTGAACTTTGATGTGGGAAGTACTCATCGCATTCCTGAGGGAGGTAAGGCACAGCGTGTTCGCCGTTTATTTCCTCAACAGTGCGGTTAAGCGAGTGGAACAAATAGCCAACCAAGTCAATTGGCCAACACTCAACTCCATCACGATCAGTCCCAGTTCCGTCTCCGACTCCAAACCATTTCCGTCGGAACTTTTTCGATAGGTCTTGGTCGGGATAAAGAACTTGAATCTCATCAACACTCTTTAACGGACATGGCCTAGCCAAAAGTTGAATGTTTGCGCCACGGCGGTATGCGCGCAGCACGAAACCGACGCAACTGTAACGCCACGAAGGAAGTTTAGGAGTTGGCGCGACAACTGAAGGATGTATGACATACTGCTTTAAGCCAAAACGCTTGCTTAATTCTTGTTTCGCTTTGGATGCAGATACCTCACCGTCAACAAACGTCTTTAATTTCCTTTTCTGCCTGTCCGACAAAGCGGCCGTTCCTGCTACCGTGGGTGATTCGTCACAATCTGAGAGCGGCGGGCCCATGTCAACAACCTGTATTGAGTCGCCAAACTTGATTGGTACAGATTGCGATTCGTTACTGAGCATTGCATGGGTCAGCAAGCCAGTCGATTGATCGCCACTTCCGAGTACATCGAAAGGCGCAACATCAATCGGTTTTTCGGCAAGAACGCTTGCGGGCATCTGTATGCAAACCTACTTATTCAACAAATCAACGATACTTTCGGAAATGCCGGATTCTCGTTCTTCCATAACTCCTGCGGTTTCTTCCAACTGTTCAACAATTAGCTCTGCAACCCAATCTGGGTCAAGCTTTTTCGCGCGGTCAAACTCTTCATTCGCCTTATCGACATTGCCAGCCAGAAGGTTCAAGAGAACGATTGCATGGTTTGCTTCCACGGCAATTGAAGCATGGTTCTCTTTCAGTAGACGTCGCCGTGAACTGTATTCATCACAAACTTCGCCAATGATCGAAATAGCGTCGTCGATATTGTGCCCATCAATCGCAACTCGTACATATGAGATGCGAGAGTCAAATCCTTTGACCAATTCAAGCTCGACCCTCGTATCCAGGATATCTGTCTCCGTTGGCTGAAGCCACTTCGCGTAATCGTTGAAGTGCTCTTCCTTCATATTCATCGCGTATTTGCGAATAGCACACCCGAGCAACATGATCGAATCATCGTTGCACGCAAACCGATTAGCACTGATGTATTTCTCAAGTGCGTTCAAAAGGCGATTGACTTTGTCATCAGCGAAGTCTGTGATCTCTGCAATAAGCAATCCCTGCTCGTACTCATCGGTGCGTGTATTCTCAGCCTCAAGTCGTTGAAGGATTTCGTCCTGGGATTCAATCCATTCAGGTGGCTGTGGCGGTGTTTTAGGAGCAGACAGGGAGACCGGAACAAAGTAGGTCGTTGGCTTGGAAACCTTCCAAGTCATCGCCCGCGATTGCGACATTTGTTCAATTAGTTGTTCTCTCATCTCTTCATCGCATTCAATCCCAAGTGACCGCAACCACCCATCATCAGTCAACGCATCCGTTGCGATCAGCTTACCACCACCGATTCTCCTGATTATGGTGTTGGAAGCCTCAACGTTCTCCTTATCACCCCAACTTGCTGTTGGAATATACAGCTGTCGTTTTTTTTGGCGTGCGGTCATTCTTCTCCTCCACCTGCCGCAGGGTTTAGAGTAGCACCCACCTCTTTCAATATCTTCATCTTGGCAAGTGCCTTATCCGTCTTCTCTTTCAATGTGACTAGCTCTTCTTCAGTCAACGCAATTTCGCAAACTAATCGTTGTCCGCTTTGCTGCGTGTATAACAATCGAAGATTGGCAACTAGTACGAAAGCATCAATGTTGGTTCTGGCAAGATCGAAAACAGGTCTCAAATCGCAGACATACTTGGCATCCAGCAGTTCACCGGATGTATCTCTAACCAGTGCGTTAGCTTTCTGCATCAGCTCGATTGCCGGAAAGTCGTGGGCAATAATGACACCAAGAACTTCACGCAGATTGCTAATCAGCTCGTCAGTAAAAACCGCTTTTCTTGCATCATTTCTGTTCGCCCATTTCTCAAGTGTTTTTAGTAGCGTTGGGACATCGTCCGAATCTAAGTTTATAAGAGCCCGGCAAACGGCCTTCGTTTGCGCTTCCTCTGCGTCGCCAAGAATCTGCTTGATGGCATGTTGAATCGACTTTTCATTGTTAAGGCCAGTGAGCAATTTAAGCTGAGCTGCAATAGCCGCGGCTTTGTCGGGGTCAATTTGCGAAACTGCAAATAAGTCCTTCAGCATGTCAGGACGAATCGCGACGCCGGAAAATATGTCTTCAGGCGACACCTGCAAAATGTCGTCGTTCCATTCCGGCATGGGCTGTGGTTCCTTGGAAAGAAAACTGTGAGTTTGTGAGTTTGGTTTATTTTATATTATTGGCATAACGCGGCCGTTATGCGAGCCATGGCGCTTGAGACAAATCGACTTTCTGCCCCAGCGCCGCTTAGTTCAAAAGACAATCTAGCGGATGAGCAGTTCAGGCAATTTATTAGCAGAAACAGGAAATCTGGGCAATACTGATCGCCTAACCAAAGTCTTTTTGTCGCAGCTCGGTATCCAAAAAAAAACTCGCAATTTCCGCCACAATTCACTTCCACCGTACACATCAGCTTGGTCAAAGTAATCACTTACGTGCGGGCTTGCCCCGTTAACGAAGCAATTTCTGAACGACTGATCGGATCAAAGCTTCGTCGCCAAATTCCTGAAGGCCGCTGGGGCGGAAAACGATGTGAAGAAGAGGGACAGGTCCAATTGACAAACTCACTCCACTTCGGTTCCGACACACCGAAGCTGATTCAAAACCATGATCGCGTTGTTTGCAATGACGACGAACGGCGTATTTTTGGTGTTCCTATCTTCAATAGCAAAACGGCGGATGGCTTCGAACCGCCATGGCAGTTATCCGTACGTCGCCAGTGAGAAAGAGTATGAGCTTGGGTTGGGCGCAACGACGCTTGGGTTGGGCGCAACGACGGAGAAGCACGGCAAGCTCACGATTTCCCGAATCAGGAAGCTGGTCAACGGTTGCGAATTCAAAACCATGGTGGATGCGTCAGCGGAAAAAGTGCGGAAGCAGTTGGATTTGATGAAGAAGGAAAAGAAGTTTGGCAACAAAACTTACAACCACTACCTACAAGCCATTGATGCATTTGGTAACTGGCTGGTTGCGACCAAGAGATGCCTATCGAATCCGTTCGGCGGAATCCCTCGCCTCAACACAGCGGTCGATGTCAGAAGGAAACGTCGGGCTTGACGCCCCAAGACGCGCGAAGGCTGTTACGTGACGCCGACCGCACCGGGGTGGGGACTTGAGTTCTTACCCGACTTCATCGAGCAACATCGCTTTCCCGAAGGGCACGCTTGGAAAGATCGTCCGTTATTGAAAAAGGGAGCTTCTTTCGAAGTCCCATTTTGATTGAAGCAAATACAAACGGAGCAAACACGTAGGACAGAATTTTTATTCAGGCGATCCCAATCGCCGGTCCAAGTGAACGTCGCCATCACTTATTGTACAATCGAATCTGTTCAATCCACCTTCGCTTCGGTTGCGTCGGTGTCGTAAAACCTTCCATTAGGCGCGCGAGACTACGATGCCCATTACGTACAAACGTGAGCCCGAACTTGACGCGGTCGAGTTTAGCGACTTGTTGCATCGCTCTACATTGGGGGAGCGGCGACCCGTCGACGACCTCGAACGGTTGAAAGGAATGCTGAAAAACGCTGACCTTATCGTAACGGCACGTTCTGATGATGGCCTACTCGTTGGTGTTTCTCGCGCAATCTCGGATTTCAATTACTGCACCTATCTTTCCGACCTTGCAGTCGACGTTGACTTTCAGCGACGCGGGATTGGTAAACGCCTGATTGAACTTACCCACGAAATGGCTGGCCTGCAGTCGACATTGATTCTCTTGTCGGCACCTGCGGCCAAATCTTACTATCCTCACGTTGGGATGCAGGCTCACGAATCTTGCTGGATCGTCCGCGGCACCTCTTAGCGTTGACCGCGTGTGAATGCCTGGCGTTGACTGTCGTTTTAGTGCCTCGAGTTCGCACTCAACGTTTTTTTCGAGGCACCCAAGTTTCTGGAGCATCGAGCATTAGCGGTTCGTGAAAAACAGTAAGCTGATCGTCCTGTTCTTTCATCCAGGCTTTAAGCTCCGACAGCAGTTCGAGCTGAACCTGTTTTAGTTCTGGCTTGTCAGCCAGATTGATCAGCTCATCCTGATCGTTATGCAAGTCAAACAGTTCGAACTCCGGACGTCCATGATGACGGGCAACCACTTTTGCCGCTTGTGGATCTGACATTGCACGCTCGGTCCATTGCTTGAAATAGTCACCAGATGTTTCGCGAAGCAACAAGTCGATATGAGTCGTGAACGCGAAATCGGGATGTGGATTCCAAATCAATTTGTATCGATCCGAACGCACCGAACGGCTCAGGTAGACATTCATTTTTCGGTCGCCGCTGTGCACGGGGTTGATGCCGGCTCGCAACGGAGCTGAAGAAAATCACAGCTATCCGCGAAAGGAAATTCTGAAGCTTCCGACCGTGCTCAGCAAACTCGGCTATCAAACCGCAGCGTTTGGAAAGGTTGCCCACGGCAAAAGTGCGCCCGATTATCACTTCGATGTTCACGACCGTAAAAAGGAAATCGGCGAGCTCCAAAAAACTGTTAAAGAATTCCTCAATAGTCGCACAGACAAACGTCCCTTGGCGCTGTTTGTTGGAGTTTCAGATCCACACGTACCGTGGCCCAGCGAATCGACCGTCGACCCTGAATCAATGACGTTGCCGCCACAGCTGCTCGATACACCACGAACTCGAGTTCAACGCTCGCGTTACTTACAAGAAGTAAAAAACCTCGACGCATATTTGGGTGAGCTTCGAAAGTTGACGGATAAGCATCTTTCGAAAGACAAGCTGCTTGTATTCTCCAGCGATCATGGAGCTCAATTCCCGTTCGGCAAATGGACGTTGTACGACGAAGGGACACAAGTCCCGTTGATTGTTGCTCGACCGGGCCATATCAAACCTGGCACGCGAACTGACGCAATGGTTAGCTGGGTCGACATCTTGCCAACGTTAATTGACATGGGCAGTGGCGAAGTCCCTGAGGATCTCGATGGCAGATCATTTGTTCCAGTGCTTCGCGGCGAATCGAAATCTCATCGGAAACGAATCTTCACCGTCAACATCGCCGCGCGACTCACAGCGCATGACGGGCTGGCGACGAAAGCTCGATTGAAAGTCATTCCTTCATCGGCCAGCTGGTTGATCGCCGGAGTCTCGATATTTGTTCCGCCATACAATTTCAAGTCCGCCGCAGACAAGTCGTCGGCCAGGTAGACAACGATGTCAGGAAGTCGTCCTTCTTCGTTGGCCGCTGTCTCTTTTGCACTTTCAGTTGCGGCTTGAATCGTTACCAGTGCGTCATCACCAGCAAGATGACGAAGCTGAATGTCTTTGAACTCGACCGTCATCGCCGGTCCGCGATGCAGCTGGAACGCCAGAATGCCTTCGTTTTGGCTTCCGGATGATTGTCCGTCAAATCCATCGTCGTGATGCCGTTAACCTGATGGATCTGTCGATTTCCGACGGCGATGATTGTCAACTCATTCCATTCAGAATCAATGAGCGTTTGATTTTTGTCGCCGACCGCACCAACCACGACTGGCTTGCCGTCGGCGCCAACTTCAACCCGTTGGAAACGCTCAGCGACGATGCCACGCCATCTCTCCGCGTACAGCATACCAAAGTATTCGGGCTTCTTATGCAGATCAGCCTGGTAACCTTTGACAACAAATTCGTCCGCGTTGACCAGCTCACTCCGGTATTGAACGCCGGTGTTGTTTCCGGAAAAACGAACCTTCGCCTTGAAAATAAAGTCGCCAACTTCGCCGCCTTGCCAAACAAGAAACGTGTTGGCCTCCGTTGGATTGTCCTCCGTCGTTTGACCGATGATCGTGCCATCTTTCACGGACCAAAATTTTTCCAGCCCGGCCCAGCCGGTCAGATCCTTGCCATTAAAGAGTTGTTCGAATTCGTCATCGGCGCCAGCTGTCGTACAGACGGCCATCACCAGGCAGACAATGATCATTCGAATCGCGTTCTGCAATGAACTTGTCAAAACCGACGTTAAATCTGGCTCAATGTTTTTCATTTCGATCATCGGTGTCTTCTAAGCTCTGTTGATTTGCCTCAAAGATACGGCTTCGGCGATCACGGAACGAATCCTTCTACGCTATGAAGGTCAACTTTCGCCGACATCCTCTCAAGAAGTTTCATGATATCGCAAACTTCTTTCCATTGGCAATCTATTTCAAGGCTCACGCGAGACCAGCATCTCAGTATCTTCGAATCGTTCGCGACCGACTCAGATCTTAGGAACGCTATTGCGGGCGATGCTCCCTCTCGGCTAACGCACCCGACCACACTCACAGCAGTGGCGATTGGAACAACAACGTTAACGACGGTCGTTGTCATGAGCCGACGAGGATAGACGGCGACCGAGTCAACTTTGGCGATCCCATTTTCAATCCGCTGACAAGAGTTTGCCGAACCGAAGTATTAACATTAACTGGCTTCGGGCCAACTGACTTCAGGTCCTTTCAAACCGGTCGTTTCGATTATCAGCCCTGAGTGCCTTGCGACGCTAATTGGGGTTCTGGCCCGTTGATCAGCGGCGAGTAAACCCAAATATGCCGGTCAAAACGCAGTTATCTTGAATGCTGTCTTTTTAAGACTGTGCTTCCGATAACACGAACTGGCCCATTCTGTAGTCAAAACGGCAAAATGGTGGTCTCGATAGGATTGCAAGATTGCTGAACGGAATCGAGAGAATTCGCTTGGAATGACGGTTTTTCCCAACTATCCTTGGATTAGCGATGCGATCCGAGAGGCCATCGAATATATTTGAAGAGGTAACGACCAACGCGGGCAAGGGAGCGTTGGTTTCACATTTAGGAGTTCTTTTATGAGAACATCAATGCACACCTGGTTTAAGCTCACATTTGTATGTTTGAGCATGTTGGCGATCAGCTCGATGGCGATCGCTGAAGAAAATGAGAAGTCGACTGAAGACGCGAAAGCGAAAACGCAGACGGCTCAAGAAGCTCGAATGGAGAAGAAACGTTTAAACACGATCTCCAAAACACAAATTCCTGTCGAAGGATTTGAGTCAACCGAACTGTTTGCAGCAATGGAAGCGGGTGACATCGAAGTCACAATCCGCACCATTGACGAAAGCAAGGCAAACTTGATCGTTGCCAACAAAACAGATAAACCACTGGCAATCACAATGCCGGCAACCTTCTCCGCTGTTCCTGTCTTACGTCAAGGACTTGGCGGTGGTGGACTTGGCGGCGGTGGTGGCGGACGCGGCGGCGGAGGCGGAGGCTTCGGTGGCGGCGGTGGAGGCGGCGGCCAAGGAGTTGGCGGCGGCGCTGGCGGTGGTGCTGGTGGCGGCGGCTTCGGCGGCGGTGGACGCGGCGGCGGAGGCGGCGGTCGAGGCGGTGGAGGCGGAGGTGGAGTCTTCAACATTCCATCTGGAAAAGTTGGCAAAACCTCGTTTACAACTGTTTGTCTTGAATATGGCAAGCCTAACCCTCGTCCAGCGATTAAGTACAAGATTCAACCTCTCGAAGCGTTAACAACGGATCCGAAACTAGCCGAAGTTTGCAAGATGTTGGCGAACGATGAAATCGCACAACCATGTGCTCAAGCGGCTGCGTGGAACATCACGGGAGTCAATTGGCGTGAGCTGTTGACTTTGAATCGTATCGAAAGAATGGATGGCTATTACGAGCGATTCTTCTCTCAAAACCAGTTGGTATTCGCTCAACAAGTCGTGAACGTTGCGATTGAGCGTGCCGAAGAAGCGATTGCGGCCCAAGAAGCTGCAGAAAACAATTCAGACGGTGCTTATTCTGAAGCGAAATAGTTTTCAGAGTCGCTGAAATGAACTTGAACGGTCGAAGCTTGCTTCGGCCGTTTTTTTGTGCGCCGGCCTAGCCTTCAACTCTGGCATGAAACCCCAAGATCAAACACGATCGAGGAGTTCATCGAGCGATCCAATGACGTGATCGGCTTTGCCGCGTTGCTCGTTCAAGTTCGCCGTTCGATCGATCTGGAAAGCTTGCCAGCCCAACTGGGTCGGTGCGGCCCAATCGTTTTGCAGATCGTCACCCACCATCACCATCTCGAGTGGCGAACTTTCTTGAGGCAGTCGCTCTAACAGTCGCCGGTAAAACTGAGGGTCCGGCTTTCGATAGCCAATTTCAGCGGAACAAAAAACATAGTCGGCTTGGCTCAATACTTCATCCTGGTCAACGATCGAATTCAGCCGCGAATCAAAATTGGACGCGATTCCAATTTGAAAACCGATTTGCTTCAGACGGTTCCAACACGGACCAACATCGTCGAACGTCGACCAGTTTGCAGCTTCCGAGAAATGCGTCCACAACTCGTCGAACAGCGCGTCAATCTCATCGACGTCGTCAAACACATTTTCGACAAGGCTGCGCCACATTGCTTCTTCCATCTCGTCATTGGAAGGAAGACTATTGGCCGGCGTTGTGTTTGCGTCGACTCCAACGAAAAACTTCGCTTCCCGTGCCTGTTTGAACCGAGCGGCAACCTCGTCGCGCGAATGCCGACTGCCAAACTTAAGCCCAGCGTTGTGATACGCCGTGACCACGTCAGGCCTTGGCTCAATGATCGTGCCTACTGCATCAAACAAGATCAATCTGGACAATCGAATTCCTGAACTAGAGAGTGCCCGCGATTAGCATTGGTTGTTCAACAGCATCTGTTCCGTCAACGGCTATCGATCAGAATACACGCGAGTCGTTTCTTCTTTCGAAACGGGTGTCGAACGCCCATCGGTTTTCATGTTTACAACCACTCGGTGATCGCCTTGGGATTTTCCGCTCGCCCGCACCGTCATTTTCAATTCGTCACCAGGACGCATCGTGCTGATCGGTTCAAACGCAACCGTTTGACCCTGAACTTGATGGCGAAGATTGCCGTCAACTTCGATCGGCTGCAGGCCTGGTGGAAAATCAACCTGAAGTTGAACATTGGTCGCTGTCTGAGTTCCTTGGTTGACCACTCGAATGCGATAACTGGTATCGGCTCCAATTTCAATCGGATCGATTACGTCATCGATATCAAAGAAGACATCGATCAAGTGCTGCACGGTAAGCGGTTGTTGCGTGCTTGATTTTAGTCCCAAATCGGCAAACGATTCGAACTTGATATTCTGTTCACCCGCTTCGACAGGGATGGTCGTTAAATCAACCGTCCCGGCGACGCCTTGCGTCAGTTCCGGCATCACCCACACCACAGAGTGGGTATTGGAATCGTATTTCCCGCGATTGTTGGCGCTGACAAAACGCAAACCGCTCGGCAGTCTGGCGAACAGCTCAACGTTGGTGGCTTTGGCGGTTCCATCGTTTTGAATCGTAAACCGGTGGGTCGCTTCGCGTTGGATGAATCGCAATGTCGGTCCATCGCTGGTGACTTTAAGATCCGGTGCCACGACTTCGATGTCCAGTTCATGCTGCGCCCGCAGACCGCCTTTGGCCGAAGCAAACATCACGTTGCGAAGCTTGCCGACTTTGGCAGCTCGCAAACCAAGCTGCACACGTCGTGACTGGCCAGGCATCAACGTACCGATTTCATATTCGATTTCGGGCGAGCCATCTGAGAACTCAAGATTAACAGGAACTTCTTCTTGAATGATCACGTCGTTGGCAGGACCATCGCCTTTATTTTCGACCACAACATCAAACACAACGTTGTCGCCAATCATCACGACTGGATTCGTTGAATGTCGGATTTCCAAAACAGGTTTCGTCACCACGGTCCGCATCGAAGCCCGAGTTGCGAACACGACTTGGGCAACGCTACCCATTTCGCCGGGTTGTGTTGGCTTAAGCTTATATCGCAAACGTTTTTCCTGACCTGGTCGAAGCGTGCCCAGCGACCATTGCAAGTCACCGTTTCGTGTCATACTCGCTGGCTCGGGGCTAGAGCCCATGAAGTTTGTCCCAGCCGGAACTTTGTCGAGCACGCGAACTTCATCAGCTACAACTCGACCGACATTTTTGACGATGATTTCAAAATCAGCCGTTTGATTGACTTGGATTTCGCGCGGAGAAACTTTCTCGATCGTTAGCGCGGGCGCTTGCACGCCTTCGAAAGTTCGGTCACCCGGAGTGTTTCGAGCCGCGACCGAAGTAATCGCATTGGCTGTGGCACTGGTAGCAGAATTTGAACCCGCACTTCTTGGCGTGCTTGCTGAACTGTTGCGGAACGGGGATGGGTTAGCCAAGTTGTTTCGCGGAGGCTGTTGGGCTGGTTTGGTTGGAGGCGGAGTTGCTTTTTTGGCGAATGGATTTGTCTTCGTTGTTCCAAGGCTGCCAAATGGACTGTCGTTTCTTGGCGTCGTTGTTCCGGTTGGCCCAGCCTGCGAAATCGGCTGCATTCCCGTTCGACTGGTTGTATTTGATCCGCCATTACCAAATCCTGTGTTGCCCGTTCGGCTCGAGCTCTGTCCGCTCAAAAATGGATTGCTTTGCGTTAACGCGGCTGGAGGTTTCGCTTCGACAGCCCGAAGGTTGCTACCGAATTGACTTGCCTTGTTGCTAACTCCGTTCACCATGTTATTGGCGCCTTGCTTGGCGCTGTTGAGCAATTGGTTTGTTTTTTGGGCGGCACTGTTGAGTCCATTTTTGGCAGCGGAGTTGATTGAACTGCCAAGATTCTTTCCAGGCAATTGAGTCAAAGGCTTGGGCACGCCACCGGTGTTGAAGCCACTGGTATTGGGTGTTCCGTTAAGTTGAGCAAACCGTTCCGGAGGAGGTTGACTGATCGATGCCGGGTTGGCTTGGAATCCGCTTTGCGTCGGTGGCTTGGCCGCTACGATAGCGGGAGTTTTGGCAGATGGCGTGAACGAAGTATTGACCGTGCTGCGTCCCAAAGTTCCAGGCGGTCTGGTGGTGACGAACTGGCCAGTCGTTGTTTTGGCAGGTTGCAAAGTTCTCGGCCGATTGACTGGCATTCCGGTATTTCGAGTGGCTGGCTTCAGCCCAACCATCGCCAACTTTTTCAATCCGGCGATCGTAGATGGATTAACGGTTGAGTCGTTCTTGTCTCCCGTGATCGATGCCAAAGCATCACTGGCCATGTTCGACACTGATGACTTTGCATTGTTAAGACCTGCTTTTGTCTTGTCAGCGACTGCGCCGCCTAGCTCGGCAGTCTTCGCGCCAACTCCATCGACCGCAGCGACCAGCCCATCATGATCATGTCCATCATGCGCATGTGGAGCAGACTCCTTGTTAAGAGATTGGACAACGGCAAACGTCCCGAGAGTTACAAATAATCCCACAGCCAATAGTCGCCAGAGAAGTGCTCTGCTGAAATTGCTGCGTTGTTGCGGCTCGTCGCGTTCTTCGGATGCTGAAGCAGTCATAACTCGGTCCAAGAGTTGGAGCTCGTTGATTTGGGTTCAACGAGTCAATGTGTACAAATCAAACAACGTCATTCGATTTGCGTCGACAAAATTTCAGCGTGGACCGGTCGGGCTTTCCTTGCCCATCGTCTCCGGCGTCCATGCCGAAAGAAATACGTGTCCGCGCAATCGTCTCAATCGTCATCAAACGGGACGAAAAGCATTTGCGCAGGACTACTCGATATCACAATTCAACCGAATAAGGCAAGATCAATGCCAACGGCGCCAGTCACAACATGCCGCTTCCCCGCAGAGTGACGGATTGTTCCGTATTCAGAATATTGCTGAATAACTGATAGCACGGGACTAGAAGCAGACTTTCATTAAGACTGCTGGCGATCTGATTCGGCTATCGCAACATCACCGAAGAGGCGAACACCTCCCTTTTGGGGGCGCTTCGCGAAAAAACGCCTTTGTTCCTTTTACTATCTAACTTGTTCGGGTAGAATCCTTGTTGAGACACAAACTCAACAAGCCGAGATATAGCCAGCTTTGTTGAGTCGAATCCCACTCGACTCTCCGCCAGCCAGACTCGCAAATTTGAACTTATATGCATGCATGTGAGGCGGTAAAGCCGGGCACATTGCGTCAAGTTCAGATAGCAATCTGGCGTTCTTTCGCTCACTTCGAGCCAACTCCAATTGCTTTGAACATCGCGTTCGATTTCGAACGATCATAGGATCGCCGACCTCGTTCGCAAACTCATTTGGCTGAAACAAAGTTTGGCAGGAAATCAGGGTAGCAACATGCGTTCTTTCGGAATTCTCATAACAGGTGTGATGGCCTGTTTGATTTATGTGTGCATCATCGACTTCAATACCATTCCGCCGACGCACCTCAATGCTGCAGAACTGGCGACAACCGAGACACAAAAGTTGAACTTGGTCGCCACGACTGGCCAAATTAATTCCGCCTTGATCAAGATCACCGAGGGTTCCGATGCTGAGATCAAACTCTTTTGTGGACCGGGCGTCGATCCTCACTCGTTCAGCGCCAGCACAAAAAACATCCAAGCCATGCAAAGTGCAGATGCAATTTTCTACAACGGTTTTCACCTCGAAGCTCGATTAACAGAACACTTGCACGATACGTTTGGCAACAAGTCATGGGCGATGGCCGATGCATTTCCAGAAGAGTTTCGCGTCGATTGGATCGAAGATGGAGAAGTCGATCCCGAAGCACCTTTTGATCCGCACATTTGGAATCATCTTCCGGGTTGGGCTAAATGCGTTGAAGCGTTAGTCGAGAAAGTCGCAGCGCTTGATGCCAACAATGCAGAAACGTACCGAGCCAACGGCAAGGCTTACGTTGCAGAAATCATGGAAACACATGAGTGGGCCGAAGAGTATCTCCGCGACATTCCTGTGGATCGGCGTGTGATCGTCAGCGCACACGACGCGTTCAACTATTTCGCCAACGTCTATCAAATGGAAACGCTGGCCGTTTTGGGAATTGGCAATGACGCCGAAGCCGATATTCAAACGATGCGAACCGTTGCCGAGTCAATTTGTGAGCGAAAGATTCCAGTCATCTTCATGGAAGAAATCACCAACCCGAAAGTCTCGCAGGCTTTGATGGAGGCGTGTCACTCGCGTAACTGGAAAGTCGAGATTGTTGATCAACCGCTGTACTCAGACGACTTGGGTGAAGAAGAACCCAACAACACGTTTCTCGGCGCGTTCCGCTCAAACGTTGAACTGATTTCTCATTCGTTAAATTCACGAGACGTTCGATGAACGAGCCGGCGACGGCCATTCAAGTCAAAGGATTGACAGTCGCATACGATGCGAAACCCGTTTTGTGGAATGTCGATCTGACCGTGCCGCGTGGCGCGATGATGGGAGTGATCGGCCCCAACGGCGCGGGCAAAAGCACTTTGTTGAAAACCGTCCTCGGAATCGTGACTCCGATCGCTGGCAGCGTCGAGGTATTTGGCCAATCGAATCGGTCATCGCATTCTGCACGAACCAACATCGGCTACGTCCCGCAACGAGCAAGCGTTGACTGGGACTTTCCAACGACGGTGCTGGATTTGGTGTTGATGGGAACGTACGGAAGACTGGGCTGGTTCCGGCGACCGGGTGCAAAACAAAGACAGGAGGCTCTTGCCGCGCTCGAAAAAGTCGAGATGACGGATTTCGCAAATCGCCAGATCGGAGAACTTTCTGGTGGCCAGCAACAACGTATCTTTCTCGCGCGAGCCTTTGTGCAAGACGCGCCAATCTACTTTCTCGACGAACCATTTGCCGCGGTGGATGCGACGACCGAGAAAGCTATTGTCGGTCTGCTTCATGAACTTCGCGCCCATGGAAAAACGCTGGTCGTTGTGCATCATGACTTGACGACCGTCGCCGAGTACTTCGATCACGTTGCGCTGATCAATCGTGTGGCAATTGCCTCAGGCTCTATTCAAGATTCATTCACGCCTGACCTGTTGGAAAAAACTTACGGCGGCCCGTTGCGAAACTGTGGTATCGGCGATTGCAGTTTTGCACCGGTGGTCCCGGTCACGATTGGCAACCACACCAACTCGACATCGACTGAAAGTCCTTCCAATCCTGAAGGCGACAATGTTTGAGTTATTCAATGATTACACGTTTCGAACCGTGCTCATGGGCACCGTTGGCGTAGGAACCGTTAGCGGTGCGCTTGGTTGCTTTGCGTACTTGAGAAAGCAAAGTCTTATTGGCGATGTGGTCGCGCATTCTTCATTGCTAGGCATCATGCTCTTTTTCTTGGCCAGTTATTTGATCACGGGGCAGGGGAGTAAGTCGCTGTTTGTCTTGATTCCCGGTGCAATCGTGGCGGGGACGACTGCGCTGATTCTCACGCGCGCGATTGTCGGTCGAACGAAACTGAAAAACGACGCCGGACTGGGAGTCATGCTGGCGATCTTTTTTGGTACCGGAATTTTTCTCTTGCGAGTTGTCGAACGGACCGATCCACCGATCCCCGGACGGCGAGGACTGGAGGACTATCTGTTCGGGATGGCAGCCGCGATGACGCAAGATGATCTTTGGATGATTGGGGCGCTTGGACTGGCTTCGATCTTAGTCATGTTGTTGTTTTGGAAAGAATTCAAGGTCTTCACGTTCGATCCACAGTTTTCACAAAGCATCGGCTTCCCTGCCAAAACCCTCGACACACTACTGATGATCATCTTGGTTGTCGGCATCGTGATTGGCATTCAATCCGTTGGCGTCGTGCTGATGATTGCTCTACTGATTACGCCGGCCAGCGCTGCCAGGCAATGGACGCATCGACTTAGTCGGATGGTCATATTGTCGGCCATGCTGGGAGGCCTTTGTGGAGCAACCGGATCGATTGTCAGCGCCTTGTATTCTGGGATCCCGACAGGCCCGGTGATTGTGTTGGCCGCGACATTGATCTTTCTTGTATCGCTCGTGTTCGCGCCGCGGCGAGGAGTCTTGGCCCGCTGGTTGAAAAGAAAACACGAAACAAAACAAGCCAAACTGGAACGGAGGGCTGTCTAGTGTCTTTCGTAATGTGGAGTTTGGTGATCGCCGTTTTGACTGCGCTTACGTGCTCATTGTGCGGCGTATTCCTGGTTGTCAAACGAGAGTCCCTGGTTTCCGAAGCGCTCAGCCACGCGGTGCTACCAGGCATCGTAGTTGCGTTCCTGATTTTCGAAGACCGAAGCTCGCCATGGTTAATCATTAGTGCCGGTTTGATGGGACTACTGATGGTTTGGCTGGTTCAATTGATTAAGCAAACAAGACTTGTAGAAGGTGAGGCTGCACTGGGAATCGTTTTTTCTGCGTTGTTTAGTGTGGGCATCATTCTGGCAAGCCTGAAACTAGGCCAAACGCATTTCCATGCCGAGTGCATCATTGACGGAAATCTGGCGTCGGCTGCGCTAAAATCAGCACGATGGGGCGACACGGATCTTGGCCCAAAAGCTTTCTATGTCATGCTCGCAACATTCATGCTCGCGATTTCATTCATTGCCGCGTTTTACAAAGAGCTAAAGCTGACTATGTTCGACGATACGTTGGCCAAAGGGCTTGATCTTCGCCCAGAGCTGATGCATTTCGTATGGCTGGGCATTGTCTCCATCACCACCGTCGCGGCGTTTGAAATCGCAGGTTCAATTCTGGTCGTCGCGTTGATGATTGCACCGCCTGCTGCGGCGTTTCTTTTGACGCGCCGAATCTCAGCCATGCTCATCACGAGTTGCTTGATTGGAGTTGTCTGTTCGATCGCCGGATTCTACGTCGGTTACTTTCTGGAAGTCGCTCCCACTGGCCCCATCGCATCGATAACCGGATTCGCGTTTCTATTGGCGGTCGCCTTTTCGCCGCGACAGGGTTTATTGGCCAAGCATCGAAATCGCGGGAAGTTGCGCAAAGAACTTTTTCAACAATTGTTGTTGGCTCGATTGACAGAACCGAAAGCTTCCAACGCGCAAAATTCGGTGTTCACCGTTGAGCAAGTTTTTCCAAATGTTGCTTGGACTCGTCAACAATTCCAACAAGCATTGGCAAACTGTCGCCAGCAAAGATGGATCGAAGGCGACGAAGAAAAAGTATCGGTCACCGAAACTGGTCGAATCGCACTGCAACAAATGCTCGCGAACAATTGAGCAGCCGATCGTTGAATTGCCACCCACTCTCTACGCGATTGAATCGTCAAGTGATCGTCGTTATGCATCAACGACTATTCGGGCGTAGATTCCGAATCTTCTTCCAGATTGAGCCATGAGGTTTCCAAATCTGAGATCTTCTTTTTCTTGCGGAATGTCAAGTGACGACTCCAGCGATCAAAGAATCCAGTTTTGTTTCGTGCAGACTCCATCTCAATATACTTTTGACGAAGGCGCGATTCTCGACGATCGATTTCAACTTGCTTGGCGTCCAACGATGCACGAAGCTGGCTAAGTTTGGCACGATTGATTGACAATTCGATTTCTGCTTCACGCAGCTTCGATGTCAGATCAGCTTTAAGTTCGGCAATCATTTCTGACTGGGTTTCGTCCAGCGAATCCAGCGTATCGACAAGATTTGTTTCTGGAATCTCGTTCAATTCCTCTTCGTCTTCGCTCGCATCGGCGAAAACAGGTACATCCAAGTCTTTGATTTCGTTGCCAACATTCAGACCATTCTGGGTCGCATCGCCATCCTCAAAACCATAATCCTTCATCAGTTGCTCGCGGCGCTCTTCCCAACCCAAAGTCGATTCGGCCTGATCTCCATCCTTCATTCGCATTCCGAGTTCAACGGACCATCTCTCAATTGTGGTATTCATCTTTTCATTGAGAAGAGTCACCATTCGATGAGCCGTCAATTCAAATCGTTCAAGCATCGCGTCTGCATCGGCTTGAGTGAGGACCGCACTGGCAGATTGGATGGGCTCATCAAGCTCATCGGAATCCATGAACGTCGCTGCCGACAGTGGTTCCACCGAACTGACGACGACTTCTTCACCGTCATCAAGCAGATCAAATTCTGGTGAATCTACATCAACGGTAACTTTATCCAAACGAGCCAGGATATCTGCGTGATTTGAAGTATCGAGTTTCTTGACTTCGACTTCAGGATCCACAACTTTAGAACCCTGTTGTTCTTCTTTTGCCAACTCTCGTTCGAATTCTCGTTCAAACTCATCGTCAGCATCCAGCTCTTCTTCATCGTCGAGTGCGATTGTCATCGTGACTTTTGCTTGCGATTCAGCCGTGTCGGAATCATCTTCCGGCTCAGACGAATTGCTTGACACATCCGCTTCGGGTGTTGCATCCTTCTCCAACTCATCGACCAGCGAGTCAACGTTGTCAATCAACTCTTCAACGTCTTCTGATTGACGCGATTCAACGGAGTTGATTTTCGTTGTCTTCGGCTTCGCTTTCTTGGAATTGCGGGAAGTCTTCTTTTTTCGCGATGTGGATGAAGACTTCTTGGCACTTGTTGATTCAACTTCGTTAAGATTCTGACATTCTTCTTTTACCGCGACGTTTGATTCATCGACTGGCGCAATTTGAGCAGACTCAACTGCTTCTGTTGTTTTAGAAGTAGCCGAAGATGTAGTACTCGAACGAGAACCCCGTTTGGTTTTCTTGTTTGACTTTTTACGACGGTTGGAACGTTTTCTGGCCATAATGGCACCCAGAACTCTTACATAATAAATTGGAAGGCGAAATTGTTCACCGGAGGTAGGGAAGCGGAGAACGTGAAAACATAGGTCGCTACAAACGGCTCTCAAGGTCTTTTTGATAAATCTCGGCTAAAATCAACTCCACTATCGCTCGGATCAAGATCGTGTTGTGCGGTTTATGGCGAACATCCAACGTAAAAACTGGCGTAGATCTCCCGAATCGATAAAATTAAGGCGTCTTCGAGAAGGCGTTCTTTTTTCATGCCCACCTCTAACCTCTAAGGTCTCTCATGCGCACGCATTCCAAGAATTTGATCGCCATGGTTTTCGCTGTTTGCATTGGTGCGCCGCAAATATTGCAGGCCCAAGAAGGCAATGAGCCGGTCTTTGATGCACAAAAGAACATCTCCGATGGAGTTGTTGCAAAATTTGATTTGAGCCATCCAGAATCCCAGATTTTACGGCAGGTCTCTGAGCTTCCTGCCGGGGCGACGATCAATCAAATGGCAATGGCATTGCCTGCCCACTACGGAGATATCGGCCGAAACATCGAAGAAGAGAAATCGTCGACGGAAGAATCAGACGCGAAAGATCAAGCTAATCCGAAAAACAAAAACGGCGAGGTCCCGGAAAAGTTAAAACCGAAATTTAAAGGTGGCTATCAGGCTTCGCTCGAAAACATTTATCCAATGATTGTTCCAAACTGGTATTTCGACGGCGACAAGTTTCCCGCGCTTTCGGTTAAATTAATCGATTCGCGTTTTCGATTGACGTGGGTCGAGTACAACGATGGGGCAATGACCTACATCCAGCAAAAGGACGTCGACGGCTTTGAAGCCGACGAAATCAACTGGAAACGACAAGCCATGGAAAACCTGGCAAGTGCAACGCCTGAGGACTATGGAGTAACCATTCCGGTCCAAGCCGGCGAAGAAACTCCCGTCGAGACATGGGCCTTGCTTTCGCGAGGGGACCCCATTGCGTCCTCCCGAGTATTGCTGACCGAGCGAATGAAAAAGTTCTCGCCCGATGGCTATGAGATTGTGATCTGCAGTCGAGACGTTGCGATCGTCGTTCCCAGCACCGCAACCGAAAAACAAAAATCGGAAGTTGAAAGACAGGCGATGCAAATATTTGAAACTCGGTGGAAGATCAACGAGTGGCCCATGAGCAGTGAGTTGCTTCCCGCGAATTCCGTTGAATTCGACACCAAAGACGAGGAAATTGAGAACGATGATGGTGGTGGTCAGGATGAATCTTTAGAATAGCGGATCGTCCATGGCGAATCAGTTACCGCCGACAAAGTCAATTTAACGAGAAGCAAGGTTGCTTGATGTCACGTCCCTTCGTTCACCTTCATTGCCACAGCCACTACAGCCTTTTGGATGGGGCGAGTTCGATCCCAAAATTGGTCAAACGCACCAAAGAGCACGGCATGAACGCGCTTGCGCTGACCGACCACGGCAACCTGCACGGTTCGCTCGAATTTTACAACCAGTGCAAAGCCAACGACATCAATCCGATCATTGGCTACGAGGCTTACATCTCTCCTAACAGCCGCAAAGTCAAAGACGGTAAAAGCAATTCCAGTTATCATTTGACGCTGTTATGTCAGAATCGAACCGGCTTTCAAAACTTGATCAAGATGGCTTCGTCTGCATCACTGGAAGGTTTTTACTTTAAACCGCGAATCGACAAAGAGTTACTCGAAGCCCACTCCGAGGGAATTATTTGCCTTTCCGGTTGCGTGTCGAGTGAGTTCAGCAAAGCCATTCTTTCCGGACAAGGCAACGGCGCCGAAGACCATCTCGACAAAGCCGTCGAAGTCTCGGAATGGTTTAGCCGTGTGTTTGGTGATCGGTACTTCATCGAGATCATGAACAACGGTGTCGACATTCAGCGAGCTCAACTTCAAGGTGCCGTCGAAGTCGCCAACCGGGTCGGGTTACCTCTGGTCGCCACGAGCGATTGTCATTACGTCGACAAAGAAGACGCCTTGGCCCAGGATGTCATGCTGTGCATCAACATGGGAAAGTTCCGAACCGACACCAACCGGATGAAGATGGAGGGCGATCAGTTTTACCTGCGGCCGCCCGAAGAAATGTACAACAATTTTGTTGGCCTCGAAGATGCTGTCTCGCGCTCGCAGGAAATTGCCAACTCAGTCGACATTGAATTGGAGTTGGGCAACCGTTACTTCCCTGTTTTCGAATTGCCTCCTGAGCGAACACCGGAAGACGAATTGCGCGACCTGTGCTTGAAAGGGCTACATGAGCGCTATGAAGGCAACGAGGAAATGCGTCCCGAAGGCGAACTTTCGGAAGCCGTGATGACGCGTCTCAACCGTGAATTGGGAGTCATCAATAAACTGGGCTTTGCGAACTACTTCTTGATTTGCTGGGACTTTGTCGAGCAGTCTCGTAAGCGTGGTATCGGCACAACGGCTCGTGGGTCGGGTGTTGGTGCGATTGTTTGTTTCGCGCTCTACCTCAGTCATGTTTGTCCGCTGAAATACAATTTACTGTTCGAACGATTCCTTGATGAGAACCGTTTGGAAGCGCCCGATATCGACATCGACTTTGATAAAGAGCGGCGCGGCGAAATCATTCAATATGTGAAAGACAAGTACGGTGAAGAGTCGGTCGCGCAAATCGGTACCTTTGGAACGATGAAAGCGCGTGCCGCAATCAAAGATGTTGGTCGAGCGTTGGGAATTCCATTGGTTCGGGTCAACCAAATCACGGGCATGATTCCGGATCAGCTGGGAATTTCACTCGAAGAAGCGATCGAAAAAAGTGACGATTTAAAATCGGCGTATGAAGGCGATCCTGAAGTCGCCGAAATGATTGACTTTGCGTTGAAGCTGGAAGGGTTGGCGCGAAATGTTGGCACGCATGCTGCGGCAGTCGTGATTGGAAACGGTCCGCTGGACAACTACGTTCCGCTCTGCCGCGTCTCGGGTAAAGATGATGTCATCACGCAGTGGTCGATGAATGATGTCGAAGCTGCCGGTCTGTTGAAGATGGACTTCCTGGGACTGCGAAACTTGACGATTTTGTCCAACGCCGTTCGCATCATCAAGCAAACAACCGGCGAAGAAATCGACTTGCTTAAATTTCCGCTCGACGATCCTGAGACGTTTGCGCTTTTGCAGCGTGGCGAAACGAAAGGTGTATTCCAACTGGAGAGTGGCGGCATTCGCGACCTCCTGCAAAAGATGAAACCGGATAGTTTTCTCGACATCATCGCGACGAATGCCTTGTATCGTCCGGGTCCACTGGAAGGTGGAATGGTTCAACAATACATCGATGTCAAGCACGGACGGAAACCGGCTGAGTACAAACTTGATGTGTTGAAAGAAATTCTTGAAGAGACCAACGGTGTCATGGTCTATCAAGAACAAGTCATGCAGATTCTCAATCGACTGGGCCAAATCCCACTCGCCTCTGCGTACACTTGCATCAAAGCGATCAGCAAGAAGAAAGAAAAAATCATTGCTGCCAACTACGAGCAGTACATGGAAGGCGCGGTCGGGCAGGGGCTTTCGAAAAAAGACGCTCAGGAAATGTGGGACATGATCCTGAAGTTCGCCGGTTACGGTTTCAACAAAAGTCACTCGACCGCCTACGCTCAACTCGCGTTTCAAACGGCTTACTTGAAAGCCCATTACCCGGTTGAATTCATGGCGGCGTTGCTGACTGGAGATATTCCCGGTCGAAACTTTGTCAACAAGGACTCGCTGGTTGAGCACATCGAAGACTGTAACCGGATGGGAATCGAAGTGGTCGCTCCTTCGATCAACACGTCCGACGTTGAGTTTGCCGTTGAAGGCACAAAGACGTTTTTTGCGCTTTCGGCGATCAAAGGTTGCGGCACCTCGGCGGCGCAAGCGATCGTTGACGAACGAACGGAGAATGGAGAATTCAAAGACATTTTTGATTTTTGTGAACGACTTGAAACCTCGAAATGCAATCGCTCATCGATCGAGTCACTGATCAAAGCGGGCGCGATGGACTGCTTCGAGGCTCATCGTGCTCAATTGGCAACCGTACTGGATCGAGCAATTCAATCGGGTGCCTCCGCCCAAGCCGACAAACGAAGCGGACAAAAGAGTTTGTTTGGTGGCGACGACTCCGATGACGATGAGAACGAAATCTCGGTGGTGCTTCCCGATGTACCGGAATGGGAAGAGCGCGAAAAACTGGTCGCAGAAAAAGAAGTGCTTGGTTTTTACTTGACCAGTCATCCGCTGGCCGAATATGTCGACCGGTTGGAAAAGTTCTGTTCGCATAAAACGAGCGGGTTGGCCGGCACCAAAGACAGGGACCGAGTCAGCATGGGCGGAATGGTAGCTTCGATGCGACCTTCACACGTCAAAAATCCGCGCGATGCGAATTCGCCAACCAAGTATGTCATGTTCGATCTGGAAGACGTTGACGGAGCCATTCGTTCGATCTTGTGGCCGCAGGACTTTGTCAAGTTTGGACATTTGATCACACCTGATGCGGTCATTATGGTGCAAGGCCGTTTGGATTATCGCGGTGGCGACGAAGCGAATCTAATTGTCGACAAAGTTGTCCCGATCGACGAACTTGGCTCGAGCATGACGACTGGATTGAAGATTTCAGTCGATCAAGCTGAGCATGGATCCGACGCGTTAAAGACAGCTTACGAGATCATTCGCGGCTATCCGGGCAATCGCGAATTGAAAATCGAGCTGGTTCTCAACGATGGCATGCGTGTCCAAATCGATTCGCACAAAAGGATCGAGGTTAACGAACAGATTTGTTCTCGATTGAAAGATCTGCTGGGAAAAACTTCCGTCGAGATGCTAGTCGACCAGAAAGCGTTATCGGAAAAGGCGCCGGAGCAAAAACGGTGGGGCAAGAAACGAGATTAGTTTCGCGGTTCCAACCTCCAATCTTGAATTAACTTCAATGTCATCTGAAAAAGCAAGAACTTTCCTCTCAACACTCCTAACGCTAATCGGATGCGGTTTGATGGTTGCGTTTGGTTGCATTTTCATCCCGGACAGTGGGATGGCAGCGACGCACCAATGGTTGGGACTGGGCGAATTCCCGGACGCGCCAATCACCCGTTATTTGGCGAGATCGACTTCACTGCTGTATGGCGTGCATGGATTGCTTATGTTTGTCGTGGGCCGAAACCTTGCTCGTTACGCGCCGCTGGCTGCCCTGTTCGGATGGCTCCACGTTGTCATTGGTTTGTTTATGCTGGGTATCGATTTGACTGCCGGCATGCCTTGGTACTGGACTTTGGTCGAAGGTGGACCGATTGCGCTGGCAGGCCTGCTGTTGGTATGGCTGGCCAAAAAAGCGTTTCCAAACGACGCCTCTCCAAGTAACGCCCAGTAACCAACGTGCCACGCTTAATGACAACGTGCACGGGCTACCGGTTGATCTTCTTGTTCAAACGTTCAACCAACTTTGCGATCGAACGATGAATAGCATGTGCATCGCATGTCGCGCCTCGTTTCGGGCGGACAACAAGATCGATCCCACATGGCAAATCTGCTTTCTGAAGACGAAACGCCTCTCGGATTCGCCGCTTCCATCGATTGCGTTCCACGGCATTGCCGACTTTCTTGCTTACCGACAAACCCAGTCGCAACCGATCAAGCTGGTTGGGGCGAGCTCGAATAACCAACACGTCGTCTGCTGCAAAATGATCGCCACGATAGACGCGATCAAATTCAGGCTGCTTACGCAAGCGATCAGATTTCGTAAATTGATTGGGCACAAAAATGTGGGAGGTTGGAATTTCGTTCTGAAGTTTGCGCGTTGCGCGGTAGTGTCGCCAGTAATGATTGGCTTGGAAAATGCGCCTGATCTGCCGCGTGATGGTTGAAGTTCGACAACATCCAATCATCGTTTCGAATCACGCTCTAGATCTACCAGTTAATCCCTCTTCGAGGATCTTCATCAGAATGTTGCTGTTGAAATTTTCTGATCAGTTCCACATCTTCATCGGTTAAATCTTCCGGAACAACGATTTGCAATTCCGCGATCAGATCTCCTTTTCGATCTTTGGTGTGCACGCCCATTCCTTTAAGACGCAAAGATTTCCCACTGGAAGTCGCTGGCGGAACCGTAAGCGTAATCGTTCCATGAGGTGTCGGCAGATCAATCTTCGCCCCTTCGGCCGCTTCCAGAAGTGTGATGGGAAGTTTGATCAACAGGTTCAGGCCATTTCGCGAAAAGTTGGGATGTTGAGCGACTTTGACTTTAATCAGCAAGTCGCCGCGCGGAGCACCTTCGTAGCCACGAGCGCCTTGCCCGCGGAGTCGAATCTTTTTTTCGTTTTCGATCCCGGCCGGAATTTTGACGTTAATACTCTCGACTTTTCCGTTGGAACGCTGGAAGCTCAATTGGTGTTCACCACCTTTAATGGCAACTGCAAATGGAATCGTAATCTCTTCTTCCATCGGCTTGGGAGGTTGTGGTGGCTGTTGGGGACGTCGTCCACCGCGTGGGCCTTGCCCGCCCATCTGTCGGAAGATTTGTTCGAATCCACCGCCACCACCTGCGCCACCGCGCCCTGCGCCACCGAAAATGGAAGCCAGGTCGATATCCATTCCACCGGCGCCGCCAAACGGGCTCTGCCCACCAAACGGATTTCCACCCATCTGATCAAAACCGGGCCCCATCTGGTCGTACATCTTCCGCTTTTTCGGATCGCTCAGGACATCGTAGGCTTGCTGAACCTTCTGAAACTCCTGCTTCGCACGCTGCTTTTCTTTTTCGTCGCTATCTGCGTGCAAATCGGGATGATACTTCCGCGCGAGTTTGCGGTAAGCCTTTTGGAGTTCCTCACTGGAAGCAGATTTCGCAACGCCCAGAATTTTGTAGTAGTCTTCTTCCGCCATGGACTGGGTTGCAAACTTTATATTTACGGGAATGTTGAATCAAGTGTTGGAGTAATAAGACTCAATTCTAGGTCCAGCGGTCCCAGAAAAGAAGTCTTGATTTCGAGGATGCTGCCTTCGGTAACGTTCGGCTTGATCATGTCTTATTCTCGAACAAATCCGGGTTTCTTTTGTGTGTTGATTTAATGCAACGCGCGTGTGGTTTTCAGGACGCGTGTTGTAATTTCGCAACCTGCGGGTGTTTGCGAAAATTTCATTTCTGTCAAACCATCCCATTTCCCCCTGTTTTTACAGGACTTTTGAGCGAAATGGGAATTCTTGCTCTCGATTGATCGAGTTGGCACTTCCTCTGCGTTAAAGCCAATCACAGATTCAGCAGCACGAGCCGCAACCCCGAGGACATGATGCCCCGAACAAAAAAAGTAACTCC
The DNA here is from genome assembly GCA_964584615.1 of uncultured Pirellulaceae bacterium. Taxonomy (GTDB): domain Bacteria; phylum Planctomycetota; class Planctomycetia; order Pirellulales; family Pirellulaceae; genus Mariniblastus. The sequence goes on along the minus strand of CAZPBE010000014.1, from coordinate 51,295 downwards.
CGCGAAAACTGACGTAGTATTGTCTGACGCAAGTAACAAGAACGACAAATACAAAGCTCAAGCCGGCAAGTCTGACGAGAGCGCAATCGACGATCCAGTGCGAATGTACTTAATGCAAATGGGCCGAATCCCGTTGCTTTCACGCGACGAAGAAGTTTCGGCAGCAATCACTATTGAAGAAGCTCGATTCAAGTTCCGCAACACGATGTTGGCGACGGACTTCATGCTTCGCGGAGCCTACACTGCGCTCAAGCAGGTTCTCGAAAAGAAACTCCGCCTTGACCGCACGATCGAAGTCTCCGTTACCAACAAGGCAGAAAAAGAGCGAATCCTCAAGCGGCTTGTCCCGAACTTGAAGACACTAAAATTCCTGCTCAATGAAAACAAGAAAGACTACGCGGTCGCCATTAGTCGAACGACGGAAGATTCTGTTCGCCGAGAAGCCTGGCGAAATCTTACCAAGCGTCGTAACAAATGCGTAATGTTGATCGAAGAGTTGAATCTTCGTTTCAGCAAACTTCAACCGATCTTCCATCAGCTGGAAGAGATCAACGAGCGAATGCAAAACTTGCAGGACTTGATCGAAGAAGCTCAAGACACTGGCTTCGTTGGAGCTCGCACCATTGAAGAGCTGCGTGCCGAACTACACTTCCTGATGCGACAGACTTTCGAAAGCCCGGCAACGCTTGACCGCCGCATCCGAAAAACCAACGTGTTGCATCACAAGCAGGATGCTGCCAAGCGAGTTCTTTCGGCTGGCAACTTGCGACTCGTCGTTTCGATCGCCAAAAAGTATCGCAATCGCGGCTTGAGTTTTCTGGACTTGATCCAGGAAGGCAACACTGGATTGATGCGAGCTGTCGACAAATTCGAACATCAACGTGGATACAAATTCTCAACGTACGCAACGTGGTGGATTCGCCAAGCAATCACCCGAGCGATCGCTGATCAAAGCCGGACGATTCGCGTTCCGGTTCACATGATCGATACGATGAGCAAAGTACGCAACGTGATGCGTGAGCTAGTTCAGGAATTGGGCCGCGATCCTTCGCCTGAAGAAACCGCAGAACGAGCCAAACTTTCAATCGAAGATACGCGAATCATTATGAAGATGGCCCGCACTCCGCTGTCGTTGGACCAACCAGTCGGCGACCACGAAGATAGTTTCTTTGGCGAGTTCCTCGAAGATCATCGCGATGACGATCCGCTATTCGAGACTCATCAAGCCGCACTTAAGTCCCGCATCGAAGAAGCGATGGAACATCTCAACTACCGAGAGCGTGAAATTTTGCGACTTCGATATGGTTTGGCGGACGGATATTCATATACGCTTGAAGAAGTCGGCAAGATCTTTTCAGTCACACGTGAACGTGTTCGACAGATCGAGTCAAAAGCCGTCCGAAAACTTCAACAGCCTTACCGCAATCGAAGCTTGTCGAGCTTCCTTGATGGCTACGACCCAACCTTTGACGGTCCGGGCGTAGAAAACTAGAGGACATTTCAAAACCTAAAATCGTGCGATCATCGTAGTGGGATTCGCCAGAATTCCCTTTGTTTTGAAAGCGAGCTGGGACTTCTGGCGAAGTCCACTACAGGTTTTGAAATACCCTCTAGACTCTGAGTTATCACGAGAATAAACGAAAGCGACATCCATTGGGTGTCGCTTTTTTCGTGGGCTGAGTAGCCACGAATGTGGTTGTGGATCTAAAGGCGAAACAAGTTGAAACTCAGTTCTTTCTTACTCTTTTGTTTCTCACAGCAGCCGACGCAGCTGCTTCCCTATGCAAAAAATGCGATGCTAGCGGCGTTAAGGTTTAGCAAATTGAAATTGACGGTGGTTATCGAGCACAACTACTATCCGCGGCGACCAAATTCCGGCTTTTACGGCAATGCCAATTATTACCTTGGTCGATACTGATGGTGGACACACAAGTGTGGAACGCCTCAACCTCCTCGTTCAAAAATTCAAAGCATGAACAATCCCAATGATAAGCGATTTTTCTGTATCCGCGGCTATATGAAGTCGGGAACAAACTGGATTTGCAAACTCATTAATCTGCACCCCGATATCTTTTGCAACGGCGAATATCATTGGGAGCAATTCTTCAAGACGTACCAAAGGAGTTTGGATACATACGTCTACCTGGAACGGTCAGAATCACACGAGCCGGTGATTCGCAAGAACATGGAACAGATGATTCGCAATTCCATGATCGAGATGTCGCCTCCGTCTGCGAAACTGATTGGCGATCGGACTCCGAACACGATCCATCCTGTCGTCATCCGCAAAGCGCATCACGTTTGCATCATTCGCGATTGTCGCGACATTGTCGTAAGCAAGATGTTTCATTACTTTAATGCACCTCGAATCTTTGGTTACTTCAATCGATTCCAGCATATGGCTGATTTGAAAAACCAGTTCAAACAAGACCCTTGGTTGTTTCACAAGAATCCTGAAAAACTACTTTCCCATGAGTATTTTGTTCGCCAGACGGCAGCTCAATGGGCGGAGTATTTGATTGCTGATCGCAACACGGTCTCCAACCAACCAAAGTTGCCCGTGAAGCTTGTCAAATACGAAGATGTTCACGTCGCACCTCTCAAGAGCCTGAAAGGTATCTTCCGTTTTCTCGAAGTCGAGCCTGCAATGGTCGACGAAATCCCAAGTGAATTGGCGCCAGGATTTAAGAAAGAGTCCCCGACGAATTTCTATCGCAAAGGTCAAGTTGGCGATTGGCGCAATTACATGACTGAAAACGCCAAGCGTTGGATCAATGAAGAAGCTGGTGTTGAGTTGATGCGACAAGGCTACATCAAGTCTCTGGATTGGGACATTTCCAAAGTCGATGCAACCGATGCGGGTGCCACCAATGCTGGTGAAACCAAAGTCGATGCAACGCCGGCATTGCAAAAAGCGGCTTAAAGCAAACGCTGCTTCGCCAATTTAAGCGACTCAAAAAAGTCAGCGACTCTAAAAAGTCACGCCAAGATCGCCAGAACTTCGGTTTGCAGTCCACCTGTGATGTGCACTTGCGAATCGTGATCAATGTATACGTTGATCTCGCTGCGGATTCCGAATTCATCGAGGTAGATTCCCGGCTCGATTGAAAAACAGGTCCGCGGCATCACCAGACGATCTTCTTTAGTTTCAAGATTGTCCATGTGTGCTCCGTTGCCGTGCGTTTCCTGTCCAATATTGTGACCCGTGCGATGAATGAAAGATTCACCGTAACCGGCTTGGTCAATCACATCGCGCGTCGCTTGATCGACTTCCCAGCCTTGCAATGGGCGACCGGCAGCGAAAGCGGATTTTGCGCACTCAATTCCTGCGTCGCGGCCAGCGGCAACGATGTCGAAAATCTTCGTGTACTTTTCAGGTACTGACTCACCAACAAAACCGACTTTGGTCAAATCACTGTAAACTCCCAACGGAACATCAAGCTTGGCCCACATGTCCAACAGTAGAAAGTCGCCTTCTTTGATTTCGGCATCCGACCCAGGGTGCGGAGCATAATGAGGGTCACCGCTGTGAGGACCAACCGCCACAATCGGCGCATGATAAGTCGTCATATTATTTTCAGCATAGTAGCCCATGACTTTCTGCTGCAGTTCGAATTCGCGCAACGGCGTTCCGCTGCGGATATGTTCGGCGACGATCGACCAAGCCATGTCAAACGCTGCCTGGTTTAACCGATCGGCTTCGAGATGCAAACTCCATTGCTCGTCAGTCCAGCGGGCTTCGAAGTATTGAATCAAGTTCCCTGAACTTTGAACTTCCGGACCCAGGGAACGAATCAGCTCGATCGTCCCTGCATCAACGACCGATACATACGGGTTGGAATTATTGGGCGAGTACTCCATCGCAATGGTCTTGGCCGAGCCGACAATCTCGCCGAGCGCTGCATGCAATTCTTGCCATCGCAAGTAGACCGTTTTTTCCCCTGGTAAGTGATCCAGCGCAGATGACTCGATCCGATGGACAAGTTTTTGCGGCTCTCCCTTGGCTGGCACGTAGTAAAAAAATCGCCGTGAGCCTGCTTCGTTTTCGTCGATTCCCAAGACTCGCAAAGACAAAACGTTGAGCCCACGAAAATCGTACAACAGCCAACCATCGAATCCGAATTTTTGAATCGCAGATTGTACCGCTGCCAAATCGAATGAGTTTTCCGTTACCGTCGTCATAAGAGCCTTTCAAAAAGTGGTCTATCAACCGTCAACAAAAACCAATGGAATTTTTTTTCAAGTAACTGCGTCGAAAATCTACCCACGTCCCTCAGAATCGGAGAGAATGGTTGCTCGTCGATTCTTGATTGGCGATTCGTGATTCATTTTTGGAAATCAGACTTATGAAATTTGCGTTTTCGTTCGTATTATCCGTCGCCTGCTTGGCGTCCATTCTACTTGTACTTTTCCCGGCTTCAACGAGCCTTCGAGCACAACCCCTTTTTCAAGGTAATGCTCCGTTCAACCTTGTTTCGTTTCCGCAACAAGCAGAACAAACGTTGGACGATGAAAAGCAAGACGAAAACGAAGCGGAAGAAGACGAGACCGAAGTCGTTGACACTCAGTTATTCAAGAAAGATCCGGTCGCGGTCCCTCCACGATTCCTGCGATTTCATATGTGGGACGGTTCGATTGTCAGTGGCGAAGTTAAAATCGATGCGATTGATGTGACAACTGAGTTTGGCCAATTAAAAATTCCGATCAACAGAATTGTTGAGTTTCGCCCAGGCTTGGAGAGCTTTCCTGAACGGGCTGCCAAAATCAATAAACTGGTTGAAGAACTTGGCGCTCGAGAGTTTAACGTCCGTGAGCAAGCGCACCGCGCGCTGGTTGCGATGGGGACGGAAATTCGACACGAAATCTATAAATTTGAAGACGGAGGAAGTGCGGAGAGAAAAAAACATCTGACGAAAATCATTGCCGAGATTGAAGAACTGATCGAAGACCTGGACGAATCAGAGGACACGGCTGCCATCACGCGAGGCGACATGGTCAAGACGCCGGAGTTTTCCGTCGTCGGAAAGATCCAACAGCCAGAGTTCGCCGTCATCAGCAAGTTTGGCAATCTGAGAATTTTTGTTCGCGACATCAAGAAAGCCGATCGCGGTGAGACGGTTCAATCGGAAGTTAAAAAGTCGGTTGAAATAGCGGCGAAGGCGTTCTTCCAAAAAACACCAACCAACACCAAGCTGCGTCTCAACAAGGGAGACAAGGTCCGAATCACGGCTTCCGGTGTTGTGCAGTGGACAAACTGGAACACCGCCAGCACGCCAGCGGGAATTGACAACCAAGGCCAATGGAATGGTGTCAACTGTGGAACGTTAATGGCGAGAATCGGCAAGAGCGGTCCTTTGATCGCCATCGGATCCGAAGAAACTTTCGTCGCCAAATCATCCGGCGTGCTGTATCTCGGCATCGCGATGCGTGACAACTACGCTTCCAACAATGGCTATCGTTGGACAGGTGAATACAAAGCGAAAATTTCAGTCACGCCAAAGTAACGGATGCTGCCAACGGATTTGTTAGTTGGACTGCACCCAAACGGCTGGAGCAGAACACCAAAGCGGCGCTCACAGGTCTGCCGGGTTGGGTTCCATTACAATCGAACATCGAATGACTTCGTACGGCAACATCATCTGGATCCCAATCATGTGCAAAACAATCACCATGATCCTGCTCTTCGCGTTTGCGATTCCAATTCAGGCGCAAGAACCAACGCAAGAACCGACCGAGCAGGAACTTGAGAACACTCAAAAGCTGACAACGCCGCTGATCCCACCCGCTAAAGCCGTCGAGATGATTCATCTTCCGGACGGGTTTAAGGCAACCTTGTTTGCAGGCGAGCCCGAAGTTCGGCAGCCGATTGCCGTCACAACCGACACGCGTGGTCGAATCTGGATCGCGGAATGTTACACCTACGCCGAATCAAAGAAAAACTATGACACACAATACAACGATCGCATTCTGATCTTTGAAGACACTGACGGAGATGGAGTCGCCGACAATCGTAAAGTCTTTTGGGAAGGCGGCAAACGTTTGACCAGCCTGGAAGTTGGTCATGGCGGAGTGTGGGTGACATGCGCTCCGGACTTTATGTTTATCCCCGATCGAGACGGCGACGATGTGCCCGACGGCAAACCGGAAGTCTTGCTGGACGGATTTAACTCCGACTTCATTCGGCACAACATGGTCAACGGTTTGCGATGGGGCCTCGACGGCTGGCTTTATGGGCGGCATGGAATTCAGGCCACGTCTCAAGTCGGGCCGCCGGGCACGACCGAGTCACAACGCATTGCAATGAATTGCTCGATCTGGCGTTTTCATCCGCGAACTCAAGAATTCGAAGTCATCTGCGAAGGCACAACCAACCCATGGGGACATGACTGGGACGAACACGGCGAGCTGTTTATCGTCAACTCCGTCATCGGTCACTTGTGGCATGTCGTTCCCGGTGTTCGATTCCGGCGGATGTATGGTTCACACTTCAATCCTTACACTTACGAAGTTGTTGAACAGACTGCCGATCACTTTCATTTTTCTGGCAAAGAAAATTGGAGCTCCGTCAAAAAGGTTGGCATCTCTGACGAAACCGACAAACTAGGCGGCGGCCACGCCCATTGTGGCGCGATGATTTATCTGGGTGATAACTGGCCTCAGGAGTATCGCGGAGATTTGTTTACAGCCAACTTTCACGGTCGACGTCTGAATCGAGAATCGCTGGAACGAGAAGGCAACAGCTATGTCGGCAAGATGAAAGACGACTTCATGACGACCGATGACCTTTGGTTCCGCGGCGTCGATTTGTTTTACGGTCCCGACGGTGCGGTTTTTCTTCTGGACTGGTCCGACATTGGCGAGTGCCATGAAAACGACGGGATTCACCGAACTTCCGGGCGAATTTATAAAATCGCTTTCGGCGAAACGAAACAAGTTGATGCTAACTTGAAAAGCAAGACAACGGCCGAGCTCTTTGAATTGCTCGATCATCCGAATCGCTGGTTCCCTCGCAAGGCCAGCCGGTTGTTACAAGAGCGTGCACTTGCCGACGACACTTCAAAAGACGAAATCATGAAGTCGATCGATGCCAGGATTGAAAGCCCCAAAAGTGCGGCCACCGACCCAAATCATCTGCTGCAATCGATCTGGCTGCGACATGCAATCAACTACGGCACCGATTCACCGGAAACTCTCGGTAAACAATTGGAATCGTTGTCGAAACACGCAAACGAACACGTTCGCTCGTGGGCGGTTCGCATGGCGACGGATCAGCCAACGGAGCAGCTCGACCCGGCAATCATGAAGGAGCTGCTGGGCATGATCGTGGACGAAAAGTCGCCGCTGGTTCGACTTTATCTGGCATCGGCCATGCGAAATATGAGTGGCTTGCAAAGGTTGATCATGGCCAACAGCCTGACCCGAGACACCACGGACGCGGACGATCGAGTTCAGCCAAAACTGATTTGGTACAACTTTGAACCCGCCGTTGTCGAACATTGGGCACCAAGCATCTCGCTGGCGAAAGCAACCAAGCATCCACACCTTCGCCGGTGCATCATCCGTCGACTCACGGCAGAGATTGATGTGCATGCTGAGTTCGCCGACGCTATTTTGGCTTGGTCTGCCGAAGACAATGCGCCAACGCAAGAAATCCTTACCGCCATCAACGATTCGCTGGCCGGACGCCGAAACGTCCCGACTCCCAAGAGCTGGGACGATGTTTCCAAGAAGTTAAACGATCGTGGCGACGAACAACTAAATAAGTCGCTTGCGTTTCTGGGAGCGGTGTTCGGCGAAGGCGATTCGGTTGAACAGCTGTACAAAATCGCCAAAGACAAGAATCTCGATATGGTTGTTCGGCGCCAAGCGATCAAGACGTTGGGTGAATCGAAACCTGATGATTTGTTTGGCCAGTTAAGCGGACTGATCTGGGATCGAGCCGTTGCAGTGCAGGTCGTGCGTTCTTTTGCAAACTGCTCCCAACCGGAAGTCGCCGACACCATCCTGCAACGATTCGGGGCATTCGATCCCGAAACCGAACAAGGGGCGTTGGCGACGTTGTGCACTCGAAAACCCTGGTCGAAAAAGTTGCTTGAATATGTCGCCAACGGAAAAATCGACAAGCGGAAAATTACGGCTGCACACGCTCGACAAATACAGCTTCATGCCGATCCAGAACTAGCCGATCTATTGACCAGACATTGGGGGACGATTCGCGAATCGTCTGCAGATCGTCTCGCGCTCATGGATCGTATCCGCAAACAGCTTGAAGAAAAACAACTTACTGCTGACTTGGACAACGGAGCGAAACTTTTCAAAACAAATTGTGCGAACTGTCACGTGATGTTTGGCGAAGGAGGAATGCGCGGACCGGACTTGACTGGTTCCGACCGAAAGAACGTCGAGTACTTGCTGGAGAACATGATCGATCCAAGTGCAACGGTTGCCGACACCTATCGGAGTTCGGTATTGCAAATGGAAGACGGTCGCACGCTGGTTGGAATTGTGACCGAAGAATCTCCATCGACTTTAAAGTTATTGATGGCCGAAGAAGAACTTGTTCTAGAAACAAAATCGATAGAAGCCCGCAAGGAAACTGAAAAGTCGCTGATGCCCGATGGTTTGCTGGACAAATTGACTGAGCAGGAAATCGCCGACCTATTTGGCCATTTGCAAAAGTAAAGCGTCGTGGACGAGGTCGTCATTGAGTTTAGCTTTGACCCAAAATCTGATTTTGTAAATGTTGACTTGTCAGATCTGCGGTTCGCGCGAATCTAAGGATGATGCGATTTGTAAAAGTCGCGCGGCCGTGCTATCAGTTAGTTCAGAAGTAACAGCATAAATGCTGAAAAAGAACAGGAACGCTCGATCGTTGGCGGGCAGGATGCACCTCTAATTTGTGATTCGTTTCATTTCCCACATGCTTTGCAAGTTGGAAATTGCCGGTCATTAAAATCTCGCGCCCCAAAACGCACCTTATCCTGTCTGCGTTCGTTTCATTTGACTCTGCTTATCCGCTAGCAATGCGTCAAACAAAAACCGATCACTGCATGACCCAAGTTGATGCGCGGATGCGGCGGCCTGAATTCACTATTAAGAATAGGTTAATCCTTATCTTCGTGGCTTTGGTTCGGCTTGACCAAAATTTTGCATTTGGGTTAACATCTTTTCACCATTTAGTTTTTTGCTTTCGCTTCTGACCTCACAGCAGCAGCAAGAAATAACCACTTCACGCTTCTTCTACTTTCAATCTGGAGACACAACTATGAAAAAAACGTTTCTTGCTCTACTTCTTGTCGCTGGTTTAACGCTGCCAGCCAACGCCGACATTGGCGATGTCATCTGTACTGATGTCAATTTTGAAGAGATGTTTCTACAGGCTTTCAACCCGGGCACTGGCGATGGAATCTCGATTGATACCGACGGAACCAATTTCGGCTTGGCTAGCGATTCAGCCGTGACGTTGGTTGACCTTAATGGGGACGGAGTCGACGACATTGCCGTGAACATGTCGTATCAATTGCACCAAAATGGCGACTCCCGTATTGGTTTCCGCGCGAACTCAGCCAATACGGCTTTGACCATGTTTTCGGATTCGAACACCGGTACCGATTTCGACTACGGATTTCTTGAACTTAACTGGGATATCTCAGCGATAACAACGAACGGCGACAACTGGCAAATCACTTCGTTGCCGGGGATGACGACCAGTTCACTCAACGGCGAAACAGAACTTTATGAGTTCGGCATCATCGACACGGCGAATGCGATTACCGCGGCAGATATCATCAGCTACAACGCTGATGACTACACAGGTGGGGACGGCACCTTCAGTGGAGCCACAAATTCTCTAGGAGACGCATCTGAAATTCTTCTCCCTGAACATTTGGGGGCGTTGGCGGGTGTGACATACGATGCCGAAGCAACGATCACTGGAGATTTGGATAACAACCCGAGCGCCAACGGCAACGCATCGGATAATATCACAGGTTCCGGCCAAAACCTGTCTCTATGGTATGGAGGATTCGATGTCGGTACCGACACCAACGTTGGGAGTCCGTCTGGAAGCCTCAACTGGAACGGCGAAATCAAACTGGTTTCAGCTGTTCCGGAACCATCAAGCGCATTTGCATTGGTTGGCTTGGGCATCGCAGGATTGATGAAGCGAAGAAGGTCGTAGCTTCAAACGGACGTTTCAGCGAAGTCCTTTACAAAGTTTGTGCTTCGCCAGACCTCTATACGTCTGGCGAAGTTTTTTATTGTCGAAAAAGACGGCCAAAGGAAAGCCCGCTCGGCGAGCGGTATCTACTGCATTTCCGAATCTACTTCCTTTCCTCTTCCATCTCCCGACGAATCTCTGGATCCCGATAGCCGCCATCGGTTGGAAACTTGAGCACTTTCGTGACTAACCAGGCAGCAAACAAGCCAAGGCAATTGACGCCGACGATCATTGAAAACCCAAATCGCCATAAACCATCACTGACCGCCAGCGACATGATGACCGCGACGACAACGGTCAGAAAAATTAGGGTAGAAATTCCGAAACGCATTTCGCCAATCCTCTTTGAATCGTCGTCATCTAAAAACTAGCGAATCTTTGGCCGTTCCAATTGGCTCTCTTCTTCCGATTTCTGCGGCGGGCCAAAAGTGATAATGCGATCGTCTTCCTTCTGATCTTCGTCGACAAAAATTCTTAGCTCAACTTGGTCGCCGGATTCGAAACGATTGAGAACTTGTCGCAGTTGTAACATGTCGGTCACTTCTTCATCGTTGATCCCTAAAATCACATCACCACGCTGAAGGTTGGCTGCCTCGGCCGGTGAGCCTTTGACAACTTGTTCAATCCATAAACCTTTGTCGCCCGGATTGGGAATCATTTGCACACCAAGAAAAGCCGGGTACGCGCGAAACTCAGGATCCTTCAAACGTTGGATGACTTCGTCATCAATATCCACTGGAATCGCAAACCCAATCCCCGAGTCGTACCACTCGACACCGGCACCGATGGCTTGTGACTGCGGATTCATCGGAACACAAAGCCCGATCATACGGCCCTCGACATCAACCAACGGTCCGCCGTAATTGGCAGGACTAATATTGGCATCTGTCTGGATCGCTCGCCCGCCAACTCTGTTCTTGGCACTAATAATTCCGATCGAAAGGGCAGGGTTGGTGTCGCCGTAACCAACTCCAATCGAGACAGCCCATGTGCCAACCGGAATTTTGTCGGGGCTAACCGTTTCTGGAACGGGCAGGTCATTCACTTTGTCGATCTTCAACATGCAAATCTTTCTGGAATCGTCACGACCCATCAGTTTCGCGTAATGCCGCTTGCCATCGCTGGTAATTACCGTGATGACTGGAGGTTCCTGAATGAAGTTAAACGTGCTGGTGAGAATGAAGCCGTCAGGTGAAACCATCACGCCCGTTGTGTTGCCTTCGCCCTGTTTTCGAATTCCGCCGATGCGACCCTCTTTCGCGCCAACGCCGCCATACGATTCGATGGTCACCAAAGCTGGCTCAATCTTTTGCGCTGCCACTCGAAAAGCTTTCGCGGACAAATTCATCGCGATGATTGGGTCAATCGAAGGGGAGTCTACTTTTTTCGCTTCCGAAAAAACATCGTCACGGATATTGTCTTCCGTTTCGACATCTTGCGCCACCGTCAGCTCGCAGCACATACCGACGCAAAAAAGTACCAGCGAAGCACAACACGTCAAAAGGCTTGATCGATGCATTACTTCTTCTCCTGTGGCGTGATTTGAATTCGAAGCAAATCAACTCCGCGTTTGACGATGATCAATATTTCTTCGTTAGCTCGTAGTGTTTTCACCACCGATTCATACTCTTTGACGGTGCCAATTTTTTCTCCTGCCATGGAGACAATCATGTCGTCGGGTTGCAACTCAGCTTTCTCCGCTGCCGAGCCACTGCGAACACGATCGACGTAAGCTGGGTCGCTGCGACCACCCATCTTGAACAACACGATGCCAAAATCCGCATTGCCGACCGGATTGGATTCCGCCTCTTCTTCTGGTTTTTGTTCGTCATTGAAAAAGGAAAGCAACACCGACGAAGGAACCGCATAATTGATTCGCGTATTGGTTTCACTACTGCTGATCACCTTGCCAACCATCCCGACCAGTCGGTTGTCGGCCGTGATCACGGCGCCCCCGGCAGCACCGGGATTGCTCGTAATCGCATCGATCAAAACAAGTTGCCCGTCGTATGCCACATCACGTTGCGACAATCGAGCTTCCAATTCAGTTCGTAGAGAAATAATTCCAGCGGTCGCCGAAACAGGCTCATCTTTGTCGGCAACTTTGAACGCATTGGTCAGCGCCAACACCCAATCACCTTTCTCGCCAACAGGATCGGAAGAAAGCGCAAAATGATCGGGGGTTTCGACATCAATCTTCAGCAAAGCGATCTGGTAGACGCGATTCCGTCGAATCACGGTCGCGCTGTGTGAACTTCCATCGTTGAGCACAACTCGAACTTGTTGGCCGTCGAGAAAGACGCCTTGTGAAGTCAAAACATGACCGTCACCACTGACCAAAATTCCGGTCGCAAACGAATCGACTTGTCCAGCTCCGGCGCCAAAGACTTTAACCATCTTTTGTTGGTTTTGCTCAACTAACGTTTGAAACAGGCCAACCGGCTCGTCGTCCCCAAGCATAGACGCCGCCGTCGATCGTTCGCAAAGTCCCACCATCATCACGAGGGCACAAATGGAAAAGAGAAAATGTTTAACCATCTGATTCTTCCCCATCGACATCCTCGCCGTCGCGATCGTCTTCGGTCGATTCCTTTTGATCCGCATCTGCCGGCTCATCGCTCTTCGGATCGTCTTCCGCCTCAAGCTTTTTGGTCAGCTCATCAATCGAACTTCCGTCAAAGTCCTTTGCGAATTCAATCGATTCGTTTACGAGCGTCATTTGAACTTTCTCGCTCAGTCCCGAAACAAACAATCGCTTCCTGGCAACCCACACATCGCAGGGAAGATCCGACTTTTGATAGTCAACGAAGACAACACCGCCTTCGCGCAAACAATCCCGATTCGCGGAGACTTTACTAATCACGTGGTCGATGGCCCCGCTGGGATGATCGCCGTTTTCACCAACGCCATTTTCACGAGCGCCCAACTCGTAGGTCATCCAAAAGTAAAATGGATCTTTATCCTCGTCCATCGATTTCATTCGATACGAAGCCTGTCCTCGTGCCTTGTCACCACCATCAATGGATCTTTCGCCGAATACGGCAAACGGCTCCTTACAAAACTGTGCCGCGAGTACATACGCGGCCGTCAACGGCAGCAATGATTTTGCTTCGACCAACGTCAGCTTCTTCGCGTCGCGATCATCGATCTGTTGATAGAACGACTTGCCGTCAAACGACAACCGATTCGTTGTCCCACTCACGGCCCAATCAACTTGAAACCGGCCATCCTGCAACAGCCACATTTTTTGCGAACCAATTTGCGTTCCATCTTTCTCGATGCGATCCGAAATTAGCCACACCGGGTTGATCATTGGTTTGCTTGGGAACCTGGCAAGCCTTTCTTGCCAATCACTGAGCAAAAGCTTGGTGTATTTTTGATTGATGTCGGCATAGCGAACTTCTCCCGGCGGCGAGGAAAGCAGTTTGATCATTTCTTCGTTTCGCTTTTCCTGTTCTTCGGCACCCGGTTTCTTATCGCCGCCACCACCTCTTTGTTTTCGCTTCTTCGGTTTTGCGTAGGGCAATCCGAAAGCTCGTACGAAAATCTCTTTCTCAACACCCTCTTTGTCTCTGATTTTCAAAGCCGCAGGCCAGTCTTCAGGCAACGTGCAAATCAAATTAGTGAATTGATTCGAGGAAGTTATTTTAATTCCTTCAAATTCCAACAATTCGTCACCCAGACTCAATCCGGATTCTGCGACTGGCGAATCCTCGTTCAACATCGAACAAACGATCTTGTTTTCACGCTGAGAAAAATTTGCATCCAAGGTCGCATGTTCGACCAATTTGGTTGCGAGCAAATCGGGGATAAAATTCTTGATCTGATTCGCGGATATCGCATACCCCAAACCAACATTCACGCGACCGCGATCTTGAAAACTTCCGCGACCGTTGATGCCGATCACTTCGCCAAAGAAATTAAACAGCGGTCCACCCGAGTTGCCGGGATTGATCGAGCTATCGACTTGAATGCAGTTTCCATAAACCAACTGATTCTGCCCAGCACCCGATTGATAACGCTTGACGCCGCTAACAATTCCCAACGTCACTGTTGGAGATTGATCTTCGGTCAAGACAAATGGATTTCCCATCGCTAGCGCCCAGTCACCCACGCGAACTTTGTCAGAATCCCCTAGTGGCGTAAACGGAAAGTCATCTCTGCCTTCCATCTGAATGATAGATACGTCACCACCGGGGTCGGTGCCGATCAGTTTCCAATGATAGAGCTCGCCGTCATTCAAACCGCCCCAACCAGAAACACCAGACCCGATGATCACATGATGATTTGTCAGCGCGATTCCTGACGGATGAATGATGACACCTGATCCACCGCCTTGCCGTTTCTCGTCGTAGATCGCGATCACACTTTCGATGACGCGATCGATGGCGTCGACTCTTTGCGATTCAAGTTGCCGGACAACCGAAAGCTCTTCTTCTGTCAGCTCAACAGCCCGATCCGGTTTCGCATCGTCGGCTTTATCTTCGTCGGAGATTGCATTTGGGCCAGCCTGAAACGGCGCCGCCTGCGAGCTCGATACAATGCAACAAGCAATCAAGCAGAAACAGATGCAACACGGCACCAACCCAAAGTATTGATCGGCCAAACGTCGAAGCCAATTTTGTTTCTGCGGTATGATTGCCATCAATCCCTACTTCGTTCTGATGAATCTTGCGTCAGCCCAATCGGCGTGATCAGCCAAGTCAAATTGTTCTCCCGGGTGGACGATCAACTCGACTTGATTGATACCTTCAATATCTACGTCTACATCAGCGGCCGGTTGTCCACCTTGAACTCGTCCGCTCCACAATTCGATTCCATCGCCGAGCACCGTCATTTGACAATCCCCACGACCGTTCGTCTCATTATCAATTCCCGCGACTGCCCTGAACCGATCAAACTCGTTTGTATTTTCGAAAACCAGTCGTGAATAGGACTGTACACCAAGCCCTTTGGCAAACTTTTTCAGATTGCCAGCGGCTTGCAAAGTAATTTGATTTCCACCGGTACTCAAATTCTTTCGCCATGGCCGAACGACCCCAAAAATTGCTTTCTGTTCCACAGTGACTGGCTCAAGATCTGACAGGTAAGCAATGCTATCCGATTGAATCGCCACACTGACCAGACCGGAACGCGGAACGGCGAGTTGCTGCCCACCAGAAACGTCCAACAAGATTGCCTTGTCATCGATCGAATTCAGAACGCCACCGACGGTAGAACCATCGATCAACGAGATCAGAGCCATCGAACCTGTTGGTTGTTTTAATTTTAGATTGGCAACAACAACGGCGACGAGTTTCGATTGATTGATCGGTCGCGACTTGCCCTTGAAAGAAAGCATCAGTTGCTGGTTTTCAATTTTCTCCAGCAACCCACCGACTGCCGTCAACGTTCCCGCCGCATTGACAATCACGGTATCCTGTTCTTCGGAAGGATCATTCAACAGCTGACTGACCAAGTCACCGGGCTGGCCCGGCAAACCTTTTGGCCAAATAATGCCTCGAACGTTTTGCAGCGGCAGCTCATTGATGCCGCTGGCCGAGCTAAACGAAACCACTTCGTCAACGATCGTGATGTCGGTTGCCCACAACACGCCACCGTCAACCAAACGAATCTTGGCTGCGTTGCCATCCATCGAAGTTTGCATTTCACGTTGCGACGTGATCGCCGTGACGTTACTGAGTGTCAGGCCAGTCAAACCAGATCCAACCAGTTCACCGTCAGCGCCGATCGACTCCAATTGGCCCGTCACCAATTCACCATCCAGTCTGGTGAACGTCAATTCCTGTGCGCCGCATGAAGTTGCAAACGACATAGAGGCCAAACAGAGCGCCACGGCGGCGAGCTGTGAATTTTTGCCAAGTAGAAATCGAAACACGCTCATGAATCCAATTCATCCAAGTCGAGAGACCATCACGGAACGTCGCCCGTGACTTTACTAATTTAACCACAATCCGGGATCATTGTTTCTGCATACTGCCAAACTTGCCACGTTTATTCGTGTGGCGTTGGAATGTAACGTGACGCCCAAACACGAATGATATCGGACACGTAAGTCGGATCGTTCGGTAGTTTGACTAACAAATGATCAGAACCATCGAGTGTCACCAAAGTTTTCGGGGATCGCGGGACAAATGTTTTGCTTGTATCCATCGACTCACCGGACTCGGAAAGGTTCCCAAATTCGAAGAGTTTTTCCGCATGTTGATAACTTAAAGTTTGGTCTGCTGTTGAATGCAAAATCAAATGCGGAACGTCAAGCTCGCGGATTTTTGATTCGAGGTCCGTTGAACGAAGTACGTCGACCATTTGCTGTCGAATCAAATGTGTCCTTCCGCCAATCACGACTTCACCTTCGCCGTTGTTTTCGATTTCCGGATTCAGCCGCAACAGCGTGTCAGCCAAATGCGCAGTACAGGAAGGTGACGCAAGCGTAGCCAAGCCTTTGACCGAGTCGAATTCGTTGGCCACCGCCATCATCGCCGCGCCGCCAAGTGAGTGACCAATCAACAACGAAGGTGGTTGGTGCTCCTGTTTCAAGTAGGCGACTGCGGCACGGACATCATCAAGATTGGTGTTAAAATTTGAATCTGCAAATACACCGCTGCTTGATCCAAGCCCGGTAAAGTCAAAACGAAGCACTGCGACTCGGTTGGCCGCCAGACGACGGCTGATCTTGACGATCGCTTTTAAGTCCTTGGTGCAAGTGAAGCAATGAGCGAAAACCGCGAAAGCCAACGGTTGCTCATCTGGAGAATCAATGATCCCGGCAAGCTTGGTGGCGTGTTGGTTTTCGAAAAAGACGCGTTGGGTCGACATGTTGATTTCGGATTTACTCGGGGCAGAAGTTCATAGCGCAGAATTGATGATGCCAAGACATCGTCATTCCATTCTTGCATCTATCAAGAGATTGGAACATCCGTGGCATTTATGCAATTCGCTCGGCAAGCTCGTGCGGCTCATTTCTCCGAACAAAATGTCGCGTCATTTATACTTGCTGGTCAAGTAACAACGTCTCGAACATGTTGCGACTGGCCAACGCACGCGAGGATGTAAAGACTTCACCTGCTTCGACACCGGCCGCCAAACCGCACGTCTTTGCCAGCGATTCTACTTTCGCAAACACCGCCTGTTTCTCCGGAGGAAATTGAGTCATATAACATTTCACTGCAGCCATTTTAGTTTCCAAATAATCGGAAATGTCATACACGAACTGGCGAGGGCCCAGGCCGCTGAACCCTGCCGAAAACATCAGCGAATAACTTAGCTGTCGAGAAACGGTATGGACCGGCAATCCATTGAAATGCTCATCCCACTTTGTCAGCCTGCTATAGAAAATCGCCGCGTCTGTGATCTGCATCGCTTGCCAGTGGTCGGGGGAAGCCAACAATGTTTTTCCACCGATGCCGATGACTAATTTTGGCTTGTAAATTCGAAACTGCTTCGCCAACTCAACTCGAGCTTCGAACGAATCAAAGAGCCGACGGTTAACCAGATGCGGTGAATCAAGCACGACGCGCTGAACGCCGAGGACTTCTGCCGCAGCGCGGGCTTCGTCAAGTCGAACGTCGGGACTGGGGCAAAGCGGAGTTGGTTCGCCATTGGTTAGGTCGACAATCCCGACGCGAAGCCCGGCGCTTGCCATGGCTGCCAAAGTTCCACCACAACCAATTTCGCAATCATCCGGATGAGCCCCGACCGCGATCACGTCTAGTGTTGAAGATTCCAAGTTAGTTTTTCTGTTAGTAGATTGAAGTAGGTAATGTGGTGCGTTAGTTGGCCGGGCTGATGCTTTTAATTTTCGCACCGTCGATGGTCACCGACGTGTCGCCGAATTTGACAACGATGGTTGGCGCAATCCCATTTGCTTTTGAATCGGACGGACTGACTGCTTCCAACGAAAACAAGGACCGGTCGCCGTAAGCAATTGCTTGGCCATCCAGGAGCCGAATCATTCCTTGTGAACGGGGCAGCGTCATGGGTTCGCGAAGCCAAACGGTCGGCTGGTTTTGAGGTTTCTTGTCGGAATAATATTCCGCTTTCCCATCCGGTGTCGGATCGGTGTCATCGTCTTTGCCGTTTTTGCTCAAGATCAAGTTCGCTTCAAGTTTGTCAGCTTCTCTCCACACAAACCCATCGTTAATAAATTCGATATCCAGAGTGGCGATTCGACAGGTAGGATAAACGAGAACAGTGGGCCCACGTTTAAAGTCTCCATTAACGGGATAGCGCAATTTTTCGCTTGCCGGCCAGACTGCCGCGACTTCCTCAGGTTTGAATTCCCGGCCAACCAATGAGCTCTTGAACGTTTTGCCAGGCTCCACAATCAGGACACTGCCATCTTCGAGCAAGATCTTCCAATTGCCTTCGACCTCGGGCGGGGCTGAATTCTTTTCATCGGCAAACCCTAGCATTGTCAACTCGCCAATACCGACCGATCGCTGCAATCCGTCAGCAGTTGAAAACTCCACGCTTCCATCATCGGTAAACTTCAATCCTTGCGGCGTGAGCGAATCGCCGTTTCGAAACGATAACTTTTTGCTGGAACCCAATCCTCGAATCGGCACAGGTTTCTTGGAAACGTAAATGGTGTCGACGGCATAGTCTTTATCAACTACCCGAGTCACTTTATCGAGATACGGATTGGAAAGGATTCGAATCTTCGCGATTGGCTGACTCGACCTCAAACCATGAAACGAACATTGCTGATCGGTAGATTCGACGGTCGCCAACAAGTGCCCCGTCTCGTCGTAGGCTTCCATGATGAAATCTCGGCTGTGTTGAACCCGAGCCAAAAACAGCCCAAACTCGTTGACGCCTGCAGGAACACCCGGTTGGCCGGGCATACAAAAACCAATCTCCATCTCACCTTGGAATCGCAACGATTGCCCTCGGGTTCGGTAGACGCAAATTGAATTACCGCCGACAGGAATTCCATTAAATTTGAACGGATAGCCAGATACCCCAACAAACCCCTTCTTGTTCGGAGTATCGAACTTCAAGCCGAACTCGGTGTATTCTTCGGCCACATCGTTTTCGCGACTTAGTGTTTTCCCGTCAGCTGATTTCGAAAAATCAATCTCGCGTTGAGTTTTCCTGTCAACGAATTTCTCATGAGAATGAAACATTTCGACTTCGACTTTCTTGGCGATTCCGTTGTCAGCGGCATCAAGCGCAGGACGAGGGCGCATAATTTTCATCAAGTCGCTTCGTTCGATTTCGATTTCATCGCCGCGATACATACAACGCAACGAAAACTGACCAGCATCACCATCGATCGACTTTCCGTTTGCGTACGAAAGCCGGTCGAGCTCTTGAGCATCATCTTTTCGCGACTTGGACAAATGGCTAACCACACGACTGAGTCGATATTTTGCTTCCGCGGTTCCGACTTCTGATTCCTGCTCAAGAAGTTTCCGAAACCGACGTCCGGCAACACGCAACTCTTCCTCGGCACGCTGGCGTTCCAAATAAACCTGGCTGGAAAGTTGAGCGATCAAAGTTCGAATTTTGGCAAGCTGTTCACTCGCTGGGGAAGTTGTCAGGTTAATCGAACCGATTTCCGACAAAGGAATTTCAACACGTTTCATATCGCCGCGCATGCCAACGGAAGTCCAGCCGATCGTCGGCGTTTGCACATCGAACGTCACCACATCGCCATTGCGAAAATGCAATTGTAATTCTTCTGCGGATGAATTGCCGGCCAACATCATTGAAAACAGAACTGCGATCGAGGCGAATGCAAACCCGCGCAGCGGTCGGTATTTCGCCGGACGATGCATTTGGGATCCGGCAAGTTGCAGCAACACTCCTGCGAGATTGCTGGTTAATTTTTTCGTTTGAACGCTCATCGAGTGATTACTTTCATTGCAAGCGGACGCACCTGTTTCTCTTGGTGACTTCGGCTGATTCGAGACCCAACATCCAATATCTCAGATTCTTACCGAACCCTGAACCCTGAACCCTTTTCAAAAAACTATTCCTCTTCACCCCAATGGTTCACATCAATGTAACTGAAACTTCCATCGTTTTGTTCCGCAAGTTGTTTCATAAAATTCGTTGATTGCTGCAAAGGTCCCGAGCCAAACTGGATGCAGTGGATTTGCGTCGAACCTGCCATACGCCGAATCTCTTTGATTTCACCATGGTTAAGCCCTGGATATCCCCCATCGGTCATGAAAACAATCGCATCGGGCTTGAATGCCAAAGCGGCAACCAGGCCATATCGATGTTCGGTGGACCCGAGCGCGACCAGATTTTCCATAAACGGTTTCACCCGCCGCTTATTTTCATCGGTCGCTGGCAGCATCTGGCGAACCGAAATCGTCACCGTTCGATCATGATAAGCCACGATTTGAAACTCATGGTTTTCTTTCAACTCCGACACTGCTCGGGAAAGTTCATCGCGTGCGGCCCGAATCACGCCCAGTCCATCGGTGCCCATGCTTTGCGATCGATCGATCACGAACACAAATTTTCGTCCGGTCATGGTGGTGTCGCCGAAGACACTAATCGAAGTCTCAAACCCTTTTGGCTGACGTGCTTTGAATCGTTTCTGGTCTTCGGCAATCATGTCCAGATCGGCTTGCGTCAATTCGAACTGTCTTTCAAGCCCTTTGGTTTGTGAATCGTTTGCCATCGACGAAGCGTCTGCATCGAAATCAATCGGAGGCGGGCCAGGTGCACTTTCGATCACCGGCTGTTCAATCTTTGGGGCCGACGAAGAGGCTGCCGATGATGCTTGGGCGGCAGCTTGAGTTGCGGAGTCTTCCGAGACATCCTCTTCGGTCAAATATTCTTCATTGTCATCGTCAACGGTATTGGTCAATACAATTCCACCGCGACGCGCTGTTTCGGCGGGTGGCTTTTGAAATAACCAAAAACAAAATAAGCAGATTCCTACTAAAACAGTGTGCGTCAATATCGACAGCAACATTGGAATTCGAGACTCATTCTTGTTTGACGAAGCTGCATCGCGGTAAGGGCTCACAGACGGATCAGCATTGGAGGAACTCGATTCGTTAAATGCTGCTGGCTGATTCATGGTTTGGTATTTGCTTCTTTATGAGGGCGATTTTGAAAATTTTGAAATTCGAGCAACCTTGAACATGGACCCACGGTGTTATTTTAGTGTCGAATCCCCAGATTGTTTGGAACGGCTCCCTGCGAACTTCGTCGAATAACCTACGTATCGAAAAAGGGATTTTTCGTGCGAACGGTCATGTGACGGCGGAAAATTACTTGGAATGACGTTAGAATAGGGGATTCAGGTCAAAACAATCAGACCTTTTGGGGTGTATGGCCCAACAATCGGTTCGAATCAGAAAAAACAATCACCGCGACACTAATAA
>CAZPBE010000014.1:27370-29625 GCA_964584615.1 uncultured Pirellulaceae bacterium | reverse complement strand
GACACTAATAAATATAGACGCAGACTCGTAGAGAATTGGGAACAACACAATATGAATGATCAACCTTCCGGCCAAGCCGACCTGAAAGCCGACGATGTTGAGGCGCTGAAGAAACTGAGCGAAGCCTACAAATCTGTCGGTCAAGAACTTTCAAAAGTCATTGTTGGCCAGCAAGATGTGATCGAACAACTGATGATCGCGATCTTTGCCCGAGGCCACTGCCTGCTTGAGGGTGTGCCCGGTTTGGCAAAGACGTTGATGGTCAGCACTTTGGCGCGAACGCTTAATCTTGATTTTGCCCGGATTCAGTTTACACCGGACTTGATGCCCAGCGACATTGTTGGAACCGAGGTGATTCAAGAAGACAAAACGACAGGCGCTCGAGAGTTTAAGTTTCTCAAAGGTCCCGTCTTCTCTAACATTATTTTGGCAGACGAGATCAACCGAACACCGCCGAAGACGCAAGCCGCTTTGTTGGAAGCGATGCAGGAGAAGCAAGTCACAATCGGCGGCGAACGTCACGTATTGCCGTCTCCGTTCTTTGTGCTGGCAACTCAAAACCCGATCGAGCAGGAAGGCACGTACACTTTGCCGGAAGCTCAACAAGATCGTTTTATGTTTAAGGTCTTCGTCAAGTATCCGTCTTATGACGAAGAGTATCGAATTGCCGAAACGACGACGGCCGACATCGAAACGAATGTCGAGCAAATTTTATCGGGCGAAGACATTTTGCGTTTACAACATCTTGTCCGCCGCGTTCCGGTCGCTTCACACGTGATCCATTTTGCATTGCGGTTGGTACGTGCAACACGTGTGCTGGAAGACGAGTGTCCAGAGTTTGTGAAAGAGTCGATCAGCTGGGGTGCTGGCCCGCGTGGTGTGCAGAACTTACTGCTGGGCGCGAAAGCTCGTGCCGTTCTCGAAGGAAGAACCTATGCGACTACCGATGACGTTCGCGCCGTCGCGCGGCCGGTGCTTCGCCATCGTGTGATTACAAACTTCAGCGCCGAATCGACAGGCATCACGTCCGACGATGTGATCGACCGGCTGTTGAAGGAACTTCCTGAACGATCCGATGGCGATCAAGTCGCGCCGGAGTTGGCAAAAGCTTTTTCTGCTTAGCCCATCGCGCAAGGAAGCGGTTGTTTTATATTTCTTGATGATGACTTACACCGTTCATGGCAAAAACCGAAACGTCGCCTAAAAACTATCTCGACCCGGAAACGCTTGACAAGATCAAGCGGCTGGACATTCGTGCACGCTTGGTCGTGGAAGGGTTTGTCACGGGACAACATCGCAGTCCGTACAACGGATTTGCCATCGAGTTTGCGGCTCATCGCGAGTACTCTCCCGGCGACGACTTGCGGCACATCGACTGGAAAGTCTGGTCGAAAACGGATCGGCTCTATATTAAAGAGTACGAGGAAGAGACAAATCTAAAATGCCACATTCTGGTCGATTGCAGTAAGTCGATGCGGTATGGCGAGAAAACAGGATGGAGCAAATTCGACTACGCTTCAACGGCGGCCGCGTCATTGGCTTTTATGATGCAGCAACAACAGGATTCTGTTGGGCTGGTGATGTTCAGCAACCAAATCGACAAGACGCTTAAATCAAGTTCTCATCCTTCTCACTTGAAACTGATTTTGCACGAGCTGCAGCAAGCCGAGCCCGAAAACAAAACCGACGTGGCCGATCCGTTCTTGGCGCTGGCTTCGCAATTGAGCAGCCGCGGGATGGTCGTGTTGTTCTCGGATCTATTTCTCGATCCGGAAGAGCTTGGCAAATCTTTGCAACAGTTCCGCTTGCGACGACACGAGGTCATCGTGTTTCACGTGATGCATCATGATGAGCTTGAGTTCCCGTTTCAGGAGAACACTTTGTTTCGCGGCATCGAAATCGACGCGCAACTGCATACTGAGCCGAGAGCATTAAGAGATTCGTACATGGAAGCGGTTGACCGATACATGAAGCGGATCAAAAAAGTCTGTGGTGCGTCGGGAATCGATCATGTGCTATTGGATACATCGAAATCACTCGGCGGCGTGCTGGCGAGCTATTTGAATTTCCGCGCCAAATCAAAACGAAAGTTAACCTAGTGGTCCATCAAACCTAAGTGCCGGGTGCCATGTTCACGCTGGTGTGAGCATGCTTACGCGAGCGTAAACATGGCACCCCTCGAGAGATAACCAATGCTGAGATTCGCCAAAACATTTATCAGCGTTTGTGTGCGAACTCAAAACACTAAGCGAACT
>CAZPBE010000014.1:0-27270 GCA_964584615.1 uncultured Pirellulaceae bacterium | reverse complement strand
ACACAACATTTAACTTACTAATTCAGAAACCTCTTCAATGCTAACCTGGTTCTTCAATCCGTGGATGCTGTTCGGTGGGCTGGCGATCGGAATTCCGATCCTGATTCACTTGCTCAACAAACGACGATTCAAAATCGTTGACTGGGCAGCCATGGACTTTTTGTTCGAAGCGGACAAAAAGAACCGTCGCCGGGTTCAAGTTGAAAACCTGATTTTGCTGTTACTTCGATGCCTTGCGATGCTGCTGGTCGCTTTGATGTTGGCCAGACCCTTTCTGCCATCGAGCGTTGCCAACGTGATGCAGCAAACGCAACAGATCGAGCGAGTCCTGTTGATTGACGATTCGCTTTCGCAACGCGTGCTGGTCGATTCGGTTCCGGCACTGCAAAAAACGCAGGAAAACGTCAAGGAAATGTTGAGCAAGTTTGCCAACGATCCTGAAACAGAGGACTGGTTGACCGTTTATCTCACCAGCAACCCAACCCAACCGCTTCTCGACAACAAACCGCTAACCGAAAACGTGTTGGCAGAACTCAGCCAGACGATCGATCAGATTGAGTGCTCCGATCAAGTCGCCGACTACAGTGTTTCGCTCAGCGAATTGAGCAGGTACTTACAAGGCAAGCGTGAAAATGTTGGACGTGCCGCTTACATTTATACCGACATGCGAACGCGTGACTGGATGCCGCTGGCCGATCTTCAGGCCGAGTCGGCACCTAATCAGCTGATCCAAAAAATCGCTGACAGCGCGATCAACACTTTTGTGATAGATACCGGCAGCGACAACTCACAAAACGTTGCCGTGACGAGTGTGCGTCCTTACGAACTATTGGTCGCCGACAAAACAATCAGCTTTCTCGTTTCGGTTTCCAATTATGGAACGCAAACGGTCAGCGACTTGAAAATACTTTTTCAAATCAACGAAGACCAACCTCAATACGAAACGATCGGCTCAATAGCGCCGGGACAAACGGAGACGCTTGAATTCAATTGCGTTTTTTCCGGGCGTGATTTGTCGATGCTGGAATTCGAATCTGAATCAATCGCGCCGTTTGAAAACTTTCGAATTCGAGCCGAGATTGATCGGCAGTCACTTGGCGATACCGATCTGGCACTCGACCAATTGCTTGAAGACAGTTCGCGTTTGTACGCCGCGAGAGTCATGGACGGAATTCCCGTGCTGCTGGTCGATGGCGATCCTTCGTCAGTGGCGGAGAGAAGTGAAACCCATTACTTGCGTTCACTGGCAGTGCTGGGGACTGGCTTGAAAATGGACGTCGCCACCGTCAGTGAGTTGGAAACAGTATCGCTGTCCGATTATTCGGCAATCTATTTATGCAACGTTGATGAAGCTTCGCCGGATCGATTGAAGTCGATCATGCAATGGGTTGAAGACGGCGGCGCATTGGTGCTGATGCCGGGAAACCGAGTTCGTGCTGGAACGTTTAACGATTCGTTTTATCAAGACGGCAACGGGCTTTCTCCGTTGAAGCTCAATGCGATGATGGGCGATCCGACGATGTCGAAGTGGGTGAACTTTGAAATCGACCCACAAATACATCCGGCTCTCAAGGTCATCGTCGACAGCGACGCGTCGAGTCTGAGTAAAGTCGATATCTTCAGTTGGTGGACATCGGAAATTGCGGAAGAGCAGATTGGCAAAACGGTTCAAGTTCCCATGCGACTGAGCGACCGAGACAACTCGCCGGCAATGGTTGAAAAATCACTCGGCGATGGCCGAGTTGTAATCTTCACGTTGCCTGGTGACGGCGACTGGACGATGTGGCCCAGCAGCCCGACGTTCGTTCCCGTGATGATCGACTTGATCGATTACCTTGTCGGCAACACGGCCAGCGCAACCGGAATCACGTTGGGCGAGTCGATTAGCTATCCCATCGATTTGTCGGCCTATCAGAATCGTGTTGCACTTCGCGATCCAAAAAATGAAAAAACGGAAACGGTAGCCAAGCCGATCGATCCGACTGCTGAGCAAAGTTTGCTTTATCGAGCAGAGTTTGCTGACCTCAATCGAGCTGGCTTTTACGAATTACAGTTGACGAATCATACCGGCGAAGTCGAACCTGTTGTGTTTGCTTCGAACTATGACGTTAACGAGAGCCAGCTTAAGCGGCTGAGCGAATCCGAGCGAAGCGAAGAGTTCTTTGGCAACAAAGTCTCGCTCGTTTCAATGTCGGAAATCGGCGAACAAACTGTTTCAGGTGGCAATACCGAAATCTGGATTTGGATTCTGGTGGTGCTGTTTGGAATTTTGGTTACAGAACAATTCCTTGGCTGGTGGTGGGGCAAGAAGCGCTAACATTACTCCGTGCCAGCAAACGGGGAGTTTAAATCATGAAACAATCAACAATTTTTCCTGTCGCATTTACGATGACGATGTTGGCGCTATTGCTGCCAACATCGTTCGGTCCGAAATCATGCGCGGCGCAGGTTCGCATTGAAGTCCAAAGAGGAGGACAAGGTGTGATTAAAGTGCGCCAAGGGATTGCGCTCGGCATGGGATTCGAATCCGAAGACGATGAGGAGATTGCTGAAGAAAACAAGAAACTTGCTGCCGGCGGCGCGACGTTAAAAACGGATCCGAACCTGGAGATCTTGCTGGAGAAAGCCAATCGTCGTCGTGAAGACGGCAACTATCGAGCCGCCACTCAGATGTGGCAAGCCGTTCTCGAGCGGAGTGGTGATGCGTTGTTTTCCGCCGACGAAGTGATCTACCTTTCGCTTGTCAATCGAGTCGAGCGAATTATCGCCACGCTACCGGAGGAAGGCTTGGCTATTTACCGCATCACAGCCGATGCCGAAGCCAAAGAAATTCTTGCCAGCGCTGGTGACCCGAACGACTTGGCCGCTCTCAACCAGGTCGTCAGAAGATTCTTTGTCAGCTCCGTTGGCGACGATGCAGCGTTTCGACTTGGTTGTATCTATCTCGACAACTACGACTTTCCCGGCGCGCTGAGAATGTTTGACAAGATCGTTCGTTACTATCCCGATCCTTCCGTTCCGCTCAACGAAGTTCACGCCCGGATCGCGCTTTGCCATTCGTTCATGGGCAATACCGAACAAGCCAATGTTTCGATTGCAACGGCGAAAGAAGTTGACGGATCAGAGTTTTCGTCAGCCATTGAATCAATCGAAACATCTGTTGGAAACATCTCGGTCGACTCGAGCGCCGCCGATGTGTCTAACGAATGGGCGATGCAAGGCGGCAACCTCAAACGAAACGGCGCCATGGCGGCGCTCCCAAAGTCAGCTTATTCAAGTGACCAGGAAGCGGTGTGGCAGTTTTATGTTCCACCGCGCGACAGTCGCTATGGTTCCGTTGCTGACACCATTGGCGTCGTCCTTACGGGTGACGAATCACATGGAAAGACAGCGAAAAATACACGGAACATCATTGAGAAAAAGTTAATCGAAAGTTGGACGAAAAATAGTTGGCGACCCGCCGGTCACTTACTGTTCGATCAGGATCGAATTTACTTCAAAGCGCCTGCAGATATCGTGGCTTGGGACCGCAAGAAGATCGAAGACCACATTCGGGACAAATCCGAAAAAGACGTAGCAGGTATCGATGACTTTGTGGCTTGGCGGAGCGTGTGGCGAAACGCTTTTCAAATTGATGAGTCGTCAATGATGTTGCAAACCATTCGCAGAAGCTGGGGCGCTTTCAATCGCCGCCGCGGATCTTCCAAAGCTGATTTTCCCTATCCCAATTCGTTTGCAGAAGTCCAACTGTTTGGTGATACGATTTATCAGGAGATGTCGTTTCACGATGGCATCTTGTACGCGATAGAAGGCAAACGGTTCGACGATCGCAACCGGGAAGCGTTACGCAGCGTTCAACCCCAATGGAATGCATCTGTCCGACGCACACGTGTTAATTATTTGACAGCTTACGATCAAAAGACCGGTTCAATGCTGTGGTCAGTTCCGCAGCCGGAAACGAAAAAGAAAAACGCCGAAACCGAAGAAGTCGACGTTGAGGATTTTGACGAAGTAACACTCAAAGGCGCCGGGTTTATGGCGGCGCCCATTGGATTCGGTGAACTTGTGATCGCACCGGTCAACATGGGTGGCGCGATTCATCTTTTTGCTTTTGATGGACAAGGCAACACGGTTTGGAATGCATTTCTTTGTGACGAACCAGAATCTGGCTCTGTCCCGTGGTCGCCAATCAACTTGACCCTTGATGGTAGTGATCTGTTTGTGAATTGCGGGATGGGCGTCATTTTCGTGATCGACCCAACTTCCGGAATGGTGCGATTCGCCAAACGTTACAAACGCGAGGGCGAGAAAGACGAATTCACTCGGAGGAACAACTGGACGAACGAACGGCTGGAATTTGACGGCTGGTCGAGCGACGTGATTGTTCCTTACGGGAATCAACTGATTTGCTTTTGCAGTGACACCAAAACCATTCGCGCCTTTGACCGAAACAGCGGAAAAGTCCTCTGGTGGTCCACGATGAAGCCCGATGGACATCAAGTCGATTACATCATCGGAGCTTACAACGATATTCTTTACCTCGGCGGCAAGTCAACGATCATTGCCATCGACTTGAAAGGCGAGGGGATGTTGGCATGGGGAAGTGACGATCTGTTTGACGGAAAGACTTCGCACGGTCGAGGCATGGTCACTCCGAACGGAGTCTTCGTGCCAGTCGAAAACGCAATCTATCGATTTAATTTGACCAACATCGGTCGCGACAAACAGGCGTTGGACAAGTTCGAGGTCTTTCTGGGAACATCGGCGCCGGTTGGAAACTTGTATAGCGATGGAAATCGAATCTGGGTGCATGGCGGCAATCGAGTTTACGCGCTCGGGCCACGAGAGTAATTTTAAGTTGATGATTTAAATAACAGACAAACGAGTTAAGAAACGACTGAATTGAATTTCCTTTTTGCCAAATCGAGTGTGCTTGAGTGGATCGTGGGCAGCGATCCAGACAAAGTCGGTACGCCAAAACTGCAGTGGGTAAACCTGCCGGAGTCATGGGGCGTGTTTGTGCTGTTAGCCATTCTGGCAGCTGTTGCTTACGGCGTTTTCTGGCTGTACCGTCGCGAAATTTCGACCTGCCCTGGTGGGATCAAGCTGCTGCTTGGTGGAATTCGGCTGGCCGTTTTGCTGTTGTTGATCGCGATGTTCCTCAAGCCTTCGGTTTACTTCCAACAAGTGAATGAGATCAAGCCGAATATCGGATTGCTGCGAGACGGGTCTTTGTCGCTTGCTCGAGGCGATCTGTATCGCAGCGAAGACCAATCGAAAAAGCTGGCGACGCTGACGGGACTCGACAATGAATTGATCGGAACGGGAACGGTGACGCGGTCCGAGCTCATCAATCAAGCTTTTGACAAGCATCCGGAAATTCTTCGATCGATCCGGGAAAAAGGCTCCGTTCGCATTGTCGATTTTGCCGACGGTTCAACACCGGTGGAATTGATTTCTGCGCTTTCCAAAGAAGATATCGAACAAGCCCAGAACGAAAAAGAAAGCGCCGACGACAAAAACGTTGCCGCAGAAACAAAGATGCCCGAGCTGATTCCGTCCGGATCCGGAACTGACATTTGGCAAGGCATCCGCCAATTGCTGGATGACAATGCAAGGCCGGCATCGATCATTGTGATCAGTGAAGGGCAACACAATGGCTCGGAAGATCCGCTGGAAATGGCGCAGAAGGCCGCGGATCTCGACATACCTATTTTCACCATCGGCGTTGGCGATCCCAATCCACCCAAAAATCTCGCAGTCGCTGAAGTCTACGTTCGCAACAAAGCTTATCCGGACGAGCCGTTTGAAATTGAAACGGTGCTGCAGACAAGTCGCCGTGACGAAACTGGATTACCGGGAAAACTGGATGTCAAACTTATTGAGCAAAGGGTTGATGAAAGCTCCGGCAAACTTTCTTCACGTACGGAAATCAAAACTCAAAGCGTGAACGTGCCAGAAAACGGGGGTCGGATTCGCGTCGATTTTGATCACGTCACCAATGTGCCAGGTAAGTACATTTACACGATCAAGGTTGATCCGCTTGAGGATGAAACCGACACACTGGACAACGAGATGGCGTCGGCGGCGATGGAAGTCATCGACGAAAAAGTGAAAGTCCTGTTAATCTCCGGATTGCCCAACTGGGACTATCATCACTTATATAAACTGCTGCAGCGCGACCAATCGATCGAGCTGAGTTGCTGGCTTCAGTCGATGGACGAGTCGCGACCACAAGAAGGCAATGACCCGATCTCTCGCTTGCCTCGGACAATCGAAGAGCTTGGTCGATACAACGTCGTCGTGATGATCGACCCGAATCCGGAAGAGTTCGACGATCGATGGATCGATCTGTTGAAAGATTTTTGCAAATTCAAAGCGGGTGGGGTGCTTTACATGGCCGGCCCACATTTCTCCAGCGAGTTTATCACGCTCAATCGACTGAAGGGCTTTCATGAAATCCTGCCGGTTCGATTCGGCAATACCGAGTTCATCGATGTGAATCAGGCGTTGGCCGAAGCCGGCGAGTCGCGACCAGAGCGGATGCTGTTCGTCAATCACAACATGGACCACCCGGTCATGAGCTTTCGCAATGAGCCAGAAGAGAACCTGAAGATCTGGAGCATGATGAAGGAAATTTACTGGAGCTTTCCCGCTCTCACCGCCAAACCTACAGCGCGCGTGTTGATCGAAAAAGGTCAAGAGCAAGTTAGCGCAAGTGGCAACCAACCGCTGTTGGTCTCTGGACGTTTTGGTGCCGGCTCGGTTTTGTATTTCGGATTCGAAGGAACCTGGTTGACCCGATCCATGGGTTTGCAAGCGCAGTTTTTCGATCGATTCTGGGTCCAGGTTGTTCGGTATCTCGTGGAAACCCGTTCGCTTCAAGGATCTCGTCGCGGATTTATTGATCGGGAGAAAAGCGAATATGAATTGGGCGATCGCGTTACGCTGGTGGCCCGTTTGTTGGACGAACAGTTCAAACCGCTGTCGCAGCCTGCGGTAGAGGCGACTGTGAAATCGAGCGACGGTCGCGAACAAACAATCACAATGAAAATGTTGCCCAACCAGGAAGGCCGTTACCAGGGATCTTTTCCTGCCAACCGAATGGGTCAATACGATGCGACGATCGATCTCGGAGCATCGGAAGAAAAACTAATCGATCCGGTGAGCTTTCGAATCGTCGCGCCGAGCGCCGAATCGAGCTCGTACTGGTTGAACGAGAAGTTGTTGACGGACATTGCCGAACGAACTGGCGGAAAATACCTTCGCTTGGACTCGATCGAACAACTGCCCGCCCAGCTGCCAACGATGGTCCAGCGAGCCGAATTCAACAGCCCGCCGGAACCATTGTGGGACATCAGCCCTTTTATCCGCTGGACTGTTTTCGCGCTTCCGGTGATCCTGTTGACCATCGAATGGGCGCTACGCAAATGGTACAAACTACTTTGATCGCATTGTAAATTTGAAGTCCGAAACCTGAACACTGAACTTTATTTCTGAACACGTTTAAATGTCTCAAGCCGCTTCCAATCGAACCATCCCCAAGTCAATCTTTGATCGACTTGGAAACCTGCGCCGCAAGCTTACTGGCTGGATGTTGGTGCAAGGACTTTCGCGCTGGTTCTTGATCTTGCTGGCCATTCTTGCTGTAGACATGGTGCTGGACCGATTTTTCAAAATGGACTTCAGCCAACGACTCATCATGTTGTTGGTGATGGCGGTTGCCGCAGCGTTGTTTTTCTTCTGGCGCGTGTTCAAGCCGCTTCAAAATCGCCCGACCGACGACGCGCTGCTTTATCAGATCGAACAAAAAAACAAATCATTAGACGAAGGCCTTATCAGCTCTGTGCAACTGGCGCGAGAGAAAGATTTTGAGTCGGTCGGCGTATCGGAACAACTGGCGGAGGCCACTATCAAGGAAGGCTTGCGTCGAGCTGAGTCCGTTGACTTTACTGAAGTGCTCAACCAGGACCAATACAAATCAAACCTGGTTTTGATGATTGCCTCCTTGGTCGCGTTTGGTTTGTTGGGAATTGGCGTCGCGAAAACTGACTTTCTTCGAACTTGGTTCAACCGCAATGTGATGCTGTTGGACGACCAATGGCCGCAAGGGACTTACCTCGTCATTGATGGCGTTAAGGACGGCACGCTGACCATCCCGCGTGGTGCTGATCATCGACAATTCGTCATTGTTTCTGATGAGTCAACCAACGCAAACGTTTCGGTGAGCCTCGAAATCGATAACACGGGCGGTCGAACGTTTCAGACGATGAAGCAGACCGGCAAAGAAGATGGTCGTCAACATTCCTTTGTGTTTCACAATGTGTCATCGACTTTCCGGTTTCGCGCGTCCGGCGGAGACGATGTTACCGAGTGGGTCGACGTTGAGTTGGTCGAGCCGCCGGCTATTACCAATCTCGAATTGAACGCGAATCTTCCGGCATACGCTCAGACCGATCCGTTGCCGCTGGTTGGCGGTGGACCGCATCCAGTCTTGCAAGGAAGTCAGTTGACTATCAATGCGGATGCAAACAAAAAACTTTCTGCCGCAATTTTGCGATCGGGCGAAACAGAGTTCCCATTGACCGTGGCAGCCGACGGAGAATCTTTTAGCGGTTCTGTGGGTGATTCTAATCAGCCGTTGATGGGCGGCCAATATGAATTTGTGTTAACCGATGCCGGCGGACTTAACAATTCGCGCCGGACGAAATTCACAATCACGATTCGCGACGACGGCCCGCCAAAAGTTCGCGCGAATCTGATGGGCATCAGCGGACTGATCGCGCCACGCGCAATGCTACCGGTCGACTTCGAAGCGGTTGATCAGTATGGACTGATACAATTGCAATTCAATGCGAACTGGAAAGACGCTGAAGCAGAACAAGCGACGGCTCGAAATTTCGAGATCGCGAATCTGGCTGATCGCAAAGACCCGTCGCCTTGGAAGCAGGCCGCCCAGGTCAGTGTGCTGGACGTCATGCCGCTGGACCTCAAGCCGGGAACCAGTTTTCGATTGGCCGTCGCAGCGACAGACAATCATCCTGAACCACCCGGCGTTGGTTACTCTCAAGAATTCTTGCTGCGGGTCGTTACCGAAGACGAGCTTCGTGCAGATCTGTTGCGACGCGAGGAAGAACAACGCAAGGCATTTGAACAGGCTTACGAGCGTCAGCTGGAACTGACCGGCGAACTTGAAATGGTTGCGGTGGCCGGCGTCGCTGACGGGCAAACCGAAGATCAATATCACGCGATGCGAGACCAGGAATTGATTTCTCTCGTACGAGACCAGAAAGGAATTGGAACTTCTATTGATCGAGTTGCGTCTCGATTTGAAGAGTTTCTTGTCGAAATCAAAAACAATCGACTGGAAGAAGCCGAAAACGCGATCGCGCCAGGCCGTCCATCGATCGAAGAACGCTACATTGGAAAAATCATCGATCCGATTCGCAAGCTCGATCAGGAACTAATTTCGATTGCGACGAGATATCTCGACAAGTGCCGCCGCAACGAACGAGACCAAGGTGCTTTGCAGACGGCGGTAGACGAAACGCTGCTCGTGCAACGAGAAATATTGACCGAGATGAAAAAAATCTTAGTCGCGATGAACGACTCCAAGAGTTTTCAGGATTTCCTGAATGCTCTGCTTGAGATCAAATCAATGGAGGGAGCCATCAAGACCGAGGTCGAGAAAAAGATGCAACCCAAAAACATTTTTGATGACGAGCCGAAAGGCATTTTTGATGACGAAAAGTAGTGGTCACCGAGGCCGTTAACCGGGCAGGTGAATTGTTGAATAAGATAAGAGAAACAGGTCGTCAATTCGCATTCAAACACAACCGCGAAACATTCCCGCCAACGCGCGGTTTCATTGGACAGGGTAAAATCATGAACAACCAATCTTCCATGCGTTGCGTCAAACGGATTCGTGCGTTTTATGTTTTCGGTGAGTCTCGACGAACATCGCTTCTCCTGTTTCTGGCATTGTTGATTGCGATGCCGGCGGTTTCAGCCAGTTCGCTGTCCGTTTCTTTGGCGACTGCGCAGACTTCCTCGCGTCGTAACGATTTACGAAAGACGCAACTGGGAATTCAGCAAAAACAGATTCAACAAAAGATGCTGGAACTCGAAGCCAAATTCACGGCTGCCGCCCAACAGCATCGCAAAGAAGACCCGGAATACGCTGACCGCTTGATCGCGACATATCAACAGGCCAAAGAGACGTCGCTGACCAGAAAAATGGCCCAAGTCACGGAGCTGATTGACAAAGAAGAATTCGCAGGAGCCAAACAGGAGATTGATGAGATTATGGAGATCCTGGCAGGGCTGATCCGCTTGATCTCAAACGAAAAAGAAAAAACGATTTCAAAAAAAGATGAAATCAAGATGCTGGAAAAATTCCAGCAGGAAATCCAAAAGCGATTGGAAGTGCAAAAAGAACAGACGCGTGAAAACGAAAAGATCACCAATCGGGAAGAAGAGCTTAAACGCCTCGAAGCGCAAATCCAAAAACTGAACGGATTGATCAAAGATCAGAAAGACACAATCAAAGAAACCAAAGTGAATGCCAACGCCGGCCTGCGGAAGCTCGACAAATTGGCGGACAAGCAATTTGAGATTCGCAAAGAAACCGAAAACCTCAAGAAAGAAATCGGGAAACCGGTCGCCGGTGAACCAAGCGACCCAAAGGACGGTGAGCCGTCTGACCCTGGAGAATCAAAACCGGGGGACGCAAAACCAGGTGATGCAAAACCGGGTGATGGCCAGCCTAGCGATTCCAAGCCCGGTGACGACAAGCCAAACGAAGACGAATCAGGTGATAAAAAGCCAGATGATGCGAAGCCGGGAGACAAGGATCCGGAAGAAAAAGAACCTGGCGACAAAAAATCTGAAGACGAAAAACCAGGCGATTCCAAGCCAGGTGACTCCAAGCCAGGTGACTCCAAGCCGGGTGACTCCAAGCCGGGTGACTCAAAACCGGGGGATTCAAAACCGGGGAACTCCAAGCCCGGCGATTCAAAACCGGGTGAGCAAAAGGCGCAACAACAGCCTCCACAACCGGGTCAGCAACCGCTTGAAAAAGCTGCTCAGATGCAAGAGCGCGCCGAGGAAAAGCTAGGCAGTGGCAAAACGAAAGATGCTGAGCGTCAACAGGAGATGGCGGTACAAGAGATGGAAAAGGCGCTGGCCGAATTAAAAAAAGAAAAACGGCGAATCGCATCGTTACCGCCAGAAGCGCTTAAGCAACTTGCTGACAATCAACGTCGCAACCGTGACAAGACGTTGGAGGTTCTGGAAGAAATGAAGAAAGCACCCAAGTCGAAACCTGATTCAGAGAACGGAGAACAAGGAGATCAAAACCAGAAACCGCCCGGGCAGGACAAAATGGATGAAGCCGGTGGAGCGATGAAAAAGGCTGCGGATGATCTTGATAACAACGACGGTGAGGAAGCCAAGAAAGATCAAAAGATCGCTGAGAAGAAAATGGAAGAGGCGCTCGAAGAGCTTGAAGACCGACTTAGCCAGTTACGCGAAGAGACACGTGAGGAAAAACTTGCTCGACTCGAATCGCGGTTTAAAGAAATGCTTGATCGCCAACAGGTCGCCAGTGTGATGACCATCGAACTTGATGACAAGAAAACCAATCTTGGCCAGCTTCGTCGCCGAGATCAGTTGATCATCCTGCGACTGGCTTCGGAAGAGCTTGAAATCAAAGAACTTTCTCAACAGGCATACGACTTGTTGCTTGAAGATGGAACCAGTTCTGTCTTTCCGGAAGTTGTGTTCGATCTGCAAGCCGATCTGGAACATGCTTCGGAGATGCTGCAAAAAGAACGAACTGACCAGTACACCCAGTTGGTTCAAAAAGAAATTGAGACGGCCATCGAAGACCTGATTGATGCGCTTAAAGAAGCACAAAAGAAAGGTGGCGGTGGTGGAGGTGGCGGTGGCGGTGGAAAGCAGCCATTACTTAAGAAATCAGCCGAACTTAAGATGCTACGAATGCGTCAAAAGCGGCTAAATCGTCGCACCAAACAGATCGAAAATATGCGTGGAAATGAAACTTTGGTCGAAGACTTTTCAAAAGAAATCGACAACGCCGCCGAAATGCAACGTAAAATACTGGAGATGACAGAGGGCATTATGGAGAAGGACGATCAGTAGTCTCTCTTTATGCTATTTTCGCGATGACTGTTCAGATGCGATGACTATTCAGATGTTATCGTAGCGTCGATCGATCAAGGACAAATTAATGCAGAAACTTTTTGCAATCAGGCAACCCATGGCAATCGCCACGATGGCGTTGTTGCTGAGTTTTACATTCACCTCGTTTACTTCCGCCAACGCGGGTTCGCCGAACGACGCGAAAGTCATCGCTTCTTTTCTGGACCACTTGAAGTCATCCGACGTTACTGATGCGACCAAGAAGGCTGCTCAACAGAAAGTCGATGAATTGGTCGCACAAGAATCTCCAATCGATGCGATCACAGAGGGCTTGATCGAAGTCTTTCCCGATTACGCGAAAGCCGTTGAATCGGCTGACTCGGATAATCCCGACGAGGCCATCAAATTGTTGGGGCCATTAAGCGAATCAGAAGACAAATTCCTCGCGGCCGATGCCAGTTTTTATCTTGCCCGTACATTGATGAATTCTGAACGATTTGAAGAAGCCATTCCCAAGCTTGAAAAGCTTCAAGGAGATCTTCAGGATTTTTCAATTCACTCTGGCGTGACTGAATACTTCATGGGGCTGGCTCAGGCCGGCATGCTTAACAATGAGGCTGCGATCAAGTCGTTCGTCAGTTTCCTCGAAAGCAATCCCGACGCTCCCGAGCGAATGCGAGTCAGTGCCTGGCGACAGGCCCAACGACTGCAAGGAATCACCGACGGAGAACTGAACGACGTTCATCAACGAATGGATTTTTCACGACGACGATTGGAACTGGATGAGACCAACGATTCGACGCAGGACCAACAGGAAGAGATCGTAAAGAAGTTGACGTTGTTGATTAAGAAAGAAGAAAAGAAAGAGAGTAGTCAAAGCGCCAAGAACACCAAGAAGCCCAGTGAAAAACCTCAAGCAAAAGAGCAACAGCAGGCGAAAAAGCAAAGCCAGCCGCAAAAGAAAAACCAAAGCAAGCAAGCTGGAAAGTCAAACGTTCAAAACGGTAAAGCTGTCGTAAAAAATTATGACGATTCACCGGCCAGTGCTTGGAGCCGACTTCGTGAGCGTAGCCGCGATCCGGCAAACAACGCGATCAAAGAAAAGCTGCCGGCGAAATACCGCGACCTCGTCGAAAAATACATGGAAAAAGCCAACGGCGGTTCGGACAATAATTAGAACTTGCATCCACGCCCCTAACTAGAATCTGTTTGGAAGACTGCAACCAGTAAACGGTTGCAGTTTTTTTCATGCGCTTTAGCAACCGAGCATTTTAGAAATCGAACATCGGCCGATTTGGTGTGCTCGCACGACGAAGCAAATCAGGATGTAGAAAATTGCTGACGGCCAACGAGCGAGTTTTAGCATCCCATGAAATTTGAGGGTTTCAAGGGTTTGGCTTACTTTCAGGTGGGTATATTCATGGCGACAACTACGCGATTCTTCTGTAATTGCCCCATCGCTTCCCCTTCCGTTACCATATTGGCGTGTGAAAGCCGATCAAATGAGGGACCTTGGAGTGGTTTCTCTCCGGAAAGCCGTATCAATTAATTTGTTCGAAGTCAGCTATCTCTTTTTGTGCAATGAATTCGAACGCCAAAAATGCCGACTCGCTTCTAACCGGTGGCTTGCCATCAAGTCGCCAGAAGAAAGACAGCCGTCCGGAAGGGTTTGGAACCTTTGGTGGCGTCTTTACTCCGTGCACGCTGACGATCCTTGGCGTGATCATGTTCTTGCGATTCGGCTACGTCGTTGGCAACGCCGGATTGTTTTGGGCTCTGATGATTCTGCTTTCCGCCAAAGTCATCACCACGCTGACGACCCTTTCATTGTCAGCCGTCGCCAGCAATACTCAGGTCAAAGGAGGAGGCGCCTACTTCCTGATCAGTCGCTCACTCGGCGTTGAATTTGGCGGCGCGATCGGAATCGTTTTCTTTCTCGCGCAAGCCATTTCAGTCGCGATGTATGTGATTGGTTTTTCAGAGGCTTTCGTTGCCGTTATTGGTGACGAATCGATGCTCAAGTGGATCGCACTTGTGACCAATTTTGCTGTTTTCGTTTGCGTGTTCATTGGAGCAGGCTGGACGATCAAGGTTCAGTATTTCATTCTTGGCACATTGGTTCTGTCGTTGATCTCATTTTTTGTCGGAGGTTTCGGCTCGTTTAGTTTTGAACACCTCTCGGAAAACTGGCAACCTCACTATCTCGATGGGTCCAACGGAACCGTCAAAGAATCCACCTTCACGATGTTCGCGCTCTTTTTCCCGGCGGTCACCGGCATTATGGCGGGAGCGAACATGTCCGGCGACTTGCGCGATCCTAGTAAAAGCATTCCGCGCGGAACATTTTGGTCGATCGCGGTTACCGGAGTTGCCTACGCGATCATGGCCGTGTTTTTGGCAGGTTGTCGCCCCGCCAGTTCGTTGATCGAAAACAAGATGATCGTAGGCGAAATTTCCCAATGGCCAATTCTGATTTCAGCCGGCGTGTTTGCCGCGACGCTTTCCAGTGCACTCGGCAGCATGATGGGCGCGCCACGCATCCTCCAGGCGTTATCCAAAGACAAAATTTTCCCGCGTCTCAAACCATTTGCCAAAGGAAACGGAAAAGCAAGCGAACCTCGACGTGCGATCATACTGACTTTTATTCTGTCCTCACTGTGCATCGTTGTCGCAGACCTGGATACGATCGCGCCACTCATCACGATGGCATTCCTGATCACCTACGGCACCATTAACCTCGCGACGTTTTACGAAGCGATTACAAAAAACCCCAGCTACCGTCCGAAATTTCGTTACAGCCATTGGTTCACTTCGCTGATCGGAGCCCTTGGCTGTGCGATCGTCATGCTCATGATCAACTGGCAATGGGCGTTGCTCTCGGCACTCTTGATGGCCGCGGTTTACTTTTTCATTTACCGCAAGCAAGTAGAAAGCCGCTGGGGCGATCTCAACAGTGGACTACTGTTCGAGCGAACCCGTAAAAATTTGCTGAAACTTGAGCGGACTCTCTATCATCCAAAAAACTGGCGACCAATCATTCTGGCCATGAGCGGCGGAAGTAGAAACCGATTACACTTATCCATCTTTGGACATTGGCTGGCCAGCGGTAACGGGATTCTTAACATTGGGCAGGTCATTCAAGGCGATGTTGAAAATCGAATCGATCGGATCGCCAGTCAGGAAGCTCTGCTTGAGAAATTTATCCGTGACGAAGAACTGGACGCGTTTCCCAACATCGTCGCCGCTCCCACGCTAACCGAAGGGATCGAGTATCTTGTCCAGTGCAGTGGCCTAGGCGCGTTGCGTCCGAATACTTTGTTGCTTGGCTGGCCAGACGAAGAAGCCAAAGCTGAACCGCTTGTCGCCTCGCTGCGCGTTGTGCAAAACTTGCAACGAAACATTGCGATCACACGGTTTGCACCAACGGAAGACGACCCAAGGATCGCTCCGCGCGGAACGATTGACGTCTGGTGGCGTGGCCGCAAAAACGGTGAGTTGATGTTGCTGTTGGCTCATATGTTGCGTCAAAACTCAAAATGGAGACAGAAATCGATTCGCCTGATGCGGGTCATCGATAGCGAAGAAGGCAAAGAGGATGTCATTCGCCATTTGAATTCGCTTGCGATAGAGTCGAGAATCGAAGTCAAAGTGGAAGTCTTTGTGTCAGACAATCCACGCGAAGTCATTGGAAGACAGTCGCAAACTTCATCGATCGTCTTTCTTGGTTTTGAGCTACCCGATGAAGGGGACGAAGCAAATTTCTATCAGCAAATCGAAGAGTTCACCGAACGCATTCCGCGAGCGCTTTTAATTAGCAGCATCGGGAACATGAAACTCGAATCGTAAGTCGGCAATGGCGGAGAATTAATCAGTTGTTTTCAATCAGCTGTTTTCCAGAATCCGAACTTCCCTTTGAGGGAATGGAATCTCGATCCCTGCCGCGGTCAGCTCTTTGTTCAATGCCGTATTGATATCGTTGATCAAGACCCAACGTTTTTCAATGGCTGAGGTGCAGCAACGGATCGTGAAATTTAAACTACTGTCGCCAAACTCTTCGAATGTAACAAAAGGTTTCGGCTCTTTCAAAACGCCAGCGTTCTCGTCAATAATTTTCAACGCGATTTCGCGGACTTTCTCCACGTCGGTTCCGTACGCGACGCCGAATTTGAACGCCAGTCGATTGACAACGCTGGAAAGGGTCCAATTCAAGAGCTTTCCTGAAATCAGATCCTTGTTGGGAACAACCAATTCCTGATTGTCCCAATTAGTCACCGTCGTGGCTCGCATTTGAATTCGCGAAACAACTCCGGTAACGCCATCGATCGTGACGACGTCTCCCACTCGGACCGGACGTTCAAGTAGTAAAATCAAACCCGACACAAAGTTGGCGACAATTTCCTGCAGACCAAATCCTAGACCAACAGAAATCGCCGCGACCAGCCAACTGTATTTCGACCAGGGAATTTTCAGAAAACTAAGCGCGATGATGACTCCCGCAACCAACAGGATGTATCGAAAAATCGAAGTCACCGCGTACCGCGCACCCGAATCCAACGGCAGCCGTTGCAGCAACAACAGCTCGAGCATACCGGGCATATTTCGAACACCAAAAAATGTAATCGCAAAAGCCACCAGTGAGATCAACAAATCGCGAGCGGTCACTGCTTCGACCGATGAACCGATCGTCACCCGCCACAGTTCCCAGCCATCAAGTATTTTTGTCGCCGGCAAAAGGTATTGCCACACGCCAATAAAAACCAGTCCAATCACGATCCAGAAGATTACGTACGTTAACTCGCGGGCTTGGCGACTAACGTTCGTGATGTCCAAACCGCTTTCATATTGCAATTCAATATCAAGCGACTCCACGGGGCTGGCAGGAGCGTTTCCTGTTTGCGCCAGTTGTTCCGCGGCAGCGCGCGCCTGAGTGCGTTGCTGTATCAGCTGCTCGTAGCGCAAATTGCGGCGACGCACCAG
This sequence comes from uncultured Pirellulaceae bacterium, assembly GCA_964584615.1. Taxonomy (GTDB): domain Bacteria; phylum Planctomycetota; class Planctomycetia; order Pirellulales; family Pirellulaceae; genus Mariniblastus. The sequence goes on along the minus strand of CAZPBE010000014.1, from coordinate 10,131 downwards.
CAAGAACCGCATGGCAATCGCGAACAAAATCACTCCGGCAATTGCCAGCGTGGCTGTTTGCAACAAACTGTTGCCGATCACGTAGACGGAGTAGTAGTATCCAAGCACTGCAAATAGAATCAGCATCATGTGAACAAGCATGATGGAAATGTGGCGGAAATAGCGCAACCGGTAAAAGTATCCCTTCTCCTGATTTGGAGTCGTCGTCGAGAATACAGGCGAGTTCGGTCGGAAGACTTGGTAGAAAAAGATGGCCGACAGAATCAGCAAGACAATCATCGCGATACGACCCAAACGGTGCCACGATTCTTGATCAGAAAATTCGATCGCAACGACCACAAACAGCAACGGCGCTGCAGCCGGAATCAGCCAGCCCAGGTGTTTTTTCAAAGTCCGACGAAATGTCTCTGTCCAGTCAAAGTGCAGATGAGCCAGCCCGTTATCTCGACAGGTCCAACGAAATATCTCAAAAGGAATCGCGACCAACGAAACCACCGTCAGTCCGCGCCCAATCGCTTGCGGAAACAACTGCGACGCCGAATCGGTTTGCAACAACCATCCCAGCGTCAAACCAATTGCTGGCCAGTTCATTGCCAGCAAACACGTCTGCATAATGGCCGACAGAGTTGGCGAAAAATTCCGACATCCACGTTTGCTCGCCAACTCTCCGGAGTTCTTGAGTTCGCTCCGAACGCGAGGTTGAACCAGAAACAGGCCAAGCAGTCCCGACAGCACCAAAGCCGCAGACGGCAGCCTTTCCTTGGCGCTGCGCACAATGGATTCGCCTACCAATCGCCAATTCGAACCCGAAGTCATCCAGCCCAACGCATTGACGTTCGCCTGGGATTCAGAAATGCCCTGGGGATCAGGCTGTCCAATCACCGGCAGACTTCGGACCCAAAGTACATGTTGATCGATAAAGTCGACATAGTCTTTGCTCACGCTCAAAAACTGCGTGTGGGCTGTCTTGACCTCCAACATATCCAGAAGGAATTCGGTTTCCAGCTCTTCCAATTCACCCAGAATTTCTTGTTGTTGTTCGAGCAACTCTTTTGCCGGAGCGCGCAATTCCGGGTTGCTCACATCCAGCCTCAACAACGATCGGTCGACTGCCGATTCGATATCAGACAATTCGGAAAGTTGATCTTCCCATGAAATTTTGTCGATCTGCGATTGTTCTTCTTCACTTGCCAAACCGGAAGTCGATAAAGTCGACAGGTACCGGCGGCGCTTGGCCAGAATCTCCGTTTTGTAGCGCCGCAACATTTTGCCAAGTACGCCGCTGAGCCCAATTGCTTCGACGCGAGTCTCAGCTCGTTTAAAATCGGATTCGGTCTTTCGTTGCTCCGCTTGAGCGGCTTGACCAATCTTTTTCACTTCAGCCAGTCGACTGTTTTTCTCAATCAGCTTTGCTGCCAGAACCCTGTTCTCATCGGCAAGCGGTTGCAATTGAGTGGGTACAGATTTCTCTTTTGCCAACTCCTGAAATTCGCTGACTCGCCGTTTGGCAATCGCGCGATCGATGATGGAGATCTCTTCGAGAATCAAATCGATTTGCTTGGCTTTGAAATCAAGTTTAAGCGTTGGCAAGTTGGGGGTCGCTTCGTACGCTTTGCGTTCAAACCGGAACCACTGAAGTTGTTTGGAAGCTTTCTCCAACTCAGCATTCAATTCCGCCAGCCTAGCGCTGGTCATCAATGGAATTTCATTCGCAGGCGCATCCAGATTGAGTTGACGTCTGATCTCGGTTTGCCGTTTTTCGTTTTCGAATTCCAAATCTGGAATGGCCAGCAACCGAGCTTGTTGCTTGCCGGGAAGTTCGACGAGTTTGATTCTTTCGCCTTCCAATTCTGCCAGCTGATCTGCTTTCTGTCTCGCCAAATTCTGCAGCGCGTCCATCGGGGGCAGCACATTTGGATCATTGGGGGTCGAGGAAGTCGTTGGAGTCTTGTCGTCGAACATCAATGTTGACTTGCTTTCCGTGGAAGCCAACGCTTCACGTGCCTCGGCGATAATAGAAGCGGCTTGGTCTGACTGAAGACGGAACTTAGCTGCTTCGCCTGCTGCAAACTCAGCGTCCATCAAGAACTGTTTGGCATTTTGATAGTGGGCAACAATGGCTGACTTTGTCTCTTCATCCAAGTTAGCGGCGTCAACATCCTGAAGAGCTCGTTCGATTTGCTGACCCGAGATAGGGGCAGGACTTTCAATCTCACGGCCTCGAACTTGCTCCGTTTGAACCGTTGTTTGAACCGCCTGGGCAAAGCGACGACTACTGTCGACTTGGGCGCGAGCGGTCCCGGTGTTCAGCCCTATCACTCCCAACAGCAGCAAGAGCCCACAGCGAGTGAGCCGTAGGGCTTGTCGGAAATCGGACGGTTTTGAAACACGAAATGACATCAATTTCGATCGCTTTCCATGGTCGAAAGAGGGGTAGAACTCCGGGCATTGTAAATTACTTGTCTGATTCGAAGTAGGCGAATATGCGGCTTCCAAACGCATGAAGTTTAATCACCAATGGATCCACAGAATCAGTTATCGCTTAGATTTCTCCGCGTCCCGACGTCTCGATTGTTTTCCGGTTTGGTTTTACAATCCTTTCCTGAACTGGAGACGACTCGATTTACAACTTGGGATAATCAACATGGCAAAGCGCAATAAAAATAGCAAAAGAGCTAAGGACAAGAAGAAAGACAAACAAGTCAGCCAATCGGAAACGATGGCGGCCAATGCCGACAAATTTCTCTGTTACCAAAAATCAGTTCAAAGTCCTGAAAATGAGGTCGAGTTTTTCGAACAAGCTTTCAAGGAAGCTTACAGGAGAAAGCCGCGATCATTGCGAGAGGATTTTTGTGGTACGTTCGCCGTGTGCTGTAAATGGGTGAAATCCGGAAAGAAACGGACCGCCGTTGGCGTCGACTTATGTCCGGATACTTTGAAGTGGGGCACTGCCAATAATCTGGCAAAGCTCAAACAATCACAGGCTGATCGCGTGGAAATTCTTGAACAGGATGTCCGTGTCATCAACAAGCCACGCGTTGATATTTTGGCAGCTCAGAATTTTTCGTTTTGGATTTTCAAAAAGCGAGAAGAAGTTGTCGACTACTTCAAAGCGGCTTATGCCAACATGAATGACGAAGCGGTCATGGTGATGGACATGATGGGCGGCCCTGAGTGCTACAACGAAGATCTCACGGACAAAAGAAAGATCGTGAAAGGCAAAAAGGGCTTCAGTTACCATTGGCAACAGGCTCGGTTCAACCCGATCAATGCGGACTGCAGCTTTTACATTCATTTCCAGTTTGCCGACGGAAGCAAAATGAAAAAAGCGTTCGAGTACCACTGGCGGTTTTGGACAATTCCGGAAGTCCGCGAAATGTTGGCCGAAGCAGGTTTCTCGAAAAGCCTGGTGTACTGGGAAGTTCTCGACGAAGATGGTGAAGACACCGACGAGTGGGCGATCAGTGAATCGGCCTCCAGTGATCTTAGTTGGATTTGCTACGTTGTCGGCGTGAAGTAGAGCGAGGTTCCTTCCGGCAGAAGGAACCTACTTCAAAAACCTACTCAATTACTGGGCCTTCATATCACCACGGCGATCGATCGGTTCGACCAGCGTTGCTTTTAAGTAGTCCGAGTTCATCCGACCGATGAAAGCGATACTGATACCCTTGGGACATTGGGCTTCGCACTCGGCGTAGTTGCGGCAGGAACCGAAACCTTCCTCTTCCATCTGAGTCACCATTCCCTTCACGCGATCGTAGCGTTCGGCTTGGCCTTGAGGCAACATCCCGAGATGGGAAACCTTGGCCGCCGTGAACAATGAGGCTGAACCATTTGGACATGCCGCCACACAAGCTCCGCAACCGATACATGACGCGGCGTCGAGTGCGGCTTCGGCGACGGCTGGTTCGACAGGCATCGAATTTGGTTCTGGTTTTGGACCGGAGTGGTTGCTGATATAACCACCGGCTTGAATGATTCGATCGAAAGCACTTCGATCCACAACCAAATCCTTCAGGACAGGAAATGCGGCGGCGCGCCAGGGCTCGATAAAGATCTCGGCACCGTCGTTGAACGATCGCATGTACAGCTGACAGGTTGTCGTTTCGGCTTTCGGTCCGTGAGCCTGACCGTCGATGACCATGGAGCACATTCCACAGACGCCTTCACGACAGTCGTGATCAAACGCAACCGGATCGTCGCCTTCGTCAGTCAATTTTTCATTGAGCGTGTCGAGCATTTCCAGAAACGACATATCAGGCACGACGCCGTCAAGGTCGTACTGTTTCATCGTGCCAACGCGATCGCCGGGACTTTGTCGCCAAACGTGAAGTTTAATTTTCATGACTTGTAGTTCCTCGTTGCCAGCGGCAAAGCTTCAAATTTGAGCGGTTCTTTGTTCAGTTCAGGATGCACGCCAGGGCCTTTGAATTCAAACACGGCCGAATAGGCGAATTCGTCATCGTTTCTTTTGGCTTCACCTTCGGGTGTCTGATGTTCTTCCCGCAGGTGGCATCCACACGATTCATTACGCAGCAAAGCGTCCTGGCACATCAGTTCGCCAAAGTCCAAAAAGTCTGCGACGCGACCCGCATGTTCGAGTGAAGGGTTTAGTTCGTTGGTTCCACCGGGCAAACGCAAGTCGCTCCAAAACTCATCTCGAAGCTGAGGAATTTTTTCCAAGCCTTCTTTGAGCGACTGCTCGTTGCGGGCAATGCCACAATGTTCCCACATGATTTTGCCAAGCTCGCGGTGGAACGACGTGGCCGATCGTGTTCCGCCGATCGATTTGAGTTTCTCGAGTCCGTCACGGACTTCCGATTCGACTTTTGAGAATTCTTCGTGATTCTCTTGAACCTCACCAGGCTCGTGTCGGCTTAGATAGTCACCGATCGTCACTGGAAGGATGAAGTAACCATCGGCCAGGCATTGCATCAGCGAGCTGGCACCGAGACGGTTCGCGCCGTGATCGGCAAAGTTCGCTTCGCCGACGGCGTGTAATCCACCGATCGTTGTTTGCAAATTGTAGTCGACCCACAGGCCACCCATCGTGTAGTGCACCGCAGGATAAATACGCATCGGCGTCTCTGTCGGATCATCGTCGGTGATCCGTTCGTACATTTCGAACAGGTTCGCGTATTTCGCCTTCACCTTTTCTGCGCCTTGCTGCTCCATCGCTTTGGCGAAGTCCAGGTAAACACCATAGCCAGTCGGTCCGACACCAAGACCTTTATCACAAACGTCTTTCGCATTTCGCGCGGCCACGTCGCGAGGGACAAGGTTGCCGAACCGTGGATAGCGTTCTTCGAGGTAGTAAAAGCGTTCTTCTTCAGGAATGTCTTTGGGTTTTCGCTTTTCTTCCGGATCGCGAGGAACCCAGATGCGACCGTCATTGCGAAGCGACTCGCTCATCAATGTCAGTTTTGATTGATATTCACCGGAGGCCGGAATCGAAGTTGGATGAATTTGAGTAAAGCACGGATTGGCGAAACCGGCTCCCCGTTTGTAGGCTCGGAAAATCGCGCTGGTGTTACAACCTTTCGCGTTTGTCGAAAGGTAAAACACGTTTCCGTATCCGCCGGTGGCCAACACAACCGCATCGGCGGTGTGCCGCTTGAGTTCACCGGTGACAAGATCTCGGGTGATGATTCCACGTACCTGACCATCCACGACGACATAGTCCATCAACTCACATCGTGTGTGCATGCTGACTTTCTGTTTGGCGATCTGCTCTTCGAGTGCCGAATAGGCGCCGAGCAACAGTTGCTGACCGGTCTCACCGCGGCAGTAAAAAGTCCGCTCCACGAGCACTCCGCCAAACGATCGATTGGCAAGTTTGCCGCCGTATTCGCGGGCGAATGGAACACCTTGGGCGACCGCTTGGTCGATAATGTTGGTACTCAGTTCAGCCAGCCGATAGACGTTCTGTTCGCGAGCCCGGTAATCACCACCTTTTTGCGTATCGTAAAACAAACGCCACGTCGAATCACCGTCGTTGCGATAGTTCTTTGAAGCGTTGATTCCACCTTGTGCTGCAATGCTGTGTGCACGACGAGGGGTGTCCTGAAAACAGAAACAATCGACTTGGTAGCCCATTGCACCCATCGACGCTGCTGCCGACGCACCGGCAAGCCCGCTACCGATAACGAGGATTTTGTATTGGGGGCGATTTTTGGGGCCGACCAATCGAAGTTCATTTTTGTGTTTCGTCCAAGCGTCCTGAATCGGGCCGCTGGGAAGTTTGGGATCGAGCGTAAGCATGAATTGGCTTAAGTAAAAAAGGCTTAAGTGAAAAAATGAAAGTGTTGACGATACGTTGGATCCGGGTCGCTTCTGCGGTCACTACTTGTGGCCGGTCAAAAGTTCCTGCGGATAGGTGACTGCTTCTGGCTGGCCGATCAAGAAGTAAAGCGGGATTGAAATAAATCCGGCGATCAATCCAATCGTTAATACTTTGGCGATCAAGCGAAGCATCTGATTGCGATCCGGGTTGTCCAAGCCCAACGTTTGAAACAAACTCCAGACGCCATGGTAAAGATGAAACCCAAGCACAATCATGACCAGGATATAACCAACGGCGACAATCGGGTTGCGGAACGAACTGGCCAAGTTATTGAAGACATAACCATGTTTAAATTCGCCGATCACAATCGTTCCGGTTGTGAAGTGCAGGATGTGAAAAATAATGAATCCCAGAATCAACAAACCGGAAAACATCATGTAGAGCGCCGGTATTGTTGCAGCGGACTTCTTGCTTTTGATGTAACCAATCGGACGAGCGCTCTGGCTTTTCATCGCCAGTTGTGAAACGACCAACACGTGCAAGATGAGGCTCACCAACAACACACCTCGAGCCGACCACAAAACGACTTGCTCCGGAACCATTGGAGCGCCAGCGATCCTTAAAAAGTGACCGTATTCGTCGATGTGAGGCACACCCTCAGCAGTCTGACCGGTGAAGACTTTCAGATTTCCAGCGACATGGCCTAATAAGAATCCGAACAAAATAAGCCCGGTGATGGCTGCGATAAATTTCTTGCCAATCGTAGTGGCATATAACGCTTTGATTCGGTTCATACTGGTCAGCACGCTTGCCGCCGCTAGGCGGAGAATTCAGGAAATTGATTGGCCCGAGGAATCGGCCAAAACGATGATTATATCGTTTTAAGGTAAATAATGAATGACCAGTTTTTTAACCGGGAATACAAACTTTCTTTAACCACCAATCGCGACACTGAGTCGATTGATACGAATATCCGCCAATGAATCCGCCTTGCCTCTGGCTGACCACCCTCGTGCGACCTCGACGGCCGCCGATTACCCAAAAATTCGAGGCTACAAATAGAAAGAGCCGGTCCTTGCCGCTACGATAACCTTGCTAATTTTTCACCCTCGGCACCTGACGGTCAACACAATTCAACCGGCGCCCCGGCAAACCACTCAACCAATCGAAAGATCTCTCTTTGGCAAATTGGAATCACACTGATTCAGCACGACTTTATGGTATCGACCGTTGGGGCAAGGACTATTTCTCAATCGGGGATCAGGGCACGGTCAACGTCGATATCAAGGCGACCCATGGCACGACGTCGGTGTCTTTGATGAAAATTATTGAGGGTCTTTCAGAGCGGGATCTCCAGATGCCCGTCATGTTGCGGATCGAAAACCTGATCCGCGACCGAGTCATCGAGCTTAACGAGGCTTTTCGAACAGCGATCGCAGACTCTGATTATGCCAGTTCCTATCGGGCTGTGTTTCCAATCAAAGTCAATCAGCAAAAGCATGTCATCGACTCGATCGCCCGGGCTGGATCGGCATTCGGCCACGGCTTGGAAGCCGGCAGCAAAGCAGAGCTGATCGTTGCGATGGCGTCAGTCCCGACTAAAGAAAGCATCATCGTTTGCAACGGCTACAAAGACGAAGAGTTTATTGATCTCGGGCTTCAAGCGCAACGTCTGGGATACAATTGCTTTTTCGTCGTCGAAACCGTCGATGAGATTGAACTCATTATCTTACGATCCAAAAAATGGAACATCGATCCGCTGATCGGCGCGCGGCTAAAGTTATCTACGAAAGTCGACGGGCATTGGGCGGGCGATAGTGGCGATCGGAGTCTGTTCGGAATGACGGCGGTGGATTTGATGACCGCTGTCGACATGCTTCGCAAATCCAACATGTTGAACTCTTTGCAGATGCTGCACTTTCATCTTGGCAGCCAGATCCCCAACATCCGCAATATCCGTGACGGAATCAAAGAAGCCTGCCGCTATTACATCGACCTGCTCGAAGATGGTGCACCGCTTGGATACTTCGACATCGGCGGTGGACTTGCTGTCGATTACGACGGAACGTTTAGTACCAAATCGCATAGTCGCAACTACGACCTGAAGGAGTATTGCGTTGACATTGTCGAGTCGATCATGAACTCGCTGGACCCGCACGACGTTCCGCACCCGACCCTGGTTAGCGAGTCAGGACGATGGACCGTTGCGCCGACGAGTGTGTTGTTGTTCAACATCTTGTCGGTGACTGATTTTGATCCCGCAGAAGATAAAACCCCGCAAGATGAAACTCAGGAGAATAAAACGCAGGAGGACCTCGAATACAGCAATCCAGTCATCAACTTGCTCGACACGTTTGAAAACTTGCAAGCCCGACGCGTTCAAGAGAATTACAACGATGCCATTTTCTTCCGGGACCAACTTCGTGACGAATTCAGAGCGGGAAGCATCCGCCTTCGCGAGCGAGCTTTCGGGGAAAACATCGCGCTAAAAATCTTCAACAAAATTGCAACTGAGATTCTGCCTCAACTGGAGCACGTTCCGACGGAACTAGAGTCACTCAATGAAAAATTGGCGGACATCTACTACGGCAACTTTAGCGTTTTCCAATCGCTTCCTGATGCCTGGGCCATCGAGCAAGTGTTTCCGGTCATGCCGCTCCATCGATTGCATGAACAGCCGACACGCACCGCCATCATCGCGGACCTGACTTGTGATTGTGATGGAAAACTCGATCGATTTACAACCGGAAACGGCGACATCTCAAGAACGTTGCCGTTGCACACGTTCAACAAAAACGAACCGTATTTTCTGGGCGTATTTCTGGTTGGAGCTTATCAAGAAACGCTTGGCGACTTGCACAATTTATTCGGCGACACCCATGTTGCCAGTGTGCTCATTGGTGACGATGGTGAAATCGAATTTGTCGAGAAGATCCAAGGCGACACCATCGGCGATGTACTAGGCTACGTCGAGCATCAGCCAGAAGAGCTGTTCCAAATGTTTCGCGTCAAGACTGAAGCCGCCGTCGGCGACGGCGGCATTTCAGTTTCGGTCCAGCAGGAAATGATCAAGATGTTTCGCGAAAGCTTGCGAGGCTACACCTATTTCGAGCATTAAGCTTCAAACTTTAGGTCGTAGATTTATTCGCCACTTTTTGACGAAGACGATTCTGGTTCGAACCAGTCGACGGCCACCGGCCATCCGGTTTCGTCGTCCATTTCAATTGCGAACTTCCACTCACCACCGGCTTGCTCGACTTGGACAACAATTAGATTCTCGCCCCTCTGCAAATCGACAGGGAATTGATCGTTACGAGATAGAAAAGAACGATCGATGGACTTTGAAAACTTTTGTTGTCCATTGACCCAAACCGTAGCGCCGTCATCGCTTCCCAAATAAAACGTTACCGTTTGCGGCTTGGCACTGACGAATCTCGCTACTGCCACGGCAGAAACATTTTTTGCTGATCTTGAAAACCGAGCCCTAAGGTCCAACGGTTCCAGTCCGTAAATCATGACGGGTTTCCACTTGAGCGAACCCAAAGACTCGTTCGCTTTCGGCTGTTCCTGCGATTCAACGATTTTCGTGATGGCAGTTTTCGCAACCTCATCACTCAACGGAGCTGCGACGATCCAAGACTGGATTCGAGTGTCGCCCAACAGGATTGCCTTTCTTTCGGCAGGCAAGCTGCTGGCCTGTACAACGTTGCGTTCCAATTCCGTCACGCGTGCCACCAAATCTTGAGACTGCTCAGGGGTTCTGAAAAAGCGACTCGCACCTTTGGTAAACAAATAGGTACACACACGGATTCGACGCCAGTCCCTGGCATCTTCCAGCGGAAGTTCCA
>CAZPBE010000013.1:34682-106450 GCA_964584615.1 uncultured Pirellulaceae bacterium | reverse complement strand
CGTTGGCATTGAAAAGAAGCCAAGAAACAGTGCGTTGTCGGTTGTTGATGTCGCCGGCGGTGAAGGAGTGGCGGTTGCCGATGACGGGCCAGTAGTCTATCCGACTTTTACGGCAGGTTCATATCTGCGGCTGCCGTTGACGATCATCGGTGCGCTGGTTTGCTTTCTGTTGATCTTTACAAAGTCGCGCATGCGGCGAGAAGTCGATCGCTTGGGCGAGGAGGCGTCGCGTGGATCATGTGTTTCATTCTGGCCAACGGCGCGGGCCGTTTTCTTCACGATTCTGATCGCGTTGGCGCTGCCGCTTGTGCCGTTGCTGCTTGGGCTGGCGATTTTGTATGCTCCGTTTCAAGGCGGCGTTTTGTTTTACGCGATCGGGCGAGCGTTGATCGCGGCCAGCATGTTTGCGATTCCTGCAGAAGTGCTGCGGCGAATTTCACGTCCCCAAGGACTTGGCAATCAGCACTTCGATTGGCCAGACGCGAGTGTTGCGACGCTGAAGAAGAATCTCGATTGGGTCGTGCTCCCCGGGTCGCTGGTGATCTTCGCTGTCAGCCTGCTGCATAACTTGAACGTCTCGCACCAAGTCGACTTGTTGGAGCGAACGATCTTCGTCGGCGGAATGTTGTTCGCCGCTTACTTTTTGTATCGAACGTACAATGCCAAGTCCGGCGTGTTCAGTTCGTATCTGCGAAACAATGAAAAATCTTGGGCCAATCAAACTTCCGCCATCTGGATCGGCATGATCTTGCTCGTCCCGATCGCGTTGGCGATTCTCGCGTTCTGGGGCTACTACTACACCGCGTTGAACTTGGCCGAGTGTGCTTATGCGACGCTCGTGTTTGCTTTGATCGCCGAGACGATTCGCGGGTTGGCTCGTCGGTTCGTGTTGGTGCGAAGACGAAACGCATTTATCCAAACCGCAAAACGCAAACGGCAGGCCCGCATCGAGGCAGCCAAAATCAAACGGGAAGAAGAACGCAAGGCCGCCATCGCCGCTGCTGCCGAGGGCGGCACGCCAGTTCCCGAAGTTTCCGTTTCTCCAGCGGAGTCAATCGAGGCGTTGACCGAGATTCAGCCTGAAGAAATCGAGGAGAATACAAAGCAAGCCTACAAGTTGATTTCGATGAGCCTGTTGCTGCTTTGGGCAGTTGGGATTTGGATGATCTGGACGGATGTGCTTCCGGCGTTGAAGGCTCTGGATGACTATACGCTTTGGCCGAACCAAGTTGTCGAAAATGGTTTTGAGTCACCCGACGTTTCGGCGTCGTCGACTGCTGAGAGCTCCGAAGCAACTTCGTCGGAAGGCAATTCCGCTTCGCTGCCCGGCATGCCCGCCGCGGCGTCGGTGTCGGAACCACTGAACCGTGTCACCGTTCGCGATCTGTTACTGTTTATCGTGATTTCGATTGTGACTTGGATCGCGGCGACGAATTTACCCAACGCGTTCGAGATTCTATTTCTTGAAGAGTTGCCGTTCGATCGCTCGTTTCGATACGCAATCAAAGCGCTAACCAGCTACGCCATCGTAATGCTCGGTGTAGTGCTCGCGTTTCGCGCACTGTCAATCGGCTGGTCAAACGTGCAGTGGTTGGCAACAGCTTTAACGTTCGGTCTGGCATTTGGATTGCAGGAGATTTTCGCCAACTTCGTAGCTGGAATTATCTTGATGTTCGAACGCCCGATGCGAATCGGCGACCTCATCACGGTCGATCAGTTCACCGGCGTCGTCACAAAAATTCGCACCCGAGCAACCACGATCGTGAACTGGGATCGCAAAGAGTACGTGATCCCAAACAAGGATTTCATTACCGGTCGGCTCGTCAACTGGACGCTCAGCGACGCCATCAATCGAATCGAGTTCACTGTGGGCATTGCCTACGGTTCCGATGTCGAACTTGCCAAGAAGACGCTGTACGACATTTTGAAGAAACACCCGAAAGTTGTCGATGATCCACCATCGCAGGTTGTATTCAGTGAGTTTGGTGAAAGTTCGCTCAACATCGTGGTGAAGTGTTTCATCGGTGATGTTGATAGCCGCCCGCAGGTGACTGACTCGCTGCACACGCAGATCAACGCTGCTTTCAACGAAGCTGGAATCGAAATTTCATTCCCACAGCGCGATCTGCATTTGCGAACCATCGACGGTGCAGCCAGTGATGCGATTGCGGGTTTAGCGAAGACGGACAAATAGTCCGATACGCCAAACTGAATTCAATCACTCGAACACCAAAGCGACGACAACATGCCCGATCCAATTTTCTTTAACCTGTGCATTGCGTCAGCCATCGTATTTTCGTTGGTCTACTTGACGTACACGATCCACCTCGTCATCAATGACTCGAGCATCATCGACTTGGTCTGGGGTGCGGGTTTTGGATTCGTTGCTCTGGGCTTGCTGATTTTTGCCAACCCCAAAACGAACTTCAACGTCCTGTTGGCAGTGCTTCCGATGCTCTGGGCGGTACGCTACACGACGTTCATATTTCTGAGGAATTGGGGCAAGGGAGAAGACGATCGCTATACCGATCTCCGTGAACGCATCGCCAAGAAAGGAATCTCTTGGCCGCTATTTTCGTTCTTCGGTGTCTACGGATTCCAAGCACTTGCTATGCTGACGGTCTGCACGCCGCTGATGATCGGGATGGCTGCTCCTGAGTCGACTTCGCCGCGCTGGTTTTCAATCCTTGGTGTGTTTCTTTGGACAATCGGTTTCTTGTTTGAAGCGATCGGCGATCTTCAGCTTGAGTTATTCAAGAAAAAGCATCGTGACTACGACGGCCCCTATGAAGAGAAGCCCGTGTTGACTTCGGGTTTATGGAGATACACACGTCACCCGAATTATTTTGGTAACGCATGCATGTGGTGGGGGATCGGACTGGTTGCCTTGTCGGCTCCGTTCGGCTGGATTGGATTGATCGGCCCAGCTTTCATGAATTTCGCCTTGGTGTACCTGACTGGGAAAGCCAACAACGAACGCAAGATGAACAAGCGGCCCGCCTACCGCGATTACATTGAAAAAACGTCAGGGTTCTTCCCACTACCGCCAACAAACTAACTATGTCAAAACGCAAAAGACGCTTTCAACGCAAAACAAAACCGGGTGCTCCGCCGGGAACAGTCCTCGCACAAAATGGTCTCGATACGACGATTCACGTAATTGGATACGCGCCCGACAACGTAAAAGAGCTCGATTGCCAGACGTTTGCTGAAGTCAAAGCTTTTGCTGGCGACTTTGAGGTGACATGGGTCAATGTCACGGGACTTGGCAATGTCGAACTGCTGCGAGAGTTCGCCGAGCTTTTTAAGATTCACCATCTGACGCTTGAAGATGTCGTTAATGTGCATCAACGTGCTAAATCTGAGACTTTTGACAACTACCACTACATCGTTACGCGAATGGTTTCGAAAGCCGGTGATTTTGATTCGGAACAGCTGAGCGTTTTCCAGCTTGGTAAGTTCGTGTTCACGTTTCAAGAACGAACAGGTGATTGCCTCGAACCGCTTCGCCAGCGCATACGGGAAGCAAAGGGGTTTATTCGTCGCAAAGGAAGCGACTATCTGATTTATGCGTTGCTCGACACAGTCTTTGACCATTACGTCCCAGTGGTCGACTTGATTGGCGAACGTTTGGATGCGTTGGATGCAGCGTTAATGGAAGGCGAAGACTTTTCGCTGCAAGACATTCATCGACTGAGGAGTCATCTGCTGGAGCTTCGCCGGTGGCTTAGGCCCAACCGCGAGTTGCTCAACCAGTTGATTCGCGACGAATCGGCTCATATTTCGGTGGATACAAAAGTCTTTCTCCGCGACTGCTACGACCACGTGATTCAGTTGCAAGAGTCGATCGAATCGTACCGCGAGGTTTGCTCCGACTTGCGTGACTATCACCTTTCGGCGGTTGGCAATCGAACCAACGAAGTCATGAAAACATTGACGATTGTTTCGACGATTTTCATTCCGCTTGGTTTTCTGGCTGGCCTTTACGGAATGAACTTTGAGACGATGCCAGAATTGAAGTGGAAGTATGGCTACTTCGCGTTACTGGGCGTGATGGCCAGCATCGCAGTTGGATTCTTTGTTTGGTTTCGAAAACGCGGCTGGCTGTAGTGGACGTTTACGAGTCCCGCTTGTCGGGAAATTGAAACGAGACTCGTGGCTTCATCCACGATACTGAAGCTCCGCGTTCACGAACCGTTAACCTACAGGTTAACCTTCGCATTCGAATCCATCATCGACGTGTCGATTTCTTCGCCGCTGAAATAAGCCTTGCCAGCTTCGTACATGAAGCGAATTCGATTCGTCCCGCTCATGTCCCAATATTCACCCTCTTGCGGCTCGATCTTCAACAAAACAATTGATGGATCGTTTTTGCCTTCGGGAAACCAGATTTTCCAAGTGTCACTCCAAATTTCGTCCATCTTGGATTGATCCGTCACCACTTTGCCGACCCCAGTTAGCGACAGAAACTTGCCGCCGCCTTGCATGGTGATCGCGACCTTATCGTTGATTGCGACCTCTTCAATCTTACCTGATTCGGCACTGGTGACGAACCAAAGGACATTGTCCTCGCATGTCTCCGCAATCCGCATTGGGCGCGAGCGAGGTTTTCCGTCGTCGCCAATTGTAGTCAACATTGCGGTGTTGAACGATTGTAGAATGTCTTGAAAGTGTTCTTGCTTTTGGTTCATGATTCTCTCGATGGATTGTGGTTGCCCAGCCACTCCGTGACCGGGATTGAAGTTGTAGGTGGCGGAACGTCAGACTATGTACTATTCCTCAATGCCGGCTGGCCCGTTTACTTTCGCCAACACTGACTCGGTTGGCTCAGCGACTTGCCCGGTGTTTTCTCCCTCGGCGAACTTTTCGATCACTTTCTTGCAGAATAAAGGCAAATCATCGGGCTTCCGACTGGTGATCAGCCCGAAGTCGCAAACACACTCGTCGTCCACCCAGTGGGCTCCAGCATTTTTCAAATCTGTTTGCAGGCTGGGCCATGAAGTCACGGTTCGATCGCGGACAACGTCGGCTTCGATCAGCAGCCACGGGCCATGACAAATCGCAGCAACAGGTTTTGATTGTTGGAAGAAGTCACGAACGAAACGCACGGCCCCTTCGTCAACTCGTAGTGCATCCGGGTTAAAAACGCCGCCGGGTAAAACGAGTGCGTCGTAATCGCTGGCTGCTGCTTGGTCGATGGTCTTGTCGACTTTGAAGGTATCACCTTTTTCGTCGTGGTGAACACCTTGGATCTCGCCAGATTTGATCGACACAAGTTCGACGGTAGCGCCGGCGTCTTTGATCGCGTTCCACGGTTCTGTTAGCTCGACTTGCTCGAAGCCGTCGGTTGCCAGAAAGGCAACTGTTTTTCCTGATAACTGATTGTTTACGGTGATGTTCCTTTGTTTCTTGTTGATTTGCGTTTAGTTTCCGGTGGTCGCGTCGTCGATTTCGTCGGCAACCTCTTCGACGCCTTCTTCAACGCTCTCAGCCGCCTCTCCCAGCGGGCCTTCGTTACAGCCTGAGATTGCAGCGGTTATCATGACGCCACCGGTGAATGCGAGGCACATCATGGCGACTCGAAAGTACTTTCTCATCTTTTGTTCCTTTTAGATTGAGACGTGAATGTCTCATAGAAACGAAGCAATTCGAGTGCCAAAGCGAAGACGTGTGAAATTTAAGGCCGTTTAGCCGAAGAGAGCGCTGGCGATGGTCGCGCAGCAATCAGCTTGAGCGTTGAAGCAGCAGTTGAAGTGGCGTACTCGCTACTTCGCATCTGCCGCTTTTTCGAACTGCTGAGTCAACCTTGCGATTCGGTCGGCAAGCTTTTCACTCGACAGCTTCATTCGCAACCGATCGACCAAGATTGGAAACGCCAGAGGGGTCGGCTTCTTTGGTGTTTTCACGACCAGCTTTGCATTGCTTAAACGGCGCATCGCTGAGGCGAGTCGCTGTTGTTCAAGCTGTAGATTCAAAACCTCGCGTCGCGATTGCTTTAGCAACAAGTTCTCAGGATCGTATTCCTTAAACACGTCGAAGAACATGTCGCTGGACGCCTGAAGTTGGCGTGATGATTTCCCCTGCCCGGGAAGCCCGCCAAAAACTAGTCCCGCGATCCGTGCGATGTCGCGGAACTGCCGCCGATCAAGCTCGCCCGCGTTCATGCTTTTTTCGATCTGGTTCAGTAGATTTTCAGATTGAAAAAGTCCCTTCTCAATTGCCTGTTCCAAGGGCGGCTCGGTCGGTGAAAGTAGCTCAATCCCGTAGTCGTTGATCGTTGTCGCAAACGAAATCGGTTGCAATCGGCTCATCCGCCACGCCAAAATCGCTGCCAAACCCTCGTGAACCAGCCGGCCCTCGAATGGGTAAATGAACAGGTGGAAACCATCGCGAGTTTTGACGCGTTCGATCAGCAACGAATCCTCTTCGGGAATGGCTGACCATTCCGCCTGCAATTCAAGCAGCGGTTTGACCGCTCGCATCTCCGGCCCACGAAATGAACCGCGGCTTGCTTCGCCAAGTTTATCGCGAACGGCTTCTGCCAGTTCGCTGGACAGCGGCATTCGGCCACCGGCCCAACGCGGCACAGCGGCAACTTTTCCTCGGGCCCGTTTTACCCAAGCCGTCATGTCGCGAATCATGACTAACTTCAGCGTTCGCCCGGCGAACATGAAATTGTCGCCCGGCTTTAGTTTGGATACAAAACGCTCTTCGATCGTGCCCAGCCGACCGCCTTTCATAAACTGCACCAGCACTTCGCGATCGCTGGAGATTGTTCCGATCGACATCCGGTGACGCTTGGCTATCTTATCGTCGGTGACTTGGAAGCCCGCGTCCGTCTCGACGACCCGTTTGAAATCCGGATAGACGCGTAAACTTTCGCCGCCTCGCTGCACGAAATCTAGCACCCACTGCCACTCGATTTCCGTCAAATCAGCGAACGCGTGCGTCTGGCGAACTTCGTGGAATAGCTGTTGCTGGACAAAGCTGGTTCCGATGGCCAACGTGACGACATGCTGAGCCAAAACGTCTAGACAGCCGGTCAGCGGAACGCGTGCCTCGATTCGATTTTGCTTCAACGCATCTTTGGCGGCGGCAAGTTCGACCAATTCCAAGGCGTGAGTCGGCACAAACACTAGCTGGCTTTTGCCGCCGGGATAGTGACCGCTTCTGCCTGCTCGCTGCATCAGTCGCGCGATGCCCTTTGGGCTGCCGACTTGTAGGACTTGTTCGACTGGGAAAAAATCCACACCAAGATCAAGGCTGGACGTGCAGACAACGCAGTGTAGATTTCCCGCGTCGAGTTCGCGTTCGACCCAAGCCCGTTTTTTCCGGTCAAGCGATCCGTGGTGCAAGCCGATTTTTCCGGCCCACTCCGGTTTGGCGTACAGGATGGCGGAGTACCATCGTTCCGATTGTGATCGCGTGTTGGTAAACACCAGCGAGCTGCCAACGGATTCGATCGCTTCGACAACGGCGGGCAGGGATTTCAATCCCATGTGACCGGCCCATGGGAATCGCTCGATCTTTTTCGGCAGCAGGCTGCGCATCGACAGTTTCCGCCGAGCCGGTGCTTTAACAATGGTCGCTTTGCTTTCTTCCTCGCTGTGGCCGATCGCCGTTTCCATGGCTTGTTCGATGTTGCCGATCGTCGCCGACACTGCCCACGTTTTCACACCGGGACTGAGCGACCGGAGACGCGACAAACCAAGTTCGGCCTGCACGCCTCGTTTGGTTCCCATCAACTCATGCCACTCGTCGAGCACAATCAATTTCAAACTGGAGAACTGCGATTGGGTCTTTGGGTACGAGAGCAAAATCGACAGGCTTTCCGGCGTCGTGATTAAGCAGCTCGGCAAGCGATTCTTTTGCTTCGTTTTGACCGAGCTGGAAGTGTCACTGGTGCGGCGTTCGACAAGCCAAGGAAGCTTCAGTTCGGCGACTGGCTCTTGCAATGCCAACAAAGTATCTGCAGCGAGTGCTCGCAACGGCGTGATCCAGATGACTTGGATCGGTTCGAAGTTATTCCGATTGACGCGTTTCGTCTTACGTTGTGATTTCGCCGCTTTGGCGTCGAGTTCTGGCTTGGAATTCTGGTCGTGCCAATCAGCGATCGCGCCCAGCCAGATCGCCAGCGTCTTTCCGGTTCCGGTGGGACTGTGCAGGATGCCGTTTTCACCAGCGAGAATGGATTTCCAAACCGCGCGCTGAAATGGAAACGGTTTCCGATCGTTGGACTTCATCCAATCGGAGACAAGTTTCATTCCGCTAGGTTTACGTTGACTTGGCATTGGGTTTTTGTAGCCGTTCACGGCTAAGTGATGCTTCAATAAAGTACTGATTTATTCAGCCGCAAAAAAACGCAGAATACGCAAAAATTGAGGTCGGTGTTTTTGCGTATTTTTGTATTTTTTGCGGCCATTGCTCGACTGTATTGGCCTCTACTCATCCAGCATCGACAGTATCGTTTCAAGTTTGTCCGCATCAGCCGGTTTCTTGTCGTGACGCCAACGACTGATCCGGGGAAACCGCACCGCGATGCCGGATTTGTGACGAGTCGATCGTTGAATGTTTTCAAACGCCAATTCGAAAACCAGCTCAGGCGTGACACTGCGAACTGGGCCGAATTTTTCGTTCGTATTCTTGCGAACGAAAGCGTCGACCTTGCGAAGCTCCGCATCCGTCAAACCGGAATACGCTTTGGCAAAGGGAACCAGCTGGTCTTCCTTCCAAACCGCGAACGTGAAATCGGTGTACAAACTCGCTCGCCGGCCGTGACCACGCTGAGCATAAATCAGGACGGCGTCGATCGTGTAAGGGTCAACTTTCCACTTCCACCAATCGCCCACCGGACGGTTAACTTGGTAGCTCGACCCGCGACGCTTTAGCATCAATCCCTCGGCCCGAAGCTGTTTGCTTGATTCGCGTGCGGTCGCGAACGTTTGCCAGTCAGCGGTTGGCTTGTCCGAAACGCATGGCGGCAACCGAATGGCCGGGCGTTCGGTGTTCGCTTTGGTGGTGTCTTTGGAGGATCCATCGAATAGACCGCTTGGCTCGTTTTGTTCCGGTTCAAGTTTGGTGATCAAGTTTTGCAAACGTTTTTGACGCTCTTCGATCGGCAGCGTGCGAATGTCCTCGCCGACGGATTCGATTAAGTCAAACGCCAATAGCACGACGGGAACTTCCGTTAGCAACTTCTTCCCGAGTTTCTTCCTGCCCAATCGCCGCTGAAGTTGGCTGAATTCGAGCGGTCGGCTTTCGGCTTCGCTCCAGCCCAGAATCTCGCCATCCAAAACAGTTCCGTCAGGCAACTCGCTGGCGGCGTTTGCGACTTCTGGGAATTGGTCGGTCACGAGATCTTCGCCCCGCGACCAAATGAATGTTTCGCCTTCCCGACGAATCACCTGAGCCCGAATCCCGTCCCACTTCCATTCGGCGATCCACTCGTCGACTTCACCGAGCGATGCCGGTTCATCTTTGAGCGGGTTCGCTAGGAAGAACGGGTACGGCTTGCTGATCGCGGTTTCGTTTTCGTCAGGATCGACCAGCGTCTGGTAGTACTCGGCGGTCGGTTCCCAGTGGCCCATTAGTCGATGAGTAATCGTGGCGGCGTCAATTTTTGTGTGTTTGGCAAGAGCCCGGATGACCAAACGCTTTGAAACACCGACGCGGAAGCCGCCCATCATCAGCTTGCCCAGCACGAACAGCTGCCGTTGATCGAACTGACGCCAAAGCTCGACGACGATTTCCTTTTGCTGTTCGGCTTCCATTTCACGCAGCGGCATCAGGTGTTCTTCGATCAGCGTTTTCAACGTGACGTCTGTTAGTCCGCTATTGGTGGAAGGTTCTTCTTGAGCGGCTGCAAGAATCAGCGAGATTGTTTCGGCCAGATCACCGACGCGGTCGTAGCATTCTTCGAACAGCCAAGCAGCGATGTCGGCTTTTTCAATCGCCCACTCGCGCAGCAGTTTCGTGCCTACCAATCGCTTGATGCGGTTTCCAGCCAGAAAGTAAATCGCCCAGATCGCATCGGCGGGCTCGGCGACGGCAAAGTACTTTTCTAACGCCAAGATTTTTTCGTTGGTCTTGGTCGTGGAATCGAGTCGCCAGTAAAGGTCGCAAAAGTTCTTCATCTATTGGGCTTCCGCTTCCGCTGGCTCGTCCAGCATCTCGCCCGTGAACTCGGTCTCAACCACTTTCGCGTTCAGGCCTTGTTCGCGAAGATGACGCACGACGATGTCCGAATAGCCATGAGTGACCCACACGTTCTCGGCTTCGGTGTCGCGAATCGTTTGCATCAAATCGTTCCAGTCGACGTGATCTGACAAGATGAATCCCCGATCCATCGAACGCCTGCGACGTGTACCGCGAATCTGCATCCAGCCCGACGCCATCGCCACGCTGATCTTGCCAAAGCGTTTTGCCCAAGGTCCGCCGACAGCTGCTGGAGGAGCGACGATCAACGACTGAGTCCAGTCGGTTGCTTTCGCGTCAACTTCTCCAACGTACGTCGTATCGGGAAGATTGACTCCGGCCTCGCGGTAACCGGCGTTGAGTTTCTCGACGGCTCCATGTGTGTAGATTTTTCCGATGGAGGCATCAACGCCGGAGAGCAATCGTTGGGCCTTGCCGAGCGAGTAAGCCAACAGCACGCTGGCTTTTCCTGCCGCTTGGTTGTCTCGCCACCAATCGTTGATGCCATCGAACACCGTTTTCGCATCCGGCCAACGGTAGATCGGCAGCCCAAACGTTGACTCGGTGATGAACGTATTGCAGCGAACGGGCTCGAACGGCTGGCACGTCGGATCTGGATTGCGTTTGTAGTCTCCGGAGACCACAATCGAGTACCCGTCGCGTTCGATTTTGACTTGAGCCGAACCAAGAATGTGGCCCGCCGGATAGAAGGTGACCGAGACACCGCCGATGGTCAGTGGCTGGCCGAGAGGTTGAAATTCGAGATTGGCTTTCTCACCCATGCGGATTCGTAGGACTTGCGAGCTGGTATCGGCGGCTAAGTATTTCTTCGATCCCCAGCGCGCGTGGTCGGCGTGCGCGTGAGTGATGATCGCATGGTCAACGGGCCGCCATGGGTCAACGTAGAAGTTGCCTTGCTCGCAAAAAAGTCCATTGGGTGTTACGCTTAAAAGCTCTTTTGTCATGACCTATGATTAACCGATTTCTGTCGTTAAAAGTAACCATTATCGACGCTTGATCGGCTCCATCTGAATCGAGCTGCGGATACGGCAGAGCCAAACACCCGTAGAATGCAAAACTGATGCCAAGAACGCTCCAATCTGAAATTGAAATTGCATGGAAGCAACAGAAGCTGATTCTGCGTGGCGACGGAACCGTGTTCTTGCCAGAGTTTAACGCTTTGTTGGTTGCCGATCTGCATCTGGGAAAAACGGCATCATTCCGAGCAGCCGGCGTGGCTGTTCCCGATGGTGTCGACGCATCGACGCTGGATTTGCTGAGTGCATCCATCACCGAGACAAAGCCGGCGTCGATCTATTTGCTCGGCGACTTGATTCACGACCGCGATTCGATGACGCCCCAGCTGATCGCCGCCTTTGCTGATTGGAGAAAGGCCCACGCCAAGATCGAAATGCACCTAGTACGCGGCAATCATGATCGTCATGTCAAAGCGTTCCCCGAATCATGGCAGCTAAGCGAATCGTTTTCGCAAACGCTGGGCAGTTTTCAGCTAGTTCACGAAGTTCCCGAAGTTCCCGACGAGTCGAATCCGAATCAATCTCCAGATGTTTGTCAGTTTGGCGGGCACTGGCATCCGGTGATCAACGTCGGCCGCGGCGCGGACGCAATGCGATTGCCTTGTTTCGTCGTCAGCCAGCGGCACGTGACCTTACCTGCGTTCGGCCCATTCAAAGGCGGGATGAAGCAAACTCGAAAAGCATCCCTTTCTTTTTACGCAATCGCCGACGGGATGATCTGGCCAGTTCAGTAGCCGATGTTGTAACGAAGGTTGCCGCAAAGGATACAAAAATACGCAAAAACCACGGATGGAATTTTTGCGTCTCTTGGGTTTTTTGCGGCCATACTACATCCGATTCGAAGACATTGCATATTTCTTAATATAAAACTTCGGCGCACCAAAGTTGACCAGCAAACCGTGTTCGATTTCTGTCGCTCGGAGATAGCCGAGTAACTGCGCGATGTGCTCATCGTTGGTGCAACGTGCGGCTTTCAACTCCACGATCAAAATGTTTTCGATTAACAGGTCGGCAACGTACTCGCCGACAATCGTTCCATCTTCGTCTCGAACCTTGATGGGATGTTGCTGCTTGACGTCGAGGCCGAGCTTCCGCAGTCGATTCGTGTAAGAATTTTCGTAGACCTTCTCCAAATGCCCTGAGCCGAAATACTTGTGCATGGCAAAGCCCGTTTCACGGACGACATCGCAAACTTGGAAAACTCTGTCTTTCACGGTATGGCTCCATTTCGAACACGGGTTGTAAGTGGCCGATTCTATCGACTCACCCCCGAACGCTCCATTTGCCGCAAAAAATACGAAACACGCAAACGAAGTCCACCAAAGCTTTTTGCGTCTTCTGAGTCTTTTTGCGGCCATCATGTCCGTTTCGACCGCCCGCCGCGTTACTTCACCAGTGCTTCTCACGTTTTGCCGCCGGCGAACACATTGATAGGTGCCTTCGGCGCGTTCTGAATTCCTTTGGTTGCAGTCTCTTCCCAGATTGCCTTTTGCGATTTGATCCACTTCGTCATCTGCTGCACGAACTCGTCGCGTACGTCGAAGTGTTCGCAACGATAAAACCCTCCATCCGAATTCCTTTCCCGATTAGCTTCATTAGATTGCTTGGGCCGGGCTTCGCCAAAAACAGTACTACAAACGGATGATTACTTTGCTTGGAGTTTCTTGACCAGTTTCCGCGTCACAAACCTTGGAACAAGCCGAGTCAAAAATGCACCGAATTTGTTTTTCATTCCGGGAATGACAATCGCTTTGTTATCTTCGAACGCATCGAATCCGGCTTGAGCGACTTGAGCAACGTCCATCGCGTTGGCTGAAAACACTTTCGTGTCATTCATTCCAGAGTCTTCGCCAAAACCGGTTTTCGTTGGGCCAGGCGCGAGGCAGGTGACTTTGACTCCCGAGTCGAGCAACTCTTCATGAATCGCTTCGCTGAAGGAAAGGACGAACGCCTTGGTTGCGTAGTAAACGGCCATATTGGGGCCGGGTTGAAAAGCTGCCGTCGACGCAACGTTCAAGATCCCACCGCTCTGTCGCTTCAGCATTTCTGGCAGTAGCAAACGAGTCAAATGCGTCAACGTGACGACGTTTAAGCGAATCATGTTAACCTGCCGATCAACTTCGATTTCATGGAACCGTCCCAGTTCCCCGAAGCCCGCGTTGTTGACGAGGATATCGGTGACGAGCTTTCGGGAATTCAACTCGGCAACCAGTCTTTCCGCTGCGTCGACTTTGGCAAGGTCAGCAACAATGATTTCGATATGCACACTGTATTGATCGACCAACTGGCTACGCAGGTTGTTTAGTTTGTCTTCGCTGCGAGCAACGAGGATCAGGTTTCGACCGGACTGAGCGAATAGTTTTGCCAATTCCAATCCGATGCCGGATGATGCGCCGGTGATAGTGCTGTCTCTGACATGTTGGCTTTCTTGTTTTGTGGTTGGTGAGGAGGGCTCAGACTGTAGCGGACGAGGACATGATATGGCCACATGCGCGGTATCAAAACGTCGCATGACGTTCGGCGTGGGGCTGAGAATCTTTACCGCGTTGCGGCCCTTTGAGTTCTTGCATGTTGTTTGTAGTTAAGGCGTTAGCCGGTTTTGCATGTCTTGGGGAAGCGCTGGACCACCTAAAGGCGGCTACTACGAACTCTAACTCGAAAAATTCACATCCTCTCACTGGTTGTTTTGCGACCAACGTGCTCGTAGCTCCACCAACCGCCTTCGAATTCTCGTCATCAACACTTCAGTAATTCGCTTTCGCATGATCGGCACGCGATATGCAACTGTTGAAAGGTGTAACAAACCTAAACTAACGAAAGGAAATCATGGCAACTTACCTACTAGCGAATAAAGGCACCAAATTACTCGAGACAACCGTCTTCTCCAGTGAAGCCGGTGATGCAGTCGCTGTCTTCACAGACCCCAAGCACGCAGAGAAATACATCGAGGATGCGGGCTGGCAAGACGAAATGGTTGTCGCGACGCTCGACGCAGTTCACTTTATGGAGTGGCTCATCACTTGCCACAAGAACGGAGTGAAGCTGATGGCAACCGACCCACGGCGCTCCGAGCAAGAATCCGGTTTGAGAATTAGCACGCTCGATATCGAGGCTCAGCTTGAACACGCCGGTCAGCACATTTTCCAAGTCGCCCAGAGGGATTTCTAGCGTCGGATTCGATGCTGTGACAAACGCGTAGCGACTAAAACCATAATCAACATCCCTTTTGAAAGCGAAATTACCATGAACGATGAAAAGAAAGATCACGAAAGCAACCGACCATCACCCACGCCGCCGCCAACAAGTATTCCGCCGAAACCCGGCGATTTGCCCAGCAGCCAGCCGAAGCCAACTGACCCTCCGCCGATGAGTCCCAAGCCCGCTCCGGCGACTCCAAAAAGCCCGAAAGCTTAGTCCTTGTTCTCAGTCGCATCCTCCAAATTGTTTAGCCCCAGCGACTTCGCCGTTGAATTTTCTCACCGGCGTCAAGCTTGAGGAGGTGTTCAATAACTTCGTCGACGCGATTCTCACGAGTTTCGCGGCGCTTGGCAGAGTTGACTCGATAAGCGAATCCTCGACGCTTTCCAGGCGTTAGTTCATTCCAAACCGAGTTTGCCCTCTCGTTGACCTCCAACGCTCGGCTCAATTCCTGCGGGACGTCGACGGCGTTCTGGTCACCGACATTGAACTGAATGAAGACTTCGCTTCCCAGCTCGATTCGACATTTCGTTCGAGTCCGTTTGGGTACCAATACGTACCACTTGCCGTTCGCCGGGTGAAGCGCGTTGTTGAAACGGAAACCGTTGATCTCGCCATCAATTCGCAATCTCGGATTTTCACTAAGCGGTAGTTCTCGAATGAGCTTTTTGGGCAGGAACGCGACGACGTAGTTAGCGCGGCCAAATTGATGGCTCTTGAGTTTCGTGCTGAATTCGTGTGAATAATTGTCCATGTCCATTAGGTCCGAACCGCAGAGCCTGCGTCTTTTTCACTTCGCTCGGAAAAAGCACGCATCCAGCTGATGGACTTTCACTTACGCCTTTGCTTCAACCGCGGCAAAGAAGCCTTCACGGCGGCCGATCGACTGAAACAACACGGCGACACCAACAATCACCCCACAAGCCCATGCGGAATAGCGGATCACGGGAAAGGCTTCTTGCTTTACGCCAACCGCGATCAAGGCCCAGCATACGGTTGCTCCGTAAACGGGATCTCTATTGAGCGTCATCCAAATCGCAAATCCGCTCAGGCAAATGATCGTCGTGATCGCAAGGATGGTCGCAAGGCTGTCTCCCAATTCGATGCCCCATTCGTTTGCCATCAAGGACGTGCTGATCACTGATGCTGCTGAAATCCAGCCGAAGTACATCGAAGGTCCAAAGAATGACCAGCGGGAAATCGCGCTAACAGGGTTGGGCAAATCGGAGACGATCGCAACGTGTTTGCGAAGGAAATACGAAGCCAACGCCAGCGGGATCAGGTGAGCCATGATGTCGAGCCAGCCGATTGTCTTGTTGCAGAAGATACTAATTGGAACGAACGCAATCGAGGCCAATCCTGCGATCATCAAGCAAACGATCGCCCTGTGCAGGGACGGCGAATCTGGTTCTTTGCCGAACGCGAGTGCGAATGAGAACCAGACCATTCCGGTGAATATTACAGCCCAAATCGCGAACGCATACCCAGCGGCGGCGACCCGCGTTTGAACGTCGTCAGCGAACTGGCTTCCGTCAGAAAGCAACGGTTCCAATCCGAAATTCGCCAATGGCACACCAATAAAGACAGCCAGCAGAGCATAGCGAAGGGTGCGATTGGTGGTCGAATTAGTCATCAGGTTCACTTGTTTAGATTAAGCTAAGTTTGGTCCAAAGATTCACACCGCAATTTGAATGCCAACGTTAAAACTCGAGGACAAGTTTTGCATCTCTTTTTGATTCTGGTCGGTCCGTTTGCAATGCATGACGCCATAGAGCGAGATTGTTTGAACGTCTCCGAGTGGGTTGTCTACGTAAACGTTTTGCGGTCAATAAAGCAGTCTTAACATTACTCAACTGCCTTCGGTGCCATGCCCAAAATCTTATTCGCTGGACAGTCTATCGAGTGCAAAGAAGGTGTGAATCTTCGGCGTGCTTTACTTGATGCCCAAGCCCCTCTTTATAACGGGATTGCCTCAGCCATCCATTGTCGCGGCCTTGGGACTTGTGGGACGTGTGCGATTGAAATCGATGGTCCAGTTTCGATGATGACGAAAGTTGAACGGTGGCGGCTTAGCTTTCCTCCTCACACTACCAGTTCTGGACTGCGGCTTGCGTGCCAATGCAAAGTTCTTGGTGACTTGAAGATCAGGAAGCACCCCGGCATGTGGGGCAGTCGCCAAGAGTCTGACTAGCTGGCAGCGTCGTTGCTGGTCGCTTTGTCTGCGAACAGGCTTGGTCACCTTGCGGTCGATGTGGGTTTCAGAACTTTGGTCGCTCGACGATCAACGTGGTCATTGGACGAGTAGGAAAAGCGGGAAAATCGGGTTTTTACTGGGGCAAACGCTCCGTCCGCAGTCGTCTCTGTAACAGCGACAGCGTTTGGCACGAGTGATGCATTGTGTAGAAAGTCCTGTCACTCCATAGACATTTCTGAGAGCGATCAGACATGAACAAGAATAAAAAGAGCAAACCAAATTCACCGACCAAAACCAAAGGGCGAGCTGATTCGACGAAGCCAAAGTCGCTAGAGTCGAAGCGCGAACCAGCGCAAGAAGCGTGCGATTTTCATGTTATCGGTGTCGGTGCGTCCGCGGGCGGTCTCGAAGCGATCGAAAAACTATTTGAAGCAATGCCGGACGATACCGGTGCAGCCTTTGTCGTCGTGCAGCATCTTTCCCCCGACTTTAAAAGCCACATGCAAGAGCTGTTGGCGCGAAAAACATCTTTGGCGATCAAGCGTGTCACGAATCAGCTACGGGTCGAAGCCAACACGATCTACCTGATTCCACCCAACACAGAAATGGTGATTGCTAACGGTCAACTTTTGCTAACCGAACGAGACCGATCGGAATCGTTGAACTTGCCGATCGACCATTTCCTTCGGTCGCTGGCAAACGACTGCGGAAGGTCTTCGATTGGAATCATTCTGTCCGGAACAGGCTCTGATGGCTCACGAGGAATCGTTGACATCAACGAAGCTGGCGGTCTGATTCTTGCCCAAGACGAAAGTTCGGCAAAGTTCGACGGCATGCCGTTGAGTGCTCAAGAAACCAATGCGGTTCACTTGGTGTTGCCGCCTGAGCAAATGGCACAAGCAATTTCGACTTACATCACCAACTCGTTGACGCCCGAAGCGTTGGTCGAACAGGAATTCGTTGACACGACGGAAACTGGAATCGAGGAAGTTTTCAAACTCCTTCGCCGCGACCACAATATCGACTTCAGTTTGTACAAGCCAACGACCGTCAAACGTCGAATCGATCGGCGAATTTCACTCGGCCACTATTCCGATCTTGAGAAGTACGCTGAAGCCCTCGGCGACGATCCCGAAGAACTAAACTCGCTCTACAAAGATCTCCTGATCGGAGTGACACAGTTCTTTCGAGACCGCCAAGCGTTTGAGGTTATCAAGCAGGATGTGATTCCAAAAATCATTGAGAAAAAACGCGGCAGCAACGAAGCCATCCGCGTCTGGATCGCTGGTTGCGCGACGGGCGAAGAAGCTTACTCGATCGCGATCTCGTTTTACGAAGCCTTTGAAAACGAAAAGCTTCCGCCAAACAATAAAATTTTCGCAACCGACGTTCATCGAAAGTCATTGCACTTTGCCAGCCAAGGCGTCTACCCAGAAGCCTCGTTCGGAGAAGTCGCCCCAAGCAGGCTGGCGAAATACTTCAACAAGCGAATTGATGGCTACGAGATCATCCCAGAGATTCGTAAGATGATCGTGTTCGCACCGCATGATCTGGCCAACGATGCGCCGTTTACGAAATTGGATCTCGTGACCTGTCGCAACCTCCTGATTTATTTTCAGCCAGTTGTTCAAAAGAAGGTCATCTCCCTATTCCATTTTGCGTTGCGAACCGGTTCGTACATGTTCCTTGGCCCCAGCGAAACGCCGGGAGATCTGCTGGATGAATTCGAAGTCGAAGACAGGAAATGGCGAGTCTACAAAAAGCGACGCGATGTTCGCTTGACCGGGAACATAAAGCTTCCCCTTGGTGGTACGGCAGTGTCACGTCCGTTTTCAAAAACCGGATTGCCGACGCGGCCAACGCCCGAGTCTCAAATGTTGGCGACTTACGACATGCTGTTGGACAAATGCATGTCGCCGAGCTTCCTCGTGGATGAACGTGGGGAACTGATTCACTCCTTCGGTGGTGCAGAACGATTCCTGCAGTTCCGCGGCGGCCGAATCTCTACGAACATTGTTGAGGTGATTCACGAAGACCTGAAGACTTCGGTCTCCGGAGCACTTCAGCATTCGGCAAAAGAGCAAAAGGTGGTTCGCTACACCGGAATTCAAGTGCAAACGACGCGCGGCATCGAACAGGTCCGCTTGGTCATCGACCCCGTTCGCGACCCGCGCACGGAGATAACTCACACACTGATCACGATTGAGCCGATCGAAAATTTGGTCGGGAGTGTTTCCCGAGTCGCCGATCAGGACGTTGACGTTTCGCAGCTGTCTCGCGATCACATTTCAACGCTCGAAAATGAACTGCGGTACACGAAAGAAAACCTACAGGCGACCGTCGAAGAATTGGAGACCTCCAATGAGGAACTGCAAGCCACCAACGAAGAGCTAACAGCATCCAATGAGGAGATGCAGAGCACGAATGAAGAACTCCAATCGGTCAACGAAGAGCTCTATACCGTCAATCACGAATACCAACGGAAGATTGGCGAGCTAATGGAACTGACCGACGACATGAACAATCTGTTTCAGAGTACCGAGGTCGGCGTTGTGTTCCTCGACGAGAGTCTGAACATCCGCCGGTTCACGCCTAAAATTGCCGAAACATTTAACTTGCTCCCCCAGGATATCGGACGGCCGATTCGGAATTTCGCTCACAACATTCGCGACGAAGACGTGGTTGAACAGCTTACGACCGTTCTGGAAAATGAGAGCCCGTTCGAGCGAGAAGTTCGGGATCAACGCGGCAACAACTGGTTGCTCCGGATCGCACCGTATCGCACGCAAACTAAAGTCGACGGCGTGGTGCTGACGTTGGTCGATATCAATTCGGTCAAGGAATCCGATGTCAAGCTCAAACGATATCGTGACATCGTTGAATCAACCGTCGAAGCGATCATCGAAACTGACACCAGCGGCCTAATTCTCAGTTGGAACCGTGGCGCAGAAGAACTCTATGGATACGCGAAAGAAGAAGCCATCGGCGAACAAGTTTCGATGATGACTCCAGAGTCCAAACGGGCCGAAGCAAAAGAAATATTGAAATCGGTCGCCGCCGGTGAACCCATCAAAGGACACCAAACAACTCGGCTTCGCAAAGATGGCCAACTGGTGCACGTCGGATTGACTCTTTCGCCGGTTCTCGATGAAAACGGCGACGTGAAAGGGCTATCGAGCATCAGCCACGACTACACGCAACAAAAGAAAGCAGAAGACGAACAAAACAAGCTCGCCACGATCATCGAGACGACTTCTGACTTCGTTGGCATCTGTGACGCTCAGGGTAAAACTCTCTCGATCAATCCGGCGGGTCGTGAAATGCTGGGCATTCCAATTGATGAAGACATTTCAGGGTCGCCCATTGATAAGTGGCACTCGCCGGAGCAAGCGAAACTGATTCATGAACAGGCGCTTCCCGTCGTCATGAGCGAAGGGCAATGGCATGGAGTTACGACGATCAGCAATCGAATGACTGGTCGTGAAATTCCGCTGTCTTCGGTGATTCTTGCACACAAAGACGAAGAAGGCATCGTTACATTTCTTTCCAAAGTTGGTCGCGACATTACGCATCGCCAGGAAGCAGAGAACAGGCTGTCTCGCGCTCGAGATGTCGCCGAAGCTGCCAACAACGCCAAGAGTTCTTTTGTTGCAAACATGAGCCACGAAATCCGTACGCCGTTAACAACGGTCGTCGGCATGGCTGAAATGTTGCTTGAGCAAGAAACAGACAAATCGAAACACGACACGCTTCAGATGATTCACCAAAGCGGTAGGCATTTGGTTACTTTGGTGAATGACATTCTTGACATGTCGAAAATCGAAGCGGGCAAACTCGAGGCCGATCCTGTCCAAGTCGCGCCATTGCAGATTATCGAAGATGTTTCTGCATCAATGCGATATCGAGCCAACGAGAAAGGACTGAAGTTCAATCTCGAATTCGATGGCATGATGCCCGAGTACATTCAAACAGATCCCGTACGTTTGCGTCAGATTCTGTTTAACCTGGTTGGCAACGCGATTAAGTTCACCGAACAGGGGACGGTGACGATGCGATGTCAAATCGCCGACCGCGATCGCAAGCCAAGCCTGCACATCGAGGTCGAGGATACGGGGATTGGGTTTAAGCCGGGCGAAGTTGCGAAACTTTTCGAGGAGTTCACGCAAGTCGACGCGTCACCAACCCGTCGCAAGGGCGGATCGGGTCTTGGCTTGTTCATCAGTCGACGAATTGCGGAATTGCTTGGCGGGAGTTTGTCCGCCGAAAGCAAATTCGGCGAAGGCAGCACTTTTACATTGACGCTACCTACAGGTGACTTGTCCGGAGCGACAATGATTGACCCGAATGCTCAGTTGTCAAAAAGCGCGAACAGCAACCAGGCTTCCACATCAAAGTCAAATTTGACTGGACGCGTACTGGTCGTCGAAGACACTCGTGGCATCCAAGTGTTGCTCAGACGCATGCTCGAAACGGCAGGAGCAACCGTTGAAGTTGCAGTAGACGGTCAAGAGGCTTTGGATATTTTCACAGCGGCGTCGAACTCGAGTTCAGCCTCCATCGCATCCGCTGACAATGAACTACCAGGCAACCGCTACGATCTTGTGCTGCTGGACATGCACATGCCACGTCTCAGCGGCTACGACACCGCCGCAGCGATCCGAAAACTTGGGATCGAGACACCCATCATCGCTCTTACCGCCAGCGCAATGCGAGGCGACCGAGAAAAATGTCTCAGTTCTGGATGTGATGACTACTTAACCAAACCGATCGACCGCCAAAAACTGTTGCAGAAAGTCAGCAAACTACTTGGTTAAAGCAATTTTGGTGGTCGCCAATGTTCAGCGCCGTTGAAGCGTCAAGCTGTGCAGGTCGCTATTTGAAGTCATGCCGTAACGCAGACTCATCTAGCGGGCCCAAACTCCGCCACATCAATCTCTAACCCGGCGGGCTTGCTCCGATAGGTATGTTGGATTCCGAGCAAGATGAGCATAGTGCCGCGACAACATCGTGGTATCGCTGTGTCCCATGATTTGAGCAAGTGTCAGCGAATCGACACCACGTTTCAGCCCTTCAGTCGCATACGAGTGCCGGAGTGCATAGGCACAGAGTTGTTTCCCCAGCTTCGTACGAAGACGCTTGAATCGGCAAGACATTGCGTTTTCCCGCCATTGGTTTCAACGAGTGTTCCTAAAGACGAAACCCGTGTCATACAGTTCGAGTTACCGTTTCAGTGATTCAACAACTTGGGGCGGCAGGAAAATCACACGCTCATTCCGCTTTCCTTTGGCCTCACTACTGGGAAAGACCACCATCAAGTTCTTCAGGTCAACATGCTCAACCTTCAAATTGCGAGCCTCAGTCGGTCGGCAGCCCGTGAACCACATGAATTCAAGGATTTCGCCGAAACAATCTGTGACTTCTGCTCTCAGGCTAGTCCATTCGTCTTCATTCAAGAACACTTCGCGGCGAAGACGTCTTGGCTTACCGTCAATTTTTGCAATCGGAGACCGGGGAATATGCCCGCGTTTGACACCCCAATTCAGCGCTCGCTGAACCAGCGAGATGGCGTCATTTTTAGTTGTCGAGTTCCAAGTCTTTTTCTTCTCGGCCCAATTCAAGACCAACGGAGGTGTCAGTTTGGCAATGGTCAAACTCGGGCCATTGAACTCGGCAAACGGTTGCAGATGCCGAAGGCCCTTCTCGTAGGTCAATGGCTCTCGATTTTCTTTTAGCCAACCGAGGTAGTCGTCCAAGAGCGGCACTACTTTCTCATAGTGCACAGCAGCCGTTCCGCGGTCGGCCATGATCTCATAGTATTTTTCAAAAGCCTCCTTTTTGTTTCGGCCAAGTAGGATTTGTTTCTTACCAAGTTGAAGATACCAAGTGCGTGCTTGTTTTCTCCAGTAGGGCTTAGGGATTCGCATGGCTTGTTCCTTATCTCTGACAAATATCTGACAATTTGCCGTAGAAAGGTCGCAAAATCATGGGTAAAACGATGCATCTTCATGCATTCCTAAAGCTGGTGTCGGTGGTTCGAATCCACTCGGAGGTGCTTAGCGAAATAGTGTCGGACGAGAGGCGTGGCGGACTCGGCCTTCCAGATTCAGCTGCCTTTCCTTCAAGTTCGGCGCCACTAATTGCTGCTACCTCGCCTCGTGAAATCTCACTCTGGACAATAAACTGGTTCGATGTTTGAACTTCGATGCACGGTCCGAAACTGCCCAGAACAACTTCGCTTGCGCGAGAACGGGCTTCATTGCATAAACGGACATCATTTCGACCAAGCCAAAGAAGGCTATTGGAACCTGCTTCAACCTCAAGACAAAAAGTCCCTCAACCCTGGTGATTCAAATGCTGCCGTGTTGGCAAGACGCCGCTGGCTGGAACGTGGACACGCCAACGGCTTGATCGATGCTTTGAAGCCCTGGCTTGTTTCGCCGGTACTTGAATCAAATCAAAAATGCAGGACGCTTGATTTAGGTTGCGGGGAAGGGTCATTTGGAGCTGCTTTGTTTCAAGCCGGCTCTGGAGATTTTTGCGGAATCGATTTATCAAAACGCGCCATCAAAATGGCTTCGCGACTTTGGCCGCAAGGAACGTGGGTCTTGGCCAACGCAGATCGCGTCTTGCCCGTTGCAGATGGCACCGTCCACCGAATCATCTCACTGTTTGGTCGACGGCCGGTTAACGAAATTCAACGTGCACTGGAAAATGGCGGAAGCTGTATCGTCGCTGTTCCGGGCGAAGACGATTTGATCGAGCTGCGCGAACAAGTCCAGCAAACGGGAGAGCGCCGCAGTCGATGGGAAACAGTCGTCGAAGAAATGTCGAATGCAGGTTTGGAACTGGCTGAACACCAACGATGGCAACACCATGTCGATCTGGAACCGGATGCGATCGCCGATGCACTGGCGATGACTTACCGGGGCGCTCGACACTCAGAACAAACTCGCCTGACCAACGTGGCTGCCACGAAAGTAACTTTATCGGCAGACCTGATTCTGCTTCGCAAATCTTGAGCGTGTTTACTTTTTGCAGATCGCTTGTTGAATCCAAGAGCTAGCGGACGTTCTAAATATTTGGAGCTCCATCAAGCGTAGAAACTCAAGCAGCACAATGACTTACATCTAGCGATAACTTCTTGCAATGGACTAATAACGAAAGCTCACTTGCAAAACAATTCGCTACTCGCTTAACTTCCATTATAGAATAAGGCACACGACAGGCATCACAATAGGAACATCAAAATGAGAAAGCGTAATCGACCTGGCTACCAGAAACTTGAAAACCGTGTTTGCCTAGCCGTCAGTGCGGTGCTTTCTGATTCAGGAAGTTTGAGAGTCAGTGGCGATGCCGATGGCGACGTTTCAATCGTTGCCACGAATACTGGAATCAACGTGACCGACAACGGCGTTGACATTGGTTCGTTCGAGGAAGCCAGTTCGATTCGGGTTATCATTGATCGCGGATCGGAAACTGCCGCCGACAATAATTTGAGCATCGACCTGGGTGATCAATCTGTTGATTTCGTGTTTGCAACGCTTGGTGATGGAGACAACCGTTTTGAACTCAGTGGAAACCTCTCTGTTGAAAGAGTTCTTTTTATCGGCGGCAGCGGCAATGACACGATGAATGTTGATATCGTTACCGAACGAATCGTCGCTGCCTGGATGCAAGCCGGCGATGACGTTTTGAGCGTCGATGCAGACGCGAACTTTGTGCTGATGGGTGGCGGTGTTGGATCCGATACAATCAACTTGGCCGAAGGGACCTCGATCGGCAACGTGATCGCGCGGCTTGGTCACGGCGACAATGCTGCAAACTTCCATGGCGAAGTAAACGACACGTTATCGGTGCGTGGTGGTTCAGGTGTTGACGTGATTGAATTGTCAGCGACTTCAACGGTTGGCCAACAAGCCCATTTCATTCTTGGGTCCGGAGACAATTCACTAAATCTGGAAGGCGCGGTTGACGGCACGTTAGTCGTGAAGGCCGCCAATGGGACGGATATGATTAACGTGGCTGACACCGCAACGGTTGCCGGTCGTGCCCGATTCAATCTAGGAGGCGGCGCAAATGATTTTTCCATCGACGGAAATTTTTTCGGGACTCTATTTTTGCAAGGCTCTGACGGTGGCGATGTTGTCGACATTGCTGACAGTGCTTTGGTAGAGGGCGACCTGACAATACGACTGGGAGAAGATACCAACGTTGTCACAGTGGCCGGAAATGTGGGCGGCGACCTCTTCGTGACCAGCCAAAATGCGGATGACGTCTTTGAAGTTACTGGAGTCGTCACGGGCACGACGACTTTAACGCCGGGCGAGCAGGTAACGAACGGCAACGGAAGTCATCGCAATTATTGGTTGAGGCGATTCCGCAGTTGGCGCGGTAGATAGCTCGATCAGTCGTCATGTCGCGAGAAATGCTGAGTTGCTGACGGTGGTATTGCCTACAGATGCTTTTTCAGGAAACGGCCAGTGTGACTTTTCTTTGACTTCGCGACTTCTTCGGGAGTTCCACAAGCCAGTAGTTGGCCACCTTTGTGTCCACCTTCGGGACCAAGGTCGATAACGTAGTCTGCCGTTTTGATCACGTCCAAGTTATGTTCGATTACCAAGACGGAATGTCCGTTTTCAACCAATCTTGTCAAGCTTAACAACAGCCGGTCGATATCCGCAAAGTGCAAACCGGTCGTCGGCTCATCCAAAATATAAAGATTGCGCTTTCCACGTTTGAGTTTTCCCAACTCGGACGCAAGTTTGACCCGCTGGGCTTCGCCTCCAGAGAGAATCGTGGACGGATGTCCGATCGTTAAATATCCAAGTCCAAGATCGTACATGACTTGCAGTTTCCGCTGAATGGTTGCCTGGTCGGCAAAGAATTCGACACCTTCCTCGACTGACATTCGCAATATTTCAGAAATGTTCTTGTCGTTGTACATCACTTCCAACGTTTCCTGATTGTAACGATCTCCTTTACAAGTCGGACACGTTACCTCAACGTCGGGCATGAAAGAAAGCTTCGTGACGATCGTTCCTTCGCCGCTACATTCTTCACAACGTCCACCTTTGACATTAAAGCTAAACCGGGAGGCTGTGAACTTTCGACGCTGCGCCTCTCTTGTGGCACCAAACAATTTCCGAATATTGTCATAGAACCCGATATACGTCGCCGGGTTGGACCGTGGGTTGCGGCCGATCGGTGATTGATCAACATTGATAACATCGTCGATCAATTCGTGTCCAACCAAATCGTCATGGTCGCCCGAAAGGACGCGGCTGTCGTGAAGCAAGTTGTAAAGCTTCTTATAAAGAATATCGTGAACCAATGAGCTTTTACCTGACCCGCTGGCTCCAGTCACGCAAACAAATTGTCCTAGCGGAATCGCAACGTCAAGGTTTCTGAGATTGTTTTCTCGAGCTCCCTGAATAAGCAATTGGTCTTGAGTTGGCATTCGTCGCGTCATCGGAACTGGAATGAATTCCTTGCCGCTTAGATATCGCGCGGTTGCAGATTTTTTACACGAAAGAACTTTCTTGATTGGCCCGTCGACAACGATTTCGCCACCGTGAACTCCGGGGCCTGGGCCAATTTCGACAATGTAGTCGGCGGCCCGAATGGTGTCTTCGTCGTGCTCAACGACTATGACCGTGTTACCGATGTCACGAAGCCGTCGCAACGTTTCGATCATCTTGACGTTGTCTTTAGGATGCAAGCCGATGCTGGGCTCGTCAAGCACGTAAAGCATTCCCATCAAACCGGAACCAATCTGAGATGAGAGCCGAATGCGTTGTGCCTCGCCGCCAGAGAGTGTTGAGCTTTTTCGATTCAGATTTAGGTAATCAAGCCCAATCGAGATCAATAGTTCGAGCCGCGCTGCGACTTCACGAAGGATGATCTCGACGACTCCTTTCTGTTTGGATGTCGGCTTGATCGATTTGAGAAAACTCATCAACTCGACCAAGTGCATTTCACCGGCTTCGAATAAATTTACCTTGTTAACTCGCACCAATCGCCGGGATTGTTTCAGCCTTGCTCCGTGGCATTCAGGGCAGGGGTGTTCGACCATGATCTTTTTGAGGTAGGAGTCGATTCCATCGCTACTTTCGCCACGTTTTTTGTACCAGCGATACGTGTGTTCGATTTGCGTGATCACACCGCGAAAACTGACTTCCTTGCCAACGCTTTTGTGTTTCTCTTTAACGCCGGGCGGCATTTTGATTTTGAATTTCTTGCCTTTGCTTCCGTACAACAACAAGTCGATTGTCTTTTTTGGAAGCTTTTCATAGGGAGTGTCGAGACTGAACTTGAATGCCTTCGACAAACTGTAGAGCATCCTTCCGCCCCATGTCTCTTTCTTGTGCTGCATCGCCTCTTTGACGAAAGCTCCATCGTTCAGCGAGCGAGAAGGATCAGGCACCAGCAATTGAGGATGGACTCGCATCCCGGTTCCAAGGCCAGTACACGTCGGACAAGCTCCACTTGGATCATTGAACGTAAAGTTACTATGGTGCATTTGCCCGGCGACAATCTTGTCCGCCTTACAGCCGAACCCAACGTAGAACTTATCCTTCTTCGCTTTCGAAAGCTTACTAATGACCTCGAAAACCAATAGACCATTACCAAGTTTTAACCCGTGCAAGAGCGACGTGGCGATTTGTTTTTCGATTCCTCGTTCAACGTGAAATTGATCCACGATTGCTTCGATTCGATAATCTTTGTCTTCGTCCAGCTCAACATTTCCGCCAA
Organism: uncultured Pirellulaceae bacterium; assembly: GCA_964584615.1. Lineage (GTDB taxonomy): Bacteria > Planctomycetota > Planctomycetia > Pirellulales > Pirellulaceae > Mariniblastus. Next base: position 79,075 of record CAZPBE010000013.1, on the reverse strand, counting down.
GATCGATTTCTTTCCCGTCGATCCTGGCACGACGGTAACCGTTGACTCGAATCTGTTCGAGCGTGTATTCGTAGTCTTCGCCATAGATCCTGAAAACTGGAGCGCGAACTTCGACTTCTGTTCCGACAGGTAGTGACAACATGCGCTCTACCATCTGCATCGGAGTCTTGACCTTCAGGCTTTTCTCACAATAGGGGCAGTGGGGTATTCCAATCGTCGCGTACAACATTCGCAAGTAATCCGACACGTCGGTCATGGTGCCGACCGTTGATCGTGGATTCGAGCCTATCGTTTTTTGATCGATCGAAACGACCGGCGACAAACCGTTGACGAAATCCACATCGGGCTTTTTCAGTTGTCCCACGAACCGTTTTGCATATGACGACATCGAAGCCAGCAATCGTCGTTGGCCCTCAGCATAGACGGTGTCGAACGCCAGAGATGATTTTCCGCTCCCACTAACTCCGGTGACAACAATCAATTTGTTGCGCGGCAATTGGACGCTAACGTTTTTTAAATTGTTCTCTCGCGCGTTCTGAACGTCGATCGTTTTCTGCATGGTCAATTTTTTATCGTACTAAACAATTGTCAGGGCAGGGCGATTGATTCATTGACGGCAATGACGCCCTAACAGACGCTACTCAGGATCGTAAAAATAGGCTGGCTCTTCGACATCGGTACGGCTTTTCTTGGTAATGCGAAACGGCATCGCCAGTTTTTCGATCACCCCTTGCCGTTCCAGCCACTCGCAAGCTGATTCGATGTGACCGGGATAGATTAGGGAATGTGCAAAGTGATCGCCAATTTCCGATAGAGGGACAGTACGATTTTCTTTTTTGAGAAACTTCAACACTGGCTGCAAGTTGACTTCGGCATGTTCGTTTACGTATTGATCGATGCGGTCCAATGCCGAAAGCAGTAACTTCTTGGTTCGTTTCTTCGTTAACAAATCGGTATAGATTTGCTTGAATAGTTCCGGATAAAGACCGATCGCTTTATAGATCGGAGAATGCTCATAGACTTCGCCCACGTTGATAACTTCGATAGACGCAATACTATGGGCAGCCCATAAAACTGCTTCGAAACCAAGCTCTAAATCTTCTTTCCGTTCAATTCTCTTCCTCGCGTATCTGGCGGAGCCGATGACCCAGGTCGTCGCGATCATTCGCTCATTGTCCTGATCTTTTGTGGCGACCGTATTTGCAGACTTAAACCATTTTGATATCGACGGATCGTCACTGTATACAAGTTCACGTTTGGCAAAAAAATTGCAAGAAAATGCAGTACGAGAAACACCGTCAACCATTTTCTTAAATCGCGACCTAGGAATGATCTCGGCGCGAATATTGATGCCATTCTCGACGAAGGTTCGGAATACTCTATTCTCATCCCCGTCACTTTTCAGCCGTCGAGAAACGCCATCAGATTCAACAATCCATAGGGAAAACCCGTCTTTACGCCAAATCGTCGACTCGTCGATGCTGCCAACCAAAATGGCTGCGAGGACATTTCGGTCCTCGCTGATTCGTTTGATGAATGCGTTTAATGCAGACTCAAATTCGGCGGCAATACGGTTTGGATCAAAATTTGACGCAGGTGTTTTCATTAATAAACTCGGACGGGGGGGAAGAATTCGGGATGGAATCACGCCTAAAACATGGTACCAATTTTTTGCTGGCCAGTGCTAAATTAGATGCGTGCCCACCTTTTTCTCCTAACGCGATCATGCCGAAGCCAGCGGATGCCGAATTAGCAATAGTTGGATTCACTGAAAGTCGATCGTCAGCATTTCTGAATGCCGGAAAGCGCGTATTGCTAACGAAATCGGAATCAGCTCAACTGTTTAGTCCTTCCCTCCTAGTGTCTTTCCATAAGACTTTGATCCGCCTTTAATATGCCCACCCAATTTGATCTATTGATCCAGATAACGGCTCGGACAGTCGACGAGGAAGCCGAAGCGATTGTCGCGTTTGGCGAAAAACTAAGGCTCGTCGGAATTGGTTTGCCAAACCTGTCTGGAAACTCTCTAAGAATTGAACTTGAATCAGACAACGCATTGGAGAGCTTGGCGAAAGCCGACGAGCTGGGTGATGCGCATTTTGAAGAAACAGGCAATGTTGTTTCTGCCGCAATTGTTCGGCACGCTTATGAGCGTTAGCGCGTAGTATCCAACAGCCTCATCGCAACGACCGGTCTTGTTGTTGATGCAAACGTCAATGAACCGATTCGTTCGACAAGCTGTTTCGATGTTCAGGCTTAGACGGCAGCGCTGGCAGGCAACACAATTCCTGTGCATTGGCCAAAACCGATCCGTCGGTAACCGGCTCTTTCGCAAAATCCGTCCATGATCAGCTCGTCTCCATCAGCGAGAAACTTACGCTCCTCTCCCGTTGGCAATTTGAGTGGTGTTCGCTGAGTGCCAGGAACGGGGTTGTTCATATCACCGTCCCATGTCAGTTCCAACAGGCTGCCACGCGCGTCACGAGTTGGACCGCTGATGGTACCACTGCCAAGCAAGTCACCGGCTTGCATGTTACAGCCATTGCTACAGTGGTGGGTCAACATTTGAGCAAACGACCAATACATATTGGTAAAGTTCGCCGACGACAGCTTTTGCGCCGGAATGCTCTCCTCTCGCATTTTCGAAGAGCGAAGTGAAACTTCCAATTGCAAATCAACGAGGCCGGAACTTGAATTCTGCTCGCTGACAAGATAGTCCAGTGGTTTCGGATCGTCAGCAGCGCGTTCAAATTCAGCACAGCGAAACGGAGCAAGCGCTTCCATCGTCACGACCCAGGGGGAGATCGATGTCGCAAACGATTTGCCAAGAAACGGACCGAGAGGTTGATATTCCCACTTTTGAATATCTCGCGCCGACCAATCGTTCAACAAACACATTCCAAACATATTCGATTCGATGTTTTCGATCGAAACTGCTTGACCCAACTCATTTCCCTGAGCCACAAAACATCCGACTTCCATTTCGTAGTCAAAAAGTTTACACGGACCGAACGCTGGACTTTCACCTGGCTGAGGCGGAATCTGTTGTCCGATGGGTCGCTTGACCGGCGTACCGCTGACGACAACGCTTGAGCTTCGTCCGTGATAGCCAATAGGTATGTGTTTGTAGTTGGGCAAGATCGGATTGTCTGGACGGAACATAGAACCGACGTTGGTCGCATGATAAATCGAAGCATAGAAATCGGTGTAGTCGCCAATGGTCACCGGCAACAAAAACTGCACATCGGATTGGTACACCATGGCTTTGTCCAACGCGGCGCGGTCCGCCGTTGTTTCGTGGAAAAGCAAATTGCTGATCGCGTGCCTCAAATCACGACGTTGATCGACAGAGAATTGCATGACTTGATTTAGCGTCGGCTGCGAAACAGCCTTTGCCCACCGGTTGTCGAGCAAGCCTAGTTCAGCGCACGTTCTCAAATTCAAAATCTGATCACCAATGCCAACACCAATACTTGGCTGGATGCCCGATTTTTCAAACACGCAAAACGGCAAATTTTGAATGGGAAAGTTGCTGGCCGAATCGTTGGCTGATTCAACCCATGATTGGAGACTGGCATCGTGAGTGTGGTCGATTGGAAACATGTTTTGAATTCAGGGTTTAGTGTTTAAGTTATGAATCGATTTGGAAGAGTGAGGCTAGCTCGGTCGTTGGCTCGTCGAACGAGCATGAACCAAAGGAAAGGATTCCGGCTTGCCGCCAATGCGCAATTCGCTCTGCGTTCACCGACAAATCACGCCAGCTCAACTTTTCTTCATCAAAAGAAAAAGCATCCGCCGAACTCTCCGTCAAAACTTCTTGAATCAACGTTTCGCTGACTTGATGTTCGAATGCAACCACCGACGCTACAAAAACGTTGACGAATCCGTGCATCACTCCGCATGGAGGGTTGTCTTCATAAGTTAGCCGGTACTCCGCGCGAAGTGGATGGTGCAATCCAGCGGTCGCTTTGAATCCCAGTCCGAGGCGAGAGCATTCCGCGATAAAACTTGCAACAGCTGAGACCGTTGGAATCTGTTCAGCGACCACGCTGCCGGTGCGAGCTTTCGCAAAGACATTCGGTTTCTTTTTCCCGGCGATTTCCGCAAGCATCGCGGCTTGACCATCGCCAAACGCAACTTCAAGAAATGCGACTACCGCATCGGGAAGACTTGTAACAATCGGCGCAACACTCTCGGCTGTGAGAACTTTCGTTTCGATCGAATCGACCTTGAATTTTTCTTGTCGACCATTGAACGCATTGATCGCTCGGCACGCCTCTACGCATAGCTGATCGTTGGCCGTCCACGGTGGGACCAGCGCACTAATTTGCCACGGGTTGGATTTGACCAAATCAACTGCCGCTGATTCAAGCTCGTCCAATCTCGACGTCGGAATCACCAGCCGGGCCAACATCAAGTTGTTCGATGAAGCGAGATAGCTGGCATAGTTCCTCGCCACAACATCCAAAGGAAGTGCGGCCGGCGGAAATAGGCCGGCATAATCAACGGAAGACTGAACTAGATTTCTCAGCGACAACATGACTGACCAAACTTCTCGGTTACACGAAAGTAGATTCATCATCGTACCGCTATCGATTTCTGTAACAAGATTAGAACCAGAATTTCTCTCGGGCGAGCCAACGATGTGTCCATAATTCTAAATCGAAGCCAAGCACCCGTTTCCGAGAACCCAGTAGTTATGACTGAAGTCGGTACCTCGAGGACTTTGTCGAAAGCCCGTTGAACTTGCGCCCGGACTCGGATGAATGACTTTCAATAACCGCTCAACAATTTCAAGGTTGCTTATTCACTTTTTCCAGTTCAGGTTACAATAGTCCTTTCGACCCGCATGCAATCAATACTCGCCCAGATGACAACTTCTCAAACGCATCAAAATTCGACCTCCTCAACACACGCCCCGTTCGGTATTGAAGACGAAATCTCCCGTGGCAATGTCGTTCCAGTCATTCTGTTTGGTGCTCCTCGGTCGGGCACTCAAATGTATCGAGATATGATTTGCAGCCACCCTGAGATCGCAACCTGGCCATATAACGAGATGACTTTCATGTGGCGATATGGCAATCGCGACTATCCGATCGATGAAATCCCAGTCTCCCTGCTGACGGAAAAAACGGCTCGCTATATTCGCAACTCCTTTATCAAACTGAGTAAAAAATCTGGCAGCCCCTTGGTCGTCGACAAGACGTGCCACAACTGCCTTCGCCCGGAATTCGTCGCTGCTGTTTTCCCCGAAGCCAAGTACATTTATCTCGTTCGACATGGCATGGATGTCGTACCTTCGACGGTAAAGCGATCTGAAACACCACCGCCACCACGTGAATATTTGCGCGTATTTTCTATTCCGCCTGGCGACATTTTCCATTACGTCACACGAGCGCTTTGGAATCATGGTGGACTGTTGCGACCGGGCAAAAGCCAGGTTCGCGTTTGGGGCCCAAAGTTTAAAGGGATGGACGAGTTGGCAAAGACTCACTCTGTAGCAGAAGTTTCCGCTTTTCAATGGCTGCGGCATATTGAGTTAACCGATCAATTCCTCAACGACGAAAAATTTGATTCACCGCTGCTACGCGTTCGGTATGAAAACGTAACCAGCAATCCAATTGATTCACTCAATCAGGTCTTTGAATATTTGGGCGTCGAATCGAATGCGAATGTGATCGACCAATGGAAAGATCAGATGCGGCACCATGAGCCGGGAAGCCGAGCCGTTGGACTTGGCGAACACGAAGCGGCCGTCCGTGAGATCATCAAAGAAAAGAATGCCGAGCATGGTTATGAATGATCACGGGAGTCAGGGAAGTCCCGTTGACGCTGGCTCGGTAAAAGTCGTCGCAATCACAGGTGCTTGTGGTGTCGTGGGAATGTGCCTTGTTGATAAACTGTTGTCCAAGGGCTACGAGCTTCGTGTCTTTTCTCGCGATGCAGATTCAACTCAAAAGAAGCTTGCCGAGCGACACCCGAACGAATCAATCGATGTGGGGACTTACGGCGACAAAAACAGCTTGCTTTCAGGTGTCGATGCGGTGGTTCACTTGGCTGCAAGAAACAACGACCAAGGTGGAGACGCTCCTGATTTCATCCGTGACAATTGCGAATTGACTTTGCAACTGGCCCGAGCAGCCGAACAGGCTGGCGTTAAGCGTTTTGTGTTTGCAACGACGACCAAGGCGCTGAGTCTGAACGCGGAGGCGTATGGCGCCAGCAAAGCTCAAGCCGAGAGCGAGTTGAATAAATTGTCTCAGCCGTCGTTCAGAATTTCGCTTGCAAGAATGGCTCCCGTTTATGGTCCTGGCTCGCGCGGCAAAGTTCGCCATCTGGCGGGGCTGCCATTAGGATTGAACAAACTTGCGTTGACGGCGGTACGGTCTTTCCTGCCAATCGTTTCTGTTGAACGTGTTGCCAAGGGAATTGTCTCGCTGCTTGAGCACGACCAACCACTTGAAGAATTGTGTTTGGCTGATCCGCTGAGTCGGATTTCGATTCACGGAATTTTTGTCGCGATCATGAACGCTGTTTTTGTACTGGCAGTGCCAACCATTCTCGCCGTTCCGGTAATCGTTTCCGCACTGGCCATCGTATTGACGTCCAAAGGTGGTGTCTTTTTCGTACAGCGTCGTGTGGGATTTAAGCAGAAGAGTTTTAACTGCCGGAAGTTCCGTTCGATGCGAGCCGGTGCACCTGTTCGCGGAACTCACGAAGTTGGAACCGCATACGTAACGAAGGTCGGTGGCGTTTTGCGAAAGCTCAAACTGGACGAATTGCCACAAGCGATCAATGTGCTTTTTCGAGAAATGAATTTGATCGGACCGCGTCCCTGCCTTGAAAAACAATCCGAGTTGATCAATGAGCGTGACCGCTACAGAGTGTTTGATGTGCGACCAGGGATTACCGGACTGGGTCAGGTCTCCGGCGTGGACATGAGCGAACCACGTCGGCTTGCGATTCATGATCATCGATACGCTGCGTTCCGCGGTATCTTGTTGGATATCAAAATCGCCATCGCGACGGTGCTAGGTCGAGGCTTTGGTGATCCGGTTGGCGGCAAGAATGCTTCGGGAACGAAGTGACAATCCATCAATTAACCCAACATCGCGCAAAAAGCCTTCGCTCTCACGAAGGCTTTGTCTGTTTCACATCTAAGCTATTCGATCGATAAAAATTTGTTCGATCGAATCAACCTATCAGTTTCGGCGGGAACCTAAGTCATCGGACAGGGAACTGCCGCTTCCATTTCCGTTACCACTTGGCCCTGCAATCATCGGACGACCGGCACCAGCTTTTCCAATCGCCTGGGGTGCTCCGTAGTTCTTACCGTAGGACCCGTAAGTTCCGTAGCGACCTCCGTAACCGTAGCCGCCATAGCTTCCGTACTCGTAGTTCTTGTGATCGCGACGACGCAAGCCGTTGATAATCACTCCGCCGAGCTCAACACCCATTGAGTCAATAATTTCTTTGGCTCGCAATGAGTTCGTGCGGACGCCATTTCGAATTCGCATTACCAAATACACCAAGTCAACGTATCGGCAAACAACACTTGGATCAGTAACAGCCAACAGCGGAGGCGTGTCGATCAAAATGTAATCGTAATGCTCGCGGTACTCTTCGATGATCGCTTGAAAGCGAGCTGACGTGATCAACTCTGCCGGGTTAGGAGGAATCGGCCCGCACGTCACTACCGACAAGTACTCTGGCTGTACAACTTGGACGGCTTCGTGTGGGTCCATTTCACCATAGATGACCGACGTCATTCCGTAATCGTTGCTGACACCAAACTGACGATGCTGAACAGGTTTACGGAAGTCTGCGTCAATGACGAGGACTTTCCGACCTGACTGAGCCATCGACGCGGCCAAGTTCGAAATCGTGGTTGATTTTCCATCACCCGGTGTTGGGCTGGTGATCTGAATGACTTTCGCTTCTGTCTCTTGAGCGTGGAAGTAAATTGCGGTTCGAATCGAACGATAAGATTCGCTGCTCGGGTCTGACGGATTGTGCAAAGTGATAACTTCCGGCGCCACTTCAGCGAACGGTGAATCTTTCTTTGGCCGACCTTTTTGAAACAGGTTCACATGACCGATCACGCGTGCACCAAGAACTGAAGTAATCGCTTCTGAAGAGCGGAAGGTTTTCTCAGCGACTTCCTTTAGCCCTGCGAACAGGAATCCAAACAAGCAACCAAGAAACAGGCCACCACCAAGACACAAAGGAAGGCTCGGTGCGACTTGCTCTGCATTGGAAGCAGGATTCAGAACTGACATTTTTCGCCAGCTGAAATCTTTCAGCACATTGATCTCGCCAAGGCGATCGATCACGGTGTAGTAACCACGCTCAAGTCGCTCACGCTCTCGTTGCAGTGCCATTAGTTTTTCAACATCAGCTGATGTTGATGATGATTTGACTTGTTCTTCCGCGATCGAAGATTGCATGCTCTGCTCTTCAGCGAGAAGCATTTGAACCTGGTTCTTCATGTGCTCGATGAAAATATCGACCATCTCACCCTGGCTCGGGACTCCAGATCGCGATCCGTCTCCACCGCGAAGCGTCGACAACTCTTGCATTCGAAGCTGATCCACCATCGCGATTTGACGTCGAACGCCAAGCAAGTCGGGATGCTGGCTTCCGTATTGATTCAAAAGCTGCTGCTCTTGCATTTTCAATTCAACAAACTGGTTGTGCGTTGTGACGTAAGCACCCAGCGATCCTTCGTTGAAGTCTTGCATGATGCTAATCATTAAAGCATCGAGGCTTTTGCCAGAATTGCGGGCTTGCTTGATGTTGTCAATTCGAGCCATCAACTTCATTCGCTCGCGACGAAGTTCATGCAGCTCTTCGTGAGTTCGAGATTGCCCCAACTGAAACGGACTAATGACTTGCCCATTAACAGTCATCAACTCAGGATTGGCCATCAATTGCTGGATCTGTGTTTCAACCTCTGTAAGCCTGCTCAGCATTTCATTTTGAACTTGCTCGATCATCTTGGCCGCATCGCCACCCACGTTTTTGGCAGTCGACTCAATGTGATCGCCAAAAGCACTTACAACACTCGTAAGGATTTGCTGCGCTTCAGTTGGGCTTGGACCATCGAACGAAATTCGAATGACACCGGAGCTCGCTTTGATATCTGCCGATTTTGCAATCAACGCTTTGCCGTCACGAAGATAGCGAAGTGGGCTTTCGATTTCTTCAAAAGTCACCATTCGGTCGAATCCGCCTTTTTGAATGGCAGGCTGCAGGATTCGTGAACTGCGCAAAATCTCGATATACTTTTCAACCGAATTCTGACGACGAAAGCCTTCGCCATCCGCCGACGTCATCCCCGGAGTGCTCATCTCATCGACGAAAATCTTCGCCGTCGATCGATAAGTTTTGGGCGCTTTGAAAAAGAACAGCAAGCCTAATGCAATTCCCATCAGCGTGAAGAACACGATCAACCAGAACTTCCGTTTGATCATGTCAATTACATCGAACTGGTAAAGATCTGCGAATCCCCCAGTGTTAGCGACAGGCATTCCTAGCGAGTCAGGCTGAGTTGAGTGAAGTCGTGACATAGAATTTAGCTCCGGATGCAGATCTTAGATGCAAGGATGGTTGTGATAAAAATGTATTGTGATGAAAGTCGTTGTGATAACGTCGCGTTACCAATCAGGTCGTGACGTTAGATTTATGCTTAATCGATATTCTGATGCGACACGAACAAGTGTGATTCACTGCTGGTCAATTTTTAATCGTTTCAGCAGACACATCCTGTTTTGACTCGGTTTGGTTCTCGTTTGATTCGGGTTGATTCTCGTTTGATTGAGATTCGGATTGTTGTTCAGTGGTCTTAGAGTCCAACTCATACAACGGCACGGGTTTAACTGGCGGATTAGCGCGATCTCTTTGAACAACATTAATGAGACGCGAAATCCTAGTCCTTAGCCTTGGAGATTCAAGTTGGCAAATTTTCAGCTCTTTAATCGCTTCATCAAATTCAGCAATCGCATGTAGACTCTTAGCAAAGTCCATTCTCCACTCGAATTGGGTAGGATCGAGGTTGATTGCTTGTCGAAAATTATTGACCGCTTCAGGGAATTCCCCAGACAGAAAATGAGCCTTACCTAGTAACGCAAACTTTTCCTTTGGTTCCATTTCTCCCTGATTAATTAGGCGTTTAGTATGAACCAGCAATAATTTATTTGGAAGCGTTTGCGCCTCCTCAGAAAAATATTTTCGAGAAATCTTAAGTAGGTAGTAGGGATTTTGAGGAAGCACTTCCTCGAAAAACGACTTCAGAGGCAACTCTTGCATCGAAAATAACACAATCGGAGCTTCATAACGCTGGCTTTTAAGTATGCAATCTGACCATAACTCGATTGCTAGTTTTTGATTCCCGGAAAAGAGTGCTAATAAGCCACAGTCATAAGCAATTCCAGTATTCCCCTTGGAAAGCTCTAACACTTTCGCAATATAGTCCAATTCAAGCTGCTTATTCGTTTCTGGCGGATCAAAAACAACACTCAATTGCGCCAGTCGATACATCGGACGCTCTGCCAAAGGAAACCTTGACTCTGCCTTCTTGAAACACTCATAAGCCAGCTTGAGCTCTTCGGTCGCTAAGTTCGGATCCTGCCGAAGTGTGAGATATTCTGCCGGATTGGATCGAGATGTAAATCGAAGCAAACGGTGTAGATTAGGAACCGATGAAGTGGCCCAGAATTGTTCATACGTTGGTAAAGTCGATTCGAGGTCATCACTTTCATCCCTCATGACTTTGGGAGGCTCAATCACCTTCTTGGGAAGATGTTCTTGACCACGTAGTGGTACAGCCGCGTCTGCCGCAGCCTGCAGCTCAGCCAACTGGGTAGCTCGGATGTCTTCGATGACAAATTTTGTCAGTTTTTCACGGTGTTGGTAAATGTAAGTCTCGCCCAACACATACGCGTGCTCCCAATTTTCAGACAACGTATCTTCTGCTTCGAACAACAATTGTTGCGCTTGGTCTATTTTGCGCATGTCTCGGCCAAAACTTCTCTCGTGCAATCGAATGAGCCGCTTGGCTTTGCTGATCGACTCAACGTCGTAGCTTGGGCGAACCGAATAGACGCAACCTGCCAAAATCGCAATCAACACAACAGCAGCCAGCGGCTTGCCGATTGAATAGAGCAGGGAATTCTTGGTAGCAGCCCCTGAGTTTGATCGCCCGGGAGAACATGCCCTTCCAACAATCGCGCCGAGCAATATCCCAACCACCGCAAAGTTGGCTGGCTGATAAATGCCAAAATCAAGTGCTGAGCACGCAGCTTGTCCAACAATGCAAAAAACGCCAGCTACTCCAAGTGCTTGATCGAACGCGCTTGTCCTTCGAAAGAGTTTGATCGAATGGTAAAAGATCGTCATCGCTGTCATCGTGAGCATGGTAAGGCCAAACCAACCAAGCTCGGCCAACGTTTCCAAATAGACATTTTCTGCGTGGAAGAACTTTCCCCGAAATGGTGTTTGTTGATACTCGGGATACTTGTATCGATAAGTTCCCAATCCCGACCCCTGTTGCCAATAGTCTTTGTAGTAGGGCATTGCATCCGCCCAGTGGAGTAGCCGCGGGCTGGACTCGTCATCGGCTTCGGCAATCGAAGACAACCGACCGGCCACTGAGTCGGCCTGCTCGACGTAAGCGGTCAAGCCAACGCAAGCCGCAACGACGAACAATGCGACAACAATCACCCAGCGATTTGATATCGAAATCATTGCGAGCGCGACCGTAAACGCGATCACCAGGCTTACTGAACCTCCGCGGGAAAGCGACAGAAGCACGCCCGCGATCAGTACGACCAAGGCAGCCAGACTGTACAAATGTTTTGCTTCCAACGCCGCGAGTAAATTGACTGCCGCTGTAAATGGGTTGAACATTTTCTTTTTGCGAGAAAGCTCTTTGGTCTCGGCCAAAGAAATTCCGTGAGGGCGATTGATTCTGCGCCACTCTAATATTTGAAACGTAGCAAAGAACACGGCTCCAGTTGCGCACCCAATCAAGAAGCCTGCGCCGTTGTTTTTGTTTACAAAGGGTCCAAACGGAACACCGCCGTACAACAACTCATACGACCAAAGTACTTTTCCGTTGCCGGCAAGGTTTTGCAAGATTCCAACGAAGGCGACAGCGACACCGACAACGGCTCCGGCCAACATCAACGATTGAATCATTCTTCGCTGATGGAATATCGCGACGGATGCGAAAAAGAATCCGGCAGCACTCGCGAGTGAGTACAAAACGGCTTTGGACCCTTGCGGATACTCGGAACTAAATTGCGTCGAAGGAAGGACTTGATAAATCGCATAACCAATTCCTGCCGGAATGAGCAACCAAACCAAACTCACCGCTAGCCGATGTTCTTTTTGAAACTGAACAATCAATCCAATCAAAACCAAGAGCGCAGAGACTCCAAGAAAGAGAGTCCTCACAAAGGGGTAGTTTCCGCCGACTGGCCATGGCGCGAGTAGGATGACGGAGGTGGCTAGTAGGACGGCGATGGTTTTTAAGGCATTCATACTAATTCTGATAAGAAGCGGTTCTGGCACCAATTTAGTCGAGCAGATGCCAACCTTTTCTACGAAAATCCCGGTAAATGCGATGTTCTTGCCCTTGGACGCTCAAGATGTCACTTTAGGCCGATTAGTTGAAATTTTAGGGTTTGGGTGTTGACCCATTAGTTCGTCGCATTATTATATGGTTCCCAACACGGGGCCCCCTTTCCGGGGTAAGTAGAGTCACACATCAGTATCAACCACGTTATTTGCTAGTCATCTAGAGGAAGCAGCATGTCTATTTTTAAATCATTTACCTACAGCTTGGCTGTCGCGATTGCGTTTACCGCATTCGGGCAAACAGTTTCAGCACAACAAGAGACTGGTGAATTGACCAAACCGGCTTCAACTGCCGAAGCAGTCGTTGAGAAAACTACCGAAGCTGAGAAGATCGCCGTTACGCTTGACGAAGAAGGCAAGCTCAACGGAAACGTCTTCCTGAAGAATGAAGAAAAGCAACCGGTCGATGCAAAGATTACGCTTTCACACGATGGTGTTGTTGTTGACACCGTAGAAGCTAATGAAGAAGGCGTCTTCTCGTTTGCAAGCATCGAGCCTGGCTCATACCAAATGACGGGAATTTCTGATTCTTACATCGGTGGCCAGTCGTTTGACGTTGCTCCTTTTGGCGGATCAGGTTGCCCATCATGTGACTTGGGTCTTTCAAACGGCTTCTCATCAGACGTAATGTACGACTCATACAGTGCTGCACCATGCAATGCTTGCAATTCATGTAACACTTGCGGTGGCGGTGGCCTCGGAAGTCGCCTTGGTGGCGGTGGATTCGGTGGCGGTGGATTCGGTGGCGGCGGACTTTTGAGTCGCCCACTTCTGCTTGGTGGAATCACTGGCGGAATCATCGCGATTGCTTCTGGTGGCGATGACGAAATGAGCCCAACGGAGTAATTGACGGCTTCATCAAACAAGCTACAAAGCCCCAGCATTTTTGCTGGGGCTTTTTTTGTGCGCTGCTAGTTCTCTGTTCAATCAACGCATTGTGCTCGCTGTTTTAGCCGCCTTTTTTCGTTTACCTGAAACTAGGCAAACAAGTCAATTCACGTTGAGTTTGCGGGCTACGCGTTGCGGCTAGGGCGGTTGGGGTCCATTGCGATTGGCCTCCTTGTTGTCCCGATGCTAAAAAACTATGCGCAACAGCTCGACTTTCTCTAATCGACAAATCTTTTGGGATCGGAACAACGCGACCATCCAAGTCAATTCTAAGCCCCAATGACCTTTGCATCCGAGTTTACTGTTGCAATCGATACTTTTCGCAGTATCCGGATTTGCAATAGCACTCAAACATCCGTCACGACTTGGAGATCCCGCATTATGTCGGCAACATCGGTAACAAACAGATTCAGACAGACTCTTTGCTTGGGCGTCGCCCTCGCAATGATGACTGGCTGTCAGTCTTACGGTCCCAAGGAACTAGTTCCAGCCAGTGAAGTTCTCAACGCAAGCTGCTGTAAGCCTGATACAGAAACGCAAATCAACTTCTTGGCGCTACGACGTACACCTCCAAAACAATACATCTTGGACAATGGTGACACGCTAGGAATTTACATCCAGGGCATCACTGGTGACAAAGATACACCGCCGCCGGTCCACTTTCCTGAGCAGGCTGGTCAACAACCGGCACTTGGCTATCCCGTTCCAATTCGTGATGACGGCTACATTTCATTGCCGTTGATTACACCGTTGCGGGTTTCCGGGCTGACACTTGCCGAAGCCGAAGACAAGATCGTCGAAGCTTACACGAAAGAAGAAATTCTTCTTGAAGGCAATGAAAAAATCATCGTGACGCTGATGCGACGCCGGACATACAACGTGCTTGTGATTCGTGAAGACGTTGCCTCAAGTGCGCGTTCCTCGACGTCTATTCGACAAAACGAAACTTTCGTTGACGAATCGATGCAAACTCAGTCGTTTTCAATCGAACTTCCAGCATACGAGAATGACGTATTGCACGCTCTCAGCGAAACAGGCGGAATGCCTGGCGAGCGTGCACTCAACGAAATTATCGTGCTACGCGGCGGACAAAACACAAACAACTACAACGCTATCGTTCAAGAAGTCGGACAATCAGCCGATGGCGGCGTCATGATTCCTTCGACAATCGACCAAGCCAACGTAATTCGCATTCCGATCAAAGCGGAACAAAACGAATTTCCAAATCTTTCCGAATCAGACATTACGCTTCAAGACGGCGACGTGATTTACATCAAAGGTCGCGAGCGGGACGTATTTTACACTGGCGGACTTTTGGAAGGCGGACGTTACCCGATTCCTCGCGACTACAACATCGACGTCTTGGAAGCGATTGCTTTGGCAGGCGGAAGTGCATCGGCCGCAGCTGGCTCTGGTGGAGCCGGAGGATTCCGAGGGGTTGGTTCCATCCTGCCACCAACGCAGATCACTGTGTTGAGAAAGTGCGGCTGCGAGCAAGTGGCGATCGATGTTGATCTTCGCTACGCTCTTTCGGATCCAACAGAACGTGTCATTATCCAACCTGGTGATTTGATCGTCCTCGAATATCGAAAACCAGAACTAATGGTTAACACCGTAGCTTCTATTTTTCAGTTCGGTGGCATCTTCAGTTTGTTCAGAAGATAAGCTGAGCTAACCGAAAAGCAATCAAGCCAAGACAAAGTCTTAGCCGCTTAAGTTTCCATCTAAAAACCGACTAACACGCGATCGCAAGATCGCGTGTTTTTTTGTGTTTTGAGCGACTGATTTCTTGCATAATCTGATTTCATTGACATTAAGCTGGTTGTGAATACAACTCATAACATTGATCAATAGATCCAGTTAGAAAACGGCCTCGGCTCACGAACTCGTTTTACGGGTTATTACGGTTAGAGCTTTCGTCGGAAATATCAAACTAGGCGATTCGAATCATTACTCGTCGAGAGAGAGAATTGGTCATCAATTTACTAACCCTTGACTATTATGGCCTTTCCAAACGCCAGCAATTGGTGCTTGGCCTTAGAACTAATTCTTACGAGTCGACAAAACCGGTCTTTTTTGTGACCGCGTTCCTTTGAAAGGTCACAAATTTTGTGTCACCCAGAGGGACGGAGTACGAATTGATTTTAGTTTAGCTACAATAGACCCCCCGATATGATTACTCCTCAGTTCCAGAACCATCCCCGCCGCCTAATCACATCCCTTCTTCCTTGGCCCAGTGTTCATACGCATCGCAGCCACTTGCAACGTTGAAACACAACATGACGAATCCTTGCAATGATTAAAGAAACCGAACAGCCAGAACTCAAACCTTCTAAACCAAAAGAGAAGAAAGAGACAGGACTCACTGCGGCGCGTGACTTTATTGTTCACCACCGATTGATCATTCTTGTTCTTATTCACTTGGTTGTTTTCTCATTCGTATATTGGTGCGCATACCTTATGCGTTTCACTTTGGATGTACCCCAACGTTACACAGAGCTGTACTGGGAGAGCCTCCCGTTCGTTCTGGCGCTCAAGCTCAGCATATTCTTTGTGTTGCAAAGTTTCCACGGTTGGTGGAGACACGTCAACTTTTCTGACTTCATTGCATTAGTTCGCAGCACGATCGTTTCGTCAGCCGTGCTCATCGCAGTTAACTACCTCTTGTTCTCTCCGGAATCAATCGGATACGGATTCTTGACATTGAGTATTCCGCGAACCGTAATGCTGAACGATTTTGTGTTGACGATTGTTGTGATCGGTGGACTGCGTTCGATTTGGAGAGTTTGGGATGAACGCATCGTTCCACTTGATGGATCTCGAATCCGACAACGTGCGCTCCTGATTGGTAACAACTTTGAAGCCGCTCGCATTGCACACTTAATTAACGGCCAGCACCAAATGGGAACCCGCATTCTCGGCATGGTCTCACCAACGCCAAGCAAAAAAGGACGCAGGTTCAGTGACCTAAGAGTCGTCGGTGACGTTTCTAAACTGCCAGAGCTTGTTCGACAATTTCGCGCCAAATCCGTTTTCGTAATTTCAGGAAGCGTGCCCGCAAAAGAATTGCGGGACTTGCTTGAAACCGTTTCCAATGCCGACGCGAAGATCAAAATTCTTCCCAAGCTGGAAGAACAACTGCGTGGCTCAGACCAACTTCCGGTGCGAGAAGTCTCTTATGATGACTTGTTGCGTCGCAAGCCGGTAAATCTTGACTTGGGTTCAATTGAACGAATCGTCGAAGGCAAAACAATTATGGTCACGGGAGCCGGGGGCTCCATCGGATCCGAACTCTGTCGTCAACTTTCTCGATTCAATCCAGATAGAATTATTTTGCTGGGTCGTGGTGAGAACCGAATTTATCACATCAAGAAAGAGCTTGAAGCAGACGCTATTCACATCAATTTCTCTGCAAAGATCGCAAACATCACTGACCGACGTCGGATGAACGAAATCTTCGACACGATGAAGCCTCATGTTGTGTTTCATGCCGCTGCCCATAAGCACGTTCCGCTTGTGGAAGAAAATGTCGGCGAAAGCATCATCAACAATGTGCTTGGCAGCAGAACGGTTGCCGATCTATCACACGAACATGGAGTTGAACGATTCGTTCTGATCTCCACCGACAAAGCCGTCAACCCAACCAGCATGATGGGTTGCACGAAGCAGATGGCAGAAAGATATTGCCAGTCGATCGGCGAAATCTCCGAAACCATTTTTATCTCGACTCGATTTGGAAATGTGCTGGGTTCAGCCGGTAGCGTCGTCCCTTTGTTTCAGGAACAAATTCGCAAAGGTGGTCCGATCACAATCACCGACGAGCGCATGACTCGATATTTCATGACGATCCCGGAGGCATCACAGCTGGTGATCCAGGCAGCTGCGATGGGTAACGGTGGAGAGATTTTTGTTTTAGAAATGGGGGAACCGGTCAAGATTCTTGATTTGGCGAAAGACTTGATTCGGCTTGCCGGTCACCCAGCAGATTCAATCGACATCGTGGTCAAAGGCATGCGGCCGGGCGAGAAGCTTTACGAAGAGCTTTATTATGGCGATGAGAAATCACTTCCGACCAAACACGATCAAATCCTCACGTCCTATAGCCGGATGTTTCCTTTCGATGAAGTCAAAAAGCAAGTCGATACTCTGATTGATCATGCTTACGATTCGTCGGACGCGATTCGGAATTTGGTTCGCAAGTTCGTGCCGGAATACGGCGAGCCAACTCAACCTCAAAGTCCGACAAGCAACACGGTGATTGAGCTCAACAACGATCGGAACAACAAAGGTTCCAATAACGGACACCCGACCAACGGTGCTGCTACAAATGGTGCGCCGCAAGACCCACATTTTGCACCGGCACCAAAAAACCCTTCCAAAAGCCTGCACGGATAGTATTTGTTCCCGTTGCAATCTTACCCTTTCGGGTTGAAAGATCGCGTTGGACAACTTTCTAAATAATGGTCTTTAACACCGTCGTTTTTCTGATCTTTGCTGCAATATTTTTTGCTGCATGGCCCACGCTTCGCGGCAGTATTGTCTCGCGGTGCGGGTTTATTGTCGTCGCATCATTTATTTTTTACGGATGGTGGGACGCTCGTTTTCTACTGCTAATCATTGCCAGTGGCTTGATCGACTACAGCGCTGGATTGGCAATGGTTCGTTTTCCGAACCAGAAGAAGTTCTGGCTAACGATTTCGTTGATCGGCAACGTCGGATCGTTAGCAGTCTTCAAGTACCTCAATTTTTTCATTGACAACGTAAACTCGGCGGCCGGCTACTTTGATATCGCCGCACCGCTACCAGTTGCCAGCCTAGTGTTGCCAGTTGGAATCAGCTTCTACACATTTCAATCGATGAGCTATTCGATTGATGTGTATCGAGGCGAGCTAAAGCCAACTCGAAATGTTCTTCAATTTTTCGCCTACCTGTCGATGTTCCCGCAGCTCGTTGCCGGCCCAATCGTTCGGGCGGCGGACCTGTTACCGGCACTTGCTGAATCACCCAAGACAACTTCACTCGACCGCTGGATCGGATTGCGTTGGATCGTTCACGGATTTTTCAAAAAGATGGTCGTCGCTGATACACTTGCTCCCGCCGTCAACGCCGCGTTTGCCAGTGAAACGCCACTTCAGTCAACCGTCTACTGGTGGATCATCATTGCGATGTTTGCTTTGCAGATCTATTGCGACTTCAGCGGTTACAGCGACATCGCACGTGGGCTTGGACGCTGGATGGGCTACGACTTCGGTGAAAACTTTAATCATCCTTATACGGCATGCGGGTTCAAAGATTTTTGGTCGCGTTGGCACATTTCGCTTTCCACCTGGTTTCGCGATTACGTCTATGTTCCGTTGGGTGGAAGCAAGTCGGGCGTTGCCGGCTCCCACGGGAACATGTGGATCACGATGTTGATTTCAGGTTTTTGGCACGGTGCCAACTGGACATTCGTCATTTGGGGTGCGGCTCATGCGTTGTTGTTATCACTTGAACGAATCACAAAATGGCCAACCAAACTTGGAAGTTTTCCTTGGGTGGGCCGCTTTCTCGTCGCCGTGATTACTTTTGTATTGGCGTGTTTGACTTGGGTGTTTTTTCGCGCCGATTCGTTTGGACAAGCCACTTCGATCATCATGCAGATGCTGGACTTTTCTCGAATCACGGACCTTTCCCAACTCGGTCGATTTAGCGCGTTGCAATTGTTGATTTTGCCACTGATGTTTTTGAGAGAACTGTACTTTTTCTTGAAGCTCGACCAAGCAACTTGGACTACATCTCACCTGTTTGAGAATGCTCGTGCCGTTGGTATGGGCATGATCATCGTCTTGACATTGCTGTTTCGCGGACCGGGACAAACATTCGTTTATTTTCAATTTTAGAAATTGCTTAAGAAACTAGATATTTACGACTGGCGATTCCTGATGTGCTTCCTGACTTGTTTGGTTGGACTTGTTGCTGTCGTTGCGCTAAGACCGCAACGAGAGTTTGGGTTGATCGAAACCAAGTTTGCTGTTGCCAAACTCGCTCCAGACACACAAAAAGATATCGTTGCTGTGGGCGACTCAAGAGTGTTACATAGCGTTGCACCAGATTGCTTTACGAATGAATCGAACAACAGCTTGAGGGTTCACAACTTCGGATTCCAAGGCGCGCCTTTGTCGGTCGAGATCCTGGACGTTGCTGTTTCGCTACTCGACCCCAAAGGGAAACGAGTATTGATCTGCGGTGTAACGCCCAATGTCTTCACACCGGACGCGATCGCCAAAAACGGCTTCAATGAATATCGGGAGACGGTCAAAAAGAAATCCGTTTTCCGGATCTCGCCGCAGCCCTTGGACTATTTGGCGCGAAAACTGGAACCAATCGCCATGCGAGACTTGGCTCGTTTCGCACGCGGCGACTTCAAATCTGGAGTCTACAAACAATTCCATTCAAACGGCTGGGCCGAGACCTGGGTTGAAGGCAAAAACAATCCGATGAGCGCAATGCCCTTGTATGAAAGAAGATTCGTCAACAACATGCCTGATGAACAGAATATCAACGCATTTATTGACTTTGTAAAAAATGCGACTGGCGATGGCATCATTGTTACCGGGTTTCAACCACCGGTTCCGGACGAAATGAAACAGTTGGAAAACGAAGCCAGTGGATTCTCTTATGAGACATTCATTGCTCGCTTCGAATCTGCCGGAGGAATCTGGATTTCACCTGAGGATTCAAATATTTCCACCTATGATGGAAGTCACCTTGATCGCGATTCTGCTCGAGAGTTTTCGAAGCGAATGGCACAAACATTGAGGGAGTCGATGTCGTCGACTGAACTTACTTCCGCATTTTCCGAAACATCTCATGCACACCATTTGGGAAAGACTGACTGATGAACTTCGATAGCCCGGTTGGATCGGGTACAAGATTGATGATCGGAACGATGGCCCTTATCACGGTCATTCTCTGGCTGTGCGCAATGGGGGTTAGCCAAAACTACTTCTATGCGGCAGCCGGCATGTCGATTTTCACGCTTTCCCTGATGCCAATTTTGGCATTAAAGCGTTACGACTGGTTTTGTCCATGGAGCTCAGTTCTCCTGGCAGAACTTTACGGCTGTACGCTCCCCTCGATCTGTATGACTTTCGGATTGCCCAACCAACATATCATCGACAGTCAAATCCTGCTCAATCAGGATCCCTGGTACTTCGTTGTTCCGAGCATGATCGTTCTGTTGTCTGTGGGTTGTGTTGCGCTCGGCTACTTTATTACGCCCCAGCGCGACAATCCGACGACGTTGTTTCGAGCGGTCGATCCGTCACGACTCATCATGGTGGGCGCTGCATGTTTCTTCATCTCGGCTCTTGCGTTTGCCGCTTACTTTATGTTCAACGGTGGGATCGCCGAGGGAATCAGCTCCAAGCGAGGAACAATCAATACACTTGAAGTTGGTTCCGACGAAAACTTCAGTCAATACGGTTATTTAAGGCAAGCCGCCAAACTTGCCACGATTGCCATGCTGATGCTAACTGTCTTTTGGACAAAGTTTCGCCATCCCGACGGCAAGTTTGGAGTCATTCGCGGGTTGATCATTTTTGCATTCTTCGCCGTGTCTGTTGCGTTTCCGTTTTACTCCAGCTCTCGCGCTGGAATTGTCTGGGTTATCGCATCTCTGGTCGGCGCATTGTATTACTTCGGTCAAAAATTGTTTACCAAAGAATCGATGCTCATGTTTGGTTTGGTGTTCTCGCTGGTAGTGGTGACGACACTGTTGCGAAACGAGAATGCTCATGATGCCAGCGTCGAAGAACGGATTGGCCGGCTGATGCTCAATCGCCACGGCCCTGACATTGCAACGTCTTCCCACGTCATCAACTCAATCCCGGAAAAACTTGACTACCAATATGGAGCTACGATTGCCGTTTGGGCAATTGCGCCGATCCCTCGCGAGCTAATGCCGAGCAAGCCGCTCATGCATTGCGGCCCAATTATTGGACAGGCCATTTACAAGACGCAAGTTTCTGGCGTACCACCTGGCATGCCTGCCGAACTGTACTGGAACTTCCACGTATTCGGCGTGATCGTAGGTAGCTATTTCATCGGCGTTATTTTGAAACTGATCTACAACTTTTTTCGAAACGTTGATGTCGATCCCGTCCTGCTGGTTCCCGTCTATTGCTATGCAGTTTTCCCGATAGGTTTCAAACTGATGACTCACTCCGTCGGAATGGCATTTGTTATGTCTGCGGTCGAGCTGGTCATCGTCGCCGGAGTTGCCTGGTTTGTCTCGCGACCCATGTCGCGCGTCTACGCTCAAGCGATGGTAGAACGCGCCGCCTCCCAACCCCAGACAGGCGAGTTGGTAGGCGCATCTGCATCATCGGCAACCAGGCTCAAATAATCGCATGAACAAACTTTCATCACTATCGCATATCGCTAAGCAGGGCTACCGTCACTTTCGCGGCTGCTTTTCCATGGGTGCTGACGACATCATCCTGGCGTCTTTCCCGCGCTCAGGAAGCACTTGGTTTCGAACCGTGTTCGCTAACGCCATTAACCTAAAGAATGGTGTTAATGAAAACACCCACATGAAAGATCTCGAAAGCGTCATGCCGGTGCTTGGGTTTTCGAACTTGTCCAAGTCAGGGCCTTCGTTTTATCGGCCTCGGCTGATCAAGACTCATCGATTGCACCGAGAGATCAAACCGTTTCGCCCAAAACAAGTTCTTCATCTCTGGCGGCATTCAACGGGAGTCATGAAGTCATGCTTCCGTTACTATTCTGCATCTCGCATGACCACAATCGAAGACAATATTTCCGATTACATTCGCAATCCCAAGTTCGGACTACCTGCTTGGCGTGAACACTTTGACAACTGGCAACCGCAAGCAACCGTGTCTCTTCAATATGAAATGATGCGTTCCGATACGGCTGGCGAAATCGCACGAGTACTAGAAGAATTGGGTTATCACGAGTTGCTGCCGTTTGTTGATCAAGCCGTGAATTTGGCCAGCATCGAGAATATGCGAAAAAGTGAAGCCACCGCAGGCGTACGCGATCCTGATCGATTCATTGGCAGCTTCGAAACCGTAGGCGTTGGCGCGACCGACAAAACCACCCTTTCCGAATCCGACCAGTCTTACATCGACTCACTAAGCCACGACATCGCCGGCAAGTGAATACGACTCACACCAATATCATGAAACTCGTGCAACAAGAAGAGCATGAGCGATCTCATTTGACCGGAGCCCAACGTTGACCGATCTTGTCTACGCAACCCACAGCGGCCTGTATTTTGTCCGCCTCGATTCCAACCTCGAGATTGAACATTCAACTTTGATTGAAGAAGGGTACCACTATGGAATCACGACTCAGTTCGATCCGGCCAACAATAAAACCAACATGGTAGCCTATCGTGGCGGCGACAACGTCCACAAGCAAACCGACAGAGAAATGCGCCGGTTTGTAATCGATGATTGTTCGATCGAACAAGTTGGAAAACACGACTTGCCTGAAGATACGGGACACGTTCACCAGCTAGTTCACGGACCCGAAGATTCGATTTTGATCGCCAATACAGAAGAAAACTCCGTCGATATCTGGACTCCTGAAGACGGCATCATCGATCGTTATCGATTCAACGGCCACACACATGACGTCAATCACATCAACTCAATTTTCATCTGCAAAGATTTGATTGCAGTCATGCTGCACAATTTTCGCAAACTTGAAAGCCAAGTCTCGATTTGCGAAATCGGTGGCTTGAAAATCCAGGAGCTGGGTCGATTCTCGCTCAACGATTTCCAGTGCCACAACATCGGCATCTTAAAAGACCAGATGTTCTACAACGCGTCAGGAGCACGCGGGATCGTACGACTCGATTTGAAAACATTAAAATCGAGCGGTCGCATTCGCATGAAAGAGCACACGAAAGGGCTCAGCGGCGACGGAAAACACATTTACTCTGGCATGTCGAACTACGCCGGTCGTAGCGAGCGAGCCCGTAGCTCGGCCTGGGCCGTCGTCATCGATCCACAATCGATGGAGTTGGTAAAAACGATTCAGTTAACCGAGCCTTCCCGAGGCGTTCAAGTCGGCAACATGAACGAAATTCGTGTCGTTGGCAAAGAGGACGTACTCAATTCGGGAACGCATTGTGATTTCGATGCGATGAAAAACACAACCAAAGTCTCTCAAAACCAATTGGCGATTCAATTGCGACGATCTTGGATCCGTGGCAGTGACCCGATCAAACGAATGATTCGAAAGGCTCAGGGGAAGTAACTTTTCCTCGCCAAATTTACGCTCAAAAATTCATGTCTCGCATTCATTGCAACTTAATTAGCTTCACTCCGGGAAGAACCGGCGGCGCAGAAGTCTTCATGAAAGGACTTGTGCCGTTGATTGCGGCTAATCCAACGATTGAGTTAGTCGTCCATGGTACCGACGCGACTTGTGATTGGATTGAAGGACTGTCGTCCGCCAAAACGGAACGTTACAAAAAGCCAAAAACAAATCTTGGCACGGTTTTATCGATGAGAAGCCTCGCAAAACGTCGAGCCAAGAATGAAGTTGTTTGGTCGCCACTGAACCAGGGGCTCGGCTCAAAGTCCGTTCCTGAAGTCCTTACCATTCACGATCTTATTCCACGACATTACCTTCGCAACGAAGCCAAATACCCGGGGAACCTGAAACGCACAATTCGTTTCTGGACTCGCTGGACGAATACGATACGGGCAGCCAAAAAAGCTGAGGCAGTTTGCGCTGTTTCAAATGCAATTGCCGACCAACTCAAGCGTGAGCTTCCGTTTGTCAAAGAAGTCGTGGGGATTCCCAATGGAATGAGCCAAGACCGATTTGAAGGTTGTTCAAGCTGGTCACCACAACAGCCGCCGACCGTGATCGCCGCGACCAGCGGATCTTTACCTCATAAAGGATTGAAAACACTAAAAGCGGTTGCCGCAGCGTTGCCGGAAATAAACTTTCGGGTGATCGGCCGCTCGGGAATGAAATCTGAACTCGCCAACCTGAAACTAACGGGCTGGCTGTCCGATGAAGACTATGCAAAAGAATTCTCGACAGCGTCGGCACTGTTTTTCCCGTCGAGGATCGAGGGTTTTGGATTACCTGTCCTGGAGGCCTTACAATATGGAACTCCTGTTGTCGCCTCAGACATTCCTGTTCTTCGTGAAGTCGGTGGACCGAATTCAATTTACTTCAAACTCGATGACCATGACGATGCGGTCAAGAAAGTATCCAAAGTCATCTCGGATCAATCGTTGGCAACGAAAATGTCCGCCGCAGGAAAGCAACACGCGCAGCCATTTACGTGGGAGCGTGCCGCTGGACAATACGTCGACTTATTTGAACGACTAAGCCACGCGAGCACGTAAGCCAAACGGAACCAAAGTATAAACCCTTGAACCCTAGATCATTCAAAAACCAAGCGGCAAGACTTTTCGGTGGCAAGGTGTTATTCACTTTCTCTTCGTGGTTGATCCTTGTGCTGTTGGCCAAATTTGGCGATCTGGGTGAATCGGGTCGGTATACATTGGCACTGGCGACAACGGCCCCGATCTTCCTGTTCTTTGACCTGAACATTCGTGTCACTCGCTCGACCGATCATCAATACAATGAGACGTTCGAGAACTATCTTGGGTTACGTTTTTGGACGGTGACGTTTGCCTTCCTGGTTTCAGCAACACTTTGCATTTACTTATACTCATCAAACTATTTTCTGTTTCTGGCTGTTGCTGCTTTTCGAGTTGGCGAATCTATCAGCACGCTTGCATACGGCGGATTCCAACGGATGAATTTCAGTGACCGGATCGGCCAGTCAATGACGTTCAAAGGAGTTCTGGCTTTAACCGCAGTTTGCTTAATTGTTCCGATCACTGGCTCTGCAGAGGGCGTTGCGATAGCAATGGCGGCGATTTCGATTTCGTGGTCGATCTTTTGGGACCTGCCGAGAGCGTGGAAGTTATCACACACTGATTCGAAGTTAAGCCCACTCAAGGTTGCTCGCTGCATGACAGACACTTCAACAGCAATGCGAATCGCGAAGCGTTCGTTGCCTTTGGGTTTCGATTCTCTGGTAACATCGCTTACACAAAACACACCTCGATATTGCATTAAGTACTTTTTCGGAGATGCAGCGTTGGGCGTTTTTGGCGTGCTCTCCCAATTGGCTTTCTCGATCCAGATGATCATCGGTTCGGTTGGTCATGTTGGGGTTCCGGTGCTGTCCCAGCATTTCCAAAATGGTCGACGAGACCAATTCTGGCGACTGGTGAACCGGATGGTTTTGTACAGCCTTGCGGTGGGGACAACCGCCTTAATTGGCGGAACATTCGTAATTCCCTTCATATTAGGAAAAACATTTGCTCCAGAATTTAATCAGCCCATACTAATGTCTCTGCTCCTTTTGGCGAGCTGTCTCGCTGGAGCCCAAAGAACTTTAGGGCGAGCAACACAGGCGTGTGGAGCATACTTTTGGTACACGACCTTCGATGTTGTGATGTTTGTAGTTTCGGCAATTTTCGCCGTTTTACTGGTCCCTGAATTTAAACTAATCGGAGCAGGAGCAGCACTTGCGATTGCTTTTACCGCTGGACTTTTAATTACAATTGTCCACACTTACTATTTCCTTTGGAAAACCGAACTCCCTTCCTCCACTCAAGATGTAGCGGTTTGACCTTTTGACTGACGCATGAGAACTTCCACAAAAACAAATAATCGAATGTTCCTCTCCGCCCCGCATTTGTCTGGGCGTGAACTCGATTACGTAAAACAAGCTTTTGAGTCTAACTACATCGCGCCGATTGGTCCGCAACTCGACCTGTTCGAAGAGAAGTTCCGCGAAGCAACCGGGTTTGAGCATTGCGTTGCAGTTTCCAACGGCACGGCAGCGATCCATCTTGCGCTGAGAAGCCTTGGCGTTGGCGAAGGAGACATTGTTCTTGCCTCAACATTTACATTCATTGGTGGTGTTGCCGGCGCATCGTACTTGAATGCTGAACTTGTTTTCATTGATAGTGAAATCGAAACCGGAAACATGGACCCTGAACTGCTTGCTCAGGAAATTGAATCTCTCATGAAAGCAGGAAAGAAACCTGCCGCCGTTATTCCGACCGATATTTATGGCCAGTCATGTGACCTAGACCGCATTGTTGAGATTTGTGAACCGCATGGCATTCCCGTCGTTACCGACAACGCAGAATCATTAGGTGCAACTTACAAAGGCCGGTCGGTTGGACGAGCCGCGAAAGTCGCAACGTTTTCGTTTAACGGAAACAAGATCGCTACGACTTCTGGCGGTGGAATGGTTGCCAGCGACGACAAAGCCATCATCGATCGATGTCGCCATTTGTCGAATCAGGCCCGCGAACCAGTGTTAACGTATGAGCATGTTGAGATCGGCTACAACTACCGCATGAGTAACATTCTAGCTGCGATCGGATTGGGACAATTCGAAGTCCTGGACGAACGCGTCAAGATTAAGCGTGCGATCCATGCGGCGTATGAGGAACAGCTCAAAGATGTTCCAGGGATTTCGTTTTTAAAAGAATCAGACAACGGTCACTGCAATCGCTGGTTGACGGTGCTTCGAATCGAAGCCGAACAATTCGGCACGACGCCGACTCAAATAACCGAGGCGCTGGAGAAAGAGAACATCGAGTCTCGTCCGGTCTGGACTCCTATGCACATGCAGGTCTGTTTCGCCAATAATCGAGTCGTCGGTGGCAAAGTGGCAGAGAACATCTTCGAAACTGGATTGTGCGTTCCTAGTGGAACGATCATGACCGAAGACGACGTGATTCGTGTTTGCGATATCATCAAGTCAACGTAATCACTCAACTAAACAATTCGAACTCATCTCTTCTAAACCTAGCAACTTGAAACCTCCCGTCATCATTGTGGGAGCCGCCCGCAGCGGGACTAATATGCTTCGGGACCTGTTGAACAAGCTGCCCGAGTTTGTCACATGGCCGTGTGACGAAATCAACTACATTTGGCGGCACGGCAATCGCGATGTACCCCACGAAGAGTTCACACGAGAGATGGCGACCGATTCTGTAAAGAAGTTTGTACGCAACGCCGTCGTGCGACTCAACCAAACCGTTCCGGATGCGGCCGTGATCGAGAAAACGTGCGCGACAACGCTGCGGTGCGGCTTTGTTCACGAAGTTTTTCCTGATTCAAAATTCGTTCACATCTATCGAGATGGACGGGACGTCGCTGCTTCGGCTGCCCTGCGCTGGAACGCGAAATTGGACCTTGCCTATCTGCTCAAAAAAGCCCGCTATGTTCCCAAACAAGATTTGTTTTACTACGCGTCGAGGTATTTGGGGACTCGAATTTACCGCTTGCGAACCGGCAAGAAACGCTTGTCAACTTGGGGCCCCAAGTTCGATGGTATGAATGAAGTTTTCAAGCAACACGATCTTCCAACGGGCTGTGCGATTCAGTGGATGAAATGTGTTCAGTCCGCCAACATGCAGTTGGCAGAACTCGATCCGCAACAAGTCTACACGGTTTCCTACGAAGACTTTACCGCCAATCCAGTCGAAGAATTATCGCAACTCTGCACTTTCTTGAATGTCGACACTGACGAATCAACCTTGGAGTCAATCACAAAAAACGTTTCGACAAAGAGTGTTGGGAAATGGAAGTCACAGCTGACGGGCGAGCAAGCGAATTCGATCCACGACGTGGCAGGTGGCTTTCTGGAAGAGCTGGGATATCAAATAGATCCGTTTGCAGAAGAACTCTCCAGTGGAATCTGAATCAACTCTTTGCTTAACCTTCGCCCAGCGATTCTCCAAACGCTTGTTGGACGTCATCGTTTCGGCGATCGGGATCCTCTTGTTGTGGCCAGTCATCCTGATCGGTTGGATTGCAGCTGCGATTAGCACGAAAGCAAATGGGTTCTTTGTGCATCAACGAATTGGCAAGAACGGCAAACTGTTTCCGATGTTAAAACTTCGATCGATGAAAGAAGTCGCTGGTGTGACGACTTGCATTACAACAGACAACGATGTGCGAATCACCAAGACGGGAAGAACTTTACGCAAGTTAAAAATTGACGAGTTGCCTCAACTGTTTAACGTGTTTGTTGGGCAAATGAGCCTGGTTGGACCACGTCCCGACATGCCGGGCTACGCGGATGCACTAACCGGTGAATCACGAGCAGTATTGGCACTACGTCCTGGTATTACGGGCCCGGCAACACTTGCCTTTCGCAACGAAGACGAATTGCTGGCGACCGTTCAAGACCCGGAAACGTATAACGACCATGTGATTTGGCCGGCCAAAGTTCGAATGAACGTTGACTACATTCGCAACTATTCGCTGGCGGGAGACATCAAGTTTATTTTACAAACGGTATTCGGAGGAAGCGAGCTGGCCAGGCTTGACGACAACGAGGTGGTCCGTGGTGAACAGCAAAGTTAGTCAGGCGCACAAACCAACGTGAAATTGCTACTTGTCCATCGATTCATTCGCCCCGATGCTCCCGGCTATGCGCACATGCTGTACATCATGGGAAAGCACTTTGCTGCGGAAGGTCACGAAGTCACAATCTTTTCTGCGCAACCGAGCTACAACGAAGATTACGACGGAGAGAAACTACCGACGAAACAATTTGTTGATGGGATGACCGTTATTCGCACACCGTTGTTGAAGGAAACAAAGAAGAATGCAATTCTGCGTTCGTTGAACTTTCTGATTTTCTGCACAAGTCTTTTTTGTCACGCCGTCTTTCGCCGACATGCCTATGATCTAATGACCGTGACGACATTCCCACCAACGATCATGGGATTGACTGCAAGGACCATCGGGTTATTTCGCAAAACGAAGTACGTTTTCCATTGCATGGATCTTTACCCCGAAGTCGCATTGACGAGTGGGATCTTGAAGCGAAAGTGGTTGACCAATATCGCGGCGAGGATCGACAAAAGAAACTGCCAGAAAGCGGAAGCAGTTGTGTTGCTTTCCAGCGACATGCAAGACACGGTTGAACGCCGCGGCGTCTCTTCGAATCACTTGCATGTCATCAACAATTTCATCATCGACGAGCTTGATCCGAATGTTGAAATCCCGAAAAACCTACAGAACAAAGACAATAAATTCCGCGTACTATTCGCAGGAAATATTGGGCGGTTTCAGGGGCTCGATGCGATTGTCGAGGCCGCGAAATTACTGGCGGATGAGAAAGAGATTGAGTTTTGCTTCGTCGGGTTTGGTGTGATGGTCGACTCGTTGAAAAAGCAAGCCGGTGATTTGTTGAACGACACGATTTCGTTCCATGACTATTTGCCAATCGCGACTGCGATGGGTGTCATCGCTCAATCGCAACTCGGAATTGTTTCGCTTTCACCAGGTGTCGTCGACTGTGCTTACCCGAGTAAGACAATGACTTACCTTGAGTCAGGTTGTAAGCTTCTGACGCTTGTGGAACCACATTCAGAGCTGGCACAGTTTGTCGAGAATGAAAAAATTGGAATTGTTTGCGATGGAGCAAATCCAGAGGACCTAGCGGCTAAAATACGCGATGAGTTTACAAGTTGGAAAACGGATGGGCAGGATCGAGAATCCATTCGCAACACCGGTCGCAAGTTTTTCGGACAACCATACATTTTGGGGTGCTGGACGGAGTTAATCCGTTCGATGGACAAATGAATCAACAACAAACACAGAATCTGCTGAAACGACTCGAGTCACTGAGCGGCTATTCGTCGCTCCAAAATGCTAGACCTCTCAGATGTCCAGTCGCGAAAATAACGATTGTGCAGTCTGGGCGAGTAATGGGTGAATCGGGTACTGATTGGAACAGTCTCATTCAGCAAAAAACTGATCTCTACCGTTTACCGCTTTGTGTTTGACAGCAGTAAAACTAAACTGGACCTTTTGTCTTTGGCTGCCAAGAATATCGCGGTTCGTCAAACGACGATCGATTTCAACAAGCAACCCAACATCAAGTGAAAACGTTTCGCTTGGCCCGCCTTAATCCATCTTCCAACAAGAATTACGACTAGACTATGCCAACTGATACACAATTTGACCCTGCTGGAAAAACTGTTCTCATTACTGGAGGAACAGGTTCGTTTGGAAAAACGATGGTCAAGCATTTGCTGGACCAAGGATACGAGCAGATCCGAATCTTCAGCCGAGATGAGTGGAAGCAGGAAGACATGCGAGTCCGCATGGCTGAGCCACGTCTCAAGTTTTACATTGGTGACGTTCGCAGTCGTTCGAGCATTGACGCAGCGATGGAAGGTGTTGACCTTGTCTTTCACGCTGCAGCGCTGAAGCAGGTTCCTTCCTGCGAGTTCTTTCCGATGCAAGCCGTCGAGACCAACATTATTGGATCCAACAACGTGATCGAATCGGCGGTCGCCAACAAAGTTGAATGCGTTGTTGTTCTTGGAACTGACAAAGCAGTCTATCCAGTGAACGCGATGGGCATGACCAAAGCCGTGATGGAAAAAGTGGCTCAGTCGGTAGCTCGCCGATTGGATGAAAGCGAAACAAGAATCTGCTCCGTTCGCTACGGCAACGTTATGTATTCACGCGGCAGTGTGATCCCACTGTTCGTTCGTCAAATTAAAGAAGGCGGTCCAATCACGGCGACTGAGCTTTCCATGTCACGTTTCATGTTGCCGCTTCGCGATTCAGTATCGTTGGTCGAGTTTGCGTTTAAGCACGCTCGCCAGGGAGATATTTTCATCAAAAAAGCGGCCGCTTGCACGATTGGCATGTTGGCCCAGGCGATGAAAGAGCTGTTCGAGTCCGATTGCGAAATCAAATCGATTGGAATTCGTCACGGCGAGAAAATGTTTGAAGCACTTGCTTCGGTCGCAGAAATGACAAGAGCCGAAGACATGGGCGATTTCATGCGGATCCCAATGGATGAGCGTGACTTGAACTACAGCCGCTTTTTCACTGAAGGCGAAGAAGTTCAACCGGAGCACCAGGATTACGACTCTCACAACACAACACAGCTGACACTGGAAGAAGTCAAAGAGTTGCTGCTGTCCTTGCCTGAGATTCAGGCTGACCTTGCGGAAGCGGGCCTCACAGTCCAAAAATAGAGCCAGACATTTTTGCTACAATGAGCTAACGTAACTGAAACGAGACGACCCTCGAGACTATGAGTCCAACGAACGAAAAACGCACGATCTTGATCACCGGAGCCGAAGGGCTAATCGGCTGGCATTTGAGTGTCTTTCTGCAGACGAAAGCCGATCAAGTTGAATTGATTCGCGCCAACCGCGCTCAGTTTAACGATGATGATTTTCTCGCCAACGCAGTAAAAAAGGCACACGTCGTTGTTCATTTGGCTGGCATGAATCGTGGTGACGAAGAAGAAATCGTTGCAACCAATATTGCGATCGCTCAACGATTGGTTGACGCTTGTAAAGCACAAGATTGTCGACCACATGTTTTGTTCAGCTCTTCGACCCACACCGATGGTGAAACGCGTTATGGTTATTCGAAACGAGCGGCGAGTGAAATCCTTGCGGCTTGGGGCGAAGCCGAAGACGCGAGGTTCTGCAATTTGATTTTGCCTCACGTTTTTGGTGAGCACGGAAAGCCATTTTACAACTCGGTGGTTTCAACGTTTGCACACCAGGTCGTTCACGGAGACTCGCCCAAGATTGATCGTGACGGCAATTTGAATTTGCTTCACGCTCAACAAGTTTCAGAAATCGTTTGGTCGAAAATCGAAGAAGGCTTTGTCGGCACCGCTCGACCACAAGGAATACCGATCAAAGTTTCAGAATTGCTTCAACGACTGACTCGGTTGTTCGATCGTTATCGCAGCGGCGTTGTTCCTAATCTTGACGACGCTCTCGATCATCGGCTGTTCAACGTGATGCGATCTTACATGGATCATGCAGATCGCCCGATTGATTTGGAATTACACGCTGACGAGCGAGGCGACTTGTTTGAAGCCATTCGTGCTGACGGAAAGGGACAGGTCTTCCTTTCCACGACGGTTCCGGGCGTCACGCGAGGAAATCACTTCCACACTCATAAGGTTGAGCGATTCTTGGTCGTGTCGGGCAAAGCAAAGATCCGACTGCGAAAAGTACTCACTGACGAAATCTTCACTTATGAAGTTTCTGGTGAACGTTTACAAGCGATCGACATTCCAACGCTTCACACACACAACATCACGAACGTAGGTGATGAACCTCTCGTAACCCTGTTCTGGGCAGGCGAGCATTACGATCCGAACGATTCGGATACATTCTTCTTACCGGTCGAACCCGTCAAAAACACGACCGCCAACGCATGAGCGACAAACTAAAAGTCATTACGATTCTCGGAACACGTCCCGAGATCATCCGATTGTCTCGTACGATGGCTGCGCTGGATCAATATACCGATCATCAAATTGCGCATACGGGCCAAAACTACGATTACGAATTGAATCAAATTTTTTTCGATGATCTCGAGATTCGCAAACCCGATCACTTTATGGGAGTCGATACGTCGTCATTGGGCAACGTACTGGGTGGCACGCTGATCGAAAGTGAAAAAATTCTGCGGGCTGAGAAACCGGACGCGGTCGTGATCCTTGGTGACACCAACAGCGCCCTTGCCGGCATCATGGCTCGTCGATTGAAGATCCCGCTTTATCACATGGAAGCCGGCAATCGATGTTTCGATTTGAATGTGCCGGAAGAAACCAATCGCCGGATCATTGATCACATCAGCGATTTCAATCTTGTCTACACCGAACACGCGCGGCGGCATTTGCTCAGCGAAGGCATCTCTCATCGCCGAATCTACGTTACCGGATCCCCGATGTGCGAAGTGCTTAATCATTACGCCGCGAAAATCGATGCATCGGACGCGCTCAGCCAGCTAAAACTGTCACCACAAAAATACATGTTGGTCAGCATGCATCGCGAAGAAAACGTTGACTACGAAAAACCGCTGACCGATCTTGTGACCGCGCTTCAGCGATTGGCGCAGGTACACGACATGCCCGTCATCGTTTCAACGCATCCGAGAACTCAGAAGCGCCTCGACGCGTTCGGCATCAAAATTGAAGACGAACGAGTCCAGTTTTTGAAACCGTTTGGTTTCTGCGATTACAACAAACTTCAAAAAGACTCTTTTTGTGTGATCTCCGACAGCGGAACGATCAGCGAAGAGTCGTCAATGTTGCGTTTTCCTGCGGTCACGATTCGTAACGCGCTGGAGCGGCCCGAAGCGATGGATACTGGAAGTATTACGATCACGGGAACCGATCCCAATCGAATCGTCGACTGTGTTCAAGCGGTCACCGACCAATTCGTCGCCGGCATCGTAGCTCCAGTTCCTGTCGACTATCAGGTGACCAACACTTCGCAACGCGTATTGCAGTTGATCCTGGGTACGGCCAAACTCGCGCATCGCTGGCAGGGCATCGAGACGGTCTAATTCGAGAGCTTCCGGCGTCTTTGCCTTGGCAAAAACGCAATTCAATTCGTTGCTACTTATTTCGATCAATTCAGCGACGGATCCGACGGTGCCAATCGGCCCACATGCGGCTTGATCACTTCTTGGCCAACATGTTCACACACGTACCGCCAAAGTGATTCTTCCTCGCCGAAGACGTGTTCAGCAGTTGCGTCCAGTGTCATCCAGCCACCTTGCTCAATCTCGGACTCGAGTTGTCCCGGGCCCCAACCTGAGTAGCCACTGTATAGCCGAAATCGCAATTCGTCATTGGCCACGATCCGATTCAAATTTTCGCGTGCCATCGAAAAGTAAACGCCTTCGAGCACCGTCTGTTCGGACATTGCAATACTCTCGTGAATCGCGACCAAGGGCCCTTCGACCGGGCCGCCGACATTGACTGGATCGTTGCAATCGCATTGGGTGTCGGCGACTTCTTCCCAGACTTGCCCGACTGAGAAATCTGATGGCTGGTTAAGCACAACGCCCATTGCACCCTGTAGCGAGTGCTGGAGCATCAGCACAACGGAACGGGAAAAATTCCCGTCATGAAGATCGGGGGCCGCGATCAGTAGCTGGCCAGTAAGTCCGTTGAGCATTGCCATTAGATTTGAATCCTTATTGCGAAGGCGAAAATTGAATCAACCTATCCTCATCATATTTAGAACGCGAAAACCCGTGGCAAAGTTCGCACTCTAGTCGAAAAAACTAGAGGGTATTTCAAAACCTGTAGTGGACTTCGCCAGAAGTCCCAGCTCGCTTTCAAAACAAAGGGAATTCTGGCGAATCCCACTACGATGATCGCACGATTTTAGGTTTTGAAATGTCCTCTAGCCATCTAGTCGAAAAAACTAGCCAATTGCTCGAATGCATCGAACGACTCTACTTTATTCGAGACCCCGGCATGTTAGCCCCGATTATCGGATTGACGACAGGCTTCCGACGGGAGCGGCCGTTTTTCGAGGGGTTTGGGTGAAGGAGAGCCCGCCAAATTGCCGATTAGCGTTTGACGCAATCGAGGTTTTGGCTAGAATCTTGAGCTTAAATCAATCCATCAATTCCGACAGATCGTAGACCGATGAAATCTGACATTCACCCAAATTATCGTCCAGTAGTCTTTAAAGACAACAATGCAAACTACGCGATTTTGACTCGCTCAACCATTGCCACCAAAGACACGATTAAATGGGAAGACGGCAACGAGTATCCTGTCTACTACGTCGATATCTCAAGTGCGTCGCATCCGTTTTATACTGGAAAGCAGCAGTTCGTCGATACGCTTGGCCGCGTTGAGAAGTTCAAGGCAAAGTTTGCTGGCAAGTACGGCAAGAAAAAAGACACCAAAAAGAAATAGTCGCTGCTGATTTTTCGGTAGCACAATTCAAGAGTAAGCCCGGTTATCGCCGGGCTTTTTTTTGTAGAAACCGCTAACGAGGAAATCGAAAACTTTTGTCACCATTCACGACTTGGCGTCACTGGATAACAGCTGAAAACTTGTTTTAAGATTTGGCAGCGAATCAGTCGAGAAATTGATCGGACAGAGGATGATCATCAGAAAAGCTGAAAACCCATTTGATCCGTTTCCATGGGTCAATCGCTGGATGGCTTCGGTCTCCGCAGCCGCAATCAATCAAGTTCCAAAGTACACTACTTGGTTGGCCGTTTTTGTCTTGGCGGTCATGGCATTGATGATGTACTTTGACAGACTTCCGCAGCCAATTGTTTCAGACACAGAGTTTCTTGGATTACCGGTTTTTGCAACTGGAGATTACGCCATTGGTTGGATCGCTTGCGGAAACAAAGTTTCTGTTGGACTCGTTGCTTTTGGTGGAGCCGCATTTGGCGGGATGGCGATCGGAGGATGTAGTTTTGGAATCTTCTCTATTGGCGGGCTGGCGATTGGATTGCTCGCGGCATTCGGCGGGGGCTCCATGGGATATTACTCTTTTGGCGGCGGCAGCATTGGCGCTTTCGCGTATTCCGGTCAAGGCGTCGCCATCGGATACTATTCAGCAGAAGGCAGGCAGAAAGAGAAATTGGCTTTCGTTGACGACAAGAATAACATCTCCGAAGCGAAGTAACATGCAGTTCTATGCATACCTTACTTCGACTTTTCGTTGTCCGGCGGGTTGATTTTGGCAATCGCTTCTTTGGCAGCTTCGCATACCATCATGTCTTTATCGTTCGCCAGCTTCTTTAGTTCAGAAAGAGCGGACTTGGCCTGAGGGCCAATTCGCCCAAGTGCCAGCGCCGCATTCTCTCGGGTCGCAGGTTCTGAGTGAGTGAGCATTTTGGCGAGATCGCTAGTTAAGGGCGCGGCCATCGTTCCCATCCAACCCAAGCATTCGATCGCCGTATCACGATACGACTCCGACTTCAACAACTCCTTAAGAACTTTCAAAGACTCGTCAGACTTACCTGTAATCAGTGCATACGTCGCTGCGGCCTGTGGCATACAACGGCGGGAATTGTCGGTCATCATTGCTTCGACTTCTGCTTTCGCCGATTCACCGTCACGTCCCATGTTGGCCAATCCCTGAAGCGCTCGTTCTTTTTCGATAAAGCTAAATTCGTTGAGGCGGCCTTCTAGAATTTTTGCGATGTCGTACCCTTCGACCGGCCCAATGGATCCCAGTGCGATTGACGACCAACCTTTGGTCGAAACATTTCCTTCTTCACCAAGCTGTATCAATCTTTCCACAGCAGGAAAAGCATTCGGACCGATTCGTTCGATGACACGACAGGCGCTACACTGCACGTTGAAATTGGAATCATCCAGCGAATCGATGGCTTTTTGCAAAACAGTCAATGCAACTTCTGGTGACATCGTTTGAAATGCAAACAACGCACTGTTTCTGGCATTGGTATCGCCAGACTCCATCAGCTTTTTCAAATCGGGAGCAAGTACGTCAGCACCAGTCCCCAACGTTCGCGCCGCAGCACAGGCCCATCGGATTTCCTCGGTCTCCTCAGTCTCAAGCATTTCACGGATGACAGGGATTGCAGAATCACCCATTCTCCGCAGCCCAACCGTTGCTGCAGCCACTTCGTCGACGTGTACCGACATCGCCATCTGACCGAGCAATCGAATTCGCTCTGGAAGCTGATCATCTCCCTTTCCAACAGCAAGAATCGCTTCGACTTTATCAGTCGCGCGAGGATTTTCAATCGTTTCAGAAAGCTCAGTCAGGCTCTTTGCGTCCATTCGATCCTGCCGCAGCCCCGCGGCAAAACTTTCGGAAGACAGGTATAGTAAAAAGATCAGCGTTGCGACGACTGTAACCGCGATTACTACACCAAAAAAATGTGACATTGATTCCTTCAGCATCGATGACTCCCACAAGTTTCGTAAGCACTCATGATAGGCGACGGAACTTCCGATTAATAGAACGACGCAACACAAATTCAAAGTTTGCCGATCGCTGTACTTCTGTCGAAACCAATACGGGATTCAAAACTCTTTTAACAACATAGCGTTTGGTTTCAAATCCGCGTTGGGATATTTGAAAGTGAGCACGGAATCTAAAAAGAACTATTATTTTGAGGACGATACGCGTTGCCAACAAACGGCCCAACCGCCAATCCTGGGTTCAACTGGCGTATTTGATGTGCCAACA
Organism: uncultured Pirellulaceae bacterium; assembly: GCA_964584615.1. Classification (GTDB taxonomy): domain Bacteria; phylum Planctomycetota; class Planctomycetia; order Pirellulales; family Pirellulaceae; genus Mariniblastus. The sequence continues at coordinate 41,492 of CAZPBE010000013.1, read as the reverse complement.
AACGCAAATTGTCGATACCACATTGAAACTAGTGCAGACACCATAAAGTAATATCTTTTACAATGAACACTTCTCAAATCCTGGGCGTTCTCGTTGTCGGTAAACGGATCACACTAATTCCCTGAATCCAGCTAAATCATTGATGCAACAAAAATTTGAACTGCGAGTGATCGTCGGCGGGCTGATATGGATCGGCTTGATTGCCGCCGGTTTGCTGTATTACAAAAGCAACTCCGATTCGAAATCGAAGATCCCTGCGCAACTCGCGAGCTATTTCGGTCAGCAGGAACGATTGATCGAAATTCAAACCATGAATTTTCAAGTCTTTGGCATCGGCGACCCCGTTTTTCTTGAAGCCAATAATGGTGTGACTCCAATCGGCGTCGTTACTAATTTCGAAGTTGCGAAAACAAACAACAGTCAGGAAAATTTCAAACGAGCGTACGTCAAAAAAGCGACTGTGAAATTGTACGGTGGAGCTCCAGACATTGTTGCCGGTGACTATTTGAGTTATCACTCCACGGACGAATCGATGGAGTGGATCATTCGGACGATGTTTCCGCCTTCGATGAAAAAAGAAATCAGCGAACTTATTCTGACGGCGTACCAATCCAACCAAGCCGACTTGATGGAAGTCTTCCAACCCGTTGTGGAACAATCGATTGCGGATGCAACACAGATTTTGCGGGAAGACTTAAAGATCTCTATCGAACATCATCGCGATGAAATCGATTTACTAACGACACGTTTCCAAAGCGACGTCCTTGAGAAAGAAATCATTCCGCTGGTTCAGGAAGAAATTTGGCCAATCGTTGAGCGCGAGTCACGTCCGCTTGCCCAGGAAGTTGGGCAGGAAATTTGGCGAGAAGTGTCCGTTTGGCGTTTCGGCTGGAGATACCTGTACGATCGATCGCCACTTCCCGAAAAACAGCTTTCGCAAAAAGAGTTTGACCGATTTGTGAACAACAAAGCGATCCCAATTTTCGAAAACCACCTTGGCGACTTTGTAGAGCTTCAGCAAACACTGCTTTCAGAAATTTCCAAGAACACTAAAGTTCGCGAAACGATTTCAGCGTCCGTTCGGAAAATAACCGAAGACGAAGAAGTCCGAGCTTTGATCTCCAAGATATTCCAGCAGACCATCATCAACAACGATCGTCTTAAGTTATCGCTGGAGAAAAACTGGAATTCCGCACAAGCCAAACGAGCCATGAGTTTGGCCAACAATCGTCTTGAACCGACGATTCGAAAAATTGGCGAAACCATTTTCGGCTCACCCGAAACGCAAATCACTCCTGAGTTCGCAAGAGTCCTGAGGAACCGGGTCATGCACAAAGACGAGCGATGGCTAACGCTGCACACAGCGGCGTCGGAGAACCGCGACGAATCGACGGCCGCCAATTTGATTGCCGAATCAAACCATCCCGAAAACGTCGCCACTCGAAATGCTGCCAGAGAAAGTGGCAACTCTCTGCAAATGGTCCCCGTCGTTCTCTCCAATGACCAAAATGACATCCCTAACTTCGCTCCAGAATTGGAAAAGTAATCAAGCGAATGGATCTGAACGAAGAAAACCCCTCCGAAAATGAGTCTGATGCTGTTGATCGATCGGCATCTGAATCAGGATCCCTGAAGTTGGCTGTCACGCAAGAAAAGCAACCGCCAGCGAAAATTGACATTCGCAATTTGTCGGTCATGGCAGGCGACCGAATGCTGTTGGACAACACCAACGCTGAATTCCTGCCGGGTGAAATCACACTGATTGTGGGACCGAGTGGTGTTGGAAAATCGATCTTGCTACGACTTATTGCTGGGCTGACGAAAAACTTTGGTAACGCGATTCAATTTCAGGGTGAAGTCAACATCAACGACCAACCGTCGAAAAGCGGCCAAGCCGGAGTTGTCTTTCAGTCGTTTGCGTTGTTTGATGAATTGTCTGCGATTGAAAATCTCAAGTTCGCAATTGCCAGTGGCGGAAAGAATTCTTCGCAAATCAAACCGCGTGACATGCTTAACCAGCTCCGTGTTCCCAAAGGCGTACCAACGTCGAGGCTCAGCGGTGGACAACGTCAGCGGCTTGCCATCGCTAGAACACTGTCTTACAACCCGCCCGCAATCCTGTACGACGAACCGACTTCAGGGCTCGACCCATTGACCGGTCAGCAAGTCGCCCAGCTGATTCGCGACACGCATGACGAGTTCGGAAAGACGTCGATCGTCGTAACTCACGATTATCATTCGCTCATGCCAATCGCGGATCGCATCTACTTGCTCGATCCAACACAAAAGTCACTCATCGAAATGCCGCGCGAAAAATGGGATTCGATTCCGGACTTGCTGGCCCCGATGGCAACGGCTGTCCGGCACGACGAAGAAGTCGAAGAAAGCCCCTTGCTCGATCAAGTTAAAGAATCGGTTACTAAGTTCTTTCTGACGACGACTAACGCTTTGCTTGCCAGCTTCACCGCGATCCTGAGCTTGATTCCGATTTGGAAAAATCCTGCCTGGGGGCTTCGGTTCTTTGGACACTATTTGAGAATGGTAACCGGCCCAACGGCAATGCTGTACTTGATGGCGAGCGGTTTTATATCGGGCTTCGTGACAACGTATTTTACGTTCAAATTTCTTCCGTTCACCAACTATACGGAACCTTTGTTGGTCGAAGACTTGTTGACCGCGCTTGGATTTGCGACCTACCGGATTTTCGTACCCGTACTCTCGTGTGTGCTGATCGCGGCCCGATGTGGCGCCGCCGTTACGTCCGACATTGGCGGTCGACAATACGGTAATCAAGTCGATGCCATGCGAACTTTTGGGGCCGAGCCTCGATGTTATTTGCTGACACCCATCGTTTGGTCGTTTCTGATCGGCACACCGGTACTCACCTTCCTGGCCTACTACGTCGCCAAGTTTACGAGCATGATCACTTTTTTGATATCGCATCCGACTCGTGATCCAAATTTCTGGCACTACCACTCACATCGCGGATTGGAAAACTTTGGTGAATTTTTCTATCAAGGATTCTGGTGGCTGATGGCAAAGCTGCTACTCTGCGGAATTGGCGTGGCAATCATCTCCTACCGACAGGGATTGTCACCCAAATACTCGTCCAGTGACGTGAGCAAGAGCGTGACCGCCACCATATTATGGGCGACGCTATTTGTGCTGGTCGTCCACTTCGTTTTTGCTCTGTTTGAGTACCAGGGAGTTATTCCAGGCGGAAATTAGTGAGATCCAAAGGTCGTTTGGCCGCATTTTTTCGACGCAAAAAATTTTTCCTGAATCCTGTCCCATTCGTTCGAACCCGTTCGTCATTACGATGCATGGGCCGAAGCTGGCCCAACAAGACTGTGATTTAGACAAGGAGACTGACGATGGCGAACTATCTATTTTTGTACCGAGAATCCGGCGATGCCCATGCCGACCTCTCACCCGAGGACATGCAAAAAGTAATGCAAAGTTGGATGGGTTGGATTGGCGAAGCGATGAAATCAGGCTGGATGACAGCCCCGGGCGATGCCTTGAAACCGGGCGGTGTGATTGTTGCGGCAGACAAAAGCGTGACCGATGGACCGTTTGCTGAATCAAAAGAAATCATCGGCGGTTATAGCATTATCACCGCTGATAGTTACGAGCACGCCGCAAAGCTTAGCGAAGGTTGTCCTGTATACGCGGTCGGCGGAAAAGTTGAGATTCGCGAGTTAGCGATGGTCGAAATCACGAATTGATTTTGAAATTTCCATGAAACCATCAACTCAAACATCGAATCAGTTGGTCGAGCACTTTTTTCGACACGAGTCAGCCAATCTTGTTTCAGTGCTGACTCGTGTGTTTGGGTTTTCACAACTTCAACTTGTCGAAGACACCGTCCAGTCGGCGCTGTTGGAAGCTCTGGAACACTGGAAGATCAATGGAATTCCGGACAATCCGGCTGCCTGGGTTCATCGAGTTGCCAAGAACAAAACTCTGGATGCACTTCGAAGAAAGAACACTGAAACGAAAGTCTTCGCCCACCTCGAAAATGACTTGCGAGGTTCCGGACAAGCGGCAGCGGTCGAGTTCGAATCCCTGTTTGAACCACAAGCGATCGAAGACAGTTTACTGCGCATGATGTTTGCCTGTTGTCACCCAAACCTTGACCGGCATTCACAAATTGCATTGACATTGAAAATTCTTTGTGGATTCGGTGTTCGAGAAATCGCGTCTGCGTTGCTGATGACAGAAGAAGGAGCAAGAAAGCGTGTGTATCGCGCAAAATCAATGCTCGCGGAAGCCAACGTGGGTTTGGAACTTCCCTCTGAGGCTGAGTTGTCCGATCGCGTAGCGGCCGTGAACGAAGTTTTATATCTGATGTTCAATGAAGGTTACCAATCGGCTACGGCAGACCAAGTCATCCGAGAAGACGTCTGCGAAGAAGCATGTCGTTTATGTCACTTACTGTGCCAATCATCGATCGCCGATTCAAAAAATGCGAACGGTTCATCGTCGGCCTTATTGGCTTTGATGTTGTATCATGCTGCACGGCTAAAATCGCGGACCGATGACGATGGCGGGCTGGTCATGTTGGAAGATCAGGATCGCGGCATGTGGGATCAAAACTTGATCGGGCATGCGAATCATTGGCTGAACAAATCTTCGAAGGGGAAATTAACAACATTTCACCTGGAGGCGGCGATCCTACAAACCCATTGTCGTGCCAGAAGTTTTTCAGAAACTGATTGGACCACCATCGTCAAGCTTTACGATCGCTTGATGGAAATTCACCCGACGCCGATCTATCAACTTAACCGAGCCATTGCCGTAGGAGCTTCGGGGGAAATCGATGAGGCGATCGATTCTATCAAACGAATTTCGGACGATCCAAAACTGAAAAACTATTTTCTACTGGACTGCACATTAGCACATCTGTTTCGAAAAGCAGGTCAGACGGAACTGGCGATCAAGCACCTGAACCAAGCCATGGAATTGGCGAAAGCGGAGCACGAAAAAGCGCTGATCCGCAATCGAATCCGTGAGATCGAAGTTGGCAGTTAGGTTGTTGCCAAAACAAGAACATGACTCTCATTCAAAACTAAGAGATCAATTTCTTGTATCGGAATCGTTTGGGCTCATCTTCATTCAACCCCAACCGCTCACGACGCTGCTCTTCATAAGTGTTGTAGTTTCCTTCACACCAATGAACGTAACCATCTCCTTCGAAAGCCAGAATGTGTGTCGCGATTCGATCAAGAAACCACCGATCGTGACTGGTAACGACAACGCAACCAACGTAGTTAACGATCGCTTCCTCCAACGCTCGCAAAGTATCTACATCAAGGTCGTTGGTCGGTTCGTCGAGCAGCAATACGTTGGAGCCCTTACGTAACAGTTTCGCCAAATGGACGCGATTCCGTTCTCCACCAGAAAGCACACCGACTTTCTTTTCTTGATCGGGTCCACGGAAGTTAAATCGATTGACGTACGACCGAGCGTTAATTTTTCGCTTGCCCAATTCGAGCGTATCGTGACCCTCGGAAATTTCCTGGTAAACACTACTCTCGTCGTTCAGCGAATCACGCGACTGATCGACGTAACCCAACTCGACCGTTTTACCGACGCGAAGCTCTCCGGAATCTGGCTTCTCTTGTCCCGTCAGCATCCGGAACAGCGTCGTTTTACCTGCACCGTTGGGACCGATGACGCCAACAATCCCTCCCGGCGGCAACCGAAAGCTCATGTTTTCCATGAGAACTTTGTCGCCAAATGCCTTGTTCACGTTTTGGGCTTCGAAAACCAAATCGCCAAGATGTGCTCCAGCCGGAATTTGGATTTCGAGCTCGTCGATTTTCTCGCGATCCTGTTCCGCCGCCATTCGTTCGTACGAACTAATTCTCGCTTTGCTTTTGGCTTGGCGGGCTTTCGGAGAAGCGTTGATCCACTCAAGCTCTTTGGCTAAAGCTTTCTGACGGTTCGCGCTTTGTTTTTCTTCGACCTTCAAACGAGCTTGCTTTTGCACCAACCAAGATGAGTAGTTGCCTTCGAATGGATGGCCTTGTCCGCGGTCCAATTCCAAAATCCAGCCAGCGACGTTGTCGAGAAAATAACGGTCGTGCGTGACTGCAACGATGGTGCCGTGATAATCTTTCAGCGTTCGCTCAAGCCAATGGACCGAATCGGCATCAAGGTGGTTTGTCGGTTCATCCAACAACAGCAAGTCTGGTTTTTCCAACAGCAATTTACAAATCGCGATGCGGCGTTTTTCACCACCTGATAAATTTGAAATCTGCGCGTCTTTCGGTGGCAAGTTCATAACTTCGAACGCGACTTCGATTTCGTGATCGAGATTCCACGTGTTGGTCGCGTCGATTTGATCCTGCACGCGAGCCATTTCGTCGTAGACTTTTTGCATCGCGTCTTCTTCAAGCGGTTCAGCGCATTTGGCACTAAGCTCATTAAACCGATCGAGCAGTTTGCGGCGCGGGGCGACTGAGTCTTGAACATTCCCCCAAACATCTTTTTCTGGATCGAGTGGCGGTTCCTGCGAAAGATAGCCAACTGTAAAGCCGTCGGTTAGCTTGGCTTCTCCGTCAAACTCTTTGTCGATTCCGGCCATGATTTTCAACAGCGTACTTTTACCAGCACCATTTCGACCAAGGACGCCAATTTTCGCACCGGGAAAGAATGACAACCAAATATTTTCCAACACGACTTTGGTGCCGTGTTTCTTGGTCATGTCCGTCATCTGATAAATGTATTGCTTGCTCATAACGCTGCTAAATAACTAAAGTGAGAAAATTTGAGATTTGATATGTAAAAATTTCTGAGATTTGA
>CAZPBE010000013.1:0-34582 GCA_964584615.1 uncultured Pirellulaceae bacterium | reverse complement strand
TTTCAGATTCGAGACCCAACAAGTTGAAACGCCACTGAAATGCACTATTCCCATTCAATAGTAGCGGGCGGTTTCGAACTAATGTCGTAGCAAACGCGATTTATGCCGCTGACTTCATTGATAATTCGCGTCGACATCCGAGCCAGCAAGTCATATGGCAACCTTGTCCAATCGGCAGTCATGAAATCATCGGTATCCACACAGCGAATGACCAAAGCGTTTTCATAGGTCCTTGCGTCGCCCATGACCCCGACACTTTGGACGGGAAGCAACACGGCAAACAACTGCGAAGTTTCGCGATACAGCCCGGCGTTTTCGATCTCTTCAATCACGATCGCATCTGCGTTGCGAAGCACGACAAGTTTCTCCTCGGTAACTTCACCAAGACAACGCACCGCCAATCCGGGTCCGGGAAAAGGATGTCGCCACACAAGATGCTCTGGCAAACCCAATTCCAATCCTAAACTTCGAACTTCGTCTTTGAACAAGTCACGTAACGGTTCAATCAATTCGAAGCCAAGTTCCTCCGGCAATCCACCAACATTGTGATGCAACTTAATCGTCGCCGCAGGCCCGTCGGGTGCCGCACCGCTTTCGATTACATCTGGATACAACGTCCCTTGCGCGAGGAAGCGAACGTTTTCGATTGAAGAAGATTCTGTTTTAAAAGAGTCAATAAACGTGTGACCAATTCGCCGACGTTTTTCCTGTGGATCAGTAATACCTTTGAGCTCTGACAAAAACTCATCTCTTGCTTTAACGACTCGCAAGTCAGTTTTGAAATGGTTGGTAAAATGCTCAACCACGATCTCAGCTTCATTTTTTCGCAACAAGCCATTGTCAACCAAAATGCACGACAACTGAGGACCGATCGCTTTATAAAGCAGGGCAGCCACAACTGAAGAATCGACGCCACCGGACAAACCACAAATCACTCTCGCATCGCCAACTTGATCACGAATCGCTTTGATCGCCTCCTGTGCAAAATCAGAAAGCTTCCACGTGCCGGTACATTTACAGACTTCATAGAGAAAATTCTTGAGCAGGTTTTTTCCATACTGAGTATGAGTGACTTCGGGATGGAATTGAAAACCGTAAACGGGTTTCGTTTTATGCTTCACCGCGGCCACAGGACAAGTCGTCGTTTTGGCCAACGGAATGAAGTCGTCGCTGACCTGTCTGACTTGGTCGCCGTGACTCATCCATACTTCAGTCGATTTTGGCACGCCGTCAAAAATCGGATCTTCCGTTGCAACTTCGACCGTGGCCCTGCCGTATTCGCCCGACTCGTGACTCTCGACTTTGCCGCCCATGTGATCGCAGACCAACTGCATTCCGTAACAGATCCCCAGGATCGGAATATCAAGTCCGAAAATGCCAGGATCACATTTTGGCGCAGTCGTCTCGTAAACACTGCTTGGGCCGCCTGACAAAATCAAACCAGTCGGGTTGTGATTGAGAACTTGTTGCGGAGTAATGTCGTGCCGTACAATCTCACAATAGACATTTTGTTCGCGAACTCGACGCGCGATGAGTTGGGCAAACTGCGAACCGAAATCGAGAACGAGAATCCGCTCTGCCAATGTCGACTTACTTGTTGTTGAGGCTGACTTCAAGGAAGGGGCCATGTCGCTGGAATCCGGAATAAAAAACCGAGCAATAGATTTGCTTCTGAATCGAATCGAGAATTATAGAGTTTTTCGAGAGAAGTTCTATACGCAACTTGTAGAAGTCAACGGTCCGGTACGAAACGCAATCGTCCAAGCTGAAACAAATATTGGCAGTCGTTTGCACTCTCTGTGACCTCACTGTTTGGAATTTCAAAATTACCCAGATTTTTGAATAAATCTACGCGTCCATCAGGTCAACTCAGATCGCCAATCCCATTTCAGGATTACCACTGGAACGTTAATCTGGGTGCATGAAAATTTTGCTAACCAACGATGACGGCCACTTTTCCAATGGCCTGACTGCCATTCGTAAAAAGCTAGAGCTAAGCAACGAAGTTTTTGTCGTGGCTCCCGACGAGCAACAAAGCGGAATTAGCCAAGCGATAACTTTCTTGCGGCCGTTGTCGGTCAAGCCGTTGTTTGACAAAACGGAAACTCCCAAACGACAGATCGGGTTTTCTGCCAATGGAACTCCAGCCGATTGTACGAAGCTGGGACTTCACGAATTATGTCCGTGGTCGCCTGACTTCGTCGTTAGCGGAATCAATGCTGGACTCAATGTTGGGATTAACGCTTGTCATTCCGGAACCGTTGGTGGCGCTTTCGCGGCAGCCATGTTTGACAAACTTGCGATCGCAGTCAGCTTGGAATCTTCGTCAAATTCAAACTTTGATGCGGCGGCTGAAATTGCGATGCCAATTATCGAGCAAGTCATCCAGTCCGAGTTCCCACGAGGCACCGTCATCAATATTAACGTTCCCGATTCGGCCACGAAGAATGACTCGGCTACTGAAGTCGTGACCGTGCCGGTTGAGCTCAATCCGCTTGGCTATCATTTTCAAAAAGGTGTTGACCCGAAAGGCCAGCCTTTTTTCTGGGCGACCAACAATCCGCCACCTAAAAAGTCTCCGTTCCTGACTGACGCACAAGCAGTGTTTGATGGGAAGGTCACCGTGTCTGCGATTTCTTACAATTTGAACGCGCCAGAATCTCAAGTTGTTTTGAACGATGCACTGGCAAGCAAAACCGGATAATCCAACAGGAAATTTTGGACACGCATGAACGACACCGCCAACATTGGAATCTTGACCGTTTCAGATCGAGCCAGCCGAGGCGAGTATGAAGACCGCGGCGGCCCGGCGATCTCTCAATACTTGTCGGAAGTTTTAACTTCACCTTGGAACGGCGTTTCTCGAATCATTTCCGACGACGTCGAATCGATTGAACGCGAATTAATTGGCATGTGCGATCAGGAGAATTGCTGTTTGATTGTTACTACTGGCGGTACCGGTCCGGCCATCCGCGATGTAACAACGGAGGCGACTGAAAAAGTTTGCCAGAAAATGATGCCAGGATTCGGCGAAGCCATGCGAGCTGTTTCGCTGACAAAAGTTCCCACCGCAATCCTCTCACGTCAAACAGCGGGAATTCGCCAGTCCACCGATTCTAAAAATCAATGCTTAATCGTTAATTTGCCGGGCAGCCCGAAAGCAATCTCGGAATGTCTCGACGCCGTGTTCGCTGCGATCCCTTACTGCATCGACTTGATTGATGGGCCGTTCTTAACAACCAATCCCGATCGCATCACTGCCTTTCGTCCAAAAAAGTGATCGAAAAGATAGAGACTATTTTGGCTCAGCTTGCGATTCTTTTTGCTAGACTCTATTTGCTGCCGCAGAGACTGTTTGCGAATCACGTGTTGCGCGATTGATGTTGTCAGGCGCCCACGTCCAAGAACACCCTATAAAGAGAACGTCATGTCGCTTGGAATTCGAATTGCAATTGCCACTTCCGTTTTATTGATCGCTTCAATGGCGATAGGGGCTGACTGTTTTGGGGCAGCCTTCGTGAGCGAAGAACAACGCCCAAATATTTTGTGGCTGAGCACCGAAGACATTGGGCCGCACTTGGCTTGTTATGGAGACGCAACGGCTCCAACTCCGAACCTTGATGCATTTGCTAAACGATCGATGGTTTGCGACGTGGCTTGGTCGAACTATCCCGTTTGCGCACCAGCTCGAACGACGATTATTTCTGGAGCGTATGCTTCCGCATATGGAGCCGGAAACATGCGATCAATGGCTCGGTTGCCAGACGGTCTCAAAATGTTTCCGCAACATCTCCGCGAAGCAGGCTACTACTGCACGAATCGTTCGAAAGAAGACTACAACCTTCATCAACCGGGGCAAGTGTGGGATCAGTCGAACAAGAAAGCCACCTGGACAGACCCCAAGCGTCGGGGAACCGATGCTAAGGGTAACCCCAAACCTTTTTTTGCTGTGTTCAATGAATTTCGCACACACGAAAGCAAAATTCGCGTTCGTCCGCACGAGGCAATCGTTGATCCAGCAAGCGTATCGCTTCCTCCATACTGGCCTGACGTTCCAGAATTCCGCCAGGACTTTGCGCAGTACTACGACAACTTGATCACATTAGACAAATGGTTCGGACAACGATTGAGAGAGCTGGAAGACTCAGGCGAAGCCGATAACACGATCGTCATTTTCTTCGGTGACCACGGCGGAGGAATGCCACGTCACAAACGGTATGCAGGCGATTCAGGGATGAAAGTGCCTTTCATTGTTCATGTACCTGAAAAACTAAAAGCCAAATACGCACCCAGCGAGTATGAGTCAGGCGGCAGGACATCGCGGCCCATCGGCTTTGTTGACTTGGCGCCTTCGATGTTGAGTGTCTTGGGAATCAAACCGCCAGCCCACATGCAAGGCCATGCGTTTCTCGGGCCTCACCAGGCGGAACCACCAAAATATGTTTACGGCTTTCGCGACCGCATGGATGAGCGGCCAGATTTTTCGCGCAGCATTCGCGACGAGCGGTTCATTTACGTACGTAACTTTTTTCCGCACGTTCCCGCCGGGCAATTCATTGACTATCAACAACAAACACCGTGCACGGCAAAGTGGTTGCAAATGTTCAACGCTGGCGAGTTGAACGACGTTCAAGCTCACTTTTGGGAAAACCACCCGCCTGAAGAGCTTTACGATTTGAAATCCGATCCGCACGAAACGGTGAACTTGGTCGACGATCCAACACATGTCGAAACATTGACGCGTTTTCAAAATGAACTTCTGGACAACACGATACGAACCGGCGACTTGGGATTTGTTCACGAAGGTCGACTTCAAGAAATCACAGTCGCGGGTAAACAGACGCGCCGATCACTAGCGCAGGACAAAGAGAGCCTACCTTTGAAGAAGATTTTCAATGTTGCCAATCTGATCGGAGTTGAAACCGATGCAGCGAAGTTTGTCGAAGCCACCAAAAGTGACAATCCAACCATTCGCTATTGGGCCGCGATGGGGCTGCTCAATTCAGATCCATCAACGCTGAAGGAACAAGTATCAACGGTTGATCAACTGGTGCGTGACGAAGCGATTGAAGTCTCGTTGACGGCGGCTGAGGTTTCGATCGCGCACCAACTCGGTGATACAAAGTTGGCAGAGAAAGTTATTGCCAGGTTTAGCAATTTGTCCGAAGGGAATCAGTTTTACGCAGTCACGGCATTGAATATCGCTGGCCGACACCGTAACCAACTCGATGACTCTTGCATCGAGAAAATCAAACTCGTTCCAACAAAAGATCCGCTGGTTGACCGTGGCGGGGAATATGTTGCTCAATTGATTCAAACGATGTTTGGGGAAGATCAATCCAACAAGTAATCAGAAACGACTACAATCGTTGATGACGCACATCAGTTAGCAAACGGAATTATCGCCATGAAACGCAGAACTTTTCTCGCCGCAGCTGCCTCCGCGACGGCTTCCTCAGCCGCATTTGCAACCTGTCCGACATTTGCGCAGGACAATAAAACGGATACTTCATTCGTGCCAAATCGCATTGCAGTTTCGACTTATTCGTTTTTCACATTCAAAGACGGCTCCAAGCTAACCATGCCCGAGTGCATCGACGCCGCGGCTCGCATGGGCTTCGACGGCGTAGAACTTTTGCTGGTTCAAATGGAAGACACTTCGGACGGATTTCTACAGAAGCTAAAGCGCCAGGCTTTCGTAAACGGATTGGACCTATGCGGCATGTCGACTCATCAAGGTTTTGTTCGGCCCGATAAAGAATATCGCGACAAGAACATCAAACTGACGATCGAGCAAATCGAAACGGCTTACAAGTTGGGCATTCCAACGATCCGCGTCAACACGGGCCGTTGGGGAACATCAAAGAACTTCGAAACACTGATGGACAACAAAGGCATCGAACCACGATTGCCAGACTGCACTGACGACGATGGGTTCAAATGGGTGATCGACGCTTTCGAGAAGGTCATTCCGACAGCCGAAAAGTGCGGCGTTGTAATGGGCTTAGAAAACCACTGGGGACTCGGCCGTACTGCCGAAGGAGTTCTACGAATTGTGAACGCGGTCGATTCACCTTGGCTGCGCGTCACGATGGACAGCGGCAATTTTTTCGAACGTCGCTATGAACAACTTGAACTACTTGCGCCCGAAGCAGTCTTCATGCAAGCCAAGACTTACCACGGCGGAGGAGTCTACTACGATCTCGAAATGGACTACGATCGCATCGCGAAGATCTGTCAAAAAGCAAACTATCGCGGATACGTCTCTCTTGAGTTCGAAGGCAAAGAGGATCCGTGGACTGCTGTCCCCAAAAGCCTTGCTCAGCTGCGTGACTCCTTTGGCAAAGTGCAAACCTGAAGCAAAGTGCAAACCTGAATCCAGCAACCTGCTTCAGCCCTCGTGAAGTGATTTGAAAACGCAGATCCACCGAGATTATAGAGATGCCACTCGAGTCTCTTTTGCCTCCGTGTCAATCTTTTCGTTTTTTTAGATTTTCACTTAGGGTGGACGAAGCTTAGATGCATGGCAGCGTGACTGAGGACCATTTTGTCGATTTGCTCCCTCGTCGCTTTCCCAAAGACTGGATGAACCGATAGCGGGCCCTTGTCTCTATACGCTTTAACCGAAGTGCGGAAATTTTCGATCGCCTCTTTCAAGTCGACATCAGATTGAGGCCAGAAAAATTCTTGCATCGAATTATTCGGCAGCTTGAACCCCGGCTGAACAGGGTTGTTGAGAATGCCGTTCTTCAAAAACGGCATGGCCATCCGCATGTACCAAGGTAGTTTCGGAGGAGTGATGTTTCCAACGACCATTTCATTCGTAATCGCCAAATGTTGAACGATTTTTTCAAACGAATGGCTGCCACTGGTCTCATGCTCAGAGCGAGTCAAAGTTTCCATGTCCGAAATGATCTCGTCCAAACTGGAAAACGAAATTTCTCTACGTTTCTGCTCCGACATTTTCAATCACTTTCTTGGTTTAGCCGACGGCAGTTCCTTGAACCTGAGAAAGAGATTAGCTTCTCATGTGGCCCATTTCTGCACAAGTAGATCATTGATTGAACCATGTAGACGATCAAAGGTAAATTATGCAGCGACTATTTCCGTCGGTCAAATATTCTTATTGCATGTTGACTTACGAGCGTTAATACGACGAACGTCAAAACGAGAGAGCAAAGACTATTCTCACGGCGGAGTCAATTGACGGAAGGTTACACTATCGAACATTGCTCCAGCGCTAGCAAAGTGCTTCGTTGCGAATTTCAATCAAAACATTAACCATGCGCAGCCGCCACACTTTTCTTTTTTAAAGTGGTGCTGGAGTAAATGCGAAAACGAAATTGCTGATCAAACGATTGGCTGGTTTTACAAATGCGTTAATGTGTCCTTTTCGCGATCGAGGTTCCGCTGTCGCATGCGCAACCTGATTTGTCCAAGGGAGAGCAGCTGCGTCACAATGCGGCTGAGGGAGGTAACCACGACTTAGCACAACAAAGATGCCGGCCATTCGTGGATTTTCCTGGGACGAATATCTTTGTCTAATGAAGCAAGCGGATTGTTTTTAAATTCCGTTGGTGAAGACGACGATGACCCACTGCGCGTCTGGGTTCCAACGGGAAATGGAAACCAAAACTGGTTATTCCAAATCGATCCCTGATTGGCCCAACCCCAACAGTTAATTAACCAATAACTCACTGCGTCTGAATTCGAAGAGTTTTGCGCCGCAATCGAGCGACTCGGGTTACCACAGTCCAGAACTCAGCAATCTCGGGTGTCCCGCTAGTGTTCGCGAAAACTGTCTGACCACTGACAAAAAACTTGGTTTTTCCAGCATTATTTTGTAAATTTTGGCCTTACAAGTGCACCACCCAGCCCCCCCCTTAGAAACGCGTTTCTCGGGCTTAATGGGGGCAGAATTAACGCAATGGCGAAGCACTCCCCCCAAACCCCTAGATATAGAGCTACTCCTTGGATTTGGGGGAAAACATTGCTTTAAAAACATAGGGGAAGCCGCTATACTGAAGTCGATAGAGAAATTGTATGTAGTTCCAATTTATTTACTAATCCGAATTGCATTTATCGTGTAGCGGCGGAGCCGCGTTTGTCCATTCTTTTATTCCTTCAAGGGGACCCTATCGTGATTCTAGAAAAGCGAAAAAGAGGTTTTACTTTGGTTGAACTGCTGGTTGTGATCGCAATCATCGGTATTTTGATCGGCATGCTTTTGCCGGCGGTTCAGCAAGTGCGCGAGGCAGCTCGCCGCACGCAGTGCATGAACAATCTTCGTCAGATTGCTCTTGCTCACCTAAACTATGAGTCAGCTCATATGCGTTTTCCATCAGCCGGCTGCGAAGATAACGCTGTCTGGTCTGCTTGGGGTAGCAACCCGTATCAGCGTGAGTTGCTATCGAACTTCTACCAAACACTACCGTTCATCGAAGGTAACAATCTGCATAACTTGCGAGAGCAAATCTATTCAGAAACCGGAAATCCTTGGGATACATCTCCTACAGGTGCGATGGCGAAAGAAGTTCCGTTCATGAACTGCCCATCTCGTTCTGGTCGTCAACAAAACGACCCGTCTACTGGTGATATCATCCAATGTGGTGACTACGCCGCTTACGTTAGTGGTCCAGACTCGAACAACATCGATCAGGCTGCTTGGACGACTTACAACTGGGTTGGCCCAACACCATTCACAGGCGAGCAATGCTGCCTTTGGAACGGTGTAATTGCCAAAGCTGGTCACACTGATGGTGCTGGTGGAACAACTTCTGTTCCATTCCTATCATTCGGCGACGTTGGATTCGGTGCTCTGACTGACGGTTCTTCGAACTCGATCATGATCGCTGAAAAAGCCGTATGGCAAGCTAACTGGACTACAAACATTCCGGTTGCGAGCACAAATTGGGTTCCATGGTGGGAGAATAGCTTCTTCATGGGTGCAGCTTGGTCAAACGTTCGCCAATGGCATCGTGGACTTCTTCCCGATAACGTTAACCGTATCGATCGATTCGGTGCTGAAGATGAGCAAGGCTTCGGTTCAGCTCACCCAGGCTCAGTGACTGCAGCTTTCGCTGACGGTTCTGTTCACTCGATCGACATGAACACAACAATGGACGTCTTTGATGACCTTGGTCATCGCTCAGACGGAGCTGTTGTAGATCATTCAGCTGCCTACTAGAAATAGTCGGGCCAATTGATGATAATACGCTCTGCTCAGGATTCTGAGCAGAGCTATTTTTTTGATCCAAAGTGAAGTGAGCGAGCTTGTGATGAAAACCAATTTCTACGGAATCGTGTCTTGTTTTGTATTTTCGGCGATCCTGATTTCCACCGTTGGATGTGGTGGTGGCCAACTCGCCACGGATGTAAATGAAAACAACAAAACGAATATTCAAAAACTTCTTAACCTGATTACGCTTCATCAAAAACGAACTAATAAAGCCGCTGAGTCTGCCGATATGTTGCGGGAATGGTTGGCGACGTCGAACAACATTGATCAGAACCTTGAATTGATGGGCATCGACAAAGAAAAACTCGATGAGTACTTGGTCAGCGATCGAGATGGCGAACCATTTGACGTACGTTGGGGAACCTTTATGGCTCGCGGAGGAGCCTCCGAGCCTTATGTGTTTGAGAAGGTCGGCATTGAGGGAATTCGACAAGTCATGTGGACCAGCGGCGGCGGCATCACTGAAGTCGACGAAGAAGAATATGACAAATTGAGAAAAGGTCAGTTCGAGCGTAAAGGCAAGCGAACTCAATAACTTTTCAAAGACGTAAAAGCCTAAGCCAAGCCGTTTAATTGCGGCTTGGCTTTTTTTGTTTCACAATTCTGTTTTCTAATGGTCAATTCAATCAAGGAGTACAGCATGGGAAAAGCGCGCATCTATTACTTCATTGACATTAGCTTGCAAACAAAACAAATTTTAAACTACGGTGAAACAAATTCAGCGAGTCACCATGGCAACACCGAAGACGCCAGCGTTCATCGAATGTGCGTGCCAAAGGGCCAGTACAACAAACTGGTAAAGAAGCTCGCAGAATTTGAACGCTAAGAGGTTACCTCTTGTAGTAGTTCTTACTGCTTCACGAAATCGTATTGAAACTTTGCTTTCGGTACCGAATGTCCGGCTGGAGGGCAAAAGCGACAACGGGAAAAGCCGGGGGCAGTTAAAGTAGCAACGAAAAAAGTTCCCGCAACGACGGGACTTCGTTCAGTGACGCTTGGTCTATCACGAAAGTCCATGTCTTGGCCGATGTTACGATGGAAACGTTAAACTGAAAAGCGTCAGCAGTACGCATGTTTCGCGTCTTCGCTGGTACCTGTGCCCAATCCGTGTCACGAACCAACTGGTGGAGTCGCGACAACCGTTCTCGGGGCATTTCAATGTCTTTGCCGCCGGCCCCATTCTGGCCGGCCCCAACGGCGCCCGACTTGGAGATCGTTCCGTCTGCATCAACGCTCGTCGATACGATCATTCCGGCAATTCCCCCAGACTGCTGGACTTGAATTTGAACAAACGCATCCAGTTTTTCGTTATCCTGTTGGCCGCCAAACCCAACGGCGTTTCCGATCCCTTCGGGATCTGAAATCTCAGCGACATGAACGATCCAGCGCACCGCAATTTCTGTTCCTGTCCTTTTCGTCAATCGGCCGGTAACCCTTGCCCGCCTTCCGTGGAACTCTGCGAACAGGCCTGCCCCTGATTCGGTTTGCAATTCCCAAACAATATTGCCCGCAGTGATTGTCGTTCCGGTCGTTTCACCACCTATCGCCATCAAGCCTGTTTGCAGCGTTCCGACGATGTTGACTTCTACTCCATCGACAACCGGTTGATCGATAACAGGTTTTGGGACCGCGACTCCGTTAACAAAATCAATATTGTCCCTCGCGATCTGCACAAGAATATGACCGAAGCCCGCGCCCCCTTTTTTCGTAGAGATCGGATTAAATTTCACGACTACATCTTTACGACTATCTTTGACTCGGATTAACCGGCCAAGCCTCATTCGATTCGGACCAGAAACGGCATCCACCAAAACGATGTCTTTGGCAAAATCGATAGCTGGTTGTGGCTCGTCCGGATGCCACTTCTGCCACAACGCAGTCCATTCCTGTTGGTTTGTGATCAAGCCGTTTTCTGGACGGATGCCTAGTTTTTCGTTATCGAGACTGATTCCAACCCAAACTTGAATTGGCACAACTTTCTCCAAAGGTGCAGCAGTCGTGACAAAGCTTGGACTTGCGACTGCGTTTTCGGCAACGATCAAGAACAGCAGTAAGCCCGCTGCCTTGAAAAAAGACGCCACTCGCAGGGACTCGTAATTTTCACAGATGGAATAATCATGGTTCATGATATTGCTTTCTTGCTGCTGCCCCAAGAATTTTATTGATTGGCCGCCTACGGATCGACCGTCATCAACTCTTCGATGATTTGATAATCAATCTCTGTACTAATCGACCGAATCACTTGATCTTTGTCGAGCACGATCAAAGTTGGAAACCCATCAACGCCAAATTGATCGACAACAGAATATTCGTATCCAAGATAAAAAGATTGCCAGTCCAAATGATAACGTGTGAAAACATTTTGAATGTCGGCCAATTCATCGCCCACATTGACGCCGACAATTGCGAAAGGTTTTCCTTTGTATTTTTCCGTCAGCGACCGCCCACGAGAATAGATCTTGCGGCAAGCGGGTCACCAATCTCCAAAGAAATCCAACAAGACAACTTTACCGCGAAAGTCACTGAGGTTCATCGGATTTCCATCAAGATCAACCCCGACAATCTCCGGGGCTCGATCGCTAATTTTCAAGCCGTTATTGAGAGTCAGCTGTGGCGCATCTCCACTGCATCCAACATGCAACAGAAAACAAACACCTAAAGCCAGGAATCGGAACGCTCTCTGGGCGCCTCCATGAATCAAATTTGATTCGACCGACGGAACGGCTGAACCTCGGGAAGGCTGCGGTAACAAGAGCATAGTTAGGCCTTCTCTCGATGCGTTTTGAATTCGCTTTGCTCCAATTTCCCTGAACTTCGATGGCTTTCTCGCCGAAGAAAATCTGTTCCGTCGTCTGCATTGCGGTCAAGCGACCAGGCTCCGCAAATAATCGCCAGCGCGGCCATGAGAAAAGCAATTCCCATCGTTGTCCATGCGACAATCCAGAAAGTAAGACTCAAGCCCACGATTGCTCCGAACAAGTCATTGGTGCAGACCAACCAGAAAGAAAGTTAACTGGCCACATCAATGTCATTCTACGCTGCTTTCGATCGTTGGCCAAGCAAAGCGGCATTTTCGTACAGTTGAATATGCTTGTCGGTCTGTTGCTTCACTTCGAAACTTTTTTCCATCAACGAGCGAGCATTGACGCCCATCTCTTCACGGGCTTTCCCGTTTCCGACCATCCAGGAAATCTGCTTCGCCAATTCCTCCTCGTTTCCAACCGACGCCAGCAAGCCTGTCTTGCCGTGGTGAACGTACTCCGGAATTCCTCCGGCATTGAACGCTACCACCGGCGTGCCGCAGGCCATCGCTTCAAGTCCCACCTGAGGCTGATTGTCTTCTCGAGAAGGAACCACCACCAGATCGGCAGCTGAATAGATTAGTCTCAATCGTTCGGCGGAATTAACAAACCCTTGATGGTGAAATTTCGAGATCGTGTCAACTTCTGGCAATTCGCCCGCGCCGAAAGTCAAACATTCAACCGGCTCGCGAGCAGTCAACTTGGCCAAAGAACTCAACAGATGAGACATTCCCTTCCGTTGGTTATTGACGTCGTCGGCACCAAATCCGATCAAAACTGCATCTGACTTGATGCCAAGTAGTTCACGCGCTTTTTGCTTTTCGATCGGATGCATTTTCTTAAGGTCGAAACCCAAATTGATTTGATGAAACGACGTTTGCTTGGGCCATATCGGACTTTGCTGTGCCAGATCAAGCATCCATTGGCTCGGAGAAACAACAAAGATTAACCGATTGGCCAGCGCGCGCCGCTTGGCCTTGAATGAATCGACAGAGACATCTCTGGGCCCGGAGTTGGTGACTTGAGAACAACTGCCACAACCCGTTTTAAATCTTTCGCAACCAGCAGAATAGTGACATCCACCGGTGAACGCGTTCATGTCGTGCAAAGTCCACACGATTGGGATTCTCGCCGGGATCGAATCGAAAAAGCTTGGATAGTCCGCGAAAAAAGAAATCCAATGCAGATGCACAACATCGGAAGAAATTTCAGGCCAATTTAATCTCGTTTCATTTGGCAATCGTGCCATTGAAAAAGTTTCTACGCCCGGCGGCCGCATGGCAACATGTTCGTTAAACAAACGATAGATCTCTTTTTGCCTTGCACGTTTGATACGATTGGCGACCACGGATGCCAAACGCCCAACTGTTTTTTCACACGTTTCAATTTTTTGAATTGAGTCGCTCTGGACGATGTCTTTTTCAGATCGACTGTAGTACAGCTGGCTATCATGGCTGCTTTTCCGCAACTGTTGATTGAGTCGAATGGCCGCTGTTGCAGCTCCGCCATATGGAAAAGTGTTGAAATGACTGATCTTCATGGAGTGCCAACACTCCTTTCAATGGTGATCTTTAGATTTCAAATGGTGTCTCGACATCGTTGCATTCCAGCATCCTCACGCCGCTTTGCGCTGGTCAACCGGCACGGTTGTTGAAGTTGATTTGCCAGGTCGAAATTGATGTGGGTTCTGCGTTTCATATTTTTGCTTTGCCAAAAACATGTTTTCAAGCATTGCCTTGTGACCTCGGCGAACAACCCAAACGCGAAGCCGCCGTTGGGCCGTTTCAATTTTGTCCTTAATACCGTTCCATTTTGCCGCCTCAATTTCTTGTTCGGTCAACGGCTCGACACAAGCATCGATAAAGGCGTCTTTCTCTTGCATGAATCCGTGTAGCAAAGCCTTGTCATCATCAACCAAGTCTCGGCGAACACGGCTCTGAGTCGAGAAAGCAATCTGACCCGTCTTCTTCGCGCGACCGACATCTGTGGCGTATTTGTAAACTGCCATGTCGAAAACGCCTTCCCGAGCTTCAGCTGGCATTTTTGACGCGAAGTCCATCGAGTAACAGGCTCCACCATTGATGTGCGGTTCGAGCAAGAGTTTCGGCTGTTTGAATATTCGCTGCTTATAAACCTCAGGCACATAGCAGCCCATCATGACCGGGGTTTGAGACTCGCTATACCACTCGTCCGACAACCGATCGATCCAATCTGGTTTCGCAGGAGCCATATCGGACTCCAGCCACAAACTGAATCCGTCATTGCCCGAGTAGTTTTGGGCCATGTAGTCCATACAGTCCCAGAACATCGCCGTTGGACCTTCGGGATAGCCAAAGATTCGTGTGGGGCAAGCAAAAGGAATAACGTTGCCCAAAGGCTCGTAGGCTTTTGCTAATTCCGTGGACGTTTCAGCCCGCGGACTGGATGCCAGAAGGAAGTCTACTTCGACGCTCGGGGCCGGGAATCGCTGCATCAGCTGGCTAAGCTGCACGTACCGGTCAACTTCTTCGTCACAAAAATAAGGAAGAATGACGACGTGTTTTTTTCGGTTTGTCATGACCCTGCTTTTTCTATAAAGAGCAGGCTAGGAAATTCCATTCTCCACCATCAAGATCATCCTGATCTCCTTGGTTAGCCCGCGACCCGTTTGTATGAAAAAGCGATCGGTTCCGTCAATTCCAATCTGAAAATGTCTTAGAGCTATCAATTTGAAAACTCAACAGCGGGCGATTCTGGCAATCTGCGTCGACTTTGAATTTATCTGAACGAGTTGCAATTGACTCGTTGAATCGATTGAGAATAACATTCTGCACGAGCACATGGACTGCGCACCTATCGACGAAGGACTGGGATTGGACAACTTCTTCATCATCGACCATTCTCTTCGCCAAGCCGGAGGCCATCATTTCGATTACGTGAAATGTGTCGCCGAAGCATCTTGTGAGCTCGGCTATCGGACAATCATTGGCGCCAATCAAAAGTTTCGGCGATCAAGGGCAGCTCGACGACATCAGCTGGCTTCCCATATTGAATCAAGCGCCAGACAAACCAGCCATTTCGACACGTTTCCCCAGCTTTCTGATTTCGCCGAAGTCCGCTGTCTGTTTCGGGATACGACGTATCAAAAAGACAGTTACCTGGCTGGACTTCAACATCTCAAGCGCTCGAAATTTGACCAATTCGCAGCCACAGCTCCCAACCGAAATTTGCTCAAAAAGGCTTCTGACAACATCCGGTGTCGGTTAAGCCGTCGGGCGCGACGAAAATTCATTTGTCGTTTTGCGATGGACTGCGACCGATTTTTCGCCAACACGACGTTCACTCCAAACGATCATGTCTTTTTCACAACTGTTTCTGAATTGGAGCTGATGGGACTGGCAATATACCTTTCCAATAATCTCAAAACAGAAATGGCAAATTGGCATTTGCAGTTTCATTACAATTTGTTCGATGGCCGAACTCCGGAATACGATGCGCAGTCGTTTCGGGAAAAACTGGTAACGGGTTGCGTTCGAACCTCGCTTTCTCGGTTGAGCGGTCACCAGATCAATTTGTACACAACGTCAGAAGCACTGGCCGACCAGTTCAACCGACTTAAAGAAGCGAATTTCGAAAAATTGCCGTATCCAATCAACCCGAAATTCGCTCCACAAAAAAACCTGCGGCGCCAGTTTGCGATCAGCGTCCCCTACGAGAATGCGGTAGTTAATGAAGCCGCTGCAAAAGACTCAACCACCGATTTGCAATCAACGCGTGACCCAGGAAGCGGGTTTGGGCTACGGTCATCAGAGTCTGACTTAGAATTTCCTCAATCGTTCGACAATCAGAATTTCGATCGCGCATTGCGGTTAGTTTGCCCAGGAGAATTTCGAAGAGAAAAAGGCTGTGCGAATTATTTGCAGAATTTGGTCGATCGTTTGTGGCCCGACTATCTGGCAACCGGCAAAGTTCAAGTCGTCGTTCAGCGTCCAAAACGAAATTGGCCAAGGAAAGAAAAGATTGAACTGACGATTCCAAATCAACAGTCTTCTGACACCTTCCACTCAACGCCTCCGATCGAGTATCTGCAACATCCACTGTCGGAAGAGGACTACGAGCAACTCATTGATTCAACTGACTGTGGGCTTTTGTTCTACGATAGCCGAGCGTACTTCAGTCGACGGGCCGGCGTGTTGGGCGAGCTATTGGCCAGCGGCAAACCCGTGATTGTTTCGGCCGGAAGCTGGCTGGCGCAACAAATCCAACAGCAGTACTTTTCACACGTTGATAAACTATCGCGAGACTACCCCATTGCGCGATCGCTTGAGCTAAACTCACTCGACTGGAATTCTGACAACGTTCCAATGGCCGGTGGGCTGGTTTCCTTTGACCGCGCGAACCATCCTTTCGAATTTTCGGTCGATCGCGAATTCGAGGAAGGAATCGCGATCATTCGGTTCGGCTGGCAATGGCCCAAGTGCATGGGCGTGGACTGCCAGATTAACGTCCAGCAATTTGATCAACACAACCAAATCGTTCACGAAGGCTTACAGGTTGTCGGCCAGCTTCCAGATTCACCTGAGGCGCTTGCCGCGTTTCGAATTCACTCGCAAACCGCATCGATGAAATTCACATTGCGAAATGCGTTCCACGATTCGACGGCTTCGATCAAACAACTTCAACTCGAATTCCTGAATGTATCCCAGCCGTGGGACGTGCCCTTGGGAGCGGTCGGCGTCATCGCGGCTGGTCGAGACGACCTGTTCAACGCCGTTGAAGAAATCACGCGTCACCTTGGACATTACCAAGCGACTGCGAATGCGTTTTCCAAACCATGGTACAACGCGCATTCGGCGACTCGTACCGTTTCTCGACTGGTCGCAAACCAAACTTATGGCTTGCGAGCGGCTTGACTCAGTTCGCTTCCACTTTTCTCACCTTGCATCAATCTAAATTAACATGAACGTACTTGTTATTGGTGGAGCCGGTTACATCGGCTCTCACATGGTCCGTTGCCTCGATCGAAATGGACACAAAGTCTGGATTCTCGACAACCTCTCAACCGGGTTTCAGCAAGCCGTCACCGCTGGCGATTTGATTGTCGGCGAACTGGAAGATCAAGCATTAGTTGCCAAGACACTTCGTGATCACGACATTGATATCGTGATGCACTTCGCCGCTTGCGCTCTCGTTGGTGAGTCTTGCGCTCAACCTGCCAAGTATTACCAAAACAATGTCGTCGCTACACTGAAGATGATGGAAGCGATGCGTGAAACGGGTGTTAAGAAACTTGTCTTTTCTAGCACTTGTGCGACTTATGGTTGCCCTGAAAAACTTCCGATCACCGAAGCGACACCTCAAGTTCCCGTCAATCCATACGGGTTCACCAAACTTGTGATTGAGCGAGCCCTTTCTGATTACGCAGCTGCTTACGATTTTGGTTTTGCAGCGCTACGTTATTTCAACGCAGCCGGCGCATCGCCAGCGGGCGGAATCGGAGAAGACCATCAACCTGAAAGCCACTTAATTCCCATCGTTTTGCAAACGGCACTTGGGCAAAGAGATCAAGTCACGATTTTCGGTGACGATTGGCCAACACCAGACGGAACGTGCGTACGAGACTACATCCATGTCGATGATTTGTCGGACGCTCACCTGGCAGCCATGGAGTGTCTCGAACCAGGAAAAATCATCAAACTCAATCTTGGTACGGGCTGTGGGTTTAGTGTCAAGCAGATCATTGACACTTGCCAGGAAGTCACCGGTCGCGAAATCCCTTATGTGATCGGAGCTCGACGAGACGGAGATCCGCCCGAACTGGTTGCCGACGCAACAGAAGCCGGAAAAGTACTTGGCTGGATTCCAAAATACCGGGACCCGAAGTCAATCATCGAAACGGCATGGAAATGGCACCAAGCCAACCCGAAAGGGTATGCCTCCAGGAAAGCTGAGCTTAAGAAAGAGCCCGCTTAGCGAGAATTTGCTCGTTCAACTCAGACTTGATTGAGATCAACTCGACTCAGTGTTAAAGTAGAGGGTATTTCAAAACCTGTAGTGGACTTCGCCAGAAGTCCCAGCTCGCTTTCAAAACAAAGGGAATTCTGGCGAATCCCACTACGATGATCGCACGATTTTAGGTTTTGAAATGTCCTCTAGTGTCTTGTGGCGAATACGTTCGCCGAGACTTTAACTTTTTAATGGTGGTCAGATGGTTGCTCGATTGGCTGAGAAATTCAAAATGTGTTGCAACAAACAAGAAAGCTCAGGCTTCTCGTTTCTGTGTATTTTGCTTTTAGGTGTCACGCAACTTTCAGTTACATCTTTGACTTTTGCCCAAGTCACAAGTATTCCCGGTGAAATCGTCGCGGCCCAACCAACGCTTCCAGTTTTTGTTGACGGCGAAGCACAACCAGTCGAAGGATTCAAAGACAATTGGATTCGTCATGACTTATGGGTCGAAACTGAATTCGACTCAGACGGAAACGGCGTTAACGATCGAGTGCATGTCGATGTAACGCGACCGCAACAAACAGACACTGAAGGACTAAAAGTTCCAGTTGTTTACGAAACCAGTCCATATTTTGCCGGCACGCTGCAAGCCTCAGGCAAGGAATTCTTTTGGGATCCTAAGCAGGAGCTGAACGAAGAGCAAAAATATCATGCCGACGCCCCATCGATTCCGCAACAAAACAAGCGTCCAGTTATTAGCGGCTCACACACCAAGAGGTGGGTTCCATTGGGTTTCGCGGTCGTCCATTCGTGCTCACCTGGAACCGGACTTTCGCAAGGCTGCGTCACGATCGGTGGCGACAACGAATCTCTGGCACCGAAGGCTGTTGTAGACTGGCTTTGCGGTCGAGCAAACGGATTCACGTCACCCGATGGCGATGAAAAAGTCGAAGCGTTTTGGTGTACAGGAAAAGTTGGCATGACTGGAACGTCTTACAACGGAACGCTGCCAATCGCTTGTGCAACGACGGGCGTCGAAGGACTGGAAGCTATCATCCCAATTGCTCCCAACACTTCTTACTATCACTACTACCGATCCAACGGACTCGTTCGACATCCGGGCGGGTACATGGGCGAAGACGCTGACGTCTTGTACGACTTTGTTAACAGCGGCGCCGAAGAAATGCGTGAGTATTGCGACTGTGAGGTTCGTGATAAAGAAATCATCGGCAACCTGGACAGAGAAAGCGGCGACTACAATGAGTTTTGGGCCGGACGGGACTACATGAATGATCTTGGTCCATACAAAGCCGCGACATTGATGGCGCACGGATTCAACGACTGGAACGTCATGCCGGCTCACACGATTCGTGTTTACGAAGCACTCAAAGCCAAAGGAGTCCCGACACAGATATATCTCCATCAAGGTGGGCACGGTGGCCCCCCGCCGCACCGGATGATGAACCGGTGGTTTACCCGATACTTGTATGGAATTGAAAACGGCGTTGAAAACGATCCGAAAGCCCAGGTCGTTCGCGAAAATGACAAACGCGATTCGCCTACGGCTTACGCTGATTATCCCAATCCGGCGGCTGCACCTGCCACTTTGCACCTCAACAAAGGCGGGCTCGACGTTGGAAGTTTGACCCTGTCGGCGACTGCAGGGCAGGGCGTTGAAACACTTGTTGATGACGTTGGAATCGGCGGCAGCAAGTTGGCGGCCAAAGCATCTTCGGAAAACCGACTTTTGTATGTGACGCCTGAACTCAAGGCTCCGCTCCACATCTCGGGTACACCGAAAATCAAAGTCAAACTTTCGAGCAGTGAAGAAGCAGTCAACCTCTCGGTTTGGGTCGTGGCGTTGCCTTGGGAAAAATCCAGGAAAATAAACGACAACATTATCACACGCGGTTGGGCCGATCCACAGAATCACAAATCGTTGACCGAAAGCGAACCGCTTGAACCAGGCAAGTTCTACGAAATGGGTTTTGACTTGCAGCCCGACGATCAAATCATTCCAGCAGGTCAAAAAATCGGCTTGATGATTTTTTCCAGCGATCGCGATTTCACGTTGTGGCCGGACCCGGGTACAAAACTTTCGGTTGACCTGGACGCAACGTCAATTGAACTTCCGGTGGTCGGCGGTTCGGCTGCCCTTAACGCAGCGTTCGGAAACTAACCAGTGGCGAAACTAAAGTTCAAAGAACGAGACGACGACATCGTCACGCTCAAGAAATTCAGTCACGCTTTGGAAGCGCATTCGCTACGGGTTCTTCTCGAAGCCAGTGGAATTCACGCCTTGGTTACAGGAGAAGAAGCAAATTCGCTCATTGGATTGCCGTTGCTTCCAGCCGGCGCGCTTGGCGCCGGCGTCGAAGTTCGCGTTCGTCGCGAAGACTTCGAAACGGCGAAGCTGGTGATGCAGGAAGTTCCCGCCGCATCCGATGTTTTGATTCCGCCATGGACTTGCAGTTGCGGAGCAGACGTTGATCAAGGTTTTTCTGTGTGCTGGTCGTGCGGCAAAGACTTCGATGAAACGATGGATGCTAACACTACGGGCGAAAATCAGGGCGATGGAATCGAAGGCGTTCCCTACACAAATCCTGAAATGGCCGAATCTAACTACCAGTTTCCGGCTGAGAGCCCGAAGAGTTACGCTCGACATTTGTTTTTCGGAATCGCATCGTTTGTCGGGGGCATGCTTCTCCCTCAAAGCATGGGCGTGTTGAAACTGGCTTTAGTCGTGGCGGGATGCGGCGTCGTAGTTTTCGCCCTTTTCAAAATCGCCCTCTCTCGGGACAGTCAACGACTCGCTGAGGAGGAAAATGGACGTGAATGATCACGCACGCTCAATATTGCGTGGCGATTCTTAATTGTGATCGGCGAAGCGAACGCTTTAGTTTTCAAGTTTCACCGAAATGAGTTTAACGAAGAGCCGCTAAATTTGTCTCGGGCTTTGTGCTAAATCCAACGCTAGGTTGAGCTTCGATCCGCTTTTAGCGTATTGGTTCTGCTATTCTGTAAAATTGGCAAAACAGTCCGAAAGGATTACCCTATCCACAGCGTCAAACTAAACATCAGGCTCAGAAACGCTGACAGGGCTGGAGTACATTAGAAGCTACTTGGAGCGAACAAATCATGAAATACTTTTTATTCTCGATTGCAATTGCGAGCTTAATGGCGATTGAGGTTCGCGCCCAACAAGATGACGATCAGAAAGCGGCTCAGCCCGTCGAGTTAGGCCATGTGAAATGGCTTCGCGATTTGGATCAAGCGGTTGCGAATTCAAAGGAACAAGAAAAACCGATTGCGATCTTGTTTCAGGAAGTCCCCGGCTGACAGGGATGCCAAGATTATGGCCAGCAGGTGTTGGCTCAGCCGTTGATTGTCGAAGCCCTTGAAGACAATTTCATTCCCGTTGCGATCTACAACAATACCGGCGGAAAAGACAAGCAGATTCTCACACAGTTCAACGAACCCGCTTGGAATTACCAAGTCATGCGTTTTCTTAACTCGGATTTGACAGACATCGTTCCTCGCAAAGACAAGGTTTGGACAATCAACGCGACGGCCAACAGACTGGCTCACGCTCTCAAAGCGAATAAGAAAGACGTGCCTGGATACTTAAAAAACATTTTGATTCCAGAGTCCAATCAAAACAACAAAATCGCTGTCTTTGCTATGTATTGTTTCTGGACGGGCGAAGCCAAGCTTGGTTCGCTAGACGGAGTGATCGAAACGGAGGCTGGATTTTTTGATGGCAAAGAAGTCGTTGTCGTGAAATACGACGATCGAAAAATCAAGTTGATTGATTTGGTGAGTGAAGCGGAAAAATTTGATTGCGCGCATGCCGTCTATTTACCAACCGAACAAGATCAACAATTGATTGCTCAACAAACAGACTTGAAGAACACGAAGCTATTCAGTTTTAAGCACGGTTACCGCATGGCTCCAGCCAGCGACCAGAAGAGACAGCTTTCACAAACCAAAGGCTTGAAAGCGCTTGGACTAACACCAATGCAGTGGACAAAACTCAATTCGTTAGGCATTTCAAAACAGCCTTACGAGCAATGGTTGTCCCCGCGGCAGTTGGAGAAATTCAAAACAGCCAATTAGTGCCAATACTCTTGTCGCTTCCAGGCCGAGGCACACCAACTAATTCGCGTCAACACGCACGACGATATCCGGAACGCCTTCCGCGGTCTCGGTATAAGTTGCAACTGCAATTTGGGATCCGTGTCGACGCGAATTGAATGTTTGGCTGAACATGGCCGTCATTTTTCCGTCCACAAATCGCTCGGCGTATTGAAGATGTTCAAGCGTAAACTCGGGAGCAACATCTGATTCATTTGCTAACCCGATGTTGGCGAACTGGACGACAGAAGCCGCTTCTTCAGGTGAACCAAGATTGACTTCCGCCATAATTTGTTTGCACTTGGCCTGAAGCTTGACCAGCGAAGATAGCTCTGGGATTTCGTGAAACCGTTTCGCGCTGTAGGGCAACGCGTAGACTCCGACGGTATTGATTCCACGATTCTTTAAGTGAATTTCGAAAAGCGTTGTGCCGGCGTCCATGACCAAGACTTCTTTCCCAGTCGCATCCATCTCTTCCTTGACTTTCTCTGTGTCGATCTCAAAGAAATTGCATTCTTCTACTGCAAACTTGACCAGTGATTCAATTCTCTCAACCGAAACTTGCCCCTCAGTAGGTACAACTTTGGGCGACTTATTTCCTGTCAACACGCGACCATCGGCAAAGACGCGCAAGCTAGGCGTGGGAGTGAATCCGGCTTGTGGTACAAAAAATCCACCTGAGATATCCATGACCAACAATGGCAAATCATTGTCTTCTGGAAACTCAATGTCCTCTCTCTTTTTCTTCTTGGTTCGTTTCGTTTTCTCTTTTTTGGGCTTTGGGTTTGCTTTTCGATTGCTCTTTTTGCCATCGACGGGCGAGCCTGCCGACTCCAGCTTAGAACCCCCTCGGCTTGCGCGCCCCCCTCGATTTGGATTAGGGTATTCGCCCGGCGTCGCTTCTTGTATCGGCTCTTTCCGCTCTTGCGCCAACGTTGGACTGCAGCTTGACAAACAAATCGCCAACGAAATGATCGCCAATGGAACTACAAATGAAAATTGAATGAGCCGATTGTTATTCATGATTCGACCAAATTTAGAAAGACACTGATCGTTTACCACGCACGAGCGAGAGCACTAAGTCAAAACGTGCACGTAGGTTTCGCCTTATATCTTATTTGATTTCCCGGAACTACAGCAATAAAAAAAGGGCACTTGATTGAGTGCCGTTTTTTCGTTGATATTGTCCGCCTCACCAGTGTTTGCACCGTGCGCTAATTCCACAAACAGGTTGTACCTGAGGCAATCTGGAAAGCCGCTAGCTTCGCCCGCTCAAAAGAAAAAGCGACCCAACCAAATCATTGGCTGGGTCGCAAAGTCGAGCAATCGATCACTTGTTGTAAATCATGTTGTGACTCGCTCCAAGTTTTCACTATTGAGGAATCAATTGCTCGAGAGCTACTTCAAGCCTCTCCAAGCGAACTGTCATCTCTTCAACACTGTTTTCCAGCATTTCGATCTGACCATCTTTTTCTACAATCTTATTTTGCTGCTGCTGCACTTTAGAATTCAGAGCCTTAATTGCCGCTAATGAAATTCCGGCCTTATCCGTCGTGGCGATCGTTTTATCACTATCACCCAATTTGAACGCAGCTTGGAAATCTTGAGCTACAGGACCCATGTGACGAATCGTTTCTTCGTCCGACTTGTAGTTCCAAGTTGTAATCGAAAGCTCTGCAACTTTATCAAGAACTTCCTGGCAATCGACTTCCTGAAAGTTCTCTTTCTTGTCGCGATCAGAAGATTCAAACAAAGTACCTGCAATGAACAGGTTTCCATTGGGACGTGAATCAAGCGCTGCGAATCCTCCAGGGCCCGAGACAAATCGACCCAGCTTCGTGACTGACATCTCTGGTCCGCCGGTACCGATTCGATTGACCAGAAAATCGCCAATCGTGTTGTTGGTAAAGTCCCATCGCTCGCCAACATCCGTATTTTCAAGCGCGAATCGAACACCGCCGTTATTGATCAACTCAAACAACTGACGAATTTTAACCGTTGGACTATTTTCTTCAACTTTGAAGTTTGAGGTTCCGTTGTTCCTGACGATGTGCAATGCCGCATCGGGAAGAGGTGTTCCCATACCAACATCACCAGAATCCACAACGCGGATACTGTTTGAAGGTGCGTCGTTTTCAACCCCAAAAGGAATACGGCCAGTTGTTGGCTTTGTCAAGAAAAAACCGGTAAAGCCTACATTCGTATACCAATCTCCAGCCGTCCCAGCCGGATCAAGGAAAAGCCGGCCCGTTCCGCCAATTTGAAGATCAGCTATTGGGCTGATATTTTCATATGAAACCCCGCCAACTGCCACATCACCTTGCGCATCGACCGCAATTGAGTGGTTGGGGGCATCGAGGTCACCTCGGAAGATCGAGTTGTAACCACCAGAACCAGTTCGTACTCCGATGTCGACTGAATCTGAAAACCCGTTGACTGACATTCTTGCAGAATCGGCGGATACTCCGCCTGGAGAAATCGCAACGGCTGCGAAGTTATCTGAAGTGCCAGTGTTTCCCATCACTTCTAGTTCGTTCGTGGTTTGAGCAGCCAAGCCATTAATTGCAACGTTGCCGTTCGCATCCAATACCAAATTGGACGTATCGGCCCCGCTGTGAACACGGAACACAGGTGATGCGGACCCCTCAGTGTCGAGATCAAAATACTGACCAACGCATTCGATTTCCCAATCTGCGTCGCCAGCCGTTGAGTCCAAAAACCTAATCTCAGGTATAGTTCCGGTGACTGTAGCTATTGGGCCAATTTCAAGCATCGCCCGCGCTGAATACGCTGCCCCCATCGAGATGACCGCCAATGCGACAATCAAGTACGAAAGGTGAATCTTTTTGTGTGTCTTCATCTTTTCCCTCTTATTGTTGAATGTAATTTGTACGAATTGATTCTCTGATCAAGCGTTTACGTCATTGCGCAACGGTAGCGCAGAAGGTCGCTACGCTTTCAAAGAACCAACTCACACGCTAGAAATCGCTGCCTGTTTCTGTTTCTTCTTCTGCTTCGCCCGATTCCATGCGCTCTTTTTCGGCGTCCAGTTCTTGCTCCGCCGCCGCCGCGAGCTCTTTCTTCAGACTGAACTCTTTGATTTGGCCATCGTCAGATACTGAAAATTGACCGGTTTTAGAAATGAAATCCTCATCGGTACCATTGACCGTGGGCCTGTCGTTCTTTTCATACGACACCAAGCCATCGCGTATTGCATTTGCCTCTTCAAGAAGCGACTTTGCACCTTCACGGTCGCCTTTTTCCATCAGCTCAAGTCGCTTTTTCAGCAACTCGCGCCGGTTTTTGAATGCGTTTGCGTAGCGAATCTCTGATTCACCAAGCTCATTGGGCTGGTAGCAAATTTGGTAAACGTAGACGCCTGGTTCAAATTCTTCTTCCAGTGCGTTGAAGAATGGCTCGGCACCGTCCACAAATTTCTGCGACCATTGCACATTCTTGCCTGCGACCATCAACGACGCGTATTGATGCGAGTCAATCACGGGAAAAACCAACTCGTAGTCGGTGAATCTCGCTTTTCCACGGTTGTCCGGCTCCTTCTCGGGCTCCATCAAAACTTTCTTTGCTTCCGTTTGCTGCGCGTTGGTTTCGGTTAAACCTTGCAAAAAACAACAAGATAAAAACAAACCCAAAACGACAATACGAATACACATGCGCTACTCCTCCCTCAGAGAGTCATTTATTTAGTTTTTCCAAACGCAACAATGCCGTCCAGAAGCGATCACCAGCGGCGCGCCGCCAGTCAATCCTCTTTAACCAAAGAATCCATGCGGCTTAGTTTTGGGACGAAGAAAATTCTCTTTTTCAGAAATCAATTTCCGACGAACTGGATTCTGCTTTTCCAACTGCCGCGAGCAGCAAGAAATGAAGAGCTTTCAATGGACGAGCAAGAGACGAATGACTCTTCGCTTGATTCGTTTTTGAGAAGAGAAAACATCACAAACGCATAAGCTCTGACGAAAAAGGCCGAAAGCGATCATTCACTTTCGACCAGAATAATTTTCACTTGTGCTTTCTTTTTCGACGGATCATCAAATCCTGGCGACACGACATGAAGTTATGCGTGCCAGGTCCGCCGTTACCAGAAGAAATCTAATGATTAGAGTCATGCGCCAACTTTGTCTTTCAATCGCACCTGAGAGTGTTGGTAGAAGTCGCGAAGCTCAGTCACCATTTTCTGTTGGGAAAACTCCTGATTCGCTTTCGCATAAGCCGACTCAATGATTTTTGAAGTCGAAGAATCATTGTCGAGTATTTTGCGAAGATTTGCGGCAAGTTCTTCTGCAGATTCTTCCAACCAACCGGTTGACTTGAACAAAGCAGTCGAAGATCCATCCGAAAGAATTCGAGTTATTCCAGGCGATTTGTTGATCTTGCAGTATCACCCCAAAGAGTTGGCCGGCAACGTACTGCTGAATCTATTCGACTTCGGTTTCACAATGAACGAACGTGTTAACTTCATTCGTTAAATTGAATATCAATGACGTGTAACCAGCCAGCACTCGCATCATGCGACGTCTAAACAGTTCCTGTATATCGCAACCGGTAGAGGCCAGACAGTCCTTCGTTGGGACCAAAGACAGTCCCTTGCCCCTGTCCCGCAATCAAAATGTCACCACTGACTGGATCGTGAACCATATCGACGATCCCTTTGATGCCAGTGGCAAAAGTGGATTGCTGAACATTGCCCTGAGCGTCAACTTCAAAAGCATCGATCCAACCTAGCACGTAATCTGCGATCAAATACTTGCCCTGGTGTTGGCTTGAAAAGTTATTTCCTTCCACGAACACGCCGCCGGTTACCGACCTCGCAGTTGGGTGGGCGAAAGTCGCGGCCGGACTGACGAGTTGTTGATTCTGCAATCCACTCCGGAAAGAAAGTGTTCCTTCAAAATATGGCCAGCCCAAGTTATCGCCACGATCAATCACGTTCAACTCTTCAAAACGATCTCGCCCGACATCGCCCAATAAGATCCGGCCAGGGTTTCCATGGACAAGAGAGGCAGAACCGGTTCCCGGTTGTACGGTGAAGCGAAACCCGTTGCGAACTCCCAACGCCCATACTTTCGATCGAATCGCATCGGGATTCCCGTTGAAAAATGGATTCGTGGCTAAGCCTCGTCCTGTTGCGGCATTAACTCTAAAGACCTTTCCGGCTGCCACATTCAACTTTTGCGAATTATAATGGGCTGGATCCGTCCTACTGTTGGACGCGGAATCTCCCCACGAAAATAGCAGAGAGCCGTCTTCGCCAAATTCAATATCACCTAGAGCATGAAAGTCTGACGCAAGCAATCCCGTTGCCGCTGTATTGCCGATCAAATGCCGCGCCGTCGTGGGGTCGACAACGTTAGGATTGGTGGCACTTCGCGTGAACCTCGTTAACCGCCCGAAGGATGATCCGTTGACCGTAGTTGTATAAAGCACATAGATGTGACCGTTGTTGACAAAGTCAGGGTCAAGCGCGAAACCAGTCATTTGGCCGGCACCAAAGTTCACGTTCGAGACTTGCGAGCGAATGTCAAGAAACGGAGTATCCTGTCTTTGTCCGTTGACGACTCGCCACACGAATCCTCGAGCGTCGGCCAGGAATTGACCTCCCGACGCATCCACATCAACGCTTACTGTAAAACGAAACTCTTCATCGACGGCCACTTCTTCAAACACGTATCCGGCGGGCAATGAAAGCGGGTTTTCGACATCCGTTTGACGAAGCGCGACTGGATCGAGGTCTTTCGCATGCAACGCCTGAGCAAAGTACCTTCGACCCAAAGCCAAAGCGTTAACTCTCTCCGGAATGTGCATCACTTCAAAGTCGCCCGACTGCTCTTCCTCGAGCTGAACTGCAAACCCTGCAATGTTTTCAGCGGTTGTACCGACATCCTTTTGCTCAAACAAGTAAGGGAGATCGTTGCCACCAATGTTGACCGCGCCGCTTGAGGCAGCGGGTTGAATCGCGAGATACCCGACCGTCTCCACGCCGTGGCCTGTACTCAACAATGCCTGCTCTTCGAACAGCGCTGCATTGAATGAACCACGAAAGACATCTCGGACCCTCGCTAAAACCGGAGATCCGTTTTGAGTCTGGATGGTGAGAAAGAGGTGCGGTGCAGAGTCAAAGTTGTCTTTGAAACGTATGTTGTCCCACTTATTATTTCCTGAAAGCTCAAACGTTCCAACTTCCCACAAACTGCCATCGGCTGTCGTATAACGCCCTTCTTCGACGGCAAGCCAGCTCACCAATTCTTCGGCGTGTTGAAAATCCAGATAGTTCCACTCCTTGAAACGTAAATCAAAACTTGATGAAGTGACATCTCGAAGTTGGGCGACTCCAGCCGAATTGTCATTGCTTGTCGGCGGCCCCGCGATGATCACCGGATTTTGCAAAGCCGGAAAACTGACCTGGCTCCATCGATGATCAACCGTTGATTGATGTGCCAGCCCATCGATCGGCCGAGGCTCGTCAAATGTGAATTCGAAAAACCCCTCGCACGCAAGTAACTGACCGTGGTTAAATCCGATTTGGCATTCCGTAGACGGCTGCGTGATTCCACCGAAAAATACATCGGGAGAGTTGGCCAGATACTTCTGACCGTCTCGCGTAATCGAATGAACGCGAACAGCGCGATCTTCTCCGCCAGAAACACCATCGTTAACGAAACGCACTTTTAAGTTGTATGGAAAGTTGTTTTGCGTCTGAAACGAGTACGTTACAAAGTCTCGCGCGTCAGCATCACCACCTACGTTTTGAATAGTCTGAACGTGCTGGTTGTCGACAAGCACTCGAACGACTTCGTCATTGGTTTGGCCCGCCATCGTTATTTGAAAAGAGGCCATCATCTTACGTGGCTCAAGACGTTCGAACGAAATCGACTTGCGAGTGCGGCGTTTTCTTCTTCTGCGCATGGTGATAATATGAGATTTGGGGAAGGATCGGATGACTCCGATTTTTCATCGGGATAACCGCTCCTTGACATGACAAATATCCCGAATGCGCGGTTGAGCCGATGCATGCAAAAGACCTCGACAGCAACAAGACGCCGCAAAACGTCGATATTGCGGCAGCAAGATTTGACTGAATGGAACCCCTTATTCAATCGTTACAACTGGATTGTGCTTAGCATCCAGATCGGGTATTGATCCCAAGAGACAGGCGATTGCCGTTCTTCGGCAAGAAAATATGGCGGTCCCGTTGGCTTTCATTGAATCGTTGACTGAGCCGGTTTGCGTTGCGATTTCGCAAACGGGATCAACAACATAGGCGGCGAGATCGAGCATGAAAATTCCGTATCGAAGACATCGCGGCTCAATCTGGACTAGCTAACACGAGAAACGATTAAAGCGATACGTTGTACACGTCCATCTACGAAGACCTCTCAGTTTTGTGCCGTGACAAAAGTTGGCTCGCGCCCGTTCAGCGTAAGAATGTGGCATAGAAAAACAAACTGATCGCTTTTCAATCTCGTGAGGCATGTAAGCAATATTCCATAAAACCCAAAAAAACTGCCGCAATTGAAAAAAACAATAACTACAAGTTGAGAATACGGACCATCCGACAGACAATGGTGACTCCCTCTCAAACGTTGCTACATAGCAACGCGATCCAACCTGTTCCCTCCCAGGACAAACACCATGTCTCGAATTCTGTTGGCGGTCCTTTTAACGTTTATTGTTTTCACCTTTGCTCCCGAGGCTCGCAGTCAAACAACGGTCGCCGAACTCAATGGATCGAGTACGATTGGAACTTGGGGCGAGTTCAGCAACGCGGGAGTCGTCGATACATCTTCTGGCGATATTGAAATCGACGTTCAGAATTTTGGCGGATTGGAAACCGATCTGGCTCAAGTTGACTTCTCGAATTTCGACTCGACACTCGAAGTCGAACTTAAAGTTGACTCGGGCAATGTGGCGAACTCATTCGTCATCTACTTAAAAGACACGGACGGCATCGGCTCAGATGGCTTGGGAATCAACGAAGTCTATCAGTACACTGTCGACCTCAACGGCGTTTCCAATTCCAGCTTTGAAACTGTCTCTGTTGACCTGGACGATATTTTCTTCAATCTTGACGGACCGAATGCTTCTTCAGATGCGGACGATGGGACTCACAATTACGGGTTGATTCAGATTGGCTTGCAAAGCGAATACGCTTCGACTGACAGCCTCAACATTACCATTGGTAGTGTTCGAATCGTATCCTCATCAAACAACGGTGGCGGCGGTGGAGTCACAGGCAATGGCAACACGGTCAGCCTCAATGGGAGACTCCGTGTTGCTGGCAATCGGGTCATGAACCAATTCAACGAACCGGCTTGCTTGGCGGGAAATTCCATCTTCTGGAGTCAGTGGGAAGGCGCCGCTTACTATAACGAAGAGACCGTTGAGAAACTGGCGACTGACTGGGGGTCTTCGATTGTGCGAGCGGCGATGGGAGTCGAGGCCAATGGAGGTTATGCCTTCAACAACGGGCAGTTCAAAGACCGCGAGATGGACAAAGTCAAAGCATTGATCGACGGTGCAATCGCGCATGACGTCTATGTGATCGTCGATTTTCATAGCCACGAAGCAGAAAACTACCAAGCCGAGGCCATCGAGTTCTTTACTGAAATCTCATCCCTGTATGGCGATTACGACAACATCATTTATGAAGTCTATAACGAACCCATTTCCCAATCCTGGGCGACTGTCAAGAATTACGCCGAAAACGTCATCGCCGTGATTCGCGCAAACGATCCGGACAACTTAATCGTGGTTGGATCTCCGACCTGGTCGCAAGACGTCGATATTGCATCAACTAATCCGATCTCTGATGCTAACGTGGCTTACACATTGCATTTTTATGCAGGTACACACGGTGCACCTTTGAGAAACAAAGCGATTACAGCCATGAACAATGGTGTCGCATTGTTTGTTACCGAATGGGGATCGGTCAACGCTGATGGAAACGGTGGTGTTGATGTTTCGTCGACCAACCAGTGGATGGACTTTTGTCGTGATTACGAATTGTGCCATGCGAATTGGTCGATCGTCGATAAGAACGAGGGTTCGGCAGTGGTCCTCCCCAATCAAGGCTTGCAAGGTCTATTGAATGACCAGTTAACGGCTAGCGGGATTTTCGTAAAAGATATTATTAGCAATTGGTCTACGTTCGTCGGAAAATCCACCAGCAGTGTGATTGACGATCGGCTTGTTTTTTACAACGAAAGTTCATTCGATGGCAATGATTCGGGCATGAATCTTGAAGATTTGCTGGCGGTAGCTTTCGACAAATCAGCGTTGCTTCCGGGGCAGACTGCATCTTTTGCCAACTACACCAGTTCGATCCAAGGGCTTAACGGCATGATGATTGAACTTCGTGGAGCACGATCGGACGTTTCGCTGGCCGACTTTGAGTTTACGATCGGAGCCGGTGGGGACATCTCAACGTGGCCCGCAGCGCCTGCTCCAACGGGATTCGAATTCATTGACGGTGTTGGTGACGATCCAGACAGGATCTCGATGACATGGGCCAATGGCGCGATCACGAACGCTTGGCTGCGTGTGAAGATTCTCGCCAACAACAAAACGGGCTTGGCCGAAGAGAGTATTTTCTTTTTTGGAAATGTGGTCGGTGAGACCGGCAACTCGACTTCCGAAACGCGGGTAAACCTGATTGACGTGGGTGCAACTCGCACCAATCAGACCGGATTTTCATCGGCGTTGGTCGACAACGACTACGATTTCGATCGCGATGGTCGTGTGAATCTAATTGATGTTGGGATAGCTCGAAATAATCAAACCGGGTTTACATCGGTTGAGTTGATTTCGCCCGATGCAACAGGAAACCGGTCTGGAAATTCAGCCGGGAATTCGAAGGGCCGTGAAAAATCGGTTGCCTTACCTGCGATCTCATCGCCGTCGAAATCAATCAAACGTTAATCGGTTGAAAGAAGCGGCGTTAAAGGACTCAACGCCGCCAGACTGGTTCAACAACTCGATTGATTCGCTACGTCCGCATGCTCCAAGCTGTTAGCTGCCTGGAGCAATAACACCAGGGACGTAGCTGCCGGTAAACTCTTTGAAAACAAAGTCCAATTGACCATTGGTTACCAGCGTTCCCCCCAAGCCAAAGCCAGATGTCAAACCAACATCGTCCAACCAAGCACTCGTGTTGTAGACGTCGAAATCTCCGCGACCATCGGTGAAAAACGATTGGCGAAACTCGCTGCCCTCTCCATGATCAAAGATTCGTTGAACGCGGTTCACGGTCAGATTGCGGTCGGTGGTGGTACTAGGGTCGTAGAAATCATTGACAAATGAAATGACGAGGTTGTCCAAAGCAATTCCTCGATCGACTTCAATGATAAAAGCCTGCTCTTCGGTCGATACATCAAATGTGCCGATGATTTGCTTACCCGCGTATAGTTGGAACTGTTCCTCCCCGGTACTCCCCAAAGCATCGACCCGGATCGTTGTTTTGACGGCGTCGGTATCGACAGCTTCGAAGAATCCAAAAGTATGAAGCTTGGAACCTCGGCCAAGTCCGTCCTCAATCTGGCCTTGCCCGTCGGCTGCTCCCCGGGCAAAGATCTCGAACCTCGAATTCAGAATTTCCGTCTCTAGCAGAGGAAAGTACGTGGAGACCGAATTGAATTTTGGTCGGGCAATCCTCCTGAACGTATCGGTTGTTGAACTGGAATAATTGACCAGATCAATAGCCTGATAGCTGTGGACGGTCAGGTTTCGATCGAACCCTTCGGAAGCCAAGTCGTTGGTGAAACGTATCGTGAGACGCGAAATGTCATGAATGATCTCATCGGTGACGAAGTAGAAAGTTTCGACTCTATCGGCCTCACCGATTTTGAAATTTTTGACCGTCTGGCCATCGATTTGAAGTTGAAGGTTTTCACCTCCTTCGTCGCCACTGGCGTCAATTCGGATTCGAGTTCCAGTGAGTGCATCACGATCCCCTTGGGCGAATCGGAATCTTCCAACGCTTCCGTAGAATGAGTCTACTTGAAAGAACCCGGCGGCCCCCTCGCCACCAGTTCCGTACCCTCTTTCGACCCACGTTTCGGGCGATTCAGTCTCAAAGATTTCACCATCGACAATTATCTTGTCGACATATAACGAGTTAGTGCCTCCGAACTGCCCGGGGGCTGTTGTACCGTTCGTAAACTCGATCGAGACCTGGTCAGCGGTCACGGTTTCGGTTGTCTCATAGACGTATTGAATTGTGAATGGTTCCGTCGCTGCGACTCCCTGGTAGGACTCGACAACAACATCGTTTATCAACAAATCGAATTCTGGCGTGAGAGCTTCGCGGGAAGCGGTTCCCGACGCGAAGACCTCGATGGTGGTGAGCATCTTCCGTTGCTCGAGCGAACAAAATTTCAAAAAAGAACGACTTGACTTTCGACGCCTGCGGCTCATGGCAACCCT
Organism: uncultured Pirellulaceae bacterium; assembly: GCA_964584615.1. Classification (GTDB taxonomy): domain Bacteria; phylum Planctomycetota; class Planctomycetia; order Pirellulales; family Pirellulaceae; genus Mariniblastus. Next base: position 1,042 of record CAZPBE010000013.1, on the reverse strand, counting down.
TCGTTAACAACATGTTTCTTCAATCACTCAATAACCTGATGCAGACTTGGCGCCAGCCAGAAAACACAGATGTTCCTTGGCTTTTCAATGTTTGATGTTTCAAAAAATCAACGCATCAGGGTCGCGGCGTTTAGGTTTCGAGACATTGGCGGAGGAGGGGGTAGAGCGGAAAACGGCTTAGTCCGTGCGGATTAGGTAATCCAACGGGGGGTCAGATTGGACGGGAAGCGAGGGTAAAAATAGAGCTCGCGGAGGCTCAAAAAAAATCTGGGAAATTCGTCGATTACCCCTTGAGCAGAAGCCGATTATCCATATACTATTCGGCTCGCTACATGAGTTTGAGCATGGAAGTGGCAAGGGTGTCCGGCGACATCGACAGCTGTAAAACGCTGCACGACAGTCGAGGCTCAAGAGAAGAGACGCCCATTTTTGCCTTTCTTGATTTCGGGGTTTAGTTCCGGTTGACAACGACCGAACAACTTATAAAATCTCGGGCCCCATTAGAACGATGATGGTTGGTGTACGCCTTCGGATTCGTATGGGAAAGTTGGCAGCGATCTGATTTTTTCGGCTTGTCGAATTCTGCGGAATTGGTGAACCTTTAAAAATCAGATCGCTCTTAACTTTAGCGATCCTGCTTGGCTTTCGGGCCAATTGTAAGATCCTGAATTGAGCGAATTTGTCCTGTATATCGGGACGTCGTCCTTCGGGGCGTTTGATCTTTGACAATTTAGTGTGAAGTAGATGGCATCTGAATGTTCGATGCTGTTTGGAATCAAGTGTTTCTTAGCGGGGATATTTGTGGAAGGGCAGCGTTCAATCGAATGTTCAAACACCACTCTTGAGTAGTGTCATATTGGATCGAGCTTGTTTTCGAACTTGTTCGGTTTCAATATTGTCGAAAGATTTAAGGTGAAGAAATAATCGTTAACTTGGATCTATAGTTTTCATAGATTGATGATTTCTCTTCGGGTTTGGCTGGCAACTTGTTGTTGGTTGAAACTGAAGAGGGTTGGATATTTGTGGTCAAGCTATTAAGGGC
>CAZPBE010000012.1:0-113915 GCA_964584615.1 uncultured Pirellulaceae bacterium | reverse complement strand
ATTTGAGATTTGAGATTTGAGATTTGAGATTTGAGATTTGAAGAATCAGTCGAGAAAGATGATTCCGTTGTCAGCCTCTGATTCGGGGGTTGGCGGTTGCTGAACTGTGGCCGAGGATGAAATGTTGGAGGAGTCCCTGTCCAAATTGCTGTTGTCCAAATTGCTGCTAATGATCTGAATTCCCGGGATAACGACTTCAATCTCAGAAGGGTCGAGCAATTGATCCTGCGGCGAATCCGACTCGCTCGTGGTGACTTCCACATCAACAGTAGCACCGGGTGGATTACTTGTTGGATCTGAGTCATCAGTCAGATTTGAGTCAGTGTTCGGGTCACTGTCGGCTGGATCGACAACTGTTTCGGTTGGATCGACAACTGCCTCAACTTCAACCACTTCCGCCGAATCGACCATCTCGACGGTTAGCGGGGCCGAACCGTTGGCTTGAGCCATGTTCGCCAGCCGACTCCCGATTAACGGCAACCGTTGCGTCCAGTGTGTTGGACTTGGTTGGTGAGAATTTGGATTCGAGCCCGCGCTCGCGCCAGGCTTGGGCTCGGCAATCAGATTCCGAATCGGTCTTCCATCAACAGGAAATGAAAAATGCGTTTGGCTTTGGGCCCACAATGCGGCTTGTCGATTGTATGGGCTGGCGATGTCGAAATTCTTGTACCGAATCATGTCCCACAACATCGTGCACATTTCAGCCAACGTGAGGCTGGGAACCCAATGTGTTCCGTAACCGCCGAGGCAGACCACACCGTTGTTGGAGATGTTTGGGTGAAAGATCGGCGTTTGCCAAGCAAGATTGGGAACCATGCGAGGATAGGCGGCGCCAAGTTCAACAACGACTTCGTGATGCGACGTCGGAACAATTTTTCCAGCGCTGTTACGGCTGATCCCCATGCCATCAAAAACCAACGTGTAGCGTTGAGGTAGATTTCCCTTGGCCAGAAAAGTGAAGATGGAACTTTCTTCTGTTAGTTTTTCAACGGAGCGCAAGTCCGCCGACAGCCTTCGATCGCGAGGAGATTTCCGCATGGAATTGTTTGCGTTTCCGGTGATTGCTTTATGATGACGTCCACGGGTTCGATGAATATTGATCGACTCTAACCGGCGACAATTTCCGGATAGACAATCAAATGATCACCACTGTTCACATTGGACCCAACCAAAGTTTGATGTTCATTCAGTCGGCGACCGCCTTCCTTGTGGTCCAGGCTGTAGCTCATCGGTTGACCATCTGGGCCAATGACAGGCAAATTCATCTTGGTGATAATGTTGGGCAAGATCTGGCGAACGGTCACCGTGTCTGACACGACTGCCTCGACGCTCTTGGCGCCAGTTTGATCCAGAAATGTAACCTGAGTCCCTTGTCGTTCTGCAGTTTCGGTCATTCTTGTTTCCTCGTAAGTGTTTCGCGACGGCTGGTCGTCGCTCGGTTCCTGAATTGATTTTAAAAAAAGAAAAGGTCTGCCGGGAAATATTCGATTTGAGATTCGAAATATTTGTTCAATTCAGTTGAAATCTGGAGAATTTATCCAGAACAGGCATCTTAATTGGCTGGCGTTCCCTAATTTCCAGAAATTTGACAGCTACGGGATGGAAAGAATCCGGCTTGGTAGTTCAGATGCACTTGATCAACGTTGGCAGATACCCTGACGAGTCGAGATCGGATGGTAGCCAATGTCACTCGTTGCTTTTCAAGGAATCAGGCATTCCCTGCTGTTATCGTTGATTCCAATCTGACTTCAGTAAGCCCATGAACGTGACGTCTTCGAGGACTCCAAGTTTCATCACGTGAGATTTTGCATTTCCTTCGCAAGACATGCCGATCTTTTCCAGCACTCGGCCTGACGCTGGATTGCGAGAAAGAAAGTGAGCACAAACCTTGTTGAGTCCCAGGCTATTAAACCCGAAATCAAGCATCGCTCGACACGCCTCGGTGCAATAGCCCGTGTTGCGAAAGTCGCTGCCGATCCAATAGCCCAATTCGGCCCGTTCGTGCTCGGGCGCAAACTCGAATCCGGCCGCGCCAATTAGAGCTTGTGGGCTCTCGCCTTGGGCCCTTAAGCAAATCGCAAACGTAACCGCTTTGCCCTGATTCCAGCTTGGTTCGTGTTTTGCCAGGAATGCTTCCGCGTGCTCTGGCAAATACGGATTCGGAAACGTACGCGTGTTGGCGGAGATTTCAGGATCGTTGGCTAACACAACAATTCGATCAAGGTCCGATTGCCGAAACGGACGAAGCACCAATCTGGTTGTTCGAAACGTGGGCTGCGAAGTCGGCTGAGCTGGCGATGTCTCTGAAATGTTCATTGCAAGTCATCTTAATCGCATTGTCTCTCGAGCGAAGTCGGTAAGCGTTGGCTGTGAAACGGACGTCTCTCTGGACAGTTTGTACGAACGCAACATTCAAGTTCCGATTGTACCGATTTTGCAGGCGAATATTATCCCTAATTACAACCAGAACTTGCCATGAATCGTCTCGCGGTTACTGGTGACCTAGAGTTTTGTAACTGGCTTAGATGGCAGGTCGCTTCGCCGCGATCAAAAGAAATACCATCGGCCCTTACGTTGACCCGAGGTTTACCATGAGTTTCCTAGATCGATTTTTCGAAGATGAATTTCCAGAGCGTCAAAATCCAGCCAACGGAATTGATGCCAATGGACCGAATACAAGTGAATTTGCTGGCGACAGCTCAAATAGCTTTGACGCAGTTTCAGACCAGGAACTGGCTGCTCATTTGGAAGTTGACCAATACGATTCGTTTCAATTGACCAACGCAGTACGTCCAGCGTTGGACCTGAAAATCAAACCAGAAGAAGGCTATCGGCACGAAATCTATGTCGATGAAGAAACGAAAGGCCAAGTTCCAGTAATTATGGCTGCCGTTTCTCGTGAAAAGCTTTTTGACTTGTTCATTGACTTGATCGAAAAACTTGGCCCGGTCGTCGATGTTGTCCTTGAGTCAAGCCACGCTCGGGATACGACTGGCCACATCGATCTTTATCGTGAGAGCATTGAGATGCCGATTCTCAAAAGTATTCTCTTTGACTACGAAGACTTGTTGTTGAACGATGGTTGCACCGGAATTGCAGTCCTCAACCCGAACACGCCTCAAGAAATTCAATTCGAAGAGCACAAGCTGCTGATCGTTTATGGTAGTCCGCTTGAGCACTACGAATTTCAGCTTGAGCAAGCTGGTGTTTTCGAGAAACAAGATGTCAAATTCATCACCGAAGCCGAGCACGTTCATTCGTCTTCGGAAGAATACGCAACACGTTTCGAACGTCTGCGAGCCGACCTTGGGCTAGATGGAAGCCAAACGGCTCCCAACTATGACGATCAAACGTACCTTGGCGGTGAAGACGGTTTCGGCGACGGCGATTGGGATGGAAGCGGCGACGCATGCGGCGGACTTATGTAAAGCTGTCCTGTGACAGGTTTTTGCCGGCGCTGTTCTCTCACCAATTCAACCACTTATCGACAATCTATGTCTATCGCCACGAACATTTCAGAAATGGGTTTCCGTACCGCAAATAAGGTCGGACTCCAGTTGCGATGTGCTTCGACCGCATGTGATGCTGGATCGGCCCGGCGGCTGATTGATGATTCAATGTTGCTGACGCTGCAATTGTTGGATCGATTGGATCCAGTCGTTTTTCGAAACGGTTATCAATTCCAATTTGATACCTTTCAAAAGTCACTCGCCAGTTCAGAATTCAGCGCGGACGTATGGCGGACGATTCAAGTCAACAAATGCGAGTCGTTACGTAACAATGGCATCCAGGAAAAGTTGATTGCTGAGTTGGGCACCGAGATGGGTGCTTGGAAATTCGATTGTGTTTCCTTCGAACGCTTAGGCCAATCTATGAATCAGCTGGCCTGTTTGAGTACCGTCGATTCCGATCGCGTGTATAAATATGTGCTCAAGCAAGATGTCTTCAACACCAAGACAGAACAGAACTATGCGACAGGCTTTTCCAATGCCGTCGGTGGTGTGTCGCTTTTGATCGAAGCCAACGCAACGGTCGTCTCACCGAAAGAATTGCTGACCACAGCAGCCATCAGCTGTTTCGCCGCAACCCTTGTCGTGGAAAATGTGAAGCTGTTCGACTAACGGCATGGTGGAACTCAAGCCATGGTGGAACTCAAGCCATGTTGGAACTCGGATCAAGTTGGCCTAATCTTGATTGGTCCTTCGGTTTCGCCGTAATAAGTAACCGTATCGGGTACGGTTAAGCCGCCGGACACAATCGCTTGCAGGGTCACTTCCAAATCCCATGAAATCGGCGTGGTTTCCGACTCCGGGACAAGCAGCATGTAACCAGAAGACGGAACAGGAGTCGTCGGGACGTAAACACACAGGATTGTTTTTCCCGTTCCTTCGTCAGTGCATTCAGAAGTTACAAACGCCGGAACTTTCATTCCTGGATGCGGAAACTCGACCAGCACGACCCGTTTGAAGTTTCCCGTGTCTTGAGATGTCGAAATCGCATCGAAGACTTTGCTGACAACACGATAAATAATGCTGACGCCGGGCACGGTCATCAAGATCCAGTCGATCATCCGGTGAAATCGTGTGCGAGCGAACATACCCGCAACGTAGAGAACTGCCAGCACGATGACGAACGCCATGATCGAGGAGAAAACGTCGATCGCAAAACTGTTTGAGGACCATTCATTTGCAGTCCCAACAACAGGGACTTGGTCTGTAGCGGGCGCCGTACTGGAATCTTTACCGCCCAAAGAATATTCACTTAGCACCCAGGCAATCGGGCCGATCGCGTAGTTGTAAAGCACGTCATAAAGCCAACGCACAACGGCGTACGTGATGAAAAACGGCAAGACGACCAACAAGCCCGGAATGATTCGGTCACGGAAGAGGCGAAAGTCACCGTACCACGGGATTGAATTGGCTGGTTCAGTCATTAATTTTGCGAGCTAGATAAAGTGCCAAAGTGAAGCTGGACAGTTGTGTATCGGCCAAGCGTGATTGCAATTGAGAACCTTGCCTATTCAAAGTCGGACTCTCGCGTCTCGCCGCAACGTGATCGTATCTGAAACGAGCCACGGAGTGTAAGACGTATTACGGAGAAACATCACCTCAAGGAGAAGGGGCAAACAAATCGATCAAAAATCGGGATCTTTTCGCACCAAATCGGCCAGGAACTACCGATCCGAAAATTTTGGGTATTTTCTCGTAAGGTTGGCTCTAAAATTGCTTCTTAGTTCTTACAGACAAACGGATAAGTTGTTTTGCTTGCTGGAATGCGAGATGTGCAAAAAACGACAATGGATTGTTCGCGGCAAGTTTCGCTTGAAAGTGTTGTCAACGATCTATATGATCGGCAGCAGGAATATGTTCGCGAAAAGTCAAGAATCGTAGGACTTGGCGTTCATCTTCTGTTAGTTTTTACTTTAAATGTAACTCGATTGTTTTGTTGTAAAACGATCATCTCAAAATTGGAGAAAGAAAATATGAAAACTTTATTTGCTATGGCAGCTGTCGCTGGTCTGATGATTTGCAGCGTTGGCAACGTTTCAGCGCAAGAAACTTCCGCAGAAAAATGCGACAAGTGCCCAGCTTCGGCTACAGCGGTTGCTTCGACTTCTGAAGAAAAAGCTTGCTGTGATGACGGTCCATGTACAACATGCTCAGTTGCGAAAGCAATGGAAGCACTTCCAAAGATGACTTACAAGGTCGGCGAAGAGTCAACATGTTGCTCAGAAGCAGCAGGCGAATTGGCCAAGAAAGCTAACGCTCCGATCCACTTCGTTGTTGGCGAAAAAGTCTTCGAAGAAAAAGAGCAAGCTTACACTTCTTTGGTTGAGCAAACTGAAGAGATGGTCACAGGCTTCATCACACCTTCGACTTGTTCAACAAGTGGAACTCACTCAATCGCAGGTACATCATGCAAGTGCTCTGTCGAAGCTGGTAAGAAAGCTGAAATCGTTAAAGCAGCAGCTGATTCGATTCAAGTTTCTTACAAGGTTGGCGAAGAGAGTTGCGGATGCCCAACACAAGCTGGTGAGATGGCCAAGAAAGCCGGCACTGAAATGCTTTACGTTGTCGCAGGCGAAGAGACTTGCTGCAGCATGACAGCTCGCTTGAACACGGCTCGCGCCAAATACAAAGCAGTTGTTGAAGCATTGGCATCTGCTGACGCTCCTGCTCAAGAAGCTGCAACTGAGACTCAAGGCGGCTAGTTTTCAATTGCGAAATTGAAACGATCAAATGATTAAGCCCAGCCAGAAATGGCTGGGCTTTTTTTATGGTCATTCACTTTGGATTAAAACCCGGTCTTCCGCTTGCGACAAATTCTTGGTTGGATGCGATCCGCGTCGCTTGCTTCGGCAATTGGGCAGCGTTAAAACTGTGGTATGAATACAAATGCAGCCAACTCTAATGTTAAAAACTGTTTGGACCATTCTCTTTTTTCCTGGTCAAAACAATCTGGTTTGAATCCGATCAACGCGCATCGGGCCGAAGGTGCTTACATCTACGATTACGATGGCAAGCGTTACCTTGATTTTTCGTCGCAACTGATGAACGTGAACATTGGTCACGGTCAAAAGAAAGTTCGGGATGCGGTTGTCAAACAGATGGACGAGCTCAGCTACGTTTATCCGGGCATGGCGACCGAAGCACGTGGGGCGCTCAGCAAAAAATTGGCTGAGATTGCACCGGGAAATTTGACCAAGACGTTTTTTTGTTTGGGCGGTGCCGAAGCGGTTGAGAATTCGATCAAACTGGCGCGTGCGGTAACGGGCCGAGCAAAAGTCATTTCGCTTTATCGTTCCTACCACGGAGCGACTTATGGAGCGATGTCTGCTGGCGGCGATCCGCGTCGATTCGGAATGGATTCGCAGCCCGTTCCCAATCACGTCCACGTTGAGAATCCGTATTTCTATCGTTGTCCATGGAACAGCACGTCGTTCGAAAACTGTGGTGAAAATGCCGCTGCCGCGCTTGAACGAGTGATTCAATTCGAAAACCCAAACAATGTCGCGGCGATTTTGCTGGAGGGCGAAAGTGGTTCGTCAGGCTGTATCAAGTATCCGCCGAATTACTGGAAACTGGTCCGGTCGATTTGTGACAAGCACGGGATCTTGCTCATTGACGATGAAGTCATGAGTGGCTTTGGTCGCACGGGAAAAATGTTTGCCGTCGAAAACCATGGCGTTAATCCTGACATGATGTGTTTGGCCAAAGGGCTGACCGCAGGATATCTTCCGCTGGGCGGGTTGATGGTGACCGAAGAGATTGCCAGGCAGTATGCAGAAAAGGCTTTGCCGTTAGGGCTGACTTATTCGGCTCATCCAGTCTGCTGTGCGGCTGCGTTGGCAACGATCGATATCTACGAACAAGATGACTTGGTCAATCGGGCTGCCGAAATGGGCAGCTACATTGAACAACGGGTCGAGGAGTTAAAAGCAAAGCATCCGTCGATCGGCGACTTCCGCAACACGGGGCTATTGGGCTGCATCGAGTTGGTGAAGAATCGTGAAACCAAAGAGCCAGTGACGCCGTGGAATGCTCCACCGGCTGAAATGGAAGCCACGGCTCGGATGGCCGCTAAAATTCGTGAGCTTGGCATGTTTACGTTTGTGCGTTGGAATTGGATCTTCATCGCCCCGCCGCTTAATGTAACCAAAGAAGAAGTCGACGAAGGGTTTGGGATTATCTCGCAAGCCATCGCGATTGCCGACGAATATTGCACTGCGTGAACCGCCATCGATGCAATCGGTGAACTCGAAACTAAAACGGAGAATTGAATGGCGTTGGTAATCAAGAACGGTCGGATCATTACATCCAGTGATGACTACACGGCCGATATTTATGTCGAAGATCAATCGATCACAGCGATCGGCAATGACCTTGATGTTCCAGCTGACGCAGAAGTCATCGACGCGACGGGAAAGTATGTGTTTCCAGGATTCATCGATCCGCACGTTCACATCTATTTACCGTTCATGGGCACGTATGCGAAAGACGACTACGAATCGGCAAGCAAGGCGGCATTGGTCGGCGGAACGACAACGCTGATCGAAATGTGTTGTCCCAGTCGTGCCGAGAACCCAATCGAGTCGTTCGAATTGTGGAAATCAAAAGCCGACGGGCTTTCGGCGGTCGATTATTCATTCCACATGGGCGTGACGCGTTTCGATGACGATGTTGAAAGCCAGTTGCGAGAATTGGTTTCGCGTGGTCTATCGTCGTTCAAGATTTTTCTTGCTTACGAAGGCGCATTCGGGATTGATGACGCTGAATTGTTCAAGACATTGAAACTGGCTAAAGAGCTGGGTGTGATCATAACGGCGCATTGCGAGAACGCGATCGCCGTTTCGCAGTTGCAAGGAGAATTGCTTGCCGCAGGAAAAACGGGGCCCGAGTATCACGAACCATCCCGACCCGAGTCGGTTGAAACATCGGGTGTGAATCACTTGATGACGTTTGCTGAGTTGACTGGCGCACACATCTACATTGTTCACACTTCGTGCGACGGGGCAGTGCAGGCCGCACAAGAAGCTCGCTACCGTGGCGTCAATGTTTGGATCGAAACGGTGATTCCCTATTTGGTGCTCGACAAGACTTACGCTGAAAAGCCGAACTTCGAAGGTGCCAAGTACGTTATGTCGCCACCGATTCGCGATAAACGAAATCAGCCCATCTTGTGGAACGGGTTGAAGACTCGTTTGATCAGTACGGTTGCAACCGATCACGCTCCGTTTGATTTTGGTGAACAGAAAACGATGGGCAAAGATGACTTCACCAAAATTCCAAACGGTATTCCTTCAGTCGAAGATCGTATCAATTTGCTTTACACGCACGGAGTTGCAACTGGCAAGATTGATTTGAACACGTTTGTCGATGCCGGTAGCACGCAAGCCGCCAAGCTGTTCGGCATGTATCCGCGTAAAGGTGCGATTCAAGTCGGCAGTGACGCGGATTTGGTTGTTTATGATCCTGAGTATCGCGGAAAAATTTCAGCTGCCACGCAGCAAATGAATGTCGATTACAGCGGGTTCGAAGGCTGGGAATTGAAGGGCCGTCCTTCGGTCGTTACCGTTCGCGGCGAAGTTCAAGTGCGTGACGGCGAGTTTGTTGGAACGATCGGACGCGGAGAATTTTTGGCGCGTGAGCCAAATCATTTTTAGAGCCGTCTGATTGAGATCTTTATCTGAGCTTATAATTACATGTTCTTGGTCGGGGTGTTTATCTATCCAACGTGCAATCAAATCATCTCGAAGCGGCGACAGCGTTGAAGACTGGAAACCCTTGAGCACTAATCGCATTGTTCGTTCGCGCAGATACACATAACCGCGAAGCGGTGACAGCCGATAGCCGTGGGCGTCAGCCCATGGATAGACGAACTCGTGAATCCTGTTAGCCGCGAAGCGGCGACAGCATGAGACATGAAGAGCAAGCTATCGAATCGTTGAGTCGAGCCGAGCGTGTACACAATAACCGCGAAGCGGTGACAGCCGTTAGCCGTGGGCGTCAGCCCATGGGTAGACGAACTCGTGAGATTCGTTAGCCGCGAAGCGGCGACAGCGCTCAACCGTGATGTTCGGCTTCGAAAAGGTGAACCCGTTCGAAGCTGATTCCGTGTCGCTCGAGAATCTTGACGTACTCATCTTCAAAACTGACTGAGCGATGATGCTCTCGTTGATTTTGAATGTACTGCTGAACAACTTCTATTTGTGAATGACTTACGGTGAATGCGCTGTACCCTTTTTGCCATTCGAATCGTGAATTTGTCTCGCCCGACTCGTTGAGCCACTTTGATGAATTCGCTTTGATATCGCGAATCGCACTTGAAACGGAATTGGCAGGTGAGAGATTCAAAAGCAGGTGAATATGGTCTTCAATTCCGCCAACTTCAATCAGGTTCCCGTTTTGTTTACGAACGATTCCACCAATGTACTCGTAGAGTCGTTCTTGAATGGGGCCCGTGATGGTTGGCCGTCGATATTTCGTACTGAAGACAACGTGGTAAGAGAGTTTGGTGTAGGTGCCCATTCGTCGCTCCGGTTGCTGTCACCGCTTCGCGGTTGTTGGTTGTCCGCTGAATGATCAACGCTTTTTGCGTTTCGGTGCTGTCGCCGCTTCGCGGCTGAGTGAATTAGTGCACAATCGTTCCATGGGCTTACGCCCAATGGCTACCAGCTGGCGCCGCTTCGCGGCTGTGATGACCAGCCTATGGGCCGACTTTCAACGATCGGTCTCTTTGAGGCAAAATGGAAAGACCGTTGCGAAGCTATCCGCGTGACAGCGCATCACTTTGATCAACAAAATCGTCACCCGTCCATTGTGCGTCTTCACGAATCATTTGCTTCGCTTCATGCGCCGCTTTCTTTTCAGCGCGAGCTTTCGCTTGAATCTCAACCAGCTCGGCGTGCGTGCGGAAGAACTGCAAGCTGTGACCTTTGAAATCGCTAATGTTGTTGAACTTGTGCTCGTCCATGAACGCCGCCAATTCGTCCATCATTGGCTTGACCATTTTGTAGCCCATCTTCATCACGCCGGTGCAGACTTGAACCGTGTCCGAACCGAGCAAAATAAACTCAGCCGCGTCCATGCCTGTTTCGACGCCGCCGATCCCGCTTAGCGTACGGCCTTCGAATTCATTCTTGATCAGCGTTGCGATTTCCATGCAGTTGCGAAGCGCGATTGGTTTCACGGCTTGGCATGAATATCCGCCAGGCGTTGTGTATCCTTCGACACACGGCTCAGGCCGGAGCGATTTCAAATCGACACCCAACACGCTGCGAATGGTATTGATCGCGGCGATACCGTCGGCTCCCGCGCGAAGCGCTGCCGAAGTCGGGTCTTCGATCCGTGTCACATTCGGCGTCATCTTGGCCCAGACAGGGACCTTGGCGACACTCATGGCCCAGCCGGTGACTTCTTCAACCAAGTCTGGATTGACTCCCATCGCCGAACCCATTTTTCGTTCGGGCAATCCATGAGGACACGAAAGATTCAACTCAAATGCATCCACACCGACGTCCTGGCACTTTTCCACAATTTCACACCAAGCATCTTTGCGGTACTCTTCCATGATCGAAGCGATCAAGATTCCGTCAGGATACTTGTCTTTGATTTGTTTGAACTCGTCCATCCAGGTTTCAAAACTTCGGTCACTGATCAGCTCAATGTTTTCCCAGCCAAAAATCTCTTTCGATTCACGACTGCGAAGTCGCGCGTACCGGGGCTGAACGTTGATGACTTTTTCGGCTTCGAGGCTGATCGTTTTCGCGATGACTGCGCCCCAACCTTCATCGAAAGCCTTCCCGATGACGTTGGCGTTAGTTCCCGGTGGACCCGATCCAATCACGAACGGGTTGGGCATTTTTAGTCCGTTGACAGTAGTGGATAGGTCGGCCATCAGTCGTTGCCTTCTATTTTCGAGTATGAGTTTGTTTCGATTATTTTAGCGGTCAGTTCGCGGAAATCCAAATCAGTCGGCGCGTGTACAAAATGGGATGTTAGCCTAATCGTTTATGCTTCGAGCCCTTGTTGTTTTGCTGTCGCGGGAAGTGTGTTGTCGAGCACTAGCCCAATGATTGCGGCGACTGCCATGCCAGTTTTACCAACCGACGCAACCACATCTTTGAGGCCAGGCGAAACCAATCCAACTTGGTCGAGCATCGCGGTACCCGCGTCCGAGCCAAAGTAAGCAGGTACGCTCAAACCCATGAACAGAGCGAAGCCACCAATGAATAGATTGCGATCAACGTTCAGATCGCATTTGGTAAATTCTTTGATTCCGACGGCGCTGATCAGTCCAAACAGCGTGCAATACAGTCCGCCGACAATTGGAGTTGGGATCGTTGCCGCAACCGCACCAAACTTTCCAAACAATCCAAGCAATATCAAAATGACGGCAGCAATTTGAACGACGTACCGGCTGCCGACTTTCGTCAAACCGATCAAGCCAACATTTTCAGAGTATGACGTTGAACTGAATCCGCCGAGAAGTCCTGTGATGGCGCACCCGATGCCTTCACAACCAATGCCACGTGAAAGCTGTTGGGGCGTTGGATCGCCGCCACCCGCCATTTGGCTGCAGGCGTGATAGTCGCCGAAGGATTCGATCATCGAAGCCAGGTAGCCCGCCAAGACAGCGAAGACGAATCCAAGATGAAACTTTGGCGCGCCCCAAGGAAGAAAGACTTCCGCCGGCTGAACCCGCAACCAATTCGAAGCCCCAATGTGTTCGGTATGGATGAACGCAGCATGCGTATCGCCGACCATTCCAGTTACCGTCAAAATTGCGCAAACGCTGACGCTGATCAGGATGGCCAGCAAGATCGGAAACAGTCGAAAGATTTTCGATTTGGAGGAAAGCACATACGAAAAGACAATAATCAACACGATGGTCAGAATGGAAATCGGCCACGAAGTTCCTGCCATCGGTGCGCCGACGCCATAGAGAGCCAGCCCAATCAGCATGATCACCGGTCCAACCACAACCGGAGATAGAACCTTTCGAATCATTCCAATCAGGCCTGAGAATCCGATCGTCATTTCGATCGCTGCGCCGACAAGAATCGCGCCGGCAATGTACTGCATCGTTTCAGCAGGCCCGCCGCCGTCAGATTTTACTTGGGCAATGATCGCGCCGAACGCAGCGAGAAAGCTGAACGAAACGCCTTGGATGATCGGTAGTCGCGAACCGAAAGTGACTTGAATAAACGTTGCAATGCCACTGCACAGCATCACAGAGCTGATCAGCAACGCGACTTGCGCTTGATCCATTCCCATCCCCGATCCGTCGTCCATCGCTGGTCCCAGCATCAGCGGGACGGCAACCGTTGCGCCAAACATCGTGAGGATGTGTTGGATTGCCAACACCAAAGCGCGACCGACCGGCGGTCTATCGTCGAGGCCGTAGACAACCGTTTGGTTGTCAGGCAATTCCGATGTTGAGCTGGCTTCTGCTTCGGCGTGAGGGTTGTCGATCACGGTTGGACGATTGCTCCGTAACTGTCAGGACGGCGATCACGGAAAAATTGCCACGTGTTTCTGACTTCCCGAATCAAATCGAGATCGATATCTGCCATCACAATGTCATCGGTGTCGCGGCTTCCTTCGGCGATAATTTGTCCGCGAGGATTGCAGAAATAACTTTGTCCGTAAAACTCACCAATGTTCCATGGGCCTTCGGTGCCTGGACGGTTGATGGCGCCGACAAAATACTGGTTGGCAACCGCGTGGGCAGGTTGTTCCAATTTCCACAAGTATTCACTGAGTCCTGCGACCGTTGCGGAAGGGTTAAGCACAATTTCTGCGCCGTTGAGTCCGAGACAACGAGCTCCATCAGGGAAGTGCCGGTCATAGCAAATGTAGACGCCAATCTTGCCAACGCTGGTGTCGAAAACAGGGTATCCCATGTTGCCGGGCCGGAAGTAAAACTTCTCCCAGAATCCGGGTGCACAGTGAGGGATGTGCATCTTTCGAAACTTGCCGAGATAAGTTCCATCGGCTTCGATCACCGCGGCTGTGTTGTAGTAAACACCCGTGATGTCTTCTTCGTACATCGGGATGATGAGGACCATTTTGTGTTTCTTGGCAAGCTCTTGCATAAGCTTGATCGTCGGCCCGTCGGGGACGCGTTCGGTCAGCTCATACCATTTGGCATCTTGCTCGGCACAAAAGTAGGGTCCGTTAAACAACTCCTGCAAGCAGACAAACTGCGCTCCTTTGGCGGCGGCTTGTCCAATCAGATCGACATGTTTGTCGATCATCGCTTTGCTGATTTTCGCGATGGGCGACGTTGCTGGCTCGCACAGTGTTGCCTGAATCAATGCACCCTTAACGACTCGTGACATAATCAAACTCGCTTTTTTGTAAATTCGATATCGATGTTCGATATGTTATCATATTGGTCATGCCGTTTCATCATGATCTATATGATCTGCCAGATATTCATTTGCTGGTTGACTCTAAAAAATATTCCTAGACTCGCTTAGGCGGACAAAATTTTGTCGTTGAGCTGATCTTGTATAACAACGGATTGATGAAACTGTTGACTAGAACTAAAGGTTGGTTGCGCCGACCCGAATCGAACCACTGGAGCTACCATGTCCACGACTGAATCCAAACCCGCTGTGCAAAGTGTTCCAAATTTTATTGGCGGTCAATGGGTACAAAGCGATTCAACTCGCAAATCAACCGTGTTCAATCCATCGACTGGACAGGCGATCGCAGAAGTTCCGTTGTGCTCAGAAGAAGAAACCAACAAAGTTGTTGCCGCTGCAGTTGCGGTTCGTGACGCGTGGAAGGAAACACCGGTCGTTGAACGTGCTCGCGTCATGTTCAAGTTTCGCCAGATCATGGAAGATCGATTCAATGAAATCGCTGCGTTGGTCACGCGCGAGCACGGCAAGACATTGGCTGAGGCTCGTGCGGAAGTTCAACGTGCGGTGGAGATGGTTGAATTCTCTTGTGGCATTCCAAGCATGATTGTCGGTGACACGATGCCGAATATCGCCAGTGACGTTGATGCCGAAACGGTTCGCCATCCGTTGGGCGTGTGCGTTGGGATTACGCCGTATAACTTTCCGTCGATGGTTCCAATGTGGATGATTCCCGTCGCGTTAACTTGCGGTAATACGTTTGTTCTCAAGCCTTCTGAAAAGACACCGCTCTCGGCGAACCTGATTGCCGAAATGTTGAGCGATGCGGGACTTCCTGCGGGCGTTTTCAATATCGTTCATGGCGATAAGACTTGCGTTGACGCTTTACTGACTCACCCCGATGTCAAAGCCGTTTCGTTTGTCGGGTCTACGCCGATCGCCAAATACATTTATGAGACGGGCACCAAAAACGGGAAACGTGTTCAAGCAGCCGGTGGCGCGAAAAACCATCTGGTCATTATGCCCGATGCGGACTTGGACATTTCGGTCAAAGCGCTTGCTGCGTCGGCTTTCGGTTGCGGCGGCCAACGCTGTATGGCCGGAAGTATCGCTGTTGCGATCGGTGATATTGGTGACCCGTTGGTTGAAGGTCTTCGTGAATACGCCGGCGGCTTTCGTGTTGGGCCGACCGATGGAAACGAAGACGTCGACATGGGTCCGCTGATTCGAAAAGAACATGTCGATCGTGTTTCAGGATATATGGATGTCGCCAGCGGAGAAGGCGCAACGGTGGCGTTGGACGGGCGGCAGGATTTCGCAGGTGACGGGTTCTTAATCGGTCCCAGTGTTATCGATCAAGTCAAACAGCCTATGCGTGTTGCGCAAGAAGAAATATTCGGACCCGTGTTGTCAGTGATCCGTGCCACCGATCTCGATCGCGTGATTGAAATGGGAAATGAATGTCCGTTTGGAAATGGGGCTTCGATCTTTACCCGCAACGGATATGCGGCTCGCCATTTCAAGCGCCATTTCAATGCGGGCATGATTGGCATTAACGTTGGCGTCCCGGCGCCGATGCCCTGGTTCCCGTTTACAGGCTGGAATAATTCGTTCTTCGGTGACCTGCACATTCAAGGAACCGAAAGCGTGCAATTTTATACTCAGCAAAAGATGACGCTGACTCGCTGGTTCAGTTCCAGTTTAGATTCGCATGCCGATCCAGTTTGGAAGACCGAAAAACGAAGTTAGATCGAGCACGCCCGCTTATTGGCGTGAGCCTTTGAACTGCGGACCAAAGGTCCAGCAGTTTTCATGGCCTGGGTCGCAAGCCGGCATTGGCCCATGGATAGTTGAGCTCCGAACCTGTTAGCTGGTAGGTCACGCTATTGCGTTGAGCGAGGTCGGTGGCTAGCGCCAAAACCACTGATCCAACCAGAACCAAACTGCTTTTCGTCCGAATCCAATTCGTCGGCCAATTTTCCCGAGGCACAGTTCTCCCATCAACACAGTTCTCCAATCAAAATGAACAATCCGGTTAGTGCCGGTTGAATATCGAGATCATTCAATTGATCACAAGACTATCAAGCTTTTCCTTCGGCTCATCGGATTCTGATTCCATGCCGCTTCTTTAATCCAGCCAGCACTTTTTTTCGCATTTCGATCATCCGGTTTCTTTCCCCATTGGCGCTTTGGCAATAGATCAATGCTTGCGACAATTAAAAAATTGACACACGAACGGGGGAGGGTAGATTCATGTTAATCCCAATTGCCAAAGAAGTATTCGAGTTGTGTCACAGATGTGTAAATTCATTTCAACGACTTGTCTCATTGCCGTCTGGTTTGTTGTTTCGAGCCAGACTTTTGCTCAGGTGAAAGTTAACAAACGCGCAAAAAATATCACTTCACAAGTTTCGATTGTTCAGGTACCAAACCATTTGCTATGTGTGGGTTTGGTGGATTTGGGAGATATTGATGTAGACACGACCTATCAGGTAAATCTAACGATTCTCAATTCACTACCTGAAGGAATCGTCTTCGATAAAGTTGATACAGGATGCAAATGCGCGAAATTTTCGATGGACACGTCGGAAATCAAACCCGGTGTGAAAAACATTGCGTTGGCAGAATTCAAAACGCCAAAATCATCAGAAGACGGTGGTTGCCAATTTTTTGCCGACCTCTACTACGGCTCGGATAAACATGTCCTGCGACTCAAGTTTGTTGGCAAACTAATCGGCAATCTTCACCTTCAATCGAAAAACGCGGTTTTTCGCGTCGATGAGAGTCATTCACAATGGCGCGTTCCAGTTTCAATCAGCGAGCCAATTCTCGCCAAGAATCTTGAAGTTAAATTGTCAGACAATATGAACGATTTTGAGTGGCAGGTCATTTCGTCGAATGATCAGCCCAACCAACTTCATGTTGAATTAGGCATAACACGTGAAATGTTTAAGAGTGAATTTTTGTTCGGTAAATTGACGGTGGTTGATAAGGCATCTGAGACGTCGGTGGAATCTGAAATGGTGTTTGCGCGGCGCGAGCCAATCACATGCAGTCCTCGCGTTTTACGGTTTAAAGGCGAAAGTAATCAATCAGCACATGTACTTCTTGAGTTTTCACCTGAGTTATTGACAAAAGACCCTGATCGCTTGCCGAGAATTACTTGTCTCGTGAAAGAAAAACCAAAAGACATTGCGGTGCTCGATGACTTTCCAAGTGAAAAAAAGATTGAACCGAAAATCATAGTGTCAAAAATTCAACGATTGAATTCAAGAATTTATAGAGTCGCATTTTGCGTCGACGAGAACGAGAAAGCCGATCTACAAGATGGGGTCGTTGACGTGGGGATCTCAGTAGATGGTAAAACGTTTACGCTTTCAATTCCATTTTTAGAACTGGAGAAGTAACGATGCTAATCAGAATTGCACTCTATCGAAGACTGCGAGTGTCCCAATGTTGCGAACCCCTGCGTGAACGGGACCGTTATACATTTTTGGGGCCGAGAAGAATCGGTACCAATGGGTAGGACCTGCCCACAATAATCTATTCGTGCGTCTGAACGCTCAGCCCAGCGACTCCATGGCAACAATACTGTTTGCCGATCATGCATTATTTGGAAACGTTTCTATGAATCCTGTTCGAATTTGTTTTGCTGGACTCATGTTCTTCGCGTATTGTCTAGTGTCTCAATGCGCTGGCCAGAATCTTGAGGAAAAAACTAGCGATGCCGTTACTGCGTGCAGCATCTTTGGCGCGGCGTCTTCTAATACTAAAGCCTGGAGCTGTGGCGATTTTCTTTTACGGGATCATACTTCGTTTGACAATGTCCGACCAAATCAAACAGGAGAACCTTTTGGAGTCACGGTCGAAGACATCGTATATCGTCGAGTCATTTTCAATATTCAAAAAGGTCAGTACGCTTTTCTTTCATTCCGAAAAGTAAGAGCGTTAGATATTGGAAACGACAAACTCTCTGGCCCCGAAAGTGAAGAGGATATTGAAGTCAAAGGGTGGTGCATCAATGAACAGACTGGAAAGTTCTTGCAATTCAATGAAACGGGGTACGTGACTGAATTCGAACGCAAAGACCTTCCGGAGGATATTGAGGGGTTGTTATTCAAAATTCAATTTCCGGAAGTCAAGGGTTTCTGGTTATCCCAGTCGCTCGATACGCCAATCGCGAGTTTCGAAAACATGATAGAAAGTAGAACGCTGGGCAAACATTTCAGTAGTTCCAATTCGGGTAGCGCGCACGAGATCGTGGAATTCAAAATGATACGCGACGAACTAGGTGAGAAAAACGCCAGCCACTATGAAACGTTTCGATTTGATTCTCACTCACTGATGCCTGTCTCATATAACGCTCGCATCGAACTCAAAGATGAAATTGTTAAGGGGCCGACAGGAAAATATGGATGGACCGAGTATGATGGAATCTATGTTCCAGTCTTTTACAAGTTTAAGCGAGGCACGACTTTGGTCGTAAATAATAAGCATCAGAATGGCCTATCTTACAGGGATCTGGACTTTCATTGGTTTAGTTTTAACAATTCAGAAGCTCTACCTAAAGGCATTCTTGACGCTTCGTGTTTCAAAAACCGGGAAGCATTTATGAAATTTGTTGATCCGATTCTTGCAAACGCGAATTCGCTGCTCGATGGGCCAAAAGCAGTTGAAGGAGAATTGCTCAACGGAAGCAAAACTGACAAAAGCGGCGTACCAGACATTCCTTAGGCTGCGCTGGAGTTGGTTTAGTCACTATTGTAAACGCGAATCAGCGCCCTTGGTGTCTATCCAAGCCATTCCATTCTTCAAGACTTGTAACTCAGTAGACCAAAAGCACAAACTAGATATCGAAATCGTTCAATTGATCTACCGAGCTACCAAGCTCGTCCTTCGGCTCATCCGATTTACTTTCGTGACGTTCTTCAACCCAGCCATTCCAACTGCGTCGCCGCCAACGAGCGGTTGCTTCAGCTGAGACGTTTCCTCCGTTAAGCTGAACCGTCGGACTCGCGGGAGAACCGTTGGATCCATTTTCGGCGCATTGTTTGGAGCAAGCGGCTTGGCATTAAGCACGTCACCCAACGTGGTTCAGTTCCAGTTTAGATTCGCATGCCGATCCAGTTTGGAAGACTGAAAAACGAAGTTAGATCGAGCACGCCCGTTTATTGGCGTGAGCCTTTGAACTGCGGACCAAGGTCCAACAGTTTTCATGGCCTGGGTCGCAAGCCGGCATTGGCCCATGGATGGTTGAGCTTCGAACCCGTTAGCTGGTAGGTCACGCTATTGCGTCGAGCGAGGTCGGTGGCTGCGCCAAAACGGCTGGGAAGAACACCGGATCCATGCATTCGCAAAAGGTTTTTGGGAATTGCTTTCAACAACCGTCTACATTGCCTGCCGTAACTTGAGTAGACTATCTGCGTCGAATGCTATGCAGCATTCATGCGGATCTCCGGTCCGCATTGACTTCCCGTTCGAGCCGGAGACTCGATAGACGATTGAGTGCAATGAAATACGTCATTTGGTTTTTGGTCGCGGCTTTGCTGATCGCCCATCAAGATTCGTGGTTTTGGACATCTCCAGAAGTTGTTTTTGGTTTCATTCCAATCGGCTTGTTTTATCACGCATGCATTTCGATTGCGGCCAGTGTCGTTTGGCTATTGGCGTGCACGATTGCTTGGCCAAAAGAGATCGAAGACGTTGAAGGCTTTGGGCGCTACGAAGTTGAAGGGGAGGGCGAGTAATGGATTTTTCAAATCCGGGCCAGATCAGGCTCTACATCATCTTGGGCTACATGTCCTTGCTGTTGTTTCTCGGTTTCTTCGCCAGCAGGTTATTTACGGGTACCAAGAAAGACTATCTGCTGGCCAGCCATTCGATTGGTCCGTTCTTATTGCTGATGAGCATTTTTGGAACTACGATGACCGCGTTTGCGCTGGTCGGGTCGTCGGGCGAAGCGTTCAAAAAAGGGATCGGCGTTTACGGAATGTTGGCTTCCAGTAGCGGCATCGTCCACTCGTTGTGTTTCTTTTTGATCGGCGTAAAAATTTATCGTTTCGGCCGCAAGTACGGCTATACAACCCAAGTTCAATTTTTCCGCGATCGCCTCGATAGCGATTTGGTCGGATTGCTGTTGTTTCCGATTCTGGTCGCTCTGGTGATTCCTTACTTGCTGTTAGGCATTTCTGCTGGTGGTGGAGTGATTCAGGCGATGACCGGCGGTGTTACCGACGGAGCGTTTCCGGAGTGGTTTGCTTCGCTCAAACCGGACGGTTCTCCGACTCCGCTTAACGGTGGTCTGCCAAAGTGGTTGGGCTCGTTGTTGATCTGTGGTGTTGTTTTGATTTATGTCTTTTTTGGCGGCATGCGAGGAACGACTTGGGCCAACGCGTTTCAAACGATTGTCTTTATGGTGCTCGGTGTTGTGACGTTTGTTGTGTTGGCCAACAAAATTGGTGATGGAGCAACGTTGTTTGAAAGTATGCAAAACGCGACAGCGAAAGTGAATGCGACTTACACGACTCGGTCGACGATGAGTCAGACAAAATTCTTCACTTACCTGTTGATCCCGTTGTCGGTTGGAATGTTTCCGCACTTGTTTCAACACTGGCTAACTGCCAAAAGCGCAGCTAGTTTCAAGCTTCCAGTTGTCATGCATCCGGTTTTCATCATGATCGTCTGGGTGCCGTGTGTGTTGATCGGGATTTGGGCGACAACGCAACAACTACCGCCAGCGATTGCCGCTGAGCCTAACAAAGTGTTGGCGTTTTTGGTTAAAGCGAAAACGGGACCGGTGTTGGCTGGATTGCTGACGGCCGGAATTTTGGCGGCGATCATGTCGTCGTTGGACAGCCAGTTTCTCTGTCTTGGTTCCATGTTTACGACCGACATCGTGACTCACTACCTGGGTGAGAAACGTTTCTCCGATAAATCTCAGGTCTGGATCGCGCGTGTGTTCATCATCATCATCGTCGCCGTGACGTATTGGCTGGCGATGCAAGGATACCGAAGCGTATTTACGTTGGGAGTTTGGTGTTTCTCTGGATTCGCTTCGTTGTTCCCGCTGATCTTTGCGGCGCTTTATTGGCGCCGGCTGACAGCAGCCGGAGCGGTTTCAGGAATCCTGGCTGCGGCCGGTAGTTGGGTTTATCTATTCCGCGAATCGGGGTGGGGAGCCAACACGGACTATGTGATCAACTTGCCGATTGGTGAAGGAGTAGAAATCATGCCGGTCGTTGGAATCTTCCTGTGTTCATTGATCGCCATGGTGGGCACGTCTCTGGTCACGACCAAACCTAGCGCAGAAACACTGGCCAAGTTTTTCCCTGAAGAAAGTTAATCAATGTCCCGACGACGCGGCGGTGGTTCGTCGGTTGAAAGTGACAAGCACTTCATCCAATTGATGGAGTGGATTGGCATGGAGTCGAGCGCAGAAGTGGAGCGGATGACCGCTCGTCGCCAGCAACTCAAATCGGCTGATCTGGAAAAATATGGCGAGACCATCATTGACTTGGCGATTGAAGATTATCGCACAGGACTTGGCGGACGATTTCTGGTTGTGTTTCGTAAACGTAATCAAACGCTCAAGATGTCTTGGCACAAGCTGAAGGTTGGCTCTCCGGTTGTTGTTTCCCGCTGGAGAGATGACGACGGTATGTCTTTGACTGGTGTTGTCTCGCGCCGCAATTCAGATTCGTTGGAAGTTGCCTTGGAAAAGTTTCCTGAAGGCACAGCGTTTCGAATCGATTTGACGGCTGATGAAATTACCCGGCAGCGGCATATGTCGGCGGTCAAGACGGTAATGTCGTCACGCGGCAGACTAGGGCACTTGCGAAAAGTTTTGATGGACGAGAAAGCCCCTCGCTTCCAACCGGAATCTGAACTTAAATTTCAAACGCAACTCAATGAGTCCCAGCAGGCCGCGGTCAAGTTTGCCCTCAGCGCCGAAGACGTTGCAATTATTCACGGTCCGCCGGGAACTGGAAAAACGACTACGGTAGTTGAGCTGATCGTTCAGGCGACAAAGCTTGGCCTGAAAGTTCTCGCTTGCGCGCCCAGTAACACCGCTGTTGACAACCTGCTTGAACGATTGGTTGCCCATCGACAGCGAGTGGTTCGCATCGGTCATCCAGCCCGCGTCGTCGAGTCGCTTCGTGATTTTTCGCTGGATGGTTTGGTGGAGCAGCATCCCAATCAGTTCGTCATTGACGATATGTACAAGGAAGCCGAAGAACTTTTCCGCAAAGCCGATAAGTGGACTCGGAACCGGCCTGTACGTGGATTGAAGCAAGACCTTCGCAAAGAAGCCAAGCGTTTACAGTCCGATGCTCGACGGCTTGAACGGCAAGCAATTGAGTCGATTCTTGACGACGCTGAAGTGATTTGTGCGACGACGACGTTCAATGAAGAGATGCTGGGCGATCGCTGGTTTGACATCGCCGTCATTGACGAAGCTTGCCAGACTACCGAGCCCGGGTGCTGGGTGCCTCTCATGCGTAGCGACCGAGTTGTTCTGGCTGGCGATCCGTTTCAGTTGCCACCGACAGTTCTATCTATCGATGCCGCACAGCAGGGGTTTGCCATCAGCATGCTCGAGCGGGTTCGAGACATCTACGGTGATTTGACAACGCGTATGTTGACGACACAGTATCGTATGCACGAACAAATCATGGAGTTTTCTTCGAACGAATTTTACGCCGGCGAACTCGTCGCTGACCCCTTGGTACAAGAACATCGGTTGTGTGATTTGGATGGCGTCACAGACGACGAGTTTACGCAGGCGGTGATTCGTTTTATCGATACCGCCGGATCAGGATGGGAAGAGGAATTGGAACCCGAAGGCCTCAGTAAACGGAATACCCAAGAAGCTGAATTCATTTTGAAGAAAGTCAATCAGCTTTTGGAGTCCGGACTAAAGCCATCAGAGATTGCAGTGATCGCTCCCTATGCTGCTCAAGTTCGCTATCTGAAAAACTTGATGCAGCAGTCGAGTACGGAAGCGCTTTGCGAAGGCAAAGTGGAAGTCAATACGGTGGATGGATTCCAAGGTCGCGAAAAAGAGGCTGTTTTGATTACGCTTGTTCGATCAAACTCCACCGGCGAAATTGGATTTCTTTCCGATCGCCGGCGGATGAACGTAGCGCTTACTCGAGCGCGGCGAAAGTTGATTGTTGTTGGAGACAGCGCCACGCTTGGGGGGCACGAGTTCTATCAGTCGTTGCTGAAATATTTTGAGTCACTTGAATGTTACGGAACGATTTGGGAAGAATGAGATGCTGACGTTTTTCAATCGCGCCGCTGTTGGAGATCACTTAACCAGACGTGTGTCCGGAAACTGCGCCTGCCAGCCAAACCAGAAAGCGCGATGACATGGCGATCTTTCCAGTAACTGCCCGTTGAAGCTCAGTCCTGATTCGGAGACAGTCCACTTGTTGCCTTGGGAGTCGATGGCTTTCGAATCGTAGTCCCACGATTGAAAGCGCAAGTCGCGAGAAACATAGACGCGATTGGCAACCGAGTTGTCCGTCAAAACGACCACGTTGGTTTCGCCGATGGTGCTGTGGTACACCCGGTTACGATTCAGAAATTCGGTTGAGATGGCCAGTCGATCGTCGTCTTCAACTAAAACCAGAACCTGCGACTTGTTTTTTAGGCGATCATCGGTCTGCGGAATAAAGTACTTTAGTTCGTCGGTTGCAAAGTAGTCACGGTAAGCAACTCCTTCGTCGTAATCACGTTTGTGTCCCGTTTCGATTGAAAGCACGGTGGTATCCGGGTGCCTGGACTTCCATTCTTTCCACGTTGTCGTGACCACATGTAGGCGGTTCAGCTCAATCCCTTGATCGACAAGCGGTCCGACGACGGGTCGTCCTTGCAGCGTTGACCAGAGTGAGATGGTCTCATGGTCATACATCAATTTGCTGGACCGATAAAGGAATCCTGATGTCCCCAATTCATGATGTACCTTGTCGCACTCTGACTGATACACGATCAGTGCTTCACAGAGCGTTCAGTAGGCTCCACAAATGGACTGACCTCCGATGGTGTGCTTGAACATTTCATGCCAAGCTAAGATGCGTTTTGGATAACAGCGGTGGTCGCCATTGATCGAAACTCCAAAGACGACATTGTCATCGTTCAAAAACGTTGCCTGTTCTGCCGTGACCATCTGCGGATTCTTGAGTGGTGGAATTGAATCACGCAACACGCTGCCCCAAACGATCTCATCCAGGCGAATTTTTGCCGTGTCAGAGTTTGCGAAGTACTCAGGGAATCTTGAGTCAACCGTCATGTAAAGCCGGCTTTTGAATTGTGCATATTGCGGGTGTGGTTGATACTCGCAGTTCCAAATCCATGGCAGCCATTCTGCTTTTTCGTCGGAGAATGTTTGATCAGTTTTGCGCCGCAACAAATCGTAAACCCGATTCGAAGTTTCGGATCGTTCCGCGAAAAGAAGTGATTCCAGCATCATGATTGGAGCACCTGGCTGCCAGTGATCGTCGATTAACTGAATGGCCTGATCGATGATTTCGGCTTCCCGCGAAACCAAAGCCAGAAAAGCGTCAATGGAAATCCGGCCCGTTGACTCCGTTTCACGAATCGCTTTTTGAATGTCAAAGTCAATTGGGTTTCGCTTGACAGTTACCAGATGGCTAAGGTCGACCGCGGTAGATTCGTTTGCGACTCTGGCGTACCAGGTGAACAGAATGCTGGCCGCAATCAATAGGGTCGCCATGGCTAAAAGATATGTAAAACGGCGGTTCATAATTGTTGTTTTTTGATCGAGATTGAAACCGAAGGGGCTCTCAGCAAGTTACAGCCGCGCTGTCGCTTTTGTTGATGAAAGTCCGATAGCGAAGCGAGAAGAAGCTGACTGCTGGCCATCTACATCCAATTTATCAATGTCAGCCTAGCGAACCATCAGGCGCTCCAATTCGATTCATCACTTCCCCTCTATTCTGACGATTGCCTCGTGATCGGCATCGGCTCGACACATCAATCGCGGTATTTGCTATCGAAATGGTGGATTTCTTTCCCCAACGCGCCAGCCGAATTTTGCGAATTTTCGTTAGTGATGGGTAAAACTACTCCTTCAAATCGTGATTCCTATCCCTAGACTGGGGCAATTCGTGCGATGTGTCGATGCCTTTTCTTAGGATATTTTCGTACGCAGTTAGAGTGGCTCTTCTTAATTTCGACAGTTTTTCTACTGAAAAAGAATGGATGGACGGCATGCATAAAGTAGATGCGGAGATCAACACGGTGACGACCCAAGATGACGACGCGCTCGCGTCCAACGTGATCAATGAAAAAAACAAACCGCTGATTTCCCGTTCAATCGAACGTGAAAATGAGCCAATGGATGCGCAAGAGGATGCGAAATCAAACGCTCCGTCGGCTGGGGAACAGTTACAGCCAACACCAAGTGCCGCTGAACCCGATAGTTCGATCACACCCTTTGATCGCAATGAAATTACAAATCAGATCAAAGAGGCACCAGTCGTTGCGGATATTTGCCATCATCTTTTGAAGGCCTTCCGGACGGCCAAACACTTCGGCCGAGATCGATGGGACTTTGCCATTGAAGTGTCGCAGCTGCAGGATCTCGGCGCGCATTCTCATACGATCCGCAAGATGGTTTGTAGTGGATGGATTGAGCATCGACGAGAAATACCTTCGCTCAAAGAGCGAAAATTTATACCGGAGGAAGATGTCGTCCTGCATGCAAACTCATGTTTTGTTGTCACTGATAAGGGACTTCCATTGCTTCATTATGCAGCAATGACGTTTCCGGAGACTGCTCACAATATGTTATTCAGTCGCCCCTCCTGGGACGCTGATGCACGAGAGTTTCGGTTGGGAGATCAGCTCGTCAAACAATTCCGCTGGAAAGCAATCAATCAAGAGCGAGTGCTCGAAGCGTTCGCTCAAGCGAATTGGCCAACGACCATCGGAGATCCGCTTCCTGTGCATCCAGACATTTGCGCCAAGCAACGGTTGCACGATACGATCAAGTGTTTAAATCGCAAACACATCAACGGTGGGTTAGTGAAATTTCGTGGCGATGGGACTGGCCGAGGCGTCGTGCTCGACATTTTGGTCGGCAAAAAAGACTAATACTTCATTTGGCTTCGAGGGTTGATCTAAATCAGTGCGGCGTGGAAGCTCTCTTCAAAATACCACCCAGTTGACCACTGCGTAAAAATGGATTGCGCTGGCAGCCAGAACAAACGTGTGCCAGATAGCATGAAAGTACGTTGTGCGATGGTCGTTGAACAAGAAGTAGGTACCTGCCGTGTAGACGATCCCACCGGCAACTACCAGCGTCATACACGGACCAGGAACTTCTCGATTGAATGGCATTCCCGCCAGCGCAGGAATCCAGCCTAACAGCACGTAGAGCCAGATTGAAACACGTTCAATCCGGTGCGCGAAAAACAGTTTTGAGATGAAGCCAGTGATCGCCAGAGTCCACATCACGGCCAACACCAAATTCCACCACCACGAATTCAAGTGGGCAATTGAAAACGGCGTGTACGTTCCAACGATCAACAAATAGATACAAGCTTGATCAAGCGATCGATACAACGATCGGCGGTGCTCATCTTCGAAGCAATGCGACAGCGATGAAGCGCAGTACAAACCAATCAGCGTTACCACGTAGATCGTGCAAGCGCAGGTCACTGCGGTGGAGTTCATTTCACATGAGCAAGCAACAAGCCATCCACCTGCAATAGCCGCAACGACGGCGCCCAGCATATGCGTCGCCGCATTGAGCCGTTCATCGGTAACCAGGTTACTTGAATCGTTGTTGATCACCGCTGCCGCGTCCTACTCGCGTGTATCGAGTTGGTGGCGTGACTACTTCAGCCCCAGAACTTCCAACCCTTGTTCAAAAACAATATCGGTTGGAATTCCCTGTTGATTGACTCGCAAAAGATCTTCTGCCAAAACCGGACCGACAAAGCCGTAAGTATCGGTAAACTTGCGGGCAGCTTCGTAGTCGCCGTCCCCTTGCAAGGTGAGAATCTGTCGCGAAAGTGCTTCCATGGCCACTTTCATCTCGTCCATGTTCACCCGATACATCCCTGAATCTTCTCGCGTGAAAGCGTTTCGCTCCTTGAAGAAATTGAATCGCAACATATTCGATTTGCCGTGCGCACTGGACGCGCCGAAACGAACGGAGCGAAAGATCCCGGCCATGAAAGTCACGTAGTAGTCTTCGAGCTGGCCTTCGGAGAGCTCACCTTCGGAGAGCTCACCT
Source organism: uncultured Pirellulaceae bacterium (assembly GCA_964584615.1). Classification (GTDB taxonomy): domain Bacteria; phylum Planctomycetota; class Planctomycetia; order Pirellulales; family Pirellulaceae; genus Mariniblastus. The sequence goes on along the minus strand of CAZPBE010000012.1, from coordinate 86,778 downwards.
TTTTCGAATAACTTGGTGACCATGTACAAGCCCAGTATGTCAGCTTTGCCTTCTTCCAGAGCGCTCGCGGCTTCACGCATTGCATCGCGAACGGTCCCTTTGTCGGTGATTGTATTCTTGATACCCAGCCCGTGAGCCACCTCATGAAACATCGTGTTTGAAAAGAATGCGTTAAACGTAATGTGTTTTCTTTGGTCAGGCACGATTAGCAGATCAGCGATTGGGATCAGAATTTTATCGAACTTCGCCCGCATCGCATTTTTTAATTGCAAACGACGCGAGCCTTTCGCAAGTTGAACTTTCTCGTCGTTGGGCAAGTTGATCGCGATCGTTTTTGATCCTGCGTTGCAATCACCGGCATAATAAATCACATCGTAAGCGTTCAAGTCAGAATCGGTTCCGGGTTTCTCTTGTTTATAAGGTTCGTCGACCGGGATGCCTTGTTGAAGCTCAGGCAACATTTGGGCGTACTTACTGAGGCGCTCACTCCATGATTTATCTTTAACCAACACGTAACATTCGCAAGAAGCTTTGTATCCGTAGAGTTGATCTTCGTAGTTCTCAATCGGGCCGATGACACAATCGATGGCATTGTTTTTCATATCCATCCAAAGCATGTCGCTGTCGAAGTATTCACCGGACGTCAACGCCGACGCGCGAGCGGTTAGATATTTTTTGAATCCTTCGTCTTCCGCCAGTTCGGCCGCGTCCAACAGATTTTTCGCGGCCGCGTCAAAATGTGTCTTGAACGCTTCGGCGTACGGAACGGCGATCAGCTTGCCCGCTTCGTCGCGACGGATCAAAGTGTAGAGGCTCTTGAAAGTCTCTTCATCGTCGGGATTGGCCGCCAAGTGCGCTTCGAATTCTTCCTTCGTCATGTCAGCTGGATAGTATTGGGCACCTGTTGGTTTCTCGCCAACGCCGTCAATGAACGGCCGGTTGTTTTCCAGGCGATCCCAAGGCCCGTAGTTCACGTTCGCAAACGTTCGGTCCGATTCGCTTTCGATCGAAGCCAGAAGTTTTTCTTTGTCCCCATAAGCCTGCATCCAGAACACTGCATCCATTTGTTTTGCAGCGTCAAGCAACAACGGCAACATCGCTTTTTGGTTTTCAGTCAAATGTCCCAGGTCAGCCGTCAGTGGAACGGGCGTGTAAGTCGCTCGTTGAACGGGTGCTTTTGTTTTTTCTGTTTCCGTCTCTTGTGCCACGACAGAATTGCCGTTCCAGCACGTCGCTACCAACAACAAGCAAACAGCCAGCCGGCAGCAGGGCAGGGGGGTGGTCAGTCTGTTATTTGAACTGCCAGACAAATTTCCTGCGGAAGATTTACGAAACAGGTTAAACATCAAATTACCTTGGTTGATTGTTTTTTCGGGCGGTCATCCAGTGATGGATTTTGATCGAGACTTATGCTTGGGTCAATTAAACCACATGACAGTGAGTCCATGTAGTTTTTCGAGCCGCTGGTCGACAAAAAATGATGGCGACCAAGCGTCAGTGCCGATCAATTATGACGCTGACAGTGATCATTGGGTAGTGCTACAATGCTGCTTCGTTTGTCGAGAGGACTTGCCTTGGAGACAGGGATTCCAATGATTAGCGAACGAATTTGATACCAGACATAGATTGTTGAAGTGGAGACGATTGTGGCAAAACGAATCGCGATTGCAGGAGCTACCGGAGCTGTCGGGACGCTTGTTCGACAAATGTTGGAAGAAAGAGATTTTCCTTACGAGACCATTACGTTTTTGGCATCCAAGCGGTCAGTCGGCAAGAAAATCATGTTCAAGGGTGAAGAGCATCCGGTGAAATTGCTTGAGCCAGCTGCGTTTGACGAAATCGATTTGGTCATCGGAAGTACTCCCGACGATGTCGCGGCTGAATTCGTTCCGTGGGCGGTTGAGCGGGACACGATCGTTGTCGACGAGAGCGGATACCATCGAATGCTTGATCACGTGCCGTTGGTTGTTCCTGAAGTCAACCCGGAAGCCATCGAGAATCACCAGGGGATTATCGCCAGCCCCAACTGCAGTACGACTCAGATGGTCGTTGCGATGAAGCCATTACACGACGCGGCCAAAATCAAAAGAGTCGTCGTGTCGACTTATCAAGCAACTTCTGGAGCGGGCGTCAAAGGCCAGCAGGATTTGATTGAGGGTTCGCAAAGCGCACTCAAAGACGAGACGTATGACTATCAAGCTTTTTCACATCCAATTGCCTTCAATGTGATTCCGCAAATCGGTTCGCCAAAGCACGAGGGATACACGTCGGAAGAAATGAAGATGGTGTGGGAGACACGAAAGATTTTCGGCGATGAGTCGATCCAGGTTTGCCCGACTTGTGTTCGTGTTCCTGTCTCCAATTGTCACAGTGAAACGATTCTGGTGGAAACAGAAAAACCGTTGACGGCCGCACAAGCTCGTGAGTTGTTTGAAAAAGCTCCCGGGATCACGGTGGTCGATGATCTTGAATCTGGCATCTATCCGATGCCCAACAACAGCGATGACAAAGATGATGTCTTTGTGGGGCGAATTCGCCGCGACATTAGCTGTGAAAACGGCATCACGTTTTGGTGCGTTAGCGATAATCTCCGCAAAGGGGCCGCGACCAACGCAGTTCAGATTGCTGAATTGCTTGTATCGGGTAAATTCTCAGCATGCGGCACCTCAAGTTAACGCTTGCCTATGATGGCAAAAACTATGTCGGTTGGCAGCGTCAAAAAAACGGTTTGGCCATCCAACAAGTGATGGAAGAAACCTGGCACGCGATCACCGGTGAACGTATTCTGATCGTCTCCAGTGGTCGTACTGACTCTGGCGTCCATGCGCGCGGTCAAGTCTGTTCGCTGACAACGGAGTCGGCCATCCCGTGTGGGAAACTGGTCCAAGCCATTAACGCGATGTCACCGCCTGGAATTTCAGCGATTCGCTGTGAGGAAGTTGGGCCAGGTTTTCATGCGATTACTTCCGCGATTGAAAAAACTTACGTCTACTACATTCAATCGGGACGAATTCAGGATCCGTTTCGACAAGAACAAGCCTGGTTTGTCCCACACGTGTTGAGTATTGAGGATATGCGTCAAGCAGCCATTCATTTGATCGGCAGACATGACTTCAAATGTTTTCAGGCTAGCGGCAGCAATCCGCGAACCACAACCACCCGCACCATTTCGCGGCTGGAGATCGTGCATACATTTCGCGACCCTTTTGATGATATTGAAATCTGGGTTACCGCCGACGGGTTTCTTTACAATATGGTCCGCAACATCGTCGGGACGCTGGTGCAGGTCGCCCGAAAATCTGAGACTCCGGATTGGGTAAAGACGGTGCTTGAAAGCAAGGACCGGACGCATGCTGGTCAAACCGCGCCTCCGCATGGGCTATTTCTGGACAACGTTGTTTATTCTGATTCATCGACAGAGACGACTTGTCGAACTCGGACCAGCGGCATTTGAGCAAAATTTTCAACAGCCAAATTGCGCGGTTCATTCGATTGGAATTGAATCCCCGCTCGCCAAACGGCCAAATATCTCTGCCAATACGACCCGATTGGAGGCGCAAAGTCCCTTCGTTTTTGGAATCCGTTGGTCTAAAATCGTAGAACCGCCGAATCGGTTAAAGGAAGATCATTTCGTAATTGATCTTTGTGGTTAACACACAGCGGCTTGCGCTGAAACGAACGGAAAATTTTGTGGCAATCGGTAGAGATTTTATTGGCCCATTTCAACTGTTGCGATTGATTCGCGCCGGTACGTCTACGCAGGTCTGGGAAGCCATTCGAACAGGCAAGAAAAAGCGGATCGCGCTGAAGGTCTTGATGAGAGACTTTCGTGAGGACGCCAATGAAATCGAACAGCTCAAGCACGAAGCTAAGGTTGGTTCACTGCTTGATCATCCCAACGTGATTAAGATTTACAGCTACCACGATGACCAGGGGTTCCCTTTGGTCGCGATGGAGTTGTGCATGTCGAAAAACATGAAAATCGAATTGCGGGAGAATTACGATATGTTGGCTGCCAAAATGCCGAAAGTGATTCGCGCATCGGCTGAAGGGCTTAAGCATATGCACAAACATGATTGGGTTCATTGTGATGTGAAGCCCGATAACTTTTTGGTGGATGAAGAAGCGAATGTGAAATTGATTGACTTTTCGATCGCTTGTACAACAAAAAAGAAGAAGGGACTGGCGAAACTTTTTGGAGGCAAACCCAAAATGGCCAGAGGGACGCGGAGCTATATGGCGCCCGAACAAATTCGTCGCTTGCCGCCTGACCAGCGGACCGATGTCTACGGCTTGGGATGCGTCGTGTTTGAGTTGATGGCCAAACGGACACCCTTCTCGGGGACTTCACCGGACGACCTGTTGAATAAACACTTGCATGCAACGCCGCCCTCGCTTGAAGCATGTAGTGGAGCGACGAAGGAATTTTCCAAAATGGTAACGAAGATGATGGCGAAGGATCCTGAGAAACGGTTTCAATCGATGGCCGAGTTTCTTGACGCGTTCAGCCGCACGGAAATTTATCGACCTGGCGAACGACCAGAAAATTATTCGCGATAAGTATTGTTCTTGTCTTCAAAGCTGCTGCAAACTTCCGAGCTGCATCATCCTTACAAGTTGCTTCTAATTTCCGGCTCACGAATCAAACGTGACAAACTATTGGCACAATTTTTACGAACGACATCATGGAATATTTAGAGTTTGAAAGTCCACTGGCTGATTTGGCCGAGAAAATTGATCAACTGGTTGAACAAGACGATTCTTCTGCCGAATCAAGTGAGCAGTTGCGTAGTTTGCGTAAGCAACTGACCGACAAGACTCGCGAAATTTATTCTGACTTAACGCCTTGGCAAACGGTGCAAGTCGCGCGACATCGCGATCGCCCGCATACAACCGATTATTTGTCACTGGTGTTCAATGAGTTTATCGAACTGCATGGTGACAAGCTTTTTGGTGACGACCCGGCGATTCGAGTCGGGTTCGCGCGGCTTGGCGATCAGAAAGTCCTGGTGCTGGGGCATCAAAAAGGACGAACTTTCAATGATCGACAGAAGACACACTTTGGTTGTGCGCATCCCGAAGGCTATCGAAAAGCGATGGCTAAAATGCGAATGGCAGAGAAGTACAAACTGCCCGTGATTTGCTTTATTGATACACCAGGGGCTTATCCTGGCATCGGTGCCGAAGAACGAGGCCAAGCTCAGGTGATCGCCGAAAACATGTTTGAGATGTCGCGTTTGGAAACGCCGGTCATCTGCGTGGTCATTGGCGAAGGTGGCAGCGGTGGAGCGTTGGGTATCGGTGTTGGTGATCGAGTGGCGGTACTGGAACACGCTTACTATTCCGTGATTAGCCCAGAGGGTTGTGCCGGGATTCTTTGGAAGGGTGCTGAACATGCTGAGAAGGCTGCGACGGCACTGAAGTTCACTTCGAAGAACTTGTTGCAGATGGGAATTGTTGACGACGTTATCGACGAACCGCTGGGCGGCGCGCATCGTGACCATCACGTCATGGCAGCTCGTTTGGGTATGTACTTAAAGAAGAACTTGCAGGAGTTGGTTGAGACGGATTTGGACAAACTGCTTGAAGATCGTTACGAAAGATTTCGTCGCATCGGAGTCTTTGTCGAAGAGCAGGGGGCCGAGACCGCTTAGGCTGGACTGGCTTTAATGGGACTGAGTTTTCCTTGGTCTTGCCAACGCATCTAAGCCAAACTCTGGACTATTTGAATTGGATATTGGTGAAAGGTAAAATAGTTATCCGGCAAGTTTTGACGCTTGAGACGTTGTGACGCTCAATCATCGCTTGTGTCTTTCGCGCAGTCTAAATCAATACGGTTCGCCAAGCATGTCAAGTCAATCGGCTCAATCTAGAAAAAGGGCAGGGGGGGCAGGTGGAACTTTGCGTACCAGGCACTTGAGCGTCGGCAGCTATTGGCCGCTGGTGTGAACGTCGCTTTGTTCGAGTTCACCAATCACGACTCCAGTTCATCAGACCTTGTGTCGACAGATAGCCACCTCGAGTCTACTACCAGTGACATTACGTCCCCCTTGTTTCTCAGCTCAACGGGAAACGGTGAACCGCCTCGTGGTCTTGCTCTTGGAAGCCCATTCGACGAAAGCTCGGAACCGACTCCGGCAGGCGGCGAGGATGATTACTTTGAGTTTACGATCACTCCTGTTTCCGGAACGGAATTGGATCTTTCCCGGTTCAGCATGCAAGTTCGCAAGAACGATCCGGATTCGAAAGATAGCTTCTCCGTTTACTTCGACAATGATCCAGATGCTGAATTGGCTTTTCAAGAACGCGAGTACGTTGCCGGTGATTTTGACCTTGGCGAATTCGACGGATTGGCGACGGCCGACGCAGTTTATGTCGACCCCTCGTGGCAGTCTGAAGTCGCCGCCAACGCTGCCGGCATGGCAATCAACTTTTCAGATGAATCTGAGACAGGGCAGGTGATTCCATTTAGTTTTGACTATGACCTGGATACCAACGAGCACGTTTATGCTGCGGTTCTTTCTCTTGGCTTACGCGGAACCGGCGGCGACTCAACCGACGATGTGATTTGGGTTGAGTCAGCTGGAAACGTGATCTCTCTGTCATCTCTTGGGCTGACCAATCCATTGGCGGTTGGTGAAACAACAGTCTTTACGATTGAGGTGCTTGGTGCCGATCTGGAAATGTTGGCCGATGGGATTTTCAATCTCGCGGTCAGCGGTGATTCAGTATTTGATTGGGCGAATCTCGAAATTCTTGTAGGGCAGGGCGTTAGCCAAATTGTTGATTCGGATTCAACGCCTAATGAGGTTTTCGAAAACGCGAGTGTTGGCGCCGGCGTTGGGTTGGTCGCATTCGCGTTCGACGCCGATGCTAACGACACGGTCAGTTATCAACTTGTCGACGACGCACAAGGTCGTTTTACAATCGACGGCCAAACAGGCGTCGTCACCCTTGCCGGATTAGTTGACTTTGAGTCAAACACTTCACACTCGATCGTGGTCGAAGCAATCAGCTCCGACGGGTCTTCAAGTTCGGAGACGTTTGATATCGAAGTCTTAAACGTCGACGATGCGGTTGTGGCGTCTCGATCGATTTTTTACTTGGGCTCAACCTGGGACAACTCGGGAACACTCGACGGTGTTGCATCGGACAAGTCGCCGTTGTTGGATGGTTCCGTCGCGACCTTTGAAAACTATTCCAATTATAGTTTGGGACTCAATGGTCTTGCGGTGGAAGTCGTTGATCTAAATACGGTGCCAACACTTTCGACGGTCAATGATTTCTTTGAATTCCGAGTTGGTAACACCGACGATCCAAGTGCTTGGGCAACCGCTCCTGCGCCGATTGACTTAGTCTACGTAGCCGGCTCTGGGTCCGATGATCGCATCTTTTTGATTTGGCAGGACAATGCGATTGAGGGCGTGTGGTTGCAAACCAAAATCCTGGCGAATGCGGCGACAGGATTGCCATCAGAAGATACTTTCTACTTTGGCAGTGCGATTGGTGAGACGGGGAACTCGACGGCAAATGCGATTACCAATTTGATCGACGTCGGCTTGACTCGTTCGAATCAGACCGGTTTTACCCCAGCTACGATTGGCAACGTTTTTGACTTCAATCGCGACGCCAGAGTCAATTTGTTGGATGTTGGAATCGCTCGATCCAACCAGACCGGTTTTAGTCCGCTGCGGCTAATTGATCTAACGTCGAGCCCATCGAATCGCGGCGATGGAGATTCGATTCAGCCATTTCCGTCTGTATCGTTGGTAGCGGATTTCAGTCAAAGCCGATTTGGCGACTTTTTGGCTGCGGATGACGTCAAACCGGTTCTGCCAGATGAATCCAGTTCCCGAAATGCTCAGCCGCCGACGTTCATTCTTTCCGGATCCGTTGACGTTGGTTCAGCTGAAATCAACGCCGCCGACGCCAGCGAAATTTTCAAGGCTCGGTTGGCTGGTTTCGGCCAGAGCGAAGCTGTCGTTTCGGCTTCATTGCGCGACTTGTTGTTTGAAGCAGATTTGGATTTCGTTGAGCTTTGATCCGTCGTGCTCGATACTCTTCGACGGTCAACTTCCCAGTTCAATTTTGAAAGCCAACAGACTAACTGGCTGGCTTGATAGCTTCACATGAATTGAAACAAACAAGGCAGGGTGCGTTGATACGGAAAAAACAACCTACATCCAACGTCCGATAATGTTTCTTATGTTCGGTTAGAGCCCTGTATTTACTTGGGAATTCGCCGATTCTATTTTGGATAGCCGCTGCGGTCGATTCTGTGGATCATTGTATCAGCGATACCTGACGAACCAGTTTCACAAACTCCTGCCGGTACCCTTTCGGGTCTTGCCCCAAACTATTTTTAGCGGCAGTTAACACCGACCGATTGCGGATTGCCAATGGGCGTCGCCTTTGAATTTTGAATCGCGAAGCAGCATTCCGTAGCTCGCAACCGCAGCCGCAAACAGAAAGTCTCCGGCCGGTGATCAGCCGTTCGTTAGAGCGGAACGGTGAACAACTGACTGTCCGATTCCCGAGGTGGCTTGTACCGCAAGTGGACGTTCAGGATGACATCAGAAGCGATCGCCGCCGGTTCCAGCTCGGTCCGCACAAATTCTGATCGCAGATATTGATTCGCCGTGCGAGTAGGGTCGTTCCGATTGTCAGGATCAGTTGGCACATGCTCGTACAGCGCAGAGACGGAGTGCCCGGATCCGATTTCGCCGGCGTCTTTTTGTCGTCGCTGAAATCCTGATTATTCAGCAGCCGGTTTTCGTAGCCGATCAAGCGATAGCTTCCTGGCTCTCCGTAGATCTTGATGAATCGGAGTCAAATTGGCTGCCGTATTGAAACCAGTCGATGCCTATGTGAGTATGTAACCGAGTCCACTTCTTGTTTCTGGAGCTGTATTTTGTCTATCGCCCGAATCTTGCGCATCCCTTTGATTGTGGCTTGCTGCACAACCGTGTTTTGGATTTCTGCTTCGGTTGAAGCTCAATCCGGGCAACAAAAGGTTACCCAAGAGAAACAAGTCGAGAATGAAGCTCAAGACGGTGCCGCGAATGACGCTCAGAAATTGACAGCGGAAGGGCTCTATGCTGACGATCGGGTCACGGAAATCAAAATTGAGATCGAAGAGGCGGACTGGGACAAGATTCGCTTTCAATCTCGCTCCTTTGGTGAAGCACTCAAGAAAGAGTTGGCTGAAAAAATCTTCACGTACGTCAAAGGCGATGTGACGATCGATGGTGTGTTGATCAAAAACGTCGGCATTAGAAAGAAAGGCTTTCTTGGATCGCTGAACACCGAACGCCCAAGCTTGAAAATCAAGTTTAGCGAATACGAAAACCAATCGCCGGTGTCCGGGCTCGATCGGCTAACACTGAACAACAACAATCAGGAGAAAGGCAGGATTGGCCAGTTCATGGCGTTCCGACTGTTTCGAGAATCAGGAACTCACGCACCTCGCTGCGGATTTGCGTCGGTGACGGTAAACGGGAAACATCTTGGAATCTATTCGAATGTCGAATCGATCAAGCCAGACTTTTTGAGGCATTCGTTTGGCAATAGTTCAGGTGAGCTTTATGAGGGAACGGTTACTGACTTCTTTCCCGGCTACGTTGATAAATTTGAAATGAAAAACAAGTCAGCTAACACTGAGCATATACAAGCGGTCATTGATGCGTTGGATGTTGAAGAAATTGACGATGAAAATCTGGCGCGGCTCGGTGAGTTGATTGATCTTGATTCATTCACTAAGTACTGGGCATTGGAAAGCACTATTGGTTTTTGGGATTCGTACTGTTCCAACCAGAACAACTACTATCTCTATCGAGATGGTGACACAAAAAAATTCCACTTCATTCCGTGGGGCGCCGATTCGGCCTTCACCGAAACGATGCCCCTGCCCCCCTACCGAATTCGTCCGCGCGCGGTTCACGGCAAAGCGATCCTGCCAAACAAACTTTATCGCAACGAAAAAATTCAAGCCAAGTACAAAGAGACTTTGTTGGCGTTTCTTGATCAGCATTGGAACGAAGAAGAATTAATTGCCGAAGTCGACCGGTTGGAAACCATGCTCAAAGATTATGTCAAAGAAGACAATCGCGGCTTCTCGCGGGCGGTCAATTCTTATCGTCGTTTCATCAAGGCCAGACGAAAGAAATTGATGGGCGAATTTGACGACGGATATCCAAAACTGGACAAGCCGCCTCGAAAGCCAGTTTACTTTAAAGAGATCGGATCCGTCGAAGCAACGTTCAAGACGAAGTGGTGTAAGTCAGATCCTGGTAAAGCCGCCGACGGTGAAGAATTGACTTTCACGTTGAAGGTCGACGATGAATTGATCGAGTTGAAAGACGCTTATGTCTATGCCAAGAAAGATGACTTTCAAAAAGAAAATGCTTCGGTCCTTATCTCGGGAAAAAACAAGTCTGGCAAGCAGTTCGTGATCGCGGCAAGTTTGTCGAAATCAGATTTTTTGAACGTTTCGCCCAAACCCAAATCCTGTGGCGGAGCGTTAGTGAAAGGTGGCATGCTGGGAATGCTCAACCCGGATTTCAAAATGATGGCGGGGACGATTCAGATTGATGAATCATCGACCGAGCCCGGCGGAACCGTCAGTGGAAAGTTCACGATGACCGTCGGTGAATTCAATATGGGCGAATAGTGTTCGCGCCTATTGATTCATTGTCGATTACCGGATTTGAAAAGCGGCGCGGTTTTGCCGCTAACTGGTTTTCAGTCGCGTGTTACTGCTGCGAGTTTTCGATGACAGTCTGAGCTGCGTTCTTAACTGCTTCGAGCGCTGCTGGTCCGTATTGTTGGATCGCATCCTTAGCGTTGATCTTTACGTTCAACTCCGGCCAGCCGTCTTCGCCTTGGGAAACCGTCGGTGCGCCTTTGAACCAGCCGTTGTTGGATTGCGGCTGTTGTTGCTGTTGCTGTTGATTGTACGGCCAACCATTTTGATTGTTGGTCGGTGCAGGTTGTTGTGCTGGAGTTCCCGACTCGAATCCCCTGTCCCATCCCCAGCCGTTACCGTTTCCATTTGCCGTATTGTTGGATTGCGGTTGGGTTCCGTACGTGTTGTTGGTGCCATACGATTGCGGCGCCTGGTACGTGCCAGTTTGGTTTTGATTTTGGTATTGTTGATTGTTTTGAAACTGACCCTGAAATTGACCGTTTGAATATTGGTTGTTTTGATACTGGCCGTTGTTTGGGTATTGGTTGTTCTGATACTGTCCGTTTGTGTATTGTCCGTTCTGGTATTGATTGTTTTGATACTGGCCGTTGTTGTTTTGGTACTGTCCGTTTTGTTGTTGGTTGTTAAAGCCACCATACTGTGTGTTGCCGTATTGGGGTGTTGGCGAATTTTGGAATCCGGCTTGGCTGGTGGGAGTTGTTTGGAACTGGCCTTGGATGCCCTGTTGTCCTTGCGCTTGCCACGACGTACTGTCTTTCTCGAACGGGTTCTTGGGCGTAGGAAGTTCGCCTTCATCGTTCGTTAACTTTGGCAGCGACTGATCGATGTACTGGCTGAGTCCTTGTGGAGCGAAACTGGATAGCATCTGCATCCCGCTAACAACCCAACCGCCTGTTAACGAACGATGGACTGCGTCACGTGCTGATTGCCCCATGAGTGATACAGAAAACATCGTCACGACCATGCACAGGACTGCGCCTTTGACTGCCCCGAGCATCGCGCCTGTCTGTCTGTCGAAACCTTTCAATTCCATCTTCTTGATTGACTTGCTGACCGAAGCAAAGATCATCCAGATGACCATCGAAGTGCCGAGAAACAGGATCAACATCGCAGCGAATCGGTTCCAAGGAGCTTCGGCTGAAATGTGCGGCGCGATCGCATCAGGAAATGTGACGGCAACAAAATAACTGACAAAGATGGCAGCCAAAGAAGCGATTTGCCAAGACAGGCCTTTCCAGAAGCCAAACCAGATCGCGCCGAAAAAAATCACCAACATCACAATGTCGTAAAGCGACATAGTTTCCTCCATGGTTTCAAAATGCGAGAATCGTTGCGTCCCGCCGGTTCTGGTTCCTTCCAGAACTCAAACTTCGCCGGGATTAGATAATATTCCGCCGATCAACTCAAGACAAAGTCGGTCGATTCGTTTTCCACCCCCCTGCTCTGCTCATTCCATAGCCTTCATTGGCAATTTACGGCAGTTTAAGCTTGCCATGGCCGCCGCTAAATAATGCTAGCGGATTGCTCAACAAATGGACGTTCTTTATTCCAAAGACGTAGACGCGTTAGACTGTGTTTTCGAAACTACGGTTTTGATTTCATTGCTACAAGAACTTTAACGACAAGCAAAAGGATTTGTTGTCGATGGCCGACTTCAAGACACACATAACCGCGAGCACTTTACTGGGCGCTGGCTACGGAGCCGTGGCCCATTACTACTTTGGTATCGCGCCGGCACATTGTTTTGTCGCTGGTGCTCTTTTTAGTGTCGCCGGAATGTTACCGGATCTGGATAGCAACTCTTCGATTCCACAGCGAGAAATGTTGTCATTCGTTTCCGTCTGTATCCCCATGTTGATGATGAGTCGTTTCGAAGAGATTGGGCTGACCCCCGAGCACATGGTTTTCGTTGCAGCAGTGATGTATGTTGTGATTCGATTTGGGATTGGCGGACTATTTCGCAAATACACAAAACATCGCGGAATGTGGCATAGCATCCCTGCAGCGCTCGTGGCTGGCATGGCGACCTATTTGATTTGTCTTTCTGGCGATTCAAGTGTGCGGTTGTTTAAAGCGTGGGCAACGGTTCTGGGGTTTTTACTTCATCTGTTCCTGGACGAAGTCTATTCGATTGACTTGATGGGGCGCCGCATCAAAAAAAGCAGTGGTACGGCGATGAAGCTTTGGGGCAACAGTCCGCTGGCAAATCTGTTTGTCTTTAGCTGCGGCGCGGTGTTGGCCGTTTTAATTACCAACGAAACAACATTGATGGATTGTTGCCGTTTGCATCCAGATGGACTTCACGACCATAGTCATTTTCCAGAGCTTCCCGAGCAAACCAAATCGTGGATCGAAGGTGTGTTTGCGCCGGCATCGCACGCGAGCGAGTAGTTTCAAAAAACTTTTCGGCTGTCGACTAAAATTGTCACCGGTCCGTCGTTGACCAAGCTGACTTTCATGTCCGCAGCAAAGATGCCCGTTTCAACTTTTAATCCTGTTGCTCGAATTTTTTCAACGAACTGTTCATACATTTCTTCCGCGATCGGTGGGTCGGCAGCGTGAACAAAACTTGGGCGCTTTCCTTTACGGACATCTCCCAATAGCGTGAACTGGCTGACAACCAAAATTTCGCCTGAGATGTCGACCACCGACAGGTTCATCTTTTCATTGGTGTCTTCAAAGATTCGCAGTCCAATCGTTTTGTTAACGATGTAATCTAATTCGGCAGGTGCATCGCCCTGCTCGACGCCCAACAGAACAAGCAGCCCTTGTTTGATACTGCCGACAGTTTCTGAATTAACAACAACACTCGATGAAGTAACGCGCTGGATGACGGCTCGCATGTTGGGACTCCTCGCTGTGTCGCAATAGCAGTGCGTTAGCGGATTTCTGAATTCTGATTCGCGACTTTAGGGAGGTCTTTCGTCAACTCTTCAACTCGACGATTGTAATCGTCCGTCATGTCCACAGATTCACCATCACTCGATTGAAGCGTGAACAAGCGACTGTCCAACATTGCAACTTTGTCAAATCGATTGAATTTGACTTCGACCATTGGACGATCGTAAGCCGTTGATGGATCGATGGAGGTGTCGTCGAAACGATAAAATCGAATCGCTACTGGTGTAAGTTGACCGTTGTTGTCGGACCGAACTTCCAGTTTGACCGAGTGCGGAATTTGTTCGGGAGTTTTGCCAAGCTCGATGACGGGAGTTAGATGTCTTTTCGGAACGACGCCGTCGAGCAACTGATAGAGTTCGCGAGGGCGCCAATCACCAGTCAAATGGTAGACCGTTGTGCCATTGTCTGATTGAACTTGGGGTGGATCGAATTTGAATGCCATTCGCAAGTGATCAAAAAGACTAGCTAACGATCCTTGACCAATCCAGCTGGCCGGTGTCGTCGCTACCGAAAGATGCGCGTCTTGATTTCGAAGCCGATCGAGATCGATAAAGTTAATCTTCTGTTCCGCGCCCGTTTGCTTGACGTGGTAAACGAACCTGCCGTCGCAAATCTGAAGCAGGCTGCGGTGTATGGGTTGATCGGAAAACGCCAGTTCCATTCGCGCTTTTCGAGTCCCCTGCCCTATCTGCCAGAAACGGCCTTCCGCAGTCAAATTGGTGTCGTACAGTGTGCTCCGCAAACTAAACGTTGATTGAATCGGTCCACTGGTGTTGATTTGTTTGGCCAGCTGAAACAATAGTTGCTGAGCGGCCGGATCGGGATGTGCGATTTTAAGGTTGGCAGGCGCGTCAGTTTCGATTTCGGCTGGCACCGTGGACTTCTGGCGACCCATGGCATTCGAATTGTCTTTTCGCGTGTTACGTTTTGACCCATCACTACCTAATAAGGCGCTTTTATTATTAGTGTCGATTTGGGGATTGGCTGGAGGAGCCGATTCAGATTTGGCTTGAGCCAGATCAGATTGCCAGCTTGCTTGCTGTACTGATGATGCTTGGCTCATCAAAGTACTTGCATGGTTCACAAAAGTATTTTCGCTAGCAACCTGACGATTTGTGTTTTCGAAACCTTGCTCCGAGCGAAGCCAGTTTGACTCTTGGCTGCTTGTTTCGTGGTTGTTTTGCCAAAACCAGAGCGCCGCCCCGGTCGCTAGCAAAACAACAGCCGTAAGTAATTCTTGCTTCATTGGTAAGGTAAACGGATTTTTCCAAAGAAATGCGTTGTGCCGCGCCGAACTAATCAAAAGTAGATTTTCGATTCGAAGCGCTAATAGTTGCGCGGCGACAGCGGCATCTTACGAGTGGAATTACGGTTGGTCTATGTCAGTTTCTGCGACGCAGGAAATTACGAACGGCCAACTACGAACAAAACAAATCAATGCTTTTGGAAAATTGCCTCATTGCTTGCAATAAAGTCAATGCTGGCGAAAGACCTTCTAGGGGGAAAACTGATGTACGTGCGTATCACAACTGGCTTGATGGTGATGCTGGCAACAGCCACGATGGCAAGCGCGCAGATGCCGCTTGCCCGCACAGGTCTGCCAGCGGGACACAATTTGCCGCCGGCCCAAATGCTAATGGAACCAGGTCCAGGCGTTGGTGGCCCGGGCCCCGGAGTTCTCATGGCTTCGTCAGCTCGAGGCGGTGGACCTGCTGAAGACGCAGGTGCCTACGGCCCATTTGGTGCTGTTCGAATGCAAAGCGTTCAAGTACTTTTCGATCGTCCTGAAATGATGCAAGTCAGCTGGGACGTATCTGGAATTGGCATGTACGATTCAACACCGTTGATCGTTCCTGGCCGACAGAACTTCCGCCAAGGCGGCATCTACCGACTCAAAGTTTCAAACATCGAAGGCCGACCAGGCATGTCGTTGTATCCAACTTTGGAAATCGGAGTTGCTTCACCTCGCACATCGGCTTACCTCGCTCACGCAGCGATTCCAATTCAGTTCGGCCAGGAAGACTTCGATCAAGTCTCTGCAGCGAACTATGTCACGAAAGTTATTTACGTTCCCGATGCTGAGTATCAAGAATTGGCACTTGCCGGCGTTGATACATTGGTTAGCACACGTCTTGATCCAGGTGTTGATCCGATCGTAGAAGCTGATCGCCGCGGTGCGATTCTTGCCATCTTGCGAATTGGAAACAAAGACTTGGAGATGCCAGGTGTGGACCCTTCATTGGCAGCAGGAGCCTTGCCTGCGGGCGGTGGTTTCGGCGGCGGCAGCGGCGGCAGCAACGATTACATCTCTGGTGTAACAGGACCTGCTTACGGCATGCCTTTCACGGGAACCAATATCGGATTGCCAGGCCCAGCTCATATTCCACTTGGTGGACCTGCTGGCTTGCGTAACTACTCGATGCATAACCACACAGCGATGCAGATTCCTGGTCCAACCAACGACGTCAATGTTTACGTCAAGCAAAAGCCAGGTCTAAGCTATCCACGTCCGGCCGATCGCGTTTTGATTCAGGAGAACAACATTCGACCTCCGCACCTCAATGCTCGACCACCATCTGACATGGTTCATGGAATGTTGCCACCAGATTGCCCTCCGGGTCAGAAACTGGGCGGCCGCCTACGCTAGAGCCAGTGTTTGCTTTGCTCAAAAGACTTTGACAAAGCAAATGAGAAAAGGAAACCAAGCAGCCGCGATCAGGACTTCTGACGCGGCTCTTTTTGCTTAGCAACAAACCGGATTCAGCTGTGTTCCAAAAGAAGTGAACTCCAATGAGCCTGAAAAGTTTAATTCCCTTTTGTCGTTCGCGAGTCGGCAATTCGCGCGTCGCTAATTTGTGCGTCGCCATCGTTGTTTGTATCGCCCCGGTTGCAATTTCGATGACGCTCGTCACGACAGCGCAGGCTCAGCAGAAACGTGAATTAATTCATGGCGATCTGGCTCCCGGGATCGCGGCTCAGCGCCGGCTGATGGGCGATCGGGAACTTGGCTATCACATTCAACCGGTACGAATTGTTGCCCCAGTGGGAACGGTCGTCGGTGTTGTTGCCAACGGCAGCTTCAACGATACAGGCATGTCCAGCCAAACCGTTGGGATGCGTGTCGGGCCACTTTACCGTTTTCGTGTTATTGGTTTCGGCGGAACCTACGAGAACGAAATTTACCCATCGGTTGAACTGCTTGACCGACTACACCCTCCAGAGGGATTGGAAAACCAGTTCCCCGTCATGATCGTGATCACTGAAAACGATCTTAAACAAGCGATTTCTGGCAACATGGTGACCAAGGTGATTTACCTTGAAGACGCCGAAGTTTCGCTGCCGCGTGTTCAACGCGAGAACGAGCAACCGTACTTCGATGTTTCATCTGCCGAAGATCCACTTCACACGGCGCGAGGACTTGGTCGCCCGATGGCGATCCTCCGAATCGGCTCTCGCGTGCCAACGGCCGACGAACTGGCTTACAGTTACGAAACGGCGTTTAGTAGCGAAGCCCCTACAGACGTTCCTCAGGTACATCCTTTCATCGAAAATGATGGATTTCAAATCGAAATTCCTCCGACGATGATTCCAGGCGAAGTCGTTCCTGATGCCCTCAATTCACCGAATGATCAAACATCCACCAAGCCAGCTTATCAGCCTTTACAACCAATCAGACCGCCAAAAATGTCCGTCACGACATGGCAAAACTTGAGCGATCGTAAAGAAGATTAAGCAAACCAACCGGCGACGGTTCAATCAAACGAGAAACCGATGGCAATTTTAAAAAAACTGGCAACTCCCTCGTTGCTTGAAAACTCTCGCGGCGCAATTATCAAGATTTCATTTGCGGCGGCCGGATGCTTGAGTTTGCTGACAATGGCTACGACGGTGAGTGCTCAAGAGGAACAATCAGGTTTTGTGATGAACCAAGGTTCAATTCCCGTTCAGGAAATCGAGCCAGTCGCCGATCCGAACACGCAGCCGCTTCCGGCTTATCCGCCAATTGTGCAACCCAAACCAAAAGCAGAACATCATGCCTCCGCTGCGGTTTACGATGCAGACTTTGGTCAAGACACAGGTTTCACGGAGCGAATGGGTTTTACCATTCAAGATGGGGAATTGGCTGAGCAAAACAGTTTCGGTATCTACCCTGTTCCGATGGGGCGTGAAGCTCGTCAAGACGATCCCCGCTATCGACACAAGACAGATCCACGCGCGACCAACAACGAATATATTTACGATGGAAGCGATCGCGGCAAGCGAGTTCAGGTCGACGGCGACTGGAACATCTACGGAATGGATACCGAAGATACGTTCGGGCACTTTGATACGGTAGACGGCAAGCGACTGGTTTCACCTAGCAACCGTGTTGCCATTTACGCGCCACGTTTCTCAGCAGTGCGACGTGTTGATGAACTGTTCAAGGCTCAACTCAACACGCAAATCACCGAGCTGGAAGAGAAAGTTCCACTGTCGGTTGCCCGTGGCAAAGATTTCTCAACCACCACAAAACAAAACGTGATGCTTGAGCATCAGCAAGGTTCCAAACGCGCGAGCGCATTCCTGGACCAGACACGCGGTGTGATTCAAGGCCAGGTTGTTGAGCTGTTCGGCGTTCGAAACTCATTCAAGCCTTATGAAAATCTTGAATTGATCAAATGGGGGAGAGCCTCCAGTGCGGAAATGGCTCGCCTGAGTCTTGGTATTCAATCGGCCAACGTTTGGCAAGACAATCTTGGATTGCAAGTCACAGCGGATCGAATTCAACCTGTCGTCGTCAATGATGCGTCTCGTGTGCAGCAGATGGTGATTGTCGAGACGAATGATGACAATTCAATTCTCCGAGTGACCAAAATCGCATCAAAAATTGCCGCTCGATCGGGCGAAGAAGTTGAATTCACAATCCGCTTTGACAACTTGAGTCCAAACAAAGTCGGCAATGTAACGTTGGTCGATAATTTGACAGGGCGACTTCAGTACGTGCCCGATTCAGCGGAGTGCTCTGTGAAAGCTAAGTTCATTCACGATCCAAACTCAGGCGGATCGCTGATGTTGCGATGGGAAGTCGAGGCTCCTCTGGAACCCCACGAAGGTGGCGTGATTCGATTCCGCTGCAAAGTGCGATAGTAAAAATGCAACTCTGCGTGGAATTAGACTGCCCACCAGTGCGTCCAGCTGCTTAGCAGACGGCAGCCCCGAATGGAGCGACATTCGGTAGCCGTGAGCGTAAGCACATGGATTTTGGATCATGCCCCGCATCCCCCAATGGGGCGACAGCAAGGGTTACATTTTCTGCTGCCCCATTCAGGGCTTCCGTTTTAAACTTCAAGCAACCCATCGGCTCACGCCGACGGCTACCGGCTGTCGCCACATTCGTGGCTAGATCGAGTTCCTTCCGGCAGAAGGAACATAGTTGAGAAGGAACATAGTTGAGAAGGAAAAAACTTGAGAAAGAACAAACTTGAGAAAGAACAAACTTGAGAAAGAACATTCTTGCAGGCGGAACATACTGCTGAAGGAACCTACTCCTCCAGCAACTTGGAAACCTGGTCGACGGCAATTTTCAAGCTTTGAGCCGCCATTTGGAAATTGGTGTGTGAAGAGATTTCCGGTTGAATTTCCAAAAACAACTCGGTGGCGTTTTTTAACTTCTTTAGCTTCTTCTTCGCTTGCTTAAGATACTTCGCACTGTCCCCTGCTTTCAGCGGTCCGCCAAGCGCCAACATGTAATCATAAAGCGTCCGATGAACTTCATTCAGTTCATCGTCTTCTTCGGCTTCTTCGCTGTGCTTCAAGAAAGTTCTGACCATCCAGACATGACTCAACAGCAAGTCAATCTGCTGGACTTTCTCGGCTTCACCATCGGGAGAATTGATCGGGCTCGACGACATCGTATCAGCTCTCTGTTTTTGGTTGAGGTGTCGCTGCCGGAGCAGGCTTGGCTTTACGAGGAGCACATACCAGGACGATTACGGCGCCAAGAATCACCAGTGCCAAACTTCCGTAAAACCACGGGCTGATTTGGCCATACAAATTGTTGGTCACAATCGATGACATCGTGTTGATGACCGGCGCGAAACCAAACACCAGCGGCATTACGAATAACGGCTTGCCGCCAAAATTGAACGCGTAAATGATTCCCAAAGCTCCGATCGCTCCGGCAGCACCTGCCCCCAGTGACCACAGGATTCCAATCGGATGATTCCAACCTCCTGGATCGGGAATTGCATTGAGCAAAAACATGGGCACGACAACAGCGATTGCGAAATAGGCCAGCCCAACACACAAGAACGGTCGTAAGCGGCTACCGCCCATTTTGGCTTGACCACTGTGCAACACAGGCCCATAAGCACCCCAGCAGATCGCGGTCAACGCGACGCAAATGATGACCCAAAATGGACCGCCTTTGACGGGTGAACTTTCGCCCGCATTGAGGCCGAGCCCATCCTTCAATTTGTTGGTGATCTCTTTGGTGTCTTCAATCGTTGCCTCCCCAGCGGGCTGCGTTTCAGCTGTTGTTTCGTCGGCCGAATCGTTGGCCGCTTCAACATTGTCAGCTGATTTCTCTTGCTCGTCTTGAACGGCAAGCGAGACGTGGCCGCTTTTGAGTTCGGTGATCAGTAACGCATGGTCCATTGAGTTTTCACTCGCGTGTTTGTCGGCTGCGGGCTTTGGCTTAAAAATCAAAACGCCGGCGGCTCCGATCGCCACGATCAAAATGCCGATGTAAAACAGCGACGAAGCCTGCTTGAATGTTTTGGACATTCCCATGGTGACCATCGTGTTAACAATCGGAGCGCATCCAAACACCAACGGCATTACATAAGCCGGGCTGCCATCGAATTTGAATGCGAGGATGATTCCCAAAGCTCCAATCGCGCCAACCGCTCCGGCGATAAACGACCAGAGGATGCCACCGACCGACCAATGTCCAGATTCCCCTTTGAGCCCCAACACGAAGACGGGATACAATACGGCGATCAAAAAGTAAGCAACTCCGACGCAAATGAAGGGGCGTAGCAAACTCTTTTGTCCTCCTCCGCCGCCCATCACTTCCTGGCCAACATGCAGAATCGGTCCGTACAGCCCCCAACAACAAAACGTAATGACCACGAATATCAAAAAGCTGAGATTTCGCATGTGGGTTTCCCGGTTAACCGATTCGGTGAAGTGATATTGTTGTCAGCATCGCGCTGAATTCATCAAGGGCTGAATTATATAGCATCGTTACGTTTACCGCGATTGCACCGGACCACGCAACGCGGCCGAAAGTTAAGTCGCTCGCTTGTTTCCGTACCAATGAATGTGTCGTCGCGGACAAAACGAAAACCCCAACTTCTCACACAGTGGCAACAGCCATTCCGTTCGACGCGCCAACGTCTGTTCATCAATGCCTTCCGGCATCAGCATCACTCGTTTGCGGTCGATCAAAGTCGATTCCAAATTAGGCTTCCGACCTTCGGACTCGGACCTCGAACTCGCTTCGACTTCATTCAAATACGACTCAATTTCAACAAGATCTTCCGCCGACTCGACCACGAACTTCAACTGATACTCGCGCTCGCGAATCAGCGATTGGGCGATTCTCGGTCGGTGTCGCGCGCGCTCGTGTTTTGCGGCCCACTCCCCTGCCCTTTTGTTTCCGACTCGCTCAACTGTTGGCGTCGAGTTTTTTAGTTTTGGCGAAATGGACATCAAGTCGCAGACGAGGTCACGGTCAATCGTTCCCGCCGTTTCGATCGTGATGTGGAATCCAGATTTGTGGATCGCTTCGCAAAGCTCGTTGACATCACGTGGCAGCATCGGTTCTCCACCGGTCAACACAACATGGCGGGCAGGCGGAGAAAAAGTTTTGAACTCGCTGGCGAAATCAACATGCATTTGCGGAAGCGGTTCTTCTGCAATAACGAGAATTTGTTTGATGATCTCCTCAACCGACATCATTTCACCGACGGGATCCCACGAAGCGAACGGCGTATCACAAAAGTGACAACGTAAATTACATCCGCTGGTTCGCACGAAAACGCTTGGCGTGCCTGTTAACTGCCCTTCGCCTTGACGAGAGTTGTAGATTTCCGAGATCAACATGTCAGTATGGGTTTTCCTTGGCAGCTATCTCACGTTAGGATGACGGGCTTGATTTTTTCATTCTAAATCACCAAATCAAAATCGAACCGAGAAACAGTTTAACCGATGAGCAAGAATTATCGTCAAGCACTGGAATCATTTGACAATCAATTTCCACAGCGTGAATATACGATCGAAATTGTCTGCCCCGAATTCACTTCGGTCTGCCCCAAAACGGGCCAACCAGATTTTGGCGAACTTACGTTTGAATACATTCCAGACAAACTTTGCGTGGAATTAAAGAGCCTCAAGGTTTACCTGCAGCAATTTCGCAACGAAGGCATCTTCTATGAGAACGTCACCAATTCCATCATGGATGACTTCGCTGCTGTTGTCGAACCGAGGTACGCGAAGCTGACCGCTCGATTTACACCGCGCGGTGGTATCCGTTCGATCATCACTGTAGAACACAAGAAAAAAGGATAACCATGAGCCAACCGAATGTCCTGCTAACTGGATTCGCTGACGAATCTGCAATTGACAAAACAATCGATCAGCAGTTTTGTGCGCTTGCTGCATTGGGAATGCGTTATTTGTCAATTCGATTTATTGACGCCGGCAATGGCGTCAAGAATGTAATGGGACTCGACGACGCTGAAATCGCCACCGTCAAAAGCAAACTCGACGAATACGGATTAAGCATCTCCTCGATTGGTTCGCCGATTGGGAAAGTCAAACTTTGCGATGTCGATGATGGAACAACAACGCCCTACCGACCGTTCGATGAGTACATCGAAAACGAAGTTGTCCGGGCTTGTGAATTGGCTCACGCGTTTGACACCAAACTTATACGCGGGTTCTCGTTTTATCATCCTAAAGGTTCAGAACTCGAATCTCACTTTGGCCAAGCCGTTGACCAGGTCGGACAGATTGCGACCGTCTGCCAAAAACAAGACGTCACGTTTGGGTTGGAAGTTGAAGCCAACTTGATCGGACAAAACGGTCACTTGTTGGCACGGCTTCACGAACAAATCAACAACGATGCGTTGGTTACTATTTTTGACGGCGGCAACCTGGTCCTGCAGGGCTACACCGAAGATGAAGTCGTCGAGCAGTACCTTGCGATGAAGCCGGGGCTAGGTTGGTTGCATATTAAAGATTATCGCAATCCAGAAAATATGGGCCGCGTGGATCACGTTGACGAAGAAGCGGTTAAGAACTTCGTTCCCGCTGACATCGGTCACTCAGGCCATTTGAGAATCTTGCAGGATCTGGTCGAGTTTCTTCCCGAGCTTCAAAAGCGGATGGAATCACGCGGCGTTCCGGGTGTCTTTGTTGATCTCGAACCGCACGTCAAAGGTGGCGGGCAATTCGGTGGTTTTAGCGGTCCCGATGGATTCGGAGTCGCACTTCGAGCGTTTTGTAAGCTTTGCGATCAAGCCGGAGTTGGATATCATTTGCGTGATTTTGCTGATATTCAACAGGACCGTGGCTATTGATTGGTGAAATGGTTCTCACATAGCGGTGGAAAAGCTCCCCGTCATGTTCCTTGGCCCGGTAAAATCAAACCGCCGTTTACCGATTTCGGTATCGTCTGTATCCTTCCTAGAGTGCTTGGACTATCTTCCGCTTGGACGATTGGACAGAAAGATTTTCACAAGCGTTCCAACGTTTGGTGGCTGGCTACGGTAGGCCCACTTTTGCTGCGGCGCAGCAAGCTTAGTTGCCCAATTAAACAGAATCGTTGGTAAAACAAAACGGAACTAAAGACAATTATCGATCAGCCTTCGGTTTGATCGCGAGCAGGTTTGACGCTTGCAGGAGACGTTACTCATGAAGTCAGGTTGGATTATTGGCAGAGTATCATTGGTGCTTTTCTTTGTGATCGGCTTTGTCGTCACACTAGGCTGTGAAAATCCGTTGGCTTCACTTAGCGCGCTGTTGAGCAATCATACTCGGTCGGCGACACGAGTCGTGGCAAGCAACTTGATGGTTGGAGCTTCCAATAACCATGAAGTGTCAACCGCACAAGAAGAGGACGAGTCTAATGAACCGGTTGAACCGGCCGAAGATTTGGTCAAAGACTGGGCTCAACCCGAAGTTACTTTGTTTGTGACCGGGCGACTTAACGGCTATATCGAGCCATGCGGATGCACGGGACTGACCAACCAGAAAGGTGGTCTGTTGCGCCGGCGAGCTTGTCAGAACGTCTTGCTTGGGCGCGGTTGGAATCCGATCATGATCGATGCTGGAAATCAAATTCACCGGATCGGCCAACAACCAGAAATTAAACTCGCGACAGCTTATGAAATTTTATGCAAGACAATGAAGTACGATGTCGTTGGACTGGGCGTCGAAGACCTTAAAGCGTCCGCCGTTTCGCTGTATAGCGTGATTGAAAATGCGAAACAGGAATTCAGTCCCGTCACCAGCGCCAACGTTTTGGTGTTTGAGGACGATTCCATCACCAACAAATTTCGAATCGTCGAGCGAAACGGAAAACGAATTGGCGTGACGACCGTCGTGGGAAAAGAACACGTCGATAAATTTCAGGGCAACGGAGAATACTCGGTCACGTCGACGCCGGAGGCCATCGCCGCAGTCGTTGCGAATCCGCAATTTGCAGCCTGTGATTTCAAAGTCCTGATGGTGCAATCGGAAGTAGAAAACTGCCGCGAGTTGGCCAAACAATTTCCTAACTTTAATTTGCTGGTAACGTCAGGTGGTGCTGGCGATCCAACGATGATGCCCGAAGAAATCAAGGTCGGCAATCACATGACTTCGATGATTCAAGTCGGCGTCAAAGGAATGTACGTGGGGCTTGTTGGAATCGACTTTGCCGGAGCCGCACCAACGATCAAATATCAACGTGTGCCGCTTGATGCACGATTCAAAGATCCGGACGAAATCAAAAAGATCTTTTTGGCTTATCAAAACGAGCTCAAGACGCTGTGGCAAAATGGATTGCTGGACGATATCAAACCTCGGCTTCATCCCAGTGGTCACAAATTCGTCGGCTCCGCCGTTTGCGAAGACTGCCACGATGTGGAATACGACATTTGGCTGGATGGAATTCAAGGTAACGGAGGCCCTCATGCTCGAGCGACTGCGGATTTGACCGATCCTGGCGAACGAACCTGGGTGAAGCGGAACTTTGATCCGGAATGCGTCAGCTGCCATGCGACCGGTTGGAATCCACAGGAATACTTTCCGTACGAGACAGGCTTTATAGATTTGGAGAAGGATGAAGCTCTGCATGGAAACGGTTGTGAAAACTGTCACGGTCCTGCGTCCGCCCATGTCGAGGCTGAGAATAGAGCCGCTGCTCCAGAGGAGTTATTGGAAAAGCTACGGAAGGAGTTGCACGTTACCAAGGAAGACGCGAAGGCTCGTATTTGCTACTCGTGCCACGACTTGGACAACAGCCCGGACTACGCAGAAGCTCCGCTGGAAGAGGCTTGGGCGAAATACTGGCCAGCAGTTGAACATGGCGACGGTGAATAGAGCAAGCGATTCTTGCGACCCAATCGGTTGCTCACTCTCTCAGGTCCGTTGTGCTGTAAAATTTCCACCTGGGTTTCACAGAGGTAGCTGCAACGTTTGCTCACTTTACGTCCCACGCGTTTTTTTCGCTTTTACGTCCCGAAGGGACACCACGTTATCCAGACCGGCATGAAATGCCGGGATACGTTTTCCAGCCAAACGTGAGTGCCGAAGGTACGATTCCATCGATGCCAACATGTCAATTCGTTTAACGGGTCGTGCCTTCAGCACTTGTTTTCTTGATCCGTGGTTCCTGGCATTTCATGCCAGGTTAAATAACCATCGTGCCTTCAGCACAGTCAGTGACGTGGTATTCCAGGTTGGTTACATTGATGTTGGCTGCTGCATGGATTCGGACGCTGGCAGCTACCGCCACGGAATCGCCCCACACTTCATTTACCAGGTGCCTTATGTCTCAAGCTAACTCGTACTCACGACGTACATTTCTCGGCGCGACAACCGCCGCTGCCGCATTGGCCGCGACGCCAAGGCTAGCGAACAAAGCGTTATCGGCAACGCCTCCGGCACGACTACTGGCTCAAGATGACGATCCCTCTTTGAAAGATCGCATATACAAAACACTCAAGCTAAACATGGTGGCAGTCGAAGGGTCGCTTACTGAAAAATTTCTCGCTGCCAAAGAAGCCGGTTTCGCCGCGATCGAAGTTGACTCGCCTCTGCGATTGATCAAAGGTGGCAGTTCTGTGGAAGCCGTCAACACAGCGATCAAAGAAAGCGGGTTGCCAGTCGATGGTACGGTAATCGGTTCGCACTGGCAGATCACTCACTCCAGTCCCGACGCGTCGCAACGAGAACTTGCGCTGAAGGACTTAACGGATTCCATTCGCCAAACCAAAGCGATTGGGGGCAGTTCGGTGCTATTGGTCGTCGGTCATGGCAAAGACGGTACCGAAAAAGAAGTCTGGGAGCGATCGGCGGCAAACGTCCACCAAGCGATTCCTTTGTGTGCTGAGCTTGGGATCCAAATTGTGATCGAAAACGTGTGGAACAATTTTTTGTACGATCACGATGGCGGCAATGATCAGACCGCCGAAAAGTTTGTTAAGTATGTTGATCAATTCAATTCGCCGTGGGTCGGCATGCAATTCGATATCGGCAACCATTGGAAGTACGGCAGCATGGGCGATTGGATTCGTCAGCTTGGTCGTCGAATTTTCAAACTGGATTTAAAAGGCTTCTCACGTGCGGAAGACACCTTCACCAAGATTGGTGAAGGCGATCTCGATTGGGCTGATGTTCGCAAGGCGCTTCACGAGATCAATTACTACGGCTACGCAGCGGCAGAAGTTGGCGACGGCGACTTGAACCACTTGAAAGAAATCTCTGCTCAAATGGACGAAGTTTTCAACTTGGTTTGAGTCAATGCGATTTACTGGTTTTGCCGATATTCTTGCGGCCCTGAAATTCGCAAAATCATGATCATGACTCATAACAGAGCGCACGAGGTTGGAGCTAATCAAAGAGCATTTGCGCGACCGATCTATCATCAGACGCTAGTTCGCCACATGAAGAAATTTTTACACTTCATTGAGCGTTCCGATAAGCAGTAGTTATGAATATTGCCTGTCTGATTTGTCCTAGAACCCAATCAATATTGGTTTTTTGCCTTGGCTACTTTGCGTTTACGGAGAGTGTCATACGCATTCTTCTAGATGAGACGATTACGTTGACCCAAGAATATGTGTCGGTTAAACTCACAACCTCTACGCGACCACAAAAAAAATAGTATCAACAAAATACAGTCTTGGAGTCCACAACATGAATAGAGTTTTTCTGTTCGCAGTATCCGCAGTTCTCGCACTCTCTGGATCCGCCAGCGCGGATCTTTGGGTTAACGAAATTCATTACGACAACACTGGTGGCGATGAAGACGAATGCGTTGAAATTGTAATAGCGCCCAACATGGCAGGTGTAGACTTGGGCGAATTCACGCTGGAGCTTTACAACGGTAATAATGGAACTGTTTACGATTCAGAAATACTTGAAAACTTTGTGGCGGGCTCAAACGTCAACGGTTACCAGTTTTATACTTGGGCACCTAGTTTAATCCAAAACGGTGCTCCAGACGGGTGGGCTTTGAGCAACAATGTTACTGGCGCAGTGCTTGAATTTAATTCCTATGAGGGATCAATGACAGCGACGGCTGGTGCAGCAATTGGTTTGACGTCGACTGACATTGGTGTCTCTGAAGGTGGTGGCACCGCAGTGGGAGATTCATTGCAATTGACCGGCGCGGGCACAGCGCCTGGAGATTTCACTTGGGCGGGCCCTAGCGCCGCGACCAAAGGAACCGTCAATACAGGCCAGTCGTTCTTGGCTGTTCCTGAGCCATCATCTTTGGCTCTACTAGGCTTGGCTTCACTTGGTCTCGTTACACGACGCCGCCGAAGCTAATCGCTAACTTCAAAATAGCGATATCCGCGAGAAAAAAATTGAGCGAGCATCTGCAAGTCGGATGCTTGCTTTTTTCGTGCGCGTTTGGAGTTGTTTGCAGTATGTTTGGGTTAACTTCCCAGATGTTTATTGCAACAGCAAGGGAGGGTTCTTACCGAATATCCAGCGTTTTGGCGCTAGCCACCGATCTTGCCGCCCTTAGACCGAGGAGCCGGCTTTTGTGTGTCGCTCTCCAACCTTTCGACTCTCGATTGCGCCATCCATGGCTGGCGCTCACACTTATCAAACGCAGTCTAGCGGCATTCGGCTGGGGCAACGGATTGAATCGCAATTGAAGACTCTTCACGGCTTTGCCTTTGAATTTGCCGCCCCAGTGACCCATTTCTTGACCTGCTTTCTCGATGCGCTATTATTCATTAGAGAGACCGACGATCGTTGATTGGCGATTGGGTAAATCCTACGGACTTATTCATCTCATTATTCAACTTAATCGTCCGCAAAGAACGCTGCCGATTGGTGCTCTTTGACGAACGATTGTCAGTCCTATGAAAAATCTAAACTACGTTAGCGGGAGTGTTGCAAATCCAAAATCGCTAGGCCCTCAAGTCATCGCCCACGTCTGTAACGACTTGGGAATTTGGTGTGGCCGCAATGCGCGAGAGATCGCCCGAGGATGGCCGGAGGCCGAACGGGCTTACAATCTTTGGTATCGCAACCGATTTCGAAATGACTTTGGACTTGGGTCCGTTCAATACGTCAAAGTCTATACCCCAGAGAATCGAATCATTCGGATTGCCAACATGGTTGGCGAACGTGGAACAAAGCACAAAGGCGGCTTTCGACCGATTCGATACGACATCCTGGAAAGGTGTCTGACCCACGTCGCGCGAAAAGCCAAACGGTTTGGTGCTTCGGTCCACCTGCCAAGAATCGGAGTCAACGGCAGCGACGAGAACTGGCCAACGCTATTGGCGATTGTTAAAGAAGCGATTGGAAAACTTGGGGTGCCGGTCTTTATCTACCAAGCGCCGGCCGACACTCGAGATCAGTTGTTTGCAGGTGTGATTGCATCGACCCGTCGACGATTTGAAATTAGCGGCTGCTATTTCAAACACCCATCACAAAATTAATCGTCGAAGCCTCACCGCCGCTGGGGATGTGGCTTTCCATTTGTTCCAGCCGCAACTGCCGAATTCATGTCAACTCTTGGCCATCGACTTCTGAGGCGATCCACCGTGAGGAATAAAACGTGATTGCGGTCATCGCGACGAGCCCGATTGGCCCCGCTATGTATGCGACAGTGACCGGACCATATAAAAACCAATCATAAAGTCCGCCCAACCACATGGCTGCCAAGATTCCACCGGCAATTCCTGCTGGGATCGTGTACGAGATACAAACGACTCGTTTGAGCTGGTCAGTGACGCCGATATGGTTAAGCATTTTCAACCCGATGTACCAGACCAAGCCCGCAACCACGAGGAAGCCGCAATAGATAACTAGCCTTGTTTGAGGGCCGTGTGAATTAATGTCTGCCCCAATGATTCTCACGAGTGTGAACGGCAACTGTCCCAAAAACATTAACGAGAAAATGTCTGTCAAACTGAATTTGCCTTTTGTAGTCGCGTTCAGTGGCTGCCGCAACAATTTCGTTATCGGCCGAAGGATCATCAGCGGATAACCGAAAATACAAAACGTCATTAATGCAATTGAGGAGAGTGCAACAATGAGTGCAATAATGAAATGTGTCATTGGCATCCTTCCAGACTTATGATCGTAGATTGAGTTGCCGTCAATAAACCGTCAGTGCTCATGGTTTAGTCCTCGATCAAGGGTTGAAATGTACAAGTCATTGTTGGCCGCCCATCGTCCAGCGTCAAACACCTTACATCCGGCCCGAACACCCTACTGTTTTCGATCAAAGAGTCGCGAATCTGATTGACGAGCCCAGCGATACCAAACAAACTCAATAGATGCTGTTCGTGGAACAATTGAGACTGGTGCGCCGCTTCCGATCTCCGACCTCGAATTCCAATTCATTCAACAACGCACAATCGAGCCTCAACCATGTCCAAATATCTTGCTTTGATTTTCCTGCTGGCATTCTCTTCGATCGCATTCGCCCAAAAATCAAAAAAGGACAAAGATACAAAGGGCGATAAAGCCAAAACAAAATCTGTTGAATCAAAAAAAGATTCGGCTGAGCAGGATGACGAGAAAGCGGCAGACGGTGAGGGAGAAGACAACGACAAGTCAGACGAAGAATCCGACGACGCCAAAGCGGAGCTCGACACCGACTTGCTCAGCGGCGCTGTCAAGTTTCGCAATATCGGACCTGCATTCATGTCGGGCCGAATTGGCGATGTGGCAATCGATCAAGAACAACCCAACACGTGGTACGTTGCGGCGGCTTCCGGTGGTGTCTGGAAAACTACCAACGCCGGCACGACGTTCAAGCCGATTTTCGACGACAAGCCGTCTTATTCGATTGGTTGTGTTTCGATTGATCCGTCAGTAAGCTCAACGATCTGGGTTGGCACGGGCGAAAACAACGGTGGCCGACATATTGGTTTTGGTGACGGAATCTACGTCAGTCACGACTCGGGAAGCACTTGGAAACATCGCGGGCTGAAAGAGTCAGAGCATATCAGTAAAGTCCTCGTCGATCCGCGCGACTCCAACGTCGTCTTTGCTGCTTCGCAAGGACCGCTGTGGTCTCCCGGCGGAGAACGCGGACTCTACAAATCAACCGACGGCGGAGAGAACTGGAAACTTGTACTGTCCAAAGGCGAGTACACCGGAGTGACCGATGTTGTTTTTGATCCGAAAGATCCGGACGTCCTTTATGCTGCAACGCATCAGCGACATCGTAATGTCTGGGCGATCATTAACTGTGGACCCGAAACGGGCATCCATAAGTCAACCGACGGCGGCGAAACGTGGACAGAACTCAAAGCTGGTTTGCCGACCAAAGACATGGGAAAGATCTCTCTTCAAGTCTCTCCACAAAAATCAAACGTGGTTTATGCGACGATCGAACTTCCAGGTCGTAAAGGAGGATTTTGGCGCAGCGAAAACGCTGGCGCGAGTTGGAGCAAGACGAGTGACTTTGTTTCTGGTGGAACAGGAGCTCACTACTATCAGGAACTCTGGGTCGATCCACATCGATTCGGCGTGCTCTACCAAGCCAACAACTATTTCATGCGAAGCACCGATAATGGTGATACTTGGGAAAGTATCGAAGGCGACCACAAACACGTTGATAATCACGCGGTTGCGTTCCACCCGACAGACAAAGATTTTTTGCTCGTCGGCTGTGATGGCGGCGTCTACCGCAGTTACGACTATTGTGAAACGTGGGCTTTCTGTGCCAACCTTCCGTTGACGCAGTTTTATAAAGTGTCGGTAGATTACGACACGCCGTTTTACCATGTGGCTGGTGGAACGCAGGACAACTATTCGCAGTACGGCCCTTCGCGTACCAAAGCCGTTCAGGGAATTATGAATTCCGATTGGATTAAAACGATTGGCGGCGACGGGCACGACACGGCGATCGACCCGGAAGACCCCGACACGATTTACGGCGAGTCGCAAGAAGGCTATTTGCGACGATATGATCGCAAGACGGGAGAGACGGTCATGATTCAACCGCAACCGGAGAAAGGCGAAGCGTCTTACCGGTTCAATTGGGACTCACCAATTCTGATCAGTCCGCACTCACACACGCGTTTATATTTTGCTTCCCAGCACCTGCACCGTAGCGATGATCGTGGTGACTCATGGAAGAAGATTTCGCCTGACCTTTCGCGAAACCGGAATCGATACGAACTGCCAACGATGGGCCGCGTTTGGAGTGTTGATGCTGGCTACGATATGTATGCGATGTCGCAACATGGAAACATTACTTCGATCGCCGAATCTCCGTTGGTCGAAGGATTGCTTTATGTAGGGACCGACGATGGGCTGATTCAGGTTTCCGAAGACGGAGGCGAGAATTGGAGAAAAATCGACAAGGTTTTCGGCGTGCCTGAATTTTTCTTCGTCAACGACATCAAAGCTGATTTGCACGATCCCGACACGGTTTACGCTTGTGTTGACGACCATAAAACGGGCGACTACTCGCCGATGGTGATCAAGAGTACTGACCGCGGCAAGAGCTGGGAAATGATGGTCGGTGACTTGCCCGAGAAACATATTTGTTGGCGGATCGTTCAAGACCATGAGCGAAAAGATTTGTTCTTTCTGGCAACCGAATTCGGAATCTTCTGCACTTTGGATGCTGGTGAGAAGTGGTTCAAGCTGAAGTCAGGTCTTCCGACGATTTCGTTCCGCGATATGGAGATGCAGAAACGTGAAAACGATCTGGTCTGTGCTTCGTTTGGTCGCAGTTTTTATGTGCTCGACGATTACAGTTTGCTGCGGGAAGCAACTCCTGAACTGTTTGCTGACAACGCGTTTCACATGTTCCCCATTCGCCGGGCATTCTGGTACTCGCCAACCGATTCGCTTGGCGGCGAAAAAGGTTTTCAAGGCGATTCACTGTTTAACGCCAAAAACCCTGAGTTCGGTGCAGTCTTCAACTATTACATACGTGACGAATTCAAATCGTTGGCCGACAAGCGAAAGGAAGCAGAAAAGAAGCTCAAGGAAGCTGGCGAAGACGTGCCGACGCCATCATTCGAAGTATTGCGGGCTGAAAAGGAAGAACTTGCTCCGATGTACTATGCCGAAATTTCCGATGAAGCCGGGACGATTGTGGCTCGACAAGAATTGGCTAACAAGAAAGGGATTCATTCGACGAATTGGAATCTGCGGTATCAGGGACTTGGTCAGCGCGTCAATCCGCTCGTCGTGCCAGGGACTTACACAGCCGAAGCCTATAAATTTGGTGACGGTGAGGCTGAGTCGTTAGGTGAACCGGTTTCGTTCGAAGTTGAATCGATTGTCACGCCTACTTTGGAACCGCAAGACCGTGATGAGGTTCTGGCATTCATTAAAGAGATGGGTTTGTTTTCCAACAAGACTTATGCCGTCACGGTTACGCTTCGCGAACGATTCGCACAAATTGACGAGCTGATCGAGCTGATCAAAAAGCAACCGGGTGGCGCCCCTGAATTGCTTGCCAAAGCGCAGGAGCTTAAGCAGCGGATGGATGAGTTCCGAACGAAGCTTAACGGTGACACGATGAAATCCGATCGATGGGTAATGACAGAGCCAGGCATCAACTCGCGAATTCGAAATGCGATGTTCGGCTCAGCAGGTGGAACTTTCGGTCCTACCAAAACGGCGCGCCAACAGTATGCAATTGGTGTTGAGCAGTTTGAAGAGATCGAGAGTGATCTTAAAAAGCTGATCGGAGACGAGATGGAAGACTTTGAGGACGAGCTTAATGAAGCGGGAATCCCCTGGAGTGAGGGAAGAGATTTTTAGCTTATGGTTGATTTTTGGCTTATCGTTGGATCGAAAACGAATCAAACTCACCCGTTGCAGTTGAGCGTTGCTGCTCTACATGTCGCACGTAGCCATCCATCCGGTTTTCAATCGTGCGAATGAAGTCTGCCAATTCCTGCGGATTTCCTTCGGCGACAACCAGCACTCTTCCATCATTCAGATTTTTCACGTATCCGGTTACCGAGAACTGGCTGGCAATCTGGTGGGTGGTGTACCGGAATCCGACGCCTTGCACGTGGCCGGAAAAATGGACTTGCTGTCGTTCCATTGAGTCAATCTAGCGATTCGTTTTAAGAGGCGGCAGGTGCACTTGGTTCAGCGACCGTAGGCGGCGGCGATTCTTCTGCGCTGTGCTGTTCGAGAATATCCAGTTCACGATGCATGATCTTCAATAGTGTTTGCAGAAACGCGACAATCATCGGTCCGATCAAAATTCCAATGGGTCCCAGGACCGCCACGCCGCCAAGCACGCTGAGCAAAGCCAGGAGTGGATGTAGATTTGATTGCCCATGAAGAATCCAAGGCTTGATGATGTTGTCGGCCATGGAAATGACGACAGCACCGTAGATTGCCAACCCAATCGCGCCACCTAGGTTGTTGTCGAAAAAGTAAAGGTACAATGCGCACGGAATCCAGACAGAGGCCGCACCGACAAATGGAACCATCGCCAACACTGCCGACAACAGCGTTAACAGGAAAATGGAATCCAATCCGACAAAGTAAAATCCGATTCCCGCGAGGAGCCCTTGAACTAACGCCGACAATAACGTCGCGACGACAACCGCTCGGCTAACGCGCCCAAATTCTGAAACGAGTTCCTGTTCGTGATCGTCATCGATAGGCGAAAGGCCTTTAAACGTTTCGACCATGGCTGGCCCGTCGAGCAAAAAGAAATACACGCCAATGACCATGATCACGCCGCCGAAAATCATGCTGCCAAGAAACGTCGTGATCGATCCGCCCAATGCGAACAGTTTTTCGCGCAAAAACGTTACCGCTTTTTCAGTGTACGTTTGTAGTTCGGTACGAGTCGGATTGACGGCCTCGATGACCATCGTTTTTGTTCGACCACCAAGCATCTGGTACTTGAAGTCGAGGAACGCCTGCGAGGTTTCGCCTAACGTCTTTTGATAAAGATGAGCTGTGGCATGCTTCTCTTCATTGATTTCGGATGTCTCTTCGGGACTCGAAGCCGCGTTTGCTTTACGAACCGAAGCTTCAATGTCGACATGCAGCTTGGTGGCTTGATTCAGGCTTCTGGCGTATTTCTTCCACGTCAGTAACTTGTCGGACTCGTTGGAAGTACCGAAGAACGTATTCGCGTCTTCGTTTTCGTCGGCAACTGGAGTTGGTTCAACGGGCCACGGCAGTTCCTGCTGACGGGCAATCGCGATTGTCTCTTCTTGAATTTCAAATAGCGCCGCACTTTGTTTGTTCAGTGATTCTGAATCGGAAACAATATTGGCAAATGTTGAGCCGATGCTCTTTTCGACTTGTCGTACTTCCCGGGCACTCGGCATGTCGAGCCCAAGGTCGGTTCGAATATGTGAGATGTCGTCAATAACTTTGGCTGCATTGAACTGCCGGGCAACGTCGCGACCTTCACTGGCGGCCAGGAAAATCAATCCGGCTAACGGGATGAGGACGGCCAGCAAAATGGACAGCGTTGTCAGCAGCGCGGCGATCTGCACGCGTCCGCCAATTTTTTTGGCGATCCATTCATGAAGCGGACGAAAGATGACGACCAACAGAGCCGAAAGAAAAAGTGGAATAATGAATCGCGACATCACTTGATAAAAGATGACGCACAAAATTCCAATCACGCAAAGCAGCAAGCCAAAAGAAACGTAACGAGAAAATTGACTTTTGCCCGGCTTGGCTGTGGCTTTCACTTGCGCCTGGACTTTTCCGAGCAACCCAGTTTTTTTTTCTGGCAAACCTTGAGTCACCGAATTCGATTTTTTAGCATTCTCTTTCGGTTGGGATTTTTTCTTCTTCTTGGTCATAAACTCTCGGCCAAAGTGGGGTCAGTACTTTTGGGGCGCGCACCCATCTAAATAATCGGTCGGTAACTCGTCGCCCTCTATTCGTCGAACAGGGCGTTCCATTGCCGAATCGCGAAGTGGAATGCTGAAATTTAAACCAATTCTCAATCGATGGCAGCGTCGGTTCGAGATTTGCGCGATGAAAAACGCCAATAACAGGGGTAAAGCTGCCCATTTTTTCCGAGCACAGGCCGCGAAGTGCCGATGATGAACAAAGTCGCGGCGGGCCGCAAGAAACGTCATCGGAGAAGTCTGATGACTACTGTCGCGAACTCGGTGTGATCTTCAGCTCAATTCTTTTGTCATCTCTGAGCACGACGATCGAAGTTTCTTGACCTATTTTGACCCCGTCGAGAATCGCAGTGTAGTCATAAATGTTTTCGATCTTCTTGCCGGAGAGTTCAACAATAATGTCGCCGCCAAGCACACCGGCATCTGCGGCAGGAGCACCTTTGGTGACGTCGCCAAGCTTGACGCCCTCAACGTCTTGTCCGTAGTCGGGAACCGTTCCCAAGTACGCACGCATACCGCCGCGAACTTGATCCTTGGGCTTGGACTCGCGTTTGACGTAAACCGGGCCCTGCTCATCCATGGCCAATTGCCGTGTGATCAGCCCCATTAATTTTGCGATCCTGGCCGCGTCGGGATAGTTAAGTTTGTCAGGCGTATCCCGCGGCGTGTGGTAGTCTGAGTGCGAACCGGTGAACGCTGACAGGATCGGCGCCCCGGCACGATAGAATGAACTGGCATCGGTCGGCAAGTCGGTGTCGTCGCTGAGCGTCAGCGGTAATCCAACGACGGCGTTTTTTGATTCGATAACTTTCGTCCAATAGTCGCTACTGCCGATGCCTTGCAACACAACTTTTTCTTCGAATCTACCCACCATGTCCATGTTCAACGCCGCAACGATGAATGGGTGAGCCGGCGACTCAGTTGATTCGCCTTCGGCAGGTTCTTCATCGTCAGCTTTTGTTTTGATCGACATCACACTCAGGTTTTTCAATCCGGCATCGGTGAACGTTTTGACGACTTTCGCAACGACATCGGGTTTTGTTTTGGAATTGGCTTTTACAACGACAGGAAAATCCGGCATGCTTTTGCCGATAAATTTAACATCCTTCATTACGTCTTCCAGCGTCGTAGGTGAACCGTTGAGTTTCAGCGATCCATCGAGCCCAATTCCAACGATGAAGTCATGACTGTTGGCGGGTGCTTTTGCCTTGGGGTCATCTTTATCATCAGCCTCCCCTGCCCCGTCTTCAGGTGCGCCATCCCCTGTTCCGTCGTTTTTATCAGAGGGGTAAGAGTCGATGAAATGCTGTGAGCCATGAAGCCCAAGCTCTTCACCTGACCAGCCGGCGAAGATCACGTCATGTTTGAGAGTCAATTTGCCGGCTTTCTTTCGCGTTGCGATAAACTCTGCGATTTCCAACATCGCAGCAATTCCCGACGCGTTGTCGTCAGCACCAAAGTGAATTTGTTCTGACTCATCGGATTTCGCCAAACTTCCTCCTGTCTTTCCCGTGCCGAGGTGATCGATGTGAGCTCCGACAATGACAACTTTTTCACTCGGCGTGTCGCCTGCCATCAAACGGCCCAAAACATTGCGTCCGCGCCCAGTAACTTTTTCGACTTCGGTCGTGGCGGAAACCTTGAGGCCTTTGATTGGAAATCCCATCACCGGTGAACCGTCATCAAGTTTGGTTTGCAGCTTGGTCAAATCACGATCAGCCAATTTCAGCCAATCCGAAACGATTTGATCAGTTACGCTGATCGACGGCATCTTCGAACCCGACGGCGAGAAGTCGTTATAAAGTGGGACCAGTTGGTTTTTGACTTGTGAATTTGGACCGCTGACCACGATCACGCCTGCGGCTCCACGTTCTCGCGCGAAAAAAGCTTTCTTTCGAAGTCCGGCATAAAATTGCAAGTGTTGTCGCAACTCTGGTGAAACCGACTCGGGAACGAACCGAAACATGACGACCCATTTGTCTTTCACATCAAGGTGAACGTACGAGTCGTACTCTTCGAATCCCTCTTTTTCTGGCGCAACGATTCCGTAGCCCGCAAACACAACGTCTGCGTCTTTGACCGATCCGCTACCTGAGAACACGAGCGGTCGCCAATGTGAGTCTGTCTTCAATTCGGTTGACTCTGAATTTGCGATCGACGTTAGTTGGTTACCTGCTCCGAGTTTTGCTCCGTTTGGGAATTCAAACTCTTGGTACCAATCTTTGGTATCGCCAGCAGGTTTGAGTCCCAGGTAATCGAAATATGCGGCTACATAAGTCGTTGCCATTTTCTCTCCGCGCGAGCCGGTCATCCGTCCGCCGAGTTCGGGGCGGCAGAGAAAGTTGACATGCCGCATGATATCTTCGCCACGAAAGCTCTTGGTGTCTGAAGCTCTCGCTGATTGCAATCCGGACTGTTGAGCCTGTTCGATTTCGACGGGCGTAATCAAGTTCGCGGAGTCTTTTGCGCTAGCCGCTTCGAAAGCACTTAGGGCGAACTTGTGATTCCAGTCGGCAAGATAAATTTGCGACTCTTTTTTCGCGTTGCGGGTGCTCGTCCAAGTCAGCTGCGTTCCGTCAGGTGTAAAACTTGCCAGTCCGTCAAAGCCATCGGTGTCAGTAACGCGAACCGGAGGTGATTTTCCATCGGCGGCGACAAGGTAAAGTTCAAAATTCCCAAAGCCATGTTTGTTCGTCGTGTAGACGAGGTACTTACCGGTGGGATGATAAAACGGCGCCCAACTCATGGCTCCCATTTTTGTGATTTGTTGTTGGTCAGAACCATCGACGTTCATCGTCATGATTTCCGCAGTTAGACCATTCTCGGAAAACCGCCGCCAGCAAATCCTTTTTCCATCGGGTGAAAAAAACGGGCCGCCGTCATAGCCTGGAACATCGGTCAATTGTTTTACTTCGGACCCGTCGGCTTTCATGATAAAGATGTCCATCATGTAGGCCGGGTCAGTTTCGAACAATTTTTTTTGCTCATCGTCGAGTGGCTGGGAAAATCCGTTTCGGTTCGACGCAAACGCGATCCACTGACCGTCGGGTGAATACGATCCTTCGGCGTCGTAGCCCTCTGCGTTCGTCAATCGAGTGTACTTTTTTGTCGTCCGATCAAACGAATAGACTTCGTAGGTTGGATCGTAGTCCCATGAATAACGTCTTGTTTGTCCCGATTCTCGAAACTCAATTTCGGCCCGTTGTTTGTTGCGGGCTTCCGGGTCGTCTTGAGTTGACGAGAACAAGACATCGTTGCCGTTAGGGTGGATCCAGGCACAAGTCGTCTTGCCGTGTCCGGGAGAAATGGGCTCGATGTCGCCAAACTCGAAGTCCAACAAATAGATTTGATAAAATGGATTGTCTTCGCGACGTTCACTTTGAAAGACAATTTTGGTTCCATCGGTACTGTAATACCCTTCGCCAGAACGTTTGCCTTCAAAGGTGATCTGTCTCGTGTTGGACAAGAACTTTGGTTCAATCTTCGTTTCTGCAGTTTCAGTTTGTTCTTGCGATTGGACGACCGGTTCCTGTGCAACCAAAGTCGGCCCTGAAATTCCAAACGGAACTCCGAAACAGCCGAAGTAGATCGTAGCGGCGAAGATGAAGTGATATCGATTGAGCATGTCGTTTGCGTTGAAGTTAGATTGGGAAACTTTGATCGTGATCTCGCAATCGCGGTGTCGCGATCGAACTCTATTTTTAACATAAAATCCGTTTTATCATCGTGATAATTTCAACCGTTCGTGGCAACAAGTTTACGTCTGGAAATTGAGTCGTTGCTGGGTGAGCGAATGATTTCCTCGGGCAACCCGGATGTGGTCGGTGCAGGGTTTCTGTGCGCTTGACCGGCAAGAAGGACCGCGAATGGGCGACGTTGATTTTGATGTCAAAAAGGCTGAACCGACGTTAATCCAAGCAGAGTTGAATTTCCCGAAAAAGCCGTTTTAAACCTAGAAAAGTAGATTGGGATACCCGAATTAAACCGAATCAGGGTTTTGGGAATGCTGTCTAAATGCGAGGTTTCCATAGCGGGTTTGGGCGTAGCCTACTAAGATGTACATTCGACGATTTTCGTTATGAAATCCGCGATTCTTCGGTTAGACATAGACGCGATCCTCGCGAAAAATTGAGCTGTACCTGCTCACCTAAATATCGGCTTCCCAGCAAATTTTCGCCGGCGATTCCCTTCCGTAAAATCGACTCAATAATCTTTCATCGTGATGCCACCGACTCCTCGTTGCGATGATGAAAATAAATAGAAAGACGACATGATTGCTAACAGAAGCTACGACTGTGTTGTGATTGGTTCCGGACCGGCAGGGTCGACAGCGGCTGCGATCGTTGCCGAACAAGGCTATTCAACTTTGTTAATCGAGCGAGACAAGTTTCCACGTGAGCACGTCGGCGAGTCGTTGATGCCGGAAGCCTATTGGGTGTTTGAGCGACTGGGGATTGTCCATGAACTGAACAAGATTGGTTTCACTCGCAAGAACGGTGTTCAGTTTGTTAGCGCCAGCGGCAAAGAAACCAAGCCGTTTGTGTTCGCCGATCACGACGACAGTGACGCGAACCTAAGTTGGCACGTCAAGCGATCGGATTTCGACAAGATACTTTGCGACACGGCTTTTAATCGCGGTGCAACTTTTGTCGACAACACTCGCGTCCTTGATATCGAGTTGAAAAAGAAGTCTCCACACAAGATTACCATTCAAACCGCAGAAGGAAAAACTCAGGAGCTTTCTGCGAAAGTTGTCGTAGATGCCTCAGGCCAATCGGCGATGATTGCGAATCGAAATGGCTTAAAAGAAGTTTACGAAGATTTGAAGAAGGCCGGGATCTGGGGCTACTTCGAAGGCGCGGTAAGAGCCGGTGGCAACAACCCGGAAGTCACTTGCATTCTGAACACGGAATCGAAAGACGCTTGGTTTTGGTACATTCCATTGAGCGATGGCACGGTCAGCGTCGGTCTGGTTGGCGACAATGACTTCTTGCTCAAGCGAGGAAACAAACCTCAAGATACGTTCGATGCTGAGATCAAGAATTGCCCAGGGATGCAACAGCGGTTGTTGGATGCAAAACAAGTCGGCCGTTTGCAAGTTGCGAAAGAGTTTTCCTATCGTACGACCGAGCAAGCTGGTGACGGTTGGGTGCTCGTTGGAGATGCAGGCGGATTTATTGACCCGGTCTATTCATCAGGCGTTTACCTTGCGCTCAAGTCGGGCCTCTGGGCTGGCGAAGCAATTGCCGAGGGACTGGGACGTGGCGATCTTTCGAAGAAGCAGCTTGGCCGATGGACCAAAGAGTACGAAGGCGGAGTGAAGTGGATTCGTAAAATGGTCCGAGCGTTCTACACCAAGGAGTTTAGCTTTGGCGACTTCATGAAAGCTCATCCACAACACGTTTCAAACTTGACGAACTTGCTGATCGGTCGCGTGTTCGAGGGAGAGCCTGGTGCGATCTTTGAAGATATGGATCCTTGGATTGAAAAAGCAAAAAGTGGCGATGCTGTCAAAGCGTAGCTAGGCAGTTGGTTTGCCACACTCTACGGAAAGGTCAGAATGAAACGACTGATTTGTTTTGTTGCCGTCCTCCTCTTCTCGCTCTGTTTGTCGCCCGTCTTCGGACATGAGGGCCCTGATCCGATCGCGCATTGGAAGTTTGATCGTTTTAGCGTGAAAAACAATCAAGTCGAAGCTCGACTTGGTCCTGATGGAAAACTGAAGGGCCGCATCTCAATCCAAAAAGATGAGCTTGGCGAGTCAGCGTACTTTAACGGTTCCGCCGAAACCGGTTGGTCACTTGGCTATCATGATGACAACGAGTTCTTTCCAATGCGTGGCCGCATTCGAGAAGTGGCGGTTTATGACATTGCTGCCAAAGTCCCAAGCAAATCATAGACACCGAAAAGGGTTTCGTTGTAAAACCGTTTCTTCAGTATGGCACGATCGACGGGATGTCCGTCGTCTGGCAAGTCCCGACGGCTTGAAACTCCCGGCCCGTTTCGACCCTATTTTCAAAACACCGTTCGCCACGGCCATCACTATGCAGTTGTCGCGATCAACGGCGAAACTCTTCAGTTCAAAGCTTTTAACATCGACGACGAAATGTTTGACACATTCGAGCTGAAAAAGTAATTTTGAAAGTTATCGGTTCACCAATCGTGCCAAATACTCTTTGGTCATCAGCGCCGTCTTGGCCAGGTTGTCACCGCTGGGGATGATGATGTCTGGCGATGGCGCAAAGGGTGCACTCAGAAAATTGCTTGGAATCGGTAGCAACTCCATGCCATTGGTTTTCGCCAACCGAAGCGCACGCGGTAAGTGCCAAGCCGACGTCAGCAGCCCGACTCGAGCTTTGCCCGGGTTCTTGTCGATCCACTCTTTCAGGTTTTGCATTTCTTCACTGGTGTTGGCTCCTCGTAATTTCAAAATTGATTTTTCCGGCACGTTAAGCTGAACGAGTAACCTGGCGGCCTCTTCGAAGGGATGCAAATCGTCTTCCGTAGAACGATAAGGTTGTACGCCGGTGCACATCAATTGATTCGACTTGCCCGCGTGATAAAGACTCGCTGCGGTAATCAACCGGTCCCCCGAATGCGTGCCTTGCGGTCGGCCCGACAATCGAGTGCTTGTTCCGCCGCCCAACACGACGATCAAGTCGTAGGGGTCGCCTTCCATCGCATCGATGTTCTGGTAAGGAGCTTCGAGTGAATTGGCCAACCAATTAGTAATCGGTCCGTTACCTGCCAAAGTCAACAATAGCCAACAAGCAATTCCAGTCATTGCAGGCCAGGCTTGACGATGAAGCAGGCAAAAGTAAACCAGAAAGATCAAAGCCACCCAAAGAATTCCAATGGGCATCGCCAAGTTAGTCAGCATCGCTTCGAGCATCTTGGGTCCGCTGACAACGCCGACGGCGCCTCCGAACAGAGCACCTAGAAACAGAAGTCCCAACACGTGCGGAATGTAACGCCATTTCGCGGGCGCTTTTCCGCCACGCTCAATATCGCGCGTATAGTATTCGTCGTATTCATCTTCCCAGTGTTTTTTCTTTTTCCAAAAGAACATGACGCTTTTCGGTTGATGTGAGTCGGTGCGGTTGATCAATTGCCATTCGAGCTATCGTGGTCAACGCGGAGACCGAACTATTTGAATTTGTGTCCACCAATATGATAACCGTGACACTGCGTGCAGTTGTTGCTGGTCAGCCCTTTTTGGTGACACTTTGCACATGAGCCTTTGGTCACCGGGCGAAAATTGCTGAGACATTCAGATTGATCAAAGCTTGCAAACGATTCGGCATTGGAAATCGAAGTGTCCAATTCATGGCAATGGGAACAGTCTTTCAGCTCCGGCTGGATCAAGTGCGGGCCGTGTGAGAAGAAAGTGAACTCTTTCTTGGTGGCATCGCGCTCCAAAGGAGTCCAGTTGACATGAAAGCTCCGGTCCTCGTTTTGCTCAACAGTATGACAGCTCTTGCAACTACCGATCCCTAGTGGATTGGTGAAATGTTTAAACAACGGTTTCGTCTCAAACCGCACGTCCGCATCCGGCGTGTTGGCAATGAGGTCGGTCCAGCGTTTCAGGAATTTGTCTTCGTGCTGAGTTGGGCGATATCTGATTTGTAAAGATTGATCATCCCGGTGCCAGCCTGTCTGGTAGATGCGGCCCGTCTGGGGTTCTTCGCTGAAGATCGGAACTTCGTTCGGGGTTCTGACCAAAGCCGCTGAGATCGACAGTTCTTTACGAGGTTGATCGGCCTGCGGAGGTGTGGCAACTGACTGGCTATCGCTTGATCCATTCTGTTGTGCGCTCTCGTCTGACGACTTTGATTCGTTGGCGATGCGAGGTTCTTTGGAATTTGCGTTGCCACCGTTGGCCATCAGTTCTGTCAAAGGATTCTCTCGCAACAACTCATCCTTGGGCAAAGACGCGGGGCGAGCGAGCGACGTGCCTTTGGTGATCAATAGATTGTTCGTGGAACTTGACTCGAGTTGAGTTGCCTTAGAAAAGGTCGTGGCCGCGAACTTTCCGCTGACTTCGGCGTTAAGTTTTGGCAACCAGCGATTGGCCGCCGCAAGGAATGCTTTCTCGTTCAAACCTGCCACAAGAGGTTCGATGTTCTCGTGAGCCAGCTCTCGACCAAGTACATTTTCCAATCTGTTTTTGACTTCGGTTTGTCCATTAGTCGCTAAGTCCTGTAGCAATTTTTTGGTGGCCCAAACCAATTGCACCGCATCGCGAACGGATTGTGAGTCGTCGGCATCAATGTCGCTGAAGTTGAATTCAGCAGGTAGTCTCGCCAACAGTTCCGCGGTCTCGGAATCCGCCATCAACAGCATCCGCATGACTGGCGGAATTTCGCCGTCGAAGTCTCCTGTTGCCGAAGCAGGCCAAGTGCCTACATCCAGTTCGGCGGCATTGATCGCACGCATATCAAGCATTGGTAAAGAGAAAATGGCAATCCCATCGATTCCTGAATCGACAATCGATTGTTCATGGCACTTGGCACACGAAAGTTCAAACGGCGCCAACACTTTTGTGTTTTGGTGATCATCGTCGATATGGCATTGGCTGCAGTTAAATTCAGTTTGCTTGCTCGGATAGTGTTTTTGCACGTGTGTTGTATGATCGAAAGCAATTTTTTGACGCGACGCCTGCGGCCAGTTGACGAATTCAGGATGGTCGGTTTCAAAGCTGTGGTAGTTTTCCTTGTGACAACTTTGGCACTGAGCGTTGGTAAGCGCCGTAAGATCCTGATTCCCTTTGTGCTCTCGGTGACAGGCGCTACAAGCAATTTCGCCAGAATGGCTGACGGGCGAAACATTGAGCGTGTTGGAAATCGTTTTCGAGAAAGAAGCTTGTTTGAATTTGCTGGTCTTCTCAGCCAAAGCTTCAGGCGCAACATTGTGTGGGTGAAGCGCAAAGTTCTCAGGGATTGTTTCCTTATGACATTCCATGCACAAATCGGATTGGCTGACGCCTGTTGCATGTCCCGCGGTAAACGTATCGGCAATCCAACCACCGACCGAACTTCCAGCTGCACCATGACAAGCGGCACACCGATCTGCCCCTTGTCCAGCCAGCAACCTCGCGTGAGGCGATGTCAACGGACCCGGCGCGAGAAACTCTTTACTGTAGGGCGACGAAATCACGATCATCAAAGCGCCGATGGTGAACGCCGTCAACGCCATCGTCAAAGCGCCTCGCTTGGTGCGAAGTGACGGACGACGAAATTTAGCGCTCTGTTGTTCGCTCGTCGAATCGGGATCGACGATGAATTCTTCGGTAAACCGATCGTTGGGCCGTGCGTAGGGTCCTTTGGAAAGATCCTGCAGTTGATAATTGTCTTCCGAGGCGCCTTTCATCGAAGGCCTCCGGCAAAGGCATGCGCGAGAAACCCGTGCAAGCTCGCAGCGACGAGCAAGCTATATGTCAATCCAATGTGAACGAACAACCAGACTTTTAACCGACCCTGAATCGCATGATGATAGTCGAGGTCGTCTTTTTTTCGGACGATCGCAGCAAGTTTTCGGCTCGCCAACCGCTGGTCTTCTGCAAGGTATCGGTCCAGGTCTTCGATTTCGGCGACGAGTTGTCGACGCTGGCGACCGCTAGGGTAGACCAAGT
Organism: uncultured Pirellulaceae bacterium; assembly: GCA_964584615.1. GTDB lineage: Bacteria > Planctomycetota > Planctomycetia > Pirellulales > Pirellulaceae > Mariniblastus. The sequence continues at coordinate 42,008 of CAZPBE010000012.1, read as the reverse complement.
ACGCCAGCCCTCGTGACCGTTCAAAGTAAACCGCAAGTCGATTCGTATAGAAGTTTGCCAGAACCGGACTCTGTTCACATGCTTCGACAACAACTCTTTTGGCCTGACGTGCAAGTTCGCGTCGAAATCCGCCGATGCGTTCGAAAATAATCTCTTCACTTAGCGCACTGATACGTTTGGGCATTACCCGCGTTACATACAAACCGTAGACTCCGCTAAGGGCGACGGTCATGTAAAGCGCGGCAAGCGTTATTTCGAACATGCCGTCGGGGATCCGCCACGCAATATGAAAAGCAAAAATGGCGAAAGTCGAGAACCCAACATAGATATGAATCTGCATCCAGGTAGCCGCTGATCCGAGCGCTGGCAGAAACGGAAGCTTTTTCCGAAGATTGAAAGCCGCGAGGAAAACAACGCACGCCATCAACAAGTATCCCGTCGCAAAACTGCTGTGCAACAGAGCCGAGTTTTGCCATGCGACTAGGCAAGCGAGCACCAACACGAACACGATGGTCAGGATCGTGTTCCGTCTGCGACGCTTTGAGAATGAGACTTGGGATGATTGGTTCATGATTACTGGACGTTCGTTGTTCGGAAGGACAAAACTATCGCTTACTCCAAGCGTTAATTTCGTCGGGCGAAGTTAAGTCAATTCGGACCAAGGCGTCATGAGGACACGCTCTTTGGCAAGCGGGTCCGCCACTTTGGTCGGCGCACAGATCGCATTTCGTGGCTTTGATAATTGGCAATGCTTTTTGTTCATCAACAAGCGGTCGCCCTGCCCTGTCGCGTATTTCGACCATGCGAATATTGTCGTATGGGCAACTGTTGGCGCAAGTTGAACATCCGATGCAGGTTTTGTCGTTGATCGTAACGTTGCCTGATTCGAGATCTCGACCGATAGCTCCAGTCGGACAACCGATCATGCAAACGGGATCGAGGCAATGCATACATGCGTTGGCAATCATCCAGTGATCGTATTTCTGTCCATGGCGAATAAAGCGAGGGTTGTTGTCGTGGGTTGCAGCACACGCACGAACACAGTCGTCACAACGAGTGCACCGATCCAGATCGATCATCATGGTTTGCGTGCCGTTGATGAATCGGTTCTCCACCAGAAATTCAAGCAGTCCCACGTCCATCGACTCTTTGCGTTTTTGAGTTCGCCGATTCTTTCCCGCTTGATTGGGCGGTGTCAGCGGCATCGGCAGTTTGTCAGATTTCAGAAACGGTAAAACAAGCCGTTCAACAATGTCTGTCGGGATTCGCAGCGCGTCCACATAGCCGACCGCTCGCAAGCCGAGCATCCATGGAGTTTGGTCTTCCGATTTCCAGTTGTGAGCGATCTCGCGAAAGCCAAACGTTTCGCCTTTTCCCAAGTATGCGATCGTTTGATGACCGTCACCATGTTTACGGCTGAGTCGAGCAAAGCCATTACGAATGAGAATCAACCCATTAACGTACTCGCCTTGCTCGGCAATTAATGGCTCTGAGTGAATCCGTTCTGCGATGTCTTTCTGTCGTGTGGACTGGAATTTTTGCGACCATTCAAAATTTCCATAGGTCTCAAAGATGGTTGCCGCTGCAAGTTCTTCGATGGTTGACGGTGGCAGTCCCTTGAAGATGCTGATTTCTCGTAGATGACTGCGCAAGCTGTTGTCGCGATATTGTTGCTCAATGTGTTTCCGCATTGAGGTGTGTCGTTTCAGGAGTTCGCGAAACCCCTGCCAGCGAATTTCCAACAATCGCATTTTTGAGTTGGCGACCACCGTTGCCGATCGAGCGGTCCGAGTGAGCGCTGAGATTTCGCCAAAAATTTCTCCCGGCTTCATGATCGCGGAGTCTTCCGCTTTGATTACGCGTGGGATGTCGTGCAAGAAAATATGTGTGCCGTCAGCGTCTTCGCGTGAGCCCGTTTCTTCGCTGACTTCGCCTTTTGCTTCGGGCGAATAGTCTCTGGTTTCCGCGAACTTTGAATTGGTCCAAAGCTGTGCGATCGATCTAATCCAGCCGCGCTTTTTCGTATCAACGCGCCCTAAGATGTTCGCCGGTAGACTTTTAAGTGAAACGATAGCTTCACCCGATAGAATGAAGAACGCACTGTGTCCGTAGTCCCCTTCGCGGACGATGATGTCGCCTTTTTCCAAATCGACAGTACGGCAATCGTTCAGAAGCACTCCACGAAGCGGAATGTTGCCGCTGAATGCGCTCGGATCCATTTGCGAAAAGGGTTCAACGGTCAACAGTTGATCCACGATCGACTCCGTCATGTCGACGTCGAATGGTTCGCTCCAACGCTCGGGGCGTTTCATGCTGGTTGAATTTTGAATCAACTTTTGCATCCTTGCAAAGTTTGTAGTTTGTTGGCAACTGAGCCATTGGGACGGCTGCTGATGACCTAATTGTCTTTTTCGCTGTGTTCGTAACTCACGGGTTATTTCATCTCATGATCTTCGGGCAAGAATTTGTCGACCTCAACAAGTTCGCTTCCATCGGTGCCTTGAACGAAAAGCCGCCCTGCCATTTGAATGGCGTCGGCGATTTCGTTTAGCGAATCGGCGTTGTTGGTTCGCAGATCGGCTTTCGCAAACGCATCCAACGCGGCTTGGACGTTTTCATTCTGTATTTCCTGTTGAAGCTGAAATAGCTTCACCGCTGCATCGGCAGCGCGGTTGGCAACGGTTAGACCATAGTTAGATTTTTGCGTTGCTTTGGCGGTCGCACGTGTGCTGAATTCCAAATCGGCAACCAAGCCAACGACGTACATCACACGCAGCCGGTTGGGTTCGGAAAGTGCATTGTATTCGCCATTGGTGCGGAGGAAATTGTGGCGGATCGTCCCCTGGGACCAGCGGACCAACTCGAAATCCTGACTTCCTGCAGTATGGCCACCAACATTGACCAGCTCTTCGTTGGGAACGGTGTGGCAGGAATAACAACTGGTTGCAATCAAATACAAGTCCTGTGTATTCTTCATGCCATATTCGGTGCTCAAACAAAGCCGTTCATCGCGGTGTTCCGAAGTCTCGTCGGCTTTGGTCGCTGATGGGCCGCCGTAGTCGTTGTGAACTTCCAGCCAGTCCTTGGCCGCGCCGTGACATGATTCGCAGGAAATGCCGGAGACTGGTTTTGCTTTTCCGTTCTTTTCTCGCAACGTAAAGTGACAATCGACGCAGATTCCACTCCGTTTAACGGATCTCAATCCCATTCGATCGCAAATGGCATTGGCTTCTGGATTTCGCGTAAGTTCCTCAAAGGTTTTGAAGTGGGGCGTTTTTCGCCAGACTTTGACTTCGTTGCCATGACACTTGGCACAAGTTTCAGCCGTCATTACTTTACTCGGGTCACACGCGCTGGTTTGACCCGGCGCAGATGCAGGGAAAGCGCACGCAAAAGTAGCGACTGCGGCGAGGCAAGCAATGTTTGTATATAGGTTTCGTACCATTGCTCAGGCTCCCAGCTCAACAGGACCGTCGGGACGGGCGATGCAAACGAGGCATTTTCCCGGTGGACATTCGATCGCATGACCTTCAGGGTATTTGACTTTTCCTCGAATCAGTTCGGTTTCACAAGTGCCGCAGCTGCCAGCTCGACAGCCTGAATCGATTGGGACGTCGTTGGCTTCAGCCAGATCAAGCAACGAAGAATCCGGGTCATCCCAAACGACTGATTTTTGCGACGTCGCAAACTGGACCGGCGTTGCATCGACCGTTTCAACTTCTGCCGCGTTACTGTTGTTGGATTTTCGTTTGATCGACGCAGGTCCGAAAGCTTCGAAGAAGATGCGTTCGTCAGAAACTTGCCATTCAACCAGACCCTCGTAAAGTGAATTCATGAATGGAGGCGGACCACACATGTAGAATTGGCAATTGTTGTTTGGAAGCAAGGCTTTCAGTAAATCAATCGACGCGAACCCTTTGATTTGATAATCGACGTTTTCGACTTCTTCTGGGCGAGGATCAGAGAAACAGCTTACGACGTGAATGTTTTTGTGAGCTTTGGATAGTTCAAGGAGATACTCTCGAAAAGGTTGATCCGCGCCGTGTGAAACGCCATATACCAACAGTACCAATCGATTCGATCCCAATTGAACAATCCGATCGAGCATACTGATCATTGGCGTGATGCCGATGCCACCGGCGAGCAAGACCAACGGATCTTCCGATTCTTCATCCAGAAAGAAATGCCCCGACGGAGCTTTGACTTCAAATCGATCGCCCGGCCTGACTTGGGTGTTGATAAAAGTACTCGCCACACCGGGTGGGTGAGCAGTTCCATGCGGCGGAAGCGATTGTTTGACGGAAATGCGATATTGTGTTTTGCCCGGGCCGTCGGACAAAGAATAGCAACGAACAACCGGTTTGTCCTGACCTGGAATCTGAAAACGAAAGGTCAGATGTTGGCCCGGTAGGAAATTGGCGATCGGCTTTTTGTCTTCGGGTTCAAGGTAAACCGAGGTTGTGTTTTGAGTTTCTTTGTCCACGTTGCTGACAACGAAAGGTCGAAAGCCTGACCAGACGTTTGGTGATTGCGCATTGTTGGCCGTTTGACGTTTTGTTTCGATGATCTCTCGCATTTGCTTTTGCGACAAATCGAATTGCTTTTTGTTGTGAACTAAAAGTCCGAAAGACGAGGCGGCCGACATCCCCATTTGCAGCAGCGCGATCGCGCATAAAGCGATGCCGAGAATTACAAATGTGGAATTGAAATCAAGCATGAAAAATCTTCGATATCGTTCGAATCAGCGCAATCGTTAAAACCGGATCCAGACCGCTGGCCGGACCGCTTCTAATCTCCTTTTCGGGCTACTTTTTCGACAGCTTTAGAGATTTGGGAATCGGGCGCACAGACACAACGTAGACTTTGGATATTGGCCGAATTCCTTATCTGTATCCTATTTCTCTGTGGATTGATGATGCTATCAATCACTTATCTCAATTCAAATGAACACGCGCAAGTCGGGTTCGCTGAGGCACCGATCATGATCGGTTCCAGCCGAGCCAGCCTGCGCGAGTCTGGTGTGCCGTCGTTCGTGATCGTCGATGATTCCGATGTCGAGCCAGTACATTGCCAATTGGATCAAGATGAAAATGGAGTGGTCACGCTGACGAATTTTGGTTCGACGGTTGTGTTGGAAACGGGCCCACGAGTCTTTCGGAACAAAGTGTCAGCATTGTCGTTGCCTTGCTCATTGCGCATCGGTGAAACCCACATTCAGATACACACGGTTACACCAGCGCATCAACTTGACGGAGCGATCGTTTCGGTCAAAGACAATCGACCGTTTAGTGGATCACAGACACAGCATGCCGCCCCAGATGAATCGACAGTGTCTGCTTGGTTTGAAGCAATCGGAGAGTTGAACCGCTCCGTCGCAGGAAGCGAAGAATTTTTTCAAGCCGCAGCCAAGACTCTATTTCGTCCCGGTGGCCTAGACGGTGCGATGATTTTGAAGCGAGTTGATGATCAGTGGACCGTGGTGTCCAGTCACCTGCCCTACCCAGAGTATTCCATTTCATTTCGCGAAGACCTCGTGTCTCGTTGTGAGTTAGAACGGACGACGCTGTATCACGATTCGAAAAAAATACATAAAGACGCCGTCGTTGACGATGTTCAAAGCGTCATCGTTTGTCCGATCTTTGGCGAAACCGAACAAGTAGACTCGGTCATCTACGGTTTTCGGAATCAGCATCGAACAAATAGTCGCCGAGGTATTCGACGATTGGAAGTGAAGTTCGTGCAATTGATTGCCAGTTCGATTGCTACCGCGTTGATTCGACTTGATCGTGAAGCTAAAGCAGCTCAAGATCGAGTACTGCTGGAACAAGCGTTTTCACCGAAAGTTGCTCAGCAGCTTGGGGCAGGACAATTAATTCTTCGCGGGCGAACTCAGGAAGTCTCTGTTTTGTTTGCTGACTTGCGAGGCTTTACACGTATAAGTGAGCGAATCGGAACTGAGCTGACTTATGAACTATTGACGGAAGTCATGGATGCCTTTAGTCAAGTCATCGCTGATGAAGACGGCGTGATTATCGACTTTTACGGCGATGGGTTGTCGGCATTTTGGAACGCACCTTTGTTGCAGCCCAATCATCCGGAACTTGCTTGCCGCGCAGCTTTGAAAATTGCTTCGGCGATCGATCCGATTAGCCGCCGATGGGCCGCGAGATTGGGCCAAAGATTGCGTGTTGGCATTGGGTTAAATTGCGGTATGGCGCAAGTCGGTAACAGTGGTAGTAGCTCAAGATTGAAATACGGTCCACAAGGTCCGGTCGTCAATCTGACAAGCCGACTGGAAAACGTCACCAAAGACATCGGCGTGTCGATTGTTGCGTCCGACAGTATGGTCGCGGCCGTCAAGAATTGCGAAGAGTTTTCGTTTCGAAGACTCTGCAACTCGAACCTGTCAGGAACTCGAACTGTGACGGGTTTGTTCCAACTGATCGATCCGTCAGATGGCTTTGTCCCGTCAAAGAAGTACGAATCCGCTTTGCGATTGTTCGAAGCTTCCGAGTTTTCCCAATCCGTTTCTGAATTAACAAAACTTCAATTGGAATTTGAGATTGATTTTGCGACCGAGTTTTTGCTTAAGCAATCTCTAACGAGAACGAGATCGAACATTGATCGTCGCGCGTTGGAATCAGCAAAGAATCGAATTGTGGCCCTCACCCACAACGAAGTTGCCTATTTGTTGAACGAAGGGATTTGTGTTTCGCCGACGCCGGAAGAAAGTCAAAGCTTAGGAAAAGAAGAGTCGAAACCGTAAATCGCGTTTGAGTTTCCGGCTATTTCGGTGCCGCAAATTCGCCGATACCACGCAGTAATTCGAAGGTGAAAATTCCACTTCGATGCCCGTCTGAGAAATGGATGTTGTAGGCATAATTTCCGACCGGATGCATTTCTTCGATATCCAGTGGGCGGGCTTGCGCCGCCGTCAGAATCGGCAGTCCGCTGTTGAGCTTTTCTTTTTCCGCCGGCTTCATTCGTTCTTCATTGCATTGCGCACATTGACAGCCCTTACGCAAGGCGATGAATGGAATCTCATGAACCGCGCCATCGCTCCATTCGATTTTCAACGTGCGCTCAAGCGATTTACTGAGCGAGATCGGCGTAGGAATGTTTTCCGAATTCATGCTGTAACCGATACGATTTTTTGGAGCGCGTCGTGCAAACGATCAACCTCGGAACTGGTGTTGTAGTGAACCAGGCCAATCCGAACCATGCCTTCGGGTTCCAATCCTAAACGGGAAGTGAATTCGTAAGCGTAGTAATTTCCATTCCAAACATTGACGCCCGATTTTCCGAGCGATATTGCAAGTTCCGTTGTGGAGACGCTTTCGTGGGTGATGGAAACCGTTGGAAAACGCATATGCAATTGGTCCGGATCATCAATTCCGTAGATCTTGATTCCTTCGATTTGCTTGAGTCCTTCAATCAAATGACGGCTCAGTTCGCGTTCATACTCCACGATCGCAGAGAAGGCGACTTCCAATGCTGGCCGTCGCGCCAATTCGGTATCCTGTTTGAAATAGCGTCCGAGGTTCGCCAGATAATCCACACAAGCTAGTGCGCCGGCGATTGACTCATGCGATTGCGTACCGGTCATCCACTTGCCAGGCAGTTCGTTGCTGCTGGGTCGAACTTTGTAGGCTGGCAAATCTTCCAGTAATTTTCGACGTCCCCATAGCACACCTAGATGTGGACCGAAAAATTTGTAAGTCGAACACGCGAGAAAGTCGCAATTCCAGTCGGCAACATCGATCAAGCCGTGCGGTCCAAAATGAACTGCGTCCAGATAAACGAGAGCTCCAACATCATGTGCAAGCTTCGTCAGGTGTTTGACGTTGTTGATGCCACCGGTAGCATTGGAAGCGCAGCCGAGGGCAACCAGTTTCGTTTTGGGGCTGAGCTTGTTGGCAAAGTCCTCTTCGTCAAGCAAGTAGTTGTCCGCGCGGAAATCGACAAACTTGACGATCGCACCCGCGTCTTTGGCCGCCAATACCCACGGTGTGACGTTCGCGTCGTGATCCAAAGCGGTCACCAGGATCTCGTCTCCCGGTTGCCATGTTTTGGCAAGAGCACGTGAAAATGCAAACGTCAAAGACGTCATGTTTTGGCCGAAAACGATCTCACATGGATCGCTCGCGTTCACGAAATCGGCCATCGCCTGATGAGCGTGTCCAAGTAAGTTGTCACTTTCGATGCTGGTTCCAAACGGGCCATGCGTGTTCGAGTTACAGCCAACAAGATAGTCGGCCATGGCTTCGATGACGCTGGACGTGACTTGGGTCCCGGCCGGTCCGTCAAAAAAGACGACTTGGCGGTCATTCTCCAATCGTTGGAGCGCCGGGAATTTCGTACGAATGTAGTTAATTGCTTCTTGGTCAATAATCATCGTTGGTCAATAAACCTTTTTCCTTTCAATTCGAAACGCGGCAGTGAGTTCGATTCCACTGCCTCGACTTCGACACGTAATCCTAATCCTTGCTCGATCGCACTTCGAATCTTTTGAATATCGCCATTGCTATTTTCGTCAAGGTTGTGGCCTTCGACTTCAATTTTGATTTGATCCATCTCGGCTTTCTTGAACGCCGTCAAGCGAAACTCGTCGACGACGGGAAACCCGCGAATGATGTGTTCGATCGCGCTGGGAAAGACGTTGACGCCTCGAATGATCATCATATCATCTGTCCGCCCCAATACTCCTCCCTCTAACATGACAAACGCGGAGGAAGTCTGCCAGCTTGGTTTGACCAGGTCGCCTGTTCGATAACGAATGACAGGGCTTCCGAATCTTCCCAAGACCGTCAAAACCAATTCGCACAAGACACCTTCGGATTCGGGAGAATTTGGAGTAAGTGTTTGACCGGTTTCCAATTCGAGAAACTCAGGAACAAATTGAGCTTCGTTGATGTGAATTCCTCGCCCGCCTGGATTTGCGAAACCCCAAGGGCCGACTTCACTTGCTCCAGCGTGATCGACAACGCGAGCTTTCCACAGTGACTCAATCCGGCTACGAACCGTTGGAATCGATCCACCCGGTTCGCCCGCGACAATAATCGTGTTGATGGAGCTGTTAGCAATTTCAGTTTGATTGGCTTGGGCGACTTCAGCCATATGTAGCGCGTAACTGGGCGTGCAAAACATTACGGTCGGTTGGAAGGTTTTGATCAGGTCCAATCTCGCCACCGTACTCATAGCGCCTGTTGGCGCGACGAGACATCCTCGTTCAACCGCCGCATCAAATGCGCTCCAGAATCCAATGAAAGGTCCAAAGCTGAAAGCCATCAAGACGCGATCTGTTGATTCGAGGTCGGCTGAGTCGAGCACGTTCTGCCAGGCTTCCATCCACCAAGTCCAGTCTTCGGCGGTATCCAAAACGATCATTGGGGATCCTTTGGTTCCTGAAGTGCGATGCAGGCGGCAGTATTGATCGATTTCAAAAGTCAGGTTTTTCGCGTAACCAGCCGGTATGTCAGCGTCATCTTCCGATTCGGATCCTACCAACTCTTGTTTCGTCGTTAGCGGCAGTTCAGCAAGTTGTTTAAGACTGGAGAGCGGAAGTTGTAGCTCTCTGAGCTTGGTTTGATAGAACTTGTTCTCTGACAATATTCGTTGCAAAACGCTATTGAGGCAGGAAAGCTGGTGGGCTTCAAAATCGGATCGATCAAGCATTTGTAGCTTGGCCCGTTCGCTTGCCCTCGTTCTCGGAGTGTTCTTCATGTTGTCATCATATTCGGCTTACAATAGGCCGTAAACTTGCCGGTCCATTTCCTTCAATTTTGTCGCCACTTGCGCGTCTTGCTTTTATGCCCTTTTCAGCCCAACACATCAAAGCTGCTCGACTGAGCTTGCAAAAAAAAGATCCAACGATGAAGAAGATTCTTAAGCGGGTTGGTCCGTTTACCGCTTCAACACGTCGAGATCGATTTGGCACTTTGGTGAGATCGATTGTTTCGCAACAGATTTCGACGGCTGCAGCAAAGACAATTTTGGGACGATTGGAGGATTTGCTGGCTGGGAAAAAGAAAAAATCCGGAACGACTGGCTCCGTTTTTGATCCAAAAATACTCGCCCGATGTTCACCTGAAGCATTACGAAAAGTCGGTGTGTCGAAACAGAAAGGGGGCTACGTCCTGGATTTGTCAGCGAAAGTTCATTCGGGGGAGGTCGATTTAAAATCGATTCATCGACTCGATGATGAGCAGGCGATCGAAGAGTTGACGAAAGTCAAAGGGATCGGTCGTTGGACCGCACAAATGTTTTTGATGTTTTCGCTTGGGCGGCTGGACGTTTTTCCAGTCGATGACTTGGGAATCAAAAACGCAATTAAAAAGGAGTATGGATTTAGAGAGCCACCCGAACGCGATGAAATGGAAGAGCTTGCCAAGGCATGGCGACCGTATGCTACCGTAGCGAGTTGGTATTTATGGCGCACACTTGAGCTGGACGATTGACTCTTAGATCTCGTCCGCAGTTGGTTGCAAACGGCTGCCGAGTGGCAGCGTCTTTTTAACTGGCCGAAATCGACGCAAGCTGTTTCAATGCGTCGAGCAGGTCAACCATGTCCTGCTGCTTGATTTCTTCCCAATCATCCGCTTTGTGTTTAATGATCGCGACCTTGAAGGCATTGCAGGCTTCGGTAACGTCGTCTGGCAAATCCTTGAACGATTCAAAGGGGCGAATCTGGTGAGGTGCAGCGGCTTCTGATTCATCTTCCTCGTCAGAATCTTTTTCGCCAGACTTTTTTGACTTTGACGGAGAATCTTCATCACCAAAGTCCGGGCCTTCATGCACGGGGCCTTCGATGTAGTCTACGTCGCCTCGTCGTGATTGTTCAGCAAGCGCCAGCGATTGAGATTCTTCGGCTAGTTCCGAAGTCACAATGTCGGCGTCGTCCGGTTTTTCGTTTGGATCTTTACCAAGCGTTTCCCAGCGCTGATGCCGCATACTTGAAATCGACCATTTGCTTTGCACTGCTCCCTCAAGCCACATCTCTGCGTCTTCCCAGTCAAGCGCCGCGTAGAAGTGACTCCAGTACAACCCGTCATACTCTTTGAACACATGGCCGAATCTCTCATGCGTTCGGCGCAGTCGACCAACGTGCTGCGGAGTTACGCCGCCGACAAGCTGACACCAGGCTTCATCGGAATACTCGCTGGCCTTGGCATCGCTTTCTTCAAGCGACTTTCGCCACTCGGCAATGATCAAGCCTTTGTCCCAGTTGGTGGTGCTAATCAGTCCGTTCCACTGACCAATAAAAGGTTGAGACTTTTCAATGGTCGCTTCGGTGACTTCGACAACTGCTTCTGCCGAGGTCATTTTTTTTGTTGTTTTGGGCATGGGGTAAGACAACATCCTTGTGTTTGTTTTCAAAGGAGAGCGAAGACTTCGATGATCGTAGCCACCGATGCGCTCTTGTTTTAATCGTTGCGACGAGGCTTCAAAGTATCAGCGAACGATCAAATGGAAAGTCGAAACAAGAGTTTTGTTGCAAGATGTTTGAAGATGGTTTTGTGAAACGCGTTAGACTCGCGATTCCTTGAAAACTGCGGCTTACTCTCTAGATTTTGATAATGATAAGTTCGAGGTGTTAGTCAATCGAAAACGAATATGTTGATTTTGTCATCAATGCAAAACGTGGAAAACCTGTTGACGATATAGGCATTCTTCCGAGACTGAAAATCGAGGGTGCGCTGAAACGAAAAAATGTCCAACGTCTCTCGCGGTCGTTTTCGCTTGTAAATTCGGGCTCATATTCTGATTCGTTAAAGAATTTGCTTTGGCTATGGATTATGTCAAAATGCCCGCAATGGATTGCATAAAGTATCCCTCCTCCGTGAATATCAGGATGAAGTTTGCGGCGAATCCTCAATGAGGACCTAAACGTGTATCGCGCCAAACCCGCCACTCAAAATCTCCACCTCGACCCATCTGGCTCTCTAATAGCAACGAACAATGCGACCAATATGTTGACCGCGTTTCATCAAGAAACGGTTCCTGGTCAAGAAGTTATTGTCAACCAAAGCGGCGCGATTCAGCAAGGTGGAATGGTTGTTGAAGATGGCGTAGGTGTTCAAGCTGACAATCCGTTTGGCCAAACTCCTACGCAAGGATCTGGCACTGGCAACGGTATTCCGGTTGAGGGAGTTCCGACGACCCCAGCACAAGATGTCACCATTGAAAATCCTTTTGCGACGGAGAGCCCTGCTCAAGGTGAGCCTGTTCAAACGGACAATCCATTTGGACAACCGGAGGCAATCAACCAAGATCCGTTCGAGGAATCGGCTCCTGTAAAAGCTGTCGACCAAGGGGCTCAAAGTACAGGCGAAGTCGTTCAAACTCCAAGCCGTCCAATCGTAAAGCAACCTGAGCCAGGTTTTCTGTCTGGATTGTTGGGCTGGCTACCAATCCTCATTGCATTAATGGCATTGTCGATTCTTTGGTGGTTGTGGCGCAGGATGACGGGCCGTAGACCAGCCGGTGTCGATGGCTCAGTTGATAACGACATCCAAAGCAGAGTCTCTGGCCTGCAAGAAGAGGAAAATATTGCGTTTACTAACGCGGACGAAGAAGTCACTTTCGGTGATGGCGGTTTCAAAGTCGACGATTCGTTTGGAGATGATGTTGTCGATGCAACAAATTCCGAATCGGGCTTCAGCGGCGCGAGTTTCCAGGAAGCTGAGAGTAATGGAGTTGAAGTCGAAGACGACGAATTCTCATTCGACGACGATGTCGATTTTTCAACAGCTGACGAGGCGGGTTCTTCAATAGATGACGAGGTTGATTTCTCGGCAGATGACGAAGTTGATTTCTCGGCTCAGCCAGCAAATGATACCGATCCAGAAAGCGATTTTTCGACAGATGGTGATGAGTTTGTAATCGCCGATCAGGAATTCGAGCCGAATGTCCCAATTGAAGATAGCGGCGAAATTGAATTCGAAGATGAGGAAGCCGTTGCGAAAACCGAAGAGGTTGATCTTGGACCGGGCGTCAGCCAAGACCTTGATGCACTGGAAGATGATGATGACTTTGACTTTGATCATCTCGACGATGATGACTCAAGTGTGGCTGCTCTTCCTGTTCAAGCGGAAGGTGATTTTGACGGAAGCGACGACGATAGCGAATTGGACATCAATGAAGGTGAAGAGTCGTTCGTAGACGAAGGGACAGGGATCGGTGATGTGATTGCCGGAGCTGGTGCGTTGGGTGCTACTGCCATCGCTGGAATTTCTGCATTGAATCAGAAAGATCAAGAGTCGTCTTCGGGAGATAGTGATTCGGCCGATGACTTGCTGATGAACGCCTCTGAAGACGATATCGATTTTGGCGATGAGCCTTTGGAACAGTTGGCTTCACAATCTTCGGCGGCTTCAATTGCGTCCGGTTTTACTTCTCAGTTGGGAACGACGAATGATTCGAATCACGAAGAAGTGGAAAAGCTTCGTCAGCAAGTCGCGACCCTAAAAGAAAATATGAACGATTCGGCAGCAAATGTTGATAAGGTTTTGCGTGAGAAGGACGAATTGCAACGCGAATTGGACGAATTGCGTGCGAAGACGGCCGAAGCAGATGAAGAAAAGGTGAACTCCATCCGTCAGGAAGCTGAACAAGCGCAAGATGAAATAAAGTCAAAACTTGAAGTTGCCGAGTCAGATCGAGCTAGTCTCAACGCTCAATTTGAAGAAGCACAATTGGAAACGAAATCGTTGCGTGAACGTTTGGAGGAAGCGGACAAGAAGAAGGAAGAGCTTGAATCATCAATCGCAGAACTTGAAATCGAAGCGAAAGAAAAATCGCGTTTGGAAAAGTTACTGGAGGATAAAGATGCTGAACAGGTAAAGTTACAATCAGCATTGGCTGAGTCCGAAACCGGGTTGCAATCCAAGGGAAGCGAAAACGGCGCTGAATTGGAAGAAACAAAGTTGCTGCTCGCTGAGAAGCAGGGTGAGATCGAACTGCTTTTAAGCTCTCACCAAGAAATGCAAAAAGAGTTGGATGGCTTTTTGGCGAGGTCCACCGATAAAGAGTCGAGCGCACAGGAGTCATTCGCGCAGGAGAAAAAGGTAATCGCACAAGAGAGTGAGGCGTTGAGGCAAGAGAAAGAGTCGTTGAAAACCGAGTTGGAGCAACTCGACGCCAAAAACAAGGCGACACAAGAAGCGTTGGATCAAGCCCGAGCTGCGGAAGAAAAACTGCAAGACGAATTGAAACAAGCCAACGAAACAGTTGAGAAAACGACGCAGTCACTTGAAAAAGCTGAATCTGAGTTCGAGCAGCTGAAATCGGAGGTGGCGGAAACCAAATTGTCGAATCAAGAGACGGGTCAGGCGCTCGAGGATGCAGTAGCTGAGTCCAAGAAAATGGCTGAAGAGTTAGACGCCGCCAAAGCAGCTTCCAAGCTACTTAAAGAAGAAGTCGATTCAAAACTCCAGGCGGCAAAAGAAGAGCGAGATCTTCGGGATGCAGCGGTTGCCGAACAAGAGAAATTAAAGGCAGAATTGGAGCGGACAAGCAAGATCGTCGAAGGTGCGCAGCAGGAAAAAGAGTCGGTTGTCGCTGACTTCATGAATCAACTGTCGCAACAAAAACAAGAAACGGCTCAGTTGCAGTCGTCACTTACCAGTATTCAGGCGGATGCGGGCAAGCATCAGGAAGCTGCCGCTCAATTAACTGAATTGAAATCGGTTGAGTCAAAGCTCACGCAAGAGATCGCCGATCATCAGGCTTGGAAAACTCAGGCGATTACTGAACGTGAGCAATTGAAGAGCGAAGCGTCAAAGTTCCGGTTGGCGTTTGAACAACTCGAGGCGGAGCATAAGTCCAGTCAAACCAATTTCAACGAGTTGGCTGCACAGGTTCAATCAGCCAAACAAGAGTTGAACGAGGTGCAGCAAGCCAAGTCGAAAATTGAGAACGATTTGGTGGCGAAATCCGAAGAAGTGCGGCAAGCCAATGAGCTTCGGGACAGTGCGATGGCGAAATCGAAAGAGCTGCAGACCCAGAAAGATGCGAGTGCCGGGCTGGAGCAAAAAGCTCAAGCCTATCAATCGGAAATTGCAACGCTAAGGCGCAAGCAAGAAGAATTGGTGGCGGAAGTTGCAGAGCAACGAAAACGACGGGAGGACTCGGAGTCCGAATTAAAGTTGGCGATTACCAAGAGTGATCAAGCCGCCAAAGAGGCTGCCGACCACGAGCAAAGTCGTTTGGCCGCTGAGAAGAAAGCCATTTCGATTGAGTCAAAAATTGAAGCCTATCAAATCAGATTGTCCGATAGTGAGACGAAACGAAAAAACTTGATCTCGAGTTCCAGATCGACCCAATCGAACGGGGCAAGTCTGGAAAAATTAAAGACCAAAATGACTGCGTTAGAGTCTACGGTCAAAGAACAAAGAGACGTTTTGAGGGAGTTGCGAGCCGAGAAACAGAGCCTTCAAAAAGCGAGTTCGTCTTCTCAGAAGTCGCTTTCGACGCTCAACGGTACGATTGAAAAACAGAAGCTGCAGATCAAGAAATTGGCTGAAGCAAAGTCGACGGCTGATGCAAAACTTAAAAAGCTTTCGAAAGAGACTGCGAAAAGTAAAAGCCAACAGACCTCGCTGTCTTCTTCGATAGCCAAGTCAAAAGCAAGTGCTCGGGCGGCTCGAGAAAAATTGGCGACAGTCAAAGCCGATCTGCAGGCGAAGATCAAAGAAAAGAACGGCGTTATTCGGGAGCTCAAGAAAGCAAAGCCAAAAACAGCTAAAGCAAAATCAGTGAAGACGAAAACACGTAAACCGAAGGGCACCGGTAAGGCAAAGTCGTTGACGACTAAGTCCAAATCTCGCGTGAGTGTTACTGCAAAATCAAAATCAAAAGCTAAGCCAAAATCAACGAAAAGAAAGTCAGCCACGGCGAAAACAACTCGCCGAAAGACAGTTGATAATCTGAAAAAAGTTGAAGGTGTCGGCCCAAAGATTGAGAAGTTGCTTCAAAAGGATGGCATCAATACTTTTAAAAAGCTATCTCGTGCGTCACAGAAGAAGCTCAACGGGATACTCGACAGCGCCGGCCCGCGGTTTTCAATGCATGACCCAACGACTTGGCCAGAACAGGCCGGTCTGGCCGCCGACGGGAAATGGGACAGGCTAGAGAAACTTCAAGATCGCCTTGATGGTGGTCGTGGAAAATCGAGGAAGACTAAATCGGCGAAAGCGAAATCTAGAAAAACGACAACGAAGAAAGCAACAAAGAAGAAAACTAGATCTGCGAAGGCTTCGGTGAAGTCGAAATCTAAACGGCAAACGAAGGCTTCGACTAAGCGACCAACGAAGGCTTCGACTAAACGTAACAGTCGTTCCAACGGCTCAGTGTCGCGGGTGGCTTCTTCAATGGTTGCCAAGAAAGACGATTTGACAAAAGTCGAAGGTATCGGGCCAGCGATTGAAAAACTTCTTAACAACGCTGGGGTTCATAGTTTCAATGATCTTGCAAAATCAAATCCGGCAGCACTGAATAAGATTCTTGATGCGGCCGGGCCTCGGTTCAATATTCATGATCCTAAATCGTGGCCAAAACAGTCTGGATTGGCCGCCAAAGGAAAATGGGGTGAGCTGGAAGCGCTTCAAGATGAATTGATGGGCGGACGGACCGGCGGATTCGCAGGAGAGAGCGATGACCTGACGCGCATCGAGGGGATTGACCCCAAGATTCAGGAATTGCTCAACGATGCAGGGCTGAACTCGTTTTCGGACGTTGCAGTTGCGACGGCGAAAAAGATCAATGCAATTCTCGACGCGGCCGGACCTCGTTTCAACATTCACGATCCGACAAGCTGGCCGAAACAAGCGGAGTTCGCAGCCAATGGCCGTTGGGACGAATTGGATCTGTTGCAAGAAAAATTGATGGGCGGCCGGTAATGAGTTTGGAATCGATGGGCAATTCACTAAAATGATTTTTTTTATTTTGTGAACGACCCATGATCCAGTTTGATTCATTGACTGCCCTATCCTTTCAAGTTCAAAGCAGGCGCCAGCGCGCGACATTCAGTTGTCGCGTGCTTTTTTGTTTTACGGTTGTCGGCGTTTTAGTCGCGACTCCGCAAATCAGCTTGTTTGCTCAACAACCGCCCAAGAGAAGCAGTAAATCTGATGTGGCGTATACCACTGGCGGTGTCGTCGCTTCTGATTCACCATGTGCGAGTCTTATTGGTCGCGATGTGTTGATGAAGGGAGGGAATGCGGTTGATGCAGCGGTCGCAACTGCGTTTGCAATGGCGGTCACCTGGCCAGAGGCAGGCAATATTGGTGGCGGCGGATTCATGATGATAGCGCCGCCAGCGTCAGATTCAGGCGACATCGCTGACTCTCAAGTCGTATGCATTGACTATCGCGAGACAGCTCCGGGGGCAGTCGACAAGAATTCGTTTCTCAAACAGACCAACCGTTGTGACGCGCGAATGGTTGGAGTGCCTGGCACCGTTCGTGGGTTGGCGGCAGCACACAAACAATTCGGCAATCTTGAGTGGGCTGAGCTCGTGAGGCCGGCAGTTGATCTTGCGCGGAACGGATTTGTCGTCGATCATGAATTGGCCAAATCGCTGAACTCGTTGCTAAGCAATGAGCAAGTACAACAGGATGTCGATCAACTGTATGCAGAGACAAAAAGAACTTATGGTCAGCCTGATGGTAGGCTTTGGAAAGCAGGCGAAATACTAAAGCTTCCTGATTTGGCAAACACTCTTGAGCGAATTTCAAACGAGGGAGCCGATGAATTTTATACTGGCAAGACAGCGCAGTTGCTGGCAGACTATATGGCAAAGTCGAACGGCTTTATGACGGCGAAGGATCTTGAAGGTTACACGTCGCTGACACGTAAAGCAGTTGCCACGCAATTCAAAGGCTACCAGGTTTTTGGCCCGCCTCCACCTTCTTCCGGTGGCATCACGATTGGCTTGGCCTTAAACATGCTTGAACATTCGGGTTTCGAGCCAGAGTCGGATGAAGTTTGGACGGCTGCACAAATTCACTTGATTGCCGAAGCCATGCGTCGCGCGTTTCGCGAACGGGCTGCTCATCTAGGCGACGCGGACTTTGTGAAAATTCCGGATTTCTTAACCGATAGAAAGGCCGCCAATGATTTTGCAATAAAACTTGCCGACACAATTTCGCGAACAGAAGCGACGCCCAGCTCAGAAATCGCAGGCGATATCGACATCACTGATGGACCGTATGAAAGTGAAAACACAACTCATTTTTCGGTGATCGATCAAAATGGGATGGCAGTTTCCAACACGTATACGTTGGAAGCAAGTTGGGGAGCCAAAGTCGTTGCCCCAGGAACCGGGTTTGTGCTTAACAACGAGATGGGCGACTTCAATTGGTATCCAGGTTACACCAACGTAAATGGAAGAATTGGAACCGATGCAAACCTTTTGGCCCCGCACAAGCGAATGCTTAGTTCTATGTCTCCAACGATTGTCAAACGTGATGGCTCGGTTGTGTTGGTAACGGGAAGTCCCGGTGGTCGAACCATTATCAATACGGTGCTCTGTATCTTGATTCAGCATTTGGCTTTGGAGCGGCCGTTGGATGCTGCGACCGAAGCGCCTCGGTTTCATCACCAATGGTTTCCCGACCAAATTCGAATCGAAGCAAGAGAAATAAATAGTGACGTCTCGAAAGTACAAGGCGTTGTCAGTCAGTTAAAGGGCCTTGGCCACAAAGTGATTTTGGGCCCTCCGCAAGGTTCAGCTCATTCGGTATCGATTGATCCTGCGACAGGTGTACGAACGGGAGTCTCGGATTTCCGTCGCGGTGGTCGAGTCATGGTCACCCGTTAGCGATCGATCGACGATGGGAACTGGCTGACAGCGTAAGCTGACTTTGCCGGCTCAACTCTTTAGCATTCGAGAACGCGCGGTGCCAAGTTGAATTGCCATCGAGTCCACGATTGACGGGAGATATCTACACCAGAAGCGATGGCCATTGGTTCGGGGCTATAGCTTGGGACTGGAGAAATGATCGTCTGGCGGCAGGAAGCCCGAACCAGTTTGAGCAAAGCAAATTCGGTTCGTTTATCGGTGCGCGAGGAACGAATTTCAACGGAACTCGGCTTTACGCATTCACTCCCGTTTCCGCAGTTCCAGAGCCCGAGTTTGTGCGTGATGCTGACGCTCATGATGTGTGGATCAGGAACCCGCAGAAGGCGCACCGCTTGCGGGTCGTGGCCAAGTATCAGCGTTCTTTGATCTGTTCAATTACGCGCATCAAAGAAAGCTTCTTTGGAAAAGCATAAAGTCATAGTTCCAGACGCATAACCGGACGGTCTGGCGCGACCATCACTAAACTTTACGTTCCAACCCTCTCTCGAAACTTCAGCTTCAAATCCGGCTGACGCCCGTGGCCTTTCAGTTCAAGTCCCGCCTCACTCAGCGTCGCCACACCAAACGCGCTGGTCTCCGCATGCTCGACCATGCCATTGATCGTTACGTAGTGCACGCCATTTCACTCATCATAGTTCCCAGCATGATTATGGCCAGTGAACCAAGCCATCACTCACGGATGTTTATCGATTACCGCAAGAACCTGCTTGTCATTCCAGAGATTGTGAGCGTTAACCGGAAACACAGGATAGTGGCACATCAGGATCGCCCGCTCGTCGGCTGTCTCAAACTCCGATAGTTGCGCATCCAGCCACGCGACTTGTTCCTCACCCATGCCGCCGTTCCACGGCTGGGCGTTTGGTGCCTTGGTTTCTTTGAGATTCGCCAGCCGCCGCTCGGCGTCCTGATGCTCTGTTGCATCCTGAGGATAGCGGTACGTGCTGATCTCTGTCCCGTCGAGCATTATGAAGCGAAACGTATCCAGTCGCTGCGAGTAGCAATGCGACTTCATCCCGATCTGTTCCATCACCTCGGACTTCTTCTCTGCTGCTACACCAAAATCGTGATTGCCCAAC
The DNA here is from genome assembly GCA_964584615.1 of uncultured Pirellulaceae bacterium. Classification (GTDB taxonomy): domain Bacteria; phylum Planctomycetota; class Planctomycetia; order Pirellulales; family Pirellulaceae; genus Mariniblastus. The sequence goes on along the minus strand of CAZPBE010000012.1, from coordinate 22,070 downwards.
ACGTGGTAACACGGAGCTGCCAGCTCTTTGAGTGATTGCAAACAGATTTCAAAACTAGCCGCGATCGATTAAGTCGCCCAGATGGAAGCAGCAATCGACCTGTTGCTTGTTAAACTCTGCAACAGCATCCGCCAATCGATTGTCGCCCTCGCGAAAGTGCCGTGCCCCGATGGACTCTACTTCCGCGAACTGTGCATTAGCCGCGATTCCGATTCGCAACTTGCTGGCAGGTTCCTGTGCAAAAGCTATGCACAGCCGGAACAACAAACGAAGCCGTCGTGGCAGCGAGAAACCTGCGTCGATTGATTCGTTTTTGCGATATCATCCGTCATCCCATCATCAATTCAAAATCGGAAAACGCAATGTAACGTTGGATGGACATCCTGTCCTTCCAAAAAAAAAGCCGACTACTTTAAGTTAGTGTCGGCTAGTCAACAAATTCGAACGATTACGTCAAAGATTGAACGCAAACGCAAGTGTTCGTCGATTACTTTTCAACTTTTCCACCACCAGCGCCAGACATCGCACCGATTTTTGGTTCTTCTTTGGATCCCTTTGGGAATTCATCAGGCATTTCCATTTTTTCGCTCGATCCACATCCGCTTGACAGCGTGACTGTAAATGAAGCAAAGCACAATGAGAAAACGCACATTGGCAACAGAAAAAACATACGGGTTTTTTTCATCTTATCAAATTCCTTGAATGTTAATAAACAAAAGCTATCGCCTTGGCGACAATCCTACATTAGCACAATTAAATGCAGAACACAAACTAGAGAAACGAACGATTTCCTCTGTGATTGTGCAATTATTTGCACAAAAAAAGCTGCGATTGCAAAGTTGCAATCGCAGCCAAATTTTAACAAGTCATCAGACTATCGATTTAGTAATCCAAAACGCTGATTACGTTACCGTCAGCCATCGCACCTAGGTGGATACCAGGTGAACGGTTGATCGAATCGTCGATGCTGTGACATGAGCCGTCGCCCAATGCTACGTTTGCAGCACCTGGGTGATTTGAGCTAATTGAGAAGAAAGGAACAATCTGGCCAGTAGACAGAGTCACTCGCTGGTTGATGAACTTTCCGCCAAAGAATTGGTCTTCAAAATCGTAGAAGATACCGTTACTGGCACCCATCCAAGAGCTTGAGAACAAAGTTGTTCCGTAGCCCCAACCTTCAGGAACACTTCCAGGTGCACGCTCGTACCACATTACTGTGTTAGAAGAACCGTCAACCATGGCACCAAAGTTAGTCTTACTTCGGTCAGTGAAGATACCTCGGAAAGTACCGTTCTCACCAGCAGCTCCGTCGAACTCAGGAGTTGGATCTGTCCAACCTACAAAGCCGTCGCCGATCATACCAGCACAACTTACGTAGTCAGTTGGCTCCAGTTGGTTCCATGGAGCTGTGTCATCTGGACCAAGCCAAACGCGGTGAGTGATCCAGAAACGACCACCAACACCGTTTGAGTTTGATGAAGGACACTTGAATGCTGAAGCAGCGATGAAAGCAGCTTCCCAGTCCAAGATGTCGCCAGCTGATGTGGCTTGGTAGAAATACCAGCGATCAACTGTTTGAGGGTTCGCAACAGGCTCACCATCTTGCTGATCCAAGTTACGTGGAGCAGTCAGGAAGTTGTCCAAGTTGTTCAATTCGATGAAATCCAAGATCCATGGAATTGTTGTCAAACGAGTAACACCGCCAGGCAAAGCTGCTGCGTTAGCCGCACCTGCTTCGTTGCAGATCGATCCCGGTGGGAACTTCATGTGAGCACTCTCGTAGTTGAGAGTTGCCAAAGCGATTTGGCGCATGTTGTTCAGACATTGTGTACGGCGAGCAGCCTCACGTACTTGCTGGACAGCAGGCAAAAGCATGCCGATCAAGATGCCGATAATGGCGATCACAACCAACAGTTCCACGAGGGTAAAACCCTGCTTTCGTGTATGTTTCATAGTCACTCCAAAAAAATAGTTACGTCCGAGGTTGCGAAGACTGGAAGAATAAAAATTTATCCCCACAGAGCTCAGAACTTAAAATGAGTAAATGGACTCAAACTCCAACTTCATTGTATTCTGACATGTGAATATTTGAAGGGGTAAAAACGCCGTCCCCAGTACTACTCACGCCAAAATTCCATAAAAATGGCCGTTAAATGCCCCGCTAATTGCGGGTTTTAGGTGCTTTCTTCCGCGTTGACGGATTCTAACAAGCAATATCGGTGATAAAAAGGTGGAATTATCACAATTTCGAAAAAAGACGATCTTTTCCCGGAAACCGCGAAACCTTATTCCATCACGAATTCGACCAGTATTCTCGCGTTCAGTCGCCCAAACGCATCAAGTAGTAAGTCGAATTTTGTTCTCTTCCTAAAATAGGCTTATCGCAACAATCGGGCCAATTGAGAATAATCCGCAAGAGTGTCCCTCAAAAACCTGAGAAACCCCTATAAACCGAGCTAATTGTGGTTGAAAATCTCGCATTCGGCGAGCTGGCGTTCAACGTGACCCGAGTGCGCGGACACGTATTCGTCTCGAATTAAGGCGCGGATATCAGAATCAGACATGAAGTTGCTCGAAAAGCCGGCAACTTTGCTATCAATCGTACACTTCGCCGTATGGACAACATGGCGAATCAAATCGATTGGGTCCTCATCTCCAACAGCACAGCGTACGGTCGTCTTGGTCAGTCCCGCCGCCAGAAGAGCTTGCTCGTCCAACTCTGAGTGCGTTGTCAATGCCGGACAGCTGACAATCGTATTGGATTGCCCCAAGCTGATCATGTGACCAAAAGTTGGAGACAGGGAATCAAAGAACGGTTGGAAGACGGATCTTGGAATGTTGCCCATGTCGAAAGTAAACAACGGCGCTGGTAACCCAAGATACATTTGTTCTTCCCGTAATCTGCTGTTGGGATCCGATCCGATGGCATTGCAGTTGACCGTGATGTCTGGATGCGAGTTCAGAAACTTTGCAAAGATCACTGTGTTGATACATTTTCTCAACATTCGAATCGAAAGTGTTTTCATTCCTTGGAGAACTTCAAACGCGGCATCTGCATTCAAGAAAGCTCCTTTGACGTAATAAACATTCCAGAACATTGTCTGGTCCCATGACTTGCCTGAGATCGTTTTGCCCTTGGGGATGAACATTTCAATGTTGCGTCCAATCACACAACCTGCAATCACGCTGCCGCAACCGCTTAGATCTTTGGTGTAACTGTGAATGACAAAATCCGGACGTTCTTCGGGATCGTCACGTTGTAAAGGTTTGATGAGGAACGGCGTTGCTACGGTTGCATCAAGCATGACTTTGAGGCCATGTTGATGCGCGATTTTGCAAATGCCGGGCACGTCCAAAACATAGCCTTGAGGGTTGGACGGGCTTTCAAGATAAACGTAAATGTTGCGTCCTTCGGCGAGCCGGTCCGCGTGTTTCTTTTGAACTTCTAGCAAGTGCTTTTCAAAGTCGGCTGCGGTATGCCCATCGTAAGTTTCAACAGCGATCGCAAGATTACCTGGCTTGGCAAACCAGTCATGAATCAGTTGATGTGATCCACCATAAACGTTGCGGCTGGAAATAAGCACGTCGTCGCGACCCAGCACATGGGAAAGTGCGCTGTCGATCGCTGCCATCCCACTGTTGAAGTTCCACGCCATGTAGTCGCCTGCGTAAGGACCACACTCCAGGTCAACGACATGGTTGGCAAGACAAACGCTGGTTGGGTTAAGCAGCCGAGAATAGATCTCCAACATCAACTCGTCGCCGCGGAAAGCGTCTTCGATCCACTCGGCACAAGCGTAGACATATGTTGCCGTTCTCGCGATGACTGGCGTCGCCGAAAAGATCGCGGTGACATTGTCGAAGATCGGATAAGCACCTTTGGCCGACGTGGTGTCTTTCATGTAGCCAAGTGACTGATACGACGCGCGAAATGGGTTCTGCAACGTGTCAAGAATTTTCGCGAGTTGGAACGAGAGGAATTTTTTGGCGTTGAATTGTTGGATGCGTTCGCCATGCGTTTGCTGCGACATGGATTTGACGGTAAACCGCCAGAGGTTTTGCACGTCGTGTTGCGACTCGTACATGTGACCTGCGATTCGGGCAAGCGATTGACCGTAATCGGTTTTCGGGTCGATCCCAAAGTGTTCCAGCTGTTGCGAAACCAGTTCCTCCACTGTGCCGGCGTCGCTCGAATTGCGGCGCGGCGACAATAGCTTCATTTCATTGATCGCATCTTTTGAGTAACTCACGATTTCTCCTTGCAGGTGGTCTGTCTGAACGGCGATCGGCCGTTAGCGGGCAGTGGTCCGCAATGTTTAGTCTGTCAGCGTATCGAATTTTCGCAATGTTTGATACCAACGAAAAAAAACTTAGCCGCAACGATGCGCCTTTGTGACAATGCACAATCCAGCAATACGACGGTAAACAGGCGGGAACAACTTTCTGGCAATCAAACGCTTGGGCTGGCGTTCGGGCCTGCGTATAAAGCAGAAGTCTTCGGTGTTTCAAATACTTTGACCGACACTAGTTGGCAGTCGGTAGCAGCTAGTTTCGAAATCGGTTCTTCCAGCCAATTCCAAATCGCGACCGATATGTTTTCGACGCTCGGATTCACATTGGAGAAATACTCAATGTCTTCGTTCAAGTGCTTATGATCCAGCCGATCGATCACTTGGGCTTTCACGATTTTTTCAAATTCGATTAACCCGTTCGTGTTTTCGACTTGTTTCGCATCGACAATCTCACGGCCAAGTGTGACTTCAACCACATAGTTGTGCCCGTGTCCTGACGGATTGTTGCACTTGCCAAACAAGGCTTTGTTCTCTTCATCGGAAAGCGTGTCGCAATGCAAGCGATGAGCGGCGGAAAACTCGAACTGTTGCGTCAGTTGAATCATGTTTGGTTTCTCCGTATCAATCTTGAATCGCAAGTAAGGTGAAAGCGAAAGCGAAATGTTGACGAGGTTCGCATTGTCAATCGGACTGCTGGACAAAGAGTTGACCGCTGCGTCCAAGACAGTTTTCAAAACAGTTTCGGCAGCGGGGAGACAATCGTTGGCCGTCGTTGCCCAAGCTGGGATGATTTCTTTGCTGACGATGTTTCGTAGCAAGTCATCAAGCAATTTGATGTTGCACAGGTATCCGGTTTCTTGATCGGGCTCACCTTCAACAACCGCTTTCAAGACAAGCTGCGGCGCAATTCGGTTCGTGTTGGGCCAGCCAGCCCATGAGTTGGTTGGCTTGGGCTGCGCAGCAAGCTCAGCCGGCGACACCAAGGCAAATCGAATTTCACGGGAAAGGTGCAACATAAAATCTAGAACTTGTCCCAGTCTTTTAGGTTTGGTTGGTGACCGCGAACGATTGGCCTGACGGGAATTTCTCTGGATCAGAAACACAACCCCAAACGTGTTCAGCAATGACTTCCGGCGCTACGCATTGGTCAGCCGGAAAGTCTGGGAACAATCCCCGAAGCAATTTTGTTTCGACAGCGCCAGGTCGAATCGAACAAACGCGAATGTTTTGCTCTTGGCCTTCGGTTGCCAGCGCCAAAGTCATTAAATCGATCCAGGCTTTCGATGCTCCATAGAGGCTGAACCCTGGGAACGGGTCGATCGCCGCCAACGACGAGATATTGACGATCGTCCCGCCCTGCCCTGCCCGCATTGAATTCCAAATCGTTTGGGTCAGATAAAATACGCCACGAACATTGGTGTTGAGTACGTTTTCAAACATCGCGGAATCAATTTCATCAAACGCTGCCAGGGGAGCCGCTCCCGCGTTGTTGACCAACACGTTGACTTGGCCAAACTTTTTCAGCGTTTGCTCAGCAACGGATTTGGCTTGATCGGAATCACTCATGTCTGCCACGATGGTAAACACTTCGCTTCCACACAAAGAGTTGATCTCCTGCGCAGCCGATTCAAGTTTGCTTTTGGTTCTTCCGCAGATCGCCAGCTGATATCCCTGCCCGGCAAACAGTTTGGCTGTCGCGAAGCCAATCCCGTCGCTTCCACCGGTAATCAGGCATGTTTTAATTTCATTCATGCGATGTTTCTTTTGGTTTGTTGCCGCCGGCCAATGTGACGCTATCACTTTACTGCAATTGCTTTCACCTTACTGGTCAATGCGGCAAAGAGAAAGAGGTGCTGTTAATTGAAGTGGACATTTGTATACAATAAAACTCTGAACCGAATATTGATTCATTAACTGCGATTGTCAGCCATGGAAGAACTTACCGAAAAACAAGAACGCGTGTTGGCTTATATCAGAGACGAGTTTAAACAGTCGGGTTCCACGCCGACGATTCGCGAGATCGCGGACTTCATGGGATTTCGTTCTCCCAATGGCGCTGTTGGTCATTTGGTTGCGCTGGAACGCAAGGGGCACATCACGCGAGGGGAAAACAAGTCGCGTTCAATTCGTTTGGTAAAGCCGCGCAAGTCGAACCATAGTGATGCACAAAGTTTACCATTGGTGGGACGCGTTGCTGCCGGAGCCATGACCGAAGCGGTTGAGCAATCGGAACGTATTCACTTTGGAAAGATCTTTCAGAAAGGCGATTTTGTTTTGGAGGTCCAAGGCGACTCCATGATCGACGCGCATATTGAATCGGGTGACTATGTCGTGGTCAAAAAGCAACGTGTCGCAGATCGCGGCGATATTGTCGTCGTTCGAGATGACGACGACGAAGCAACTTTGAAATACTGGTTCCCCGAAAAAGGGCGAGTCCGACTGCAGCCGGCAAACAAAAAAATGAAGGCCATCTATCGGCGAGATGTGCAAGTCGTGGGTGTTGTGGTTGGTGTCGTTAGAAAGTTTTGATTTTGAGAGTTGGAGGTTTTACTTTCAGATTCTCAAATTTCAAAATCGCGAATTCTCTGTGTGACTTCTGCCAGTCGTCTATCCACCGCCGACCAATCCAAAAAGTTTCTTTCGTCGACCACGATCCAGTTCATCCAATTCAAACCGCTCAACAATATAGCTGCCTGATCCAAAGGCCTGATGAGTTGTCGCTCGACATCAGACAAACGCCTTAGTTTCTGATAGTCATCAATGGCAGAATCGAATCGATCGTCGTCGGATCCAATCAAGCTCCCCAGTAATCGCGACAGGTCAAGCGACACGCAATCCATCTGCATTGCACCAAAGTCAACCAAGCCAGTGACTTTGTCGCCGGTAAACAAAACATGATCATGCCAAACATCGCGAATCACAGGTTGGTGCGGAACAGGGATCGTTGATGCAGGATGCAGTTGATTCGCGATCGCGACGATTTGACTTGGTTTAATTTGGCACAAGGAATCGTAAAGCGATCTCAAGTTGTTCAGTTGAGAGCGAGTGGTGTCTTTCCATTTTTGTGAAACCATCGCCAAGTTCTTTTCGAACCCGGCAAGCAGTTTGATTCGATTGACGACGTTTTGCGAAACACGAAAGTCAAGATTGACTTGCGCAGCGGCAAGATGAAACTTGGCCAGCGCTTCCATCGCGGCAGTCAGTTTTGCATCGCTTGGCTGATCAGCGAAATCAGCCTTGCCTCGCATCCAGGGGGCGACTTCAAAAATGTAACCGTCATGAAGCGTAAAATTTTCGCCACTGGCAGTGCGCATCGGCGCCGCAACGAACGGACACTCGATTCGCGCGTGGTGTAAGACAAGATGAATCCAGTCGAGGTGTTTGCGATCGGTTTCCGGTGGCCATCGACGGATGCAAAGCGATTCGCCATCGTGTCCGCCGTCACCCTTGTCAGTCAGAACTTTCCACAGGTTCGCGCCACTAAATCCACCCGCCGAACCAAGGTCCTCAACATCGCTGATCGAGATTTCAAACTTCTCGATAACTTGAGTAGGTAATTTCATTGATCGTTATTCCGGGGAAGCTCGCGCTGCACGATCAAATGCTCTTCACAAATTTCGCCGCCGATCAAATGTCGCTGAATGATTTCCTCCAACACATCAGGCGAACACTTCGCATACCAAGTCCCTTCTGGATAAACGACTGCGATGGGCCCGTTGACACAGACCTGAAAGCAATCAGCCTTGGTGCGAAAAATCCCACCTTGCCCGGTGAGATTCAGTTCCTTCAAACGTGATTTCAGATACTTCCACGCGGCAAGTGAAACTTCCGCGTCACAGCATTTGGGTTTGCTCGCATCGGTGCAAAGAAAAATATGACGTTGGTTCGATGGGATGCCGAGCTTGTCAACGATCTTCTGTAATTCCGTTTCGTCACCCATGTTCGTTTCGTAGTAGTAATGTATTTAGAGGTGTTTAAGGCCAGGCCAATTCAAACGCTGAAAGCAATGACTATCGCCGTGCTGTTGCCAGTGGTTCGCCATTGGTCGTCAAGATTTGAAAGTGATGAATCCCAGTTTTCAAGCCTGAGAACTTCCAGACAACTTTCTTGTCTGGCGAGACTTCTATCAATTGTGGAGCGCCCCCTGTTGCGCGATAACTTGCGATGATCGTATTGCCATTGGGAAGTCGCTGCACACCACACGCGTCGGCAATCAAATCTTCTCCAAGGTCATCGTTGTCAACGCTCCAGACGATTTTTCCTGCTTCATCGACTTCAATGACCCGGTTGCCATTGGTGCAGCCAATCACGGTATTTCCGTTTTCCAATCGGATCGCCGTAAACGGCCAGTCTTTTTTGTCTCGCCCTCGCTCGTCGGTCGCAAACGTTTTGACGACGTCGCCAGTTGTTGGGTCATACTCTTTGACTGCAAAGTCAAGCAGGTGCGGAGCGATGTAGTTTCCGTTGGGAAGCAATCGTAACATTCGCGTCTGCATGTGCGCGTTTTCTTTTTGGCATTGAAGTTTCATCTCACGTAAAACTTCGCCTTTGTTGTTGATCACAATCGCTCGCGGTGTGTCGCCAAGTTCCGCCACGAGATATTCGTTGTCATTGATCTTTTGCACAGAACTGATTTCTTTTTGCTGGCCCGCGTATTGCCAAACGAACTTTTTGGTTTCACGATCAATCTCGACAACACCACCGGCAGGGAAGCCCTTGGTGGGATAAATCGCTGCCAATATGTTTCCGTTGCCCAACATCCATCCTTCGCTTGCCGGCAAGTCGAGATGCCAAATGGTTCCGCCTCCTTCATCAACCACGACGATTCCATTTGCCTTACCGAAACCAACAAACGCGTGGTCGACTTCTTGAGCGACGGAATTTGAATGCAATAATTGCCCAAACAATATTGTGACAATCGCGATTGCCAGAGTGATGTTTGGGGGCGAGAATCGAAATGAGCCGTGTGGAAGAAAGTTGTGCATGATTGATGGCCGGTTTGCGGTTGGTGAATGGCGTTTGAAAATTTAAATATTATTCACATCCTCCCTTCTTTTGCACGCGTTTGCACACCTATCTGTTTGAACATTTGAAATTCTCTGAGCCAATTACGTGAACGAACCGACGCAATCCAGCGAGAAACCTCTGAAAATCTGGGTCGATGCAGATGCTTGTCCCGGTGCAATTAAAGACATTCTTTTTCGAACGGCCAAGCGATTAGAGATTGAGCTAACTCTCGTTGCCAATCAGTCCATGCGTGTTCCAGAATCAAACTGGATCAAGATTGTCACGGTTCGCGACGGAGCCGATGTTGCTGACGACCGAATTGTCGAACTGATGAATTCGGGCGATGTGGTCATCACTGGCGACATCCCGTTGGCGGCCCGCGTTGTCGAAAATGGTGGCGTCGCGATTGGAACACGAGGCGAACTTTACGACGACGCGAGTGTGCACGGGCGACTTGCTTCGCGCAATGTCATGGAGAGTCTCCGGTCGGCAGGTATGGAAACGTCTGGTCCCAAGCCACTTGGCCAAAAAGACGTTCAGACGTTTGCCAATCAGTTGGACCGAATGCTGACGAAGTTGCGGAAACGAAAACGATAATTGAAAACGGTTCCAGTTTCTTCTGTCATTGCTGCAAGTTTTCACTATCGTTTTTTTGACCTACGCTGCTCTTCGTGTCGATTCGCTATTAAGTTTGTTGTATAGCGTTTTCAAACTGATTCCCAATTGTTGAGCCGCTGCAGTTTTGTTCCCGTCAAGTTTATCCAGCGTTGCGAAAATGGTTTCCATTTCGATTTCGCGCAACGACTTGCCAACATTTTTGGCTGCCGAGAACGACAGCGTTTGCGCACCGAGGCCACGGGGCAGATCGTCAGCCGTGATTGGAAGTCCGTCCGACAAGATAGAAGCATGCTCAATCACGTTGGCCAGCTCGCGAATATTGCCGGGCCATGGATGCGATTGCAGAAGTCTGATTGCCGACTCGTCGAACGGCACCGGACAGTTCGCAGTTTCTGGTCGACTTCGAACCAGCAAGTGTTTCGACAGTTGCGGAATGTCTTCCAGGCGATCTCGCAATACAGGCAGTTGAATTTCAAACGTGTTGATTCGATACATCAGGTCTTGCCGAAATTCGCCGGCGGCAACCATCTGAGCAAGATCGCGATGTGTCGCGCAAACGATACGGACGTCGACCTGAAACGGTTTGTTGTCACCAACACGCCGGACTTCACCTGTTTCCAAAACTCGCAACAACGTCGCTTGCGTTGCTTTGGGAAGCTCTCCGACTTCGTCCAGGAACAAGGTTCCTCCATCAGCGACTTCGAACAAGCCTTTTCGGTGTTCGTCGGCGCCGGTGAATGCTCCTTTGCGATGTCCAAAAAGTTCGCTTTCGATCAAGTTTTCTGGCAGGGCCCCGCAGTTGACGGCCACGAATGGTTTACCGGCCCGCAGGCTTTGGTCGTGCACGGCTCGAGCGGCCAGTTCTTTTCCAGTTCCCGTTTCACCAATGACGATCACGGTCGAGTTGGTAGGAGCGACTTTTTCGATCAACGCTTTAACGCGCTGCATACTGCGATGTTCGCCCACCATTTCTGGCTGGCCTTCAACGCGAACGAGTCGCCGTTGTAGCGATTCGATTTTGTGATTCAGTTCCCGGCGAACGGCAACACGCTGTAGCAGCGCTTTGAGTTCAACCAATTTGCACGGCTTTTGCAAATAGTCGAACGCCCCAAGTCGCAATGCGGCGATCGCGGTTTCTGTTGAGCCTTTACCCGTCAGCACGACGGCTTCGGTGGACGGTGAAAGTTGCTTGACCCGCTCGATCACCTCGATGCCGTTCATGCCGGGCATGTCGAGATCAACCAACAGGCAATCAAATGTATTGGATTCGAGTTCCGCAACCGCTGCAGCGCCATCGGCGCAGACCGTCACTTGGTGGCCCATGCGTGGCAACTCTGCGGCGATGAGTTCCTGCAAATGCAATTCATCGTCTGCAAAGAGAACGCGCAAGGATTTCTTGCCGTTCTTTTTTTCAGGCTGCTTTTGAGATTCGTTTTTCATTCGTGTTCACCAATGGCAAAGTGATGGTAAAAGTTGAACCTTGGCCAGGTCCGCGACTGAACGGAACTATCTTTCCGTCATGTTCTTCAATGATTTGATAAGTGATCGCCAACCCAAGTCCGGTCCCCTGCCCGTCACGACGACGAGTGAAGAATGGTTCGAACAAGTGTTTTTGAACCTCCGAAGTCATCCCGCATCCGTTGTCCGAAACGCGGAACACTGCTTTTTCGTTTTCCGCCAACACGGAAATCTCAACCGTCCCACCGACCTCAACACAGCTCAGTGCGTTGGTGATCAGGTTCAGCGCGACCTGTTTCATTTCCTGACTGTTGACCGTAGCAACGATCGAACGGTCGGCGTGAAAGTGGATGTTCTTGTTGCGATACTTGCTGAGTGGTTTGACGATGTCGATGACCGACTCGATAACTTCTGAGAGGTTGGTAGGAGTTTTCTTAGGTTCGCCCATGCGAGAAAAGTCCAGCAATCCGGCTGTAATTTCTTTGCAACGGAAAGCTTCTTCCTGGATACGGGCGAGATACTTTTTCATCTCCCCGATTTCGTGATCGCGCGACTCTTGATCTTCGTCTTCATCTGGATTGAGAATGTCATGAAGTCGACTTTCCAGCGACTCCGCTGACCAGGCAATTGAAGCCAACGGGTTATTAATCTCGTGAGCAACGCCGGCAGCGAGAAAGCCAACGCTGGCCATTTTTTCGCTGCGGACAACTTCTTTCGTGCGAAGTTTGACTTGGTTGTTCAAGTCGCTACTAATCTCTTGAAAGTTCTGCGTCATCGCATTGAGGGCTTGTCCAAGCTCAGCGACTTCGTCGTCTGAATTGAGCCGAATCCGATAGTCATAGTTTCCAGCCGCGACCTGGCGCGAGCCTTCCAGCAATTTCACCATCGGCAGCACGATGCCACTGCGAAGCCGATAGACCAACAGGCCAATCGTCATCAATGCGAATAAGCCAAAGGCAAAATTCAGCCACAACCATGTTGTGTATTCTGTTCGAGCCAACTTGGAGAACGCTTGCATCCGCTCTTTCATGAAGTGCGGCAACTCGGTCGCTTTGTATTGGAGCGATTCTGTTTTTCGTTTGAGGCTGTTAATCAATCGGTTGCGGCTGACATCCTTGAACCAGTCGCCTTCGGTCACCATGCAGTCGATCTCATCCAACGCATACTCAAATTCTTCCACGAACTTGAGCTCGTTGGAAATCTCGCCCATGCGAGGATCTTTGACTTCGCTATTGGTCAGCTGGAAACGATACTCGTCCAGCGATTCCCGTAAGTCGTTGATTTGTTGCGAAAAGATTCCTCGCGATGGGCCGTGAATCGAAACGACTGGATGAAATGCTCCGTTGTCGTGCAGCTGATGATCGGCTTCCCAAAGCGAAGCTCTCAGGTCCGAGACTTTTTGTCCGAGGTCGGCGGCCAGAGGAAGTTCAATGGAGCGAGCCCGAATACTCTTGGTCAACCGACGAAACTTCCACATCCCGTGCAAACTGGCGACCGACAGGATTGTGACAAGCACAAACAGCAGTCCGACGCCGACATACATTTGAGATCGAATTGTTCGTAAGTTGATTTTCATCAATCGCGACCTCCATGTCGCATCGATTTGTAGGCGCCCTGCGGTTGTTTGACACAACACGCGCAGATTTACCGTACAGGTTTGGATTGGCCGTGCGTAAACGGCCAATTGGTATGAAATAATTACACGGTCGCGCCAAGCGCTTCAATGTCAGTTCACGAATTGCTGGCACTGGCAGCCAAACTTCCACGTGCACAGTGATTCTGCGTCGAAAACGTCCCGCTTTTACGGCAAAGGTTATTGAATGGTTCGTTGTTGTTTGGGCATTTATTCTTTTCGTCGTGGGGAACGGTTGAAAGCTGTCGAGATGCGCTCGGGCAACGTGTTAATCTGTCCCGATAACACGGCTTTTTATAGGGGCAATGCAACAACCTCAGTAAGAATTCCCCACCATTGTTTGCAGGTGTTTTCTTCATCAAGTATTGTAAAAGTAAGCTTGCTTCACTCGTAGGCAAACTTCATTTCCCTTCTACTCTCGCTTGATTAGGTTTTGGCTATGAAAACAGCGTTGATGTTTTTCTCGCTCTTGGTCGCTCAGTTTACATGTTTGATAACTTCGTCCGTCGCCCAGGACTTGGCGGATATGATCGCGAAAGCTGAAAAGAGCGTGGTTCGCATTGAAGTCGACGGCGTCGAAGGTGGAGGATTAGGTAGTGGTTACGTTGTTAACGAAGACGGCATGTTTGTAACCAACGTTCACGTGATGGCGGGAGCCCGCAATGCGGTCGCATTCTTTGAAGATGGAACCGGTGTCAAAATCACGGGAACCTACGTCATTGACGAAAATCGAGACATCTGCGTTTGTCAGCTTGATGGGTCTGGCTACGAGCCGATTCCGTTTTCATCCAACCTGCCGCGAAAAGGCGAAACCGTGATTGCTCTTGGTGCACCGCGCGGTTTGTCTTTCTCAGCCACAACTGGAATTGTAAGCGCGATTCGTGGACAGGATGAAGCTCGAGCTCAAATGGGAAGACCGGACATCGAAGGGACTTGGATCCAAGTCGATGCAGCTTTGTCTCCCGGAAACAGTGGCGGACCACTGGTCAACAATCGAGGCGAAGTCGTTGCGATGAGTACGTTGGCGTCAGCTGGTGGTCGCTCGCAAAATTTGAACTTTGGAATTTCGATTGAAGACATTACCAAGGCAGTCAACGATGCCAAGCGACGTCGGTTGTTGCCCTTCGCCGATGGAGTTGGAAAAATCATTTCCGAAGACTCTGCCGGCGGTGGTGATGAGGCAGATAGCATGATCGTGCGAAAGCCAATTCCTGAGGCGGCGATCGAAGAATACGTTGCCGCGGGCAGAGAGCAGTACAGCGAATTGGCGAAAGATATTCGCAAGTCAGCGAAACAGGCGGCTGACGTCTTGAAAGGTTTCAAGAAAGGCGAGATTGGCGGAGGGGATAGGAATTCTGTTGTCGTTCAAAGAGGAAGAACGAAAGACAAGTACTTTTTTGGAAGTGCGCGGACCAAGAAATCAATGGTTTCCAAGCAACAAAAGTACACCGATCGATTGCTTGCCGCCCGTGAGAAAGTTACCGCTGACATGACTAACGATTCTTTACATGCGATCCTGATGAATAATGGCCCGTTGCTTGATGGCCGTCAAAGGAATTCGATTGGTTTCATGAAAGAAGGAATTGTCGCACATGCTTACAACGATCATGACATTATCGTGATCTTCGAAGAGGTTCCTTACTTGATGTGGGTTGAATCGACCGCTGGTTTAGCTGAAGGGTCTTATATTGATCCGGCCCCCGTGTACGTTGCGGGTACAGAAACGCTTCAAGTTCCCGGAAGCGGTTCGCGATCCGTTACGATCCTGAATGCAGTTAGCGAGTCGAAAATTCGCAAAGCCATTTTTGGCGATAACCCAACGAACTTGCTTGATGAGCTGGACGACTTCAGAACATGGACCAGTAAAAACGGGAAATTTAAGTTCGAAGCGATTTTTATGAAGAAGGAAAATTCCGAAGTCGTGCTCAAAAATAAGGCCGGCAAGATTGTTAAAGTCGCCTTGGACAAACTTAGTGACGCCGATTTGGAGTTGGTTAACACGCGAGATTAGTCGCCGTGCTACACCAGGCAAGCACACCATTCGGCCACGACCGTCGCCTCGACGGGCTGAATTCCACAGCCGAGCGGGCCAGTTTTCCGGCGGCGATGCTGCGCGCTGACCCCATGGCTTCTTGCAGCGGGCAAGCGCTTCGCTCGTCCACGTAAAGGCGGTCACCACCACCAATTGCCAACAACTAACAGCCAAGATTTCATTCCTGCGTGAGAGGTCATCCCGAGACCTTACTCTTCTGGGTGATGCTCACGAAATTTTGCGGTCATCTCTGAACTGATTCGTTTGTACAAATCACGCGAAAGCAAACTGCTGTGGTCCTTGCCCGGAAACATTTCGACGACGGCGTCGCTGCCTAGCTTTTTCAATCGCTCGCCGAGCAGTCGCGTTGCGCCATCAAGATAAAACGTATCGAGGTCCCCCATATAGACATGGAGTTTGCCACCCAGTTTGGGGCCAAGCTCGGACCAATTCTTTTCCAACTGCAAACTGATGTCGTATTGCTTCCAATAATCAACGACTTGCGGGTTAACCTGCCCTGTCTCGCGGTCCCAGCATTTAGCCGGCAATCCATCTTCGCCCAGGGGGCTGAACACCGCTTCGAAACTTCGCAGTTGCCCACCGCGACCAAGCGCGTCGTCCATTTTGCAAAAATCGTTATACATCAAGACAGGTCTTTCACCCTGTCGGGCAAGCGGCCGTTTGTTTCCTTCTACGTCCACAAAAACACTAGCGCCGTTTGCGTCGTAAAGATTGGTTCCCTGCCAATCGCGAAAGTCGACCGGATCAGGTGCGGTACTCCAAACACCTCCGAAGGTTTCAGGGTAGGTGACCTGCAGCCACAGAGAAGACCAGCCGCCACTGCTGTGCCCGCCGACAAAACGTGCCGTTGGTTGTGCAATCGTACGAAACGTCTTGTCAATGTGTGGAATCATTTCTTCAATGAACGCATCGCCGCGCGGACCGTTGATGGCGCTGTTGGCATAAACGTGATGGCCCCATTTGCACTGAGCGGTTAAGTAAACTTTGATAAACTCAGCGTCGTCTTCTGCCTGTGCCCGTTGCCCTTTCCCCCGGCGTTGTGCGATCGAAACCAGCGTCCCGCCGAAGCCAGTGATTTCGTAATAAACCGGATATCGCCGCTCTGGTTGCGAGTTGTAGCTAGGCGGCAACACAACACCGGCTCGTTCGATGACTTCGCGTTTGTGGAAATCTGACAAGAGTTTGCTGTTGAGTTTTACGACTTTAAAAAACTCGGTATCGTCAAGCTGATCACTGGTCACGACTTCCGTCAATTCAAGTTCAATTACTCCACTGGAATCCGGATCGAGTTTGATTTTTTTGGGACGCGAAAAGAGGTTTCCCGGACCCTTCGCGTGATTGGCAAAGTAAAAATCTTGATCAAGTACCGCTTGGACGTAGTATTCTCCCGACTCAAGTTCGTTTAGCGCCACGACGCCCTGAGAATCGTTGTCGATGGCAACCGGTTTGTCTGCCGAAAAGTCCGTTACATCGACACCGAAAAAAGGTTCCGGGTTGAACCAGTTGGGTCCGTTCATCGGTTGGCGGTTTCGCTCGGACAGAAAGACGTAAACTCGACCTGAAACGGGTTGAGTCGTCGTTTCGGATCCGAGTTGAACTTTGAATTGCAAAGGTTGTTGAGCGACAGCCGTTGTCTCAAAACTACTCAGTAGGACAAATGACAGGATGCAAGCGACGGCAAGAAATTTTAGACGAATCACGACAAGCCTTTTCTTCTGAATTTGTTTCGTGTTGGTTGCAAGCAAACCGCTTTATTGAATCAACGCTAATTGAATCAACTTTATCGATCGACTCAGTTTTTTTTTGGATCGACTCAGTTTATAGATCGACGGACGACGAGCTTGCACCATCGTTTTGATTACGCAGTTGGTCCATCAGAAAGCAGATGCTTTTTCCATAAGTCCTGGCCGCGGTGGAGTGATCGTTTTTGGAAAACGCCAGCTCAGCCTCTTCGATCATCGCTTTGAGCTTTTTCCAGTCGACTTTCCAGTCCTTCTCGACAGCTCCCATCTGCAGCTGTTTCAAAACGTCCGCTAACTGTTTTGAGATTTGAGCGCCGGTTGCGCAAGTCGTTCGCGTGTACGGGGCTTTGCCGAAGACTCGTCCCTCGGTCACCACGTCGCCGGCGAGGGTTGCCATCAGCAAACGTACCACAATGTAGAGGCCGCTGATTCCGGCCGCGACGCCTGGCAACAACGCATTCATCCAGCCGCCTTCGCCGGAAGCGAAATAAAAGGCTACAGCCAATAGAGCGGTGATGATACAAATCGCCCACACCATCGGGTGAACCGCGTACTTTCCTTTTTGCGTGTTTACCTTGATCGTTTTTACTTTGCCATTAGTTGACATCTCTGGCGAGAGAACTCTGACGATAATCAAAGTAATGTTGTCTGGGCCGCCGCGCAAGTTGGCCAAGTCAACCAGCACCTTGACGGCTTCATCGGGAGGCATGATCGCCATGATCGCGCCCAACTCGCTGTCGCGGACGACTCCAGTCAATCCATCGCTACACATCATGAACGTGTCGCCGACCTCAAGTTTAAACGGGCCTTCGAGGTCGACTTTACATTCTGGATAGGGTCCAAGCGATCGTGTGATCACATTTTTTGGAATCTTACCGGAAGCTTCTTCTTCGGCAGTAAGTTGACCGGCCGCTTTCATTTCCCAAACCAGACTGTGATCAAACGTCATCTGTTCAAGTCGGTTTTTTCTCAACCGGTAAATGCGGCTGTCACCAATGTGCGCGACGACGGCTCCCTGTGGCAGCAGCGTTAAGGTGCTGCAGGTTGTTCCCATGTGGTGGAAGTCTTCATTGGCTTGACCCCGTCGATGGATTTCAGCGTTGGCCCCGTTGACCGCTTTCTTGAGCGCTTCGGGCGCCGACATGTCGTTGAATCGAGCATACAAATGGGGGATATGATCGACGGCAAGCTTGCTGGCCAACTCGCCGGCAGCGTGTGCTCCCATTCCGTCAGCCACCACAAATAGATGGCCTTTGCTTTCCCAGGCTTCCATGCTGGTGGCAAGCGATACGGTCATGTTGTCTTGATTGTTGGTGCGACGCATGCCAACGTCGCTCAACGACGCGACTTCAAGAAAATTATCCCAATTGGTCTGACTACTACTCATTGACAGTGAAAGGCCCGCATCGGGGGATATCGATTTTCAAATCCGGAACGAAAAGGATTTGGTTGTACAGAGAATGGGGTTGTCGCTTCTCGCCACTGTCTCAAGTGGGAAGCAATATTTTAGCAAGCAATTGGGCTGAAGTGTAATCATCACGCACAAATTAAATTTACATTTTTTCAAACTTACGTCGTTCAATCTCGTACTCAATGGACGAATTTTGACGTTGAATTGACCTGTTCGAGTGTGCGGACTCTCGCTATCCTCCCTCGCCTGCGCCAATGTCACGCAAAGCCTGGTTTGGGCGGATGCTCAATCGTTGACCTGTATTTTTTCGCAACTGTTGGAAGGAACGAGCCTGAGATGGATCAAGGCCTGTCACAATTTGATCGGCAATCTGCTCATCGGCAGATCATCGCAATGTGCGCGATGGTTTTCTGCTTGTTGGCCTGTTCGACAGGCTGTGTTCAACGTCGGATGATTATCCGCACCCAACCTGAAGGCGCATTCGTGTCGGTCGACCGACAGCCTATCGGATACTCGCCGGTCTCGTTTCCTTTTACCTACTACGGAACACGAGACATTCAGATTGAGAAAGATGGCTACAAATCAGTTCAGGTCCAGCAGGAAGTCGAAGCGCCGTGGTATGGCAAGTTTCCTGTCAGCTTCTTGACCGAAAATTTTTGGCCCCGTGAACTGCGCGATCAACGCGTGCTCGATTTTCAGCTTGAGCCGCGGACGCAAGTCAATGAAAGTTTGTTGCTTGAAAGAGCCAACACGCTCCGGTCGAATGTTCGCAACGGGACCGTGACTGCACCAGTTCAGTAATCAAATCTAATGCCAGAAATTTTGTTCTCGATCTGGTACGAATCTGTTGTCGGTCAATCTCACTGACCCGTTTGCAATGGCCCTTCGGGCTTAAACTGCAGGACAATGGTGGCTCATCAGGAATCTGATTTCTTTCCCTGCGCAATCGGATTTTTTCCAGTTTAAACGGCAATATTGCCACCGATTTCTTGCTACCTGTTTTAACTAAATACAACGCATGTATAATCGAGATCGTCCACGTAATGGACACAATTTTATCTGGAACGAGTCTTATTACACCGATTAACACCATGAAATACGCCTGCAAAACTTTAATGCTGTTTGTCTTGTTTAGCTTTCTTGCCAGTAGCGCAATGGCGGAGACGTTTTACGTAGCTCGCTACGGATTCAACGGCCGCTCGAAAGCCACTGCTAAAGATCGCAGTCGTCCCTGGCGGACGATTCAACACGGCGTCAATCAAGCCAATGCAGGTGACACGATCGTCGTTCTCGATGGGACCTATTATGAACAGGTCTTTTTTAACAAGTCAGGATTCAACGGCAATTCAATTACTTTGAAGTCGGAGAATCGAGAAGGCGCAAAGATTATCGGCTCCATTGGCGGCAATGACGTCAGCTACATCAATGTTGATGGTTTTGATGTTACCAATCGCCGACTGGACGCGATTCAGTCAAAGGGTATTACGTTCAATCGATGTCACCATTTGGTGATTCGCAACAATCGCGTTCATGATTGCCGTGGCGGCGGGATTTCTCTGGATCAATCTGACTCGCTGTTGGTCGAATGGAATATCGTTCACGCCAATGCTTTTTGGAATCCCGATCAACATAGTGGAATTTCCGTCTATCAATGTCAACGACGTGGCGAAGCCACAGGCAGTGTAGGCGTGATCATTCGCAACAATACTTCGTTTAATAATCACAACCGCGTCGACAACGTTCTTTTTGGTCGCCCGACAGACGGCAACGGAATTGTCGTTGACGACACGCTGAATCTGGACCCAAGCGGAAATGGCGTTGAGTATGGACGCAAGATTATCGTTGAGAACAACTATTGTTTTCGCAATGGCGGCCAAGGCGTGCATTGTTACCAAAGCACTGACGTCTTGATTCGGAACAACACTCTTGTTCGGAACATGGAAGACTTTGAGTTCGGCGGAGAAGTTTCTGTCGTGGCTTCCAAGAGAGTCAGTGTCTACAACAACATTATGTTTGCCACCCCTGGCCGCTACGTCGCGCTTCAGTTTGAGTCCAGCCGAGTTTGGTGGGATTACAACGTGCTTTACAATGGCGATAGTTTTGGTGTCTTCAATCGTTTCAACACGATTTACGCAAACCCACGTTTAATTCCTGGAACACAACGGTTGAGCAGTGATAGCCCGGCGATTGACAATGGTTTGACTCACGCGACCGGTTTTCCGTTGGACGTCGATGGAAAGGTCCGTGTAATCAATGGCAGGATCGATCGTGGTGCAAAAGAATTTAATACTTTTGACAACTAAATTGGAATTGAGGAGCTAAGTAGTTAGAGGGTATTTCAAAACCTGTAGTGGACTTCGCCAGAAGTCCCAGCTCGCTTTCAAAACAAAGGGAATTCTGGCGAATCCCACTACGATGATCGCACGATTTTAGGTTTTGAAATGTCCTCTAGCAAGTTGCACTTCTTAGCTTCCTTCTTCTTGTTGTTCCTTTTTTGATTCTCTTTCCTTCGCTCGCTTGTTTTGCTTCGCTCGAATGTTTTCCATATTGCGACGCCTACTCTTTTCCTGATCGTAGGTTTCGCCCAGGATCTCGCGCATCTTTTCCTGTTGTTCCGATGTTAGAGCGCCCATGATTTTTTCATTGGCTTCATTCTTGAGCACTTCGACTTCAGCGTAATATTTCTTCCGCGCTTCTTTGATCGTCTCGATCAATTTTTCTTTCTCTTCTTTAGAAAGTCCGATCTCGTCTGCCAACGCGGCTGGAATTCCAAACTCGTCACTAAATCGATTCATGCTCTTGACGCGCTGCTGTTTCGAAATCTGCAACAGGCGTTCGATCTGGTGTGGTAACAATGTTTCCTTGGCCTTCTCCATGTATTCATTGGACATGTCCTGATGCATTTGTTGAAATTCCTCGGAAAGCTTGCGGGCCACCTCGTGCTCACCATCTGCTATGAGCTTTTGAACGTCTTTCATCTTCTGGCCGTTCTTCATCGAGAAATCCATCATGGCTTGCTGATAGTCCTGCGCCAGCTTCTTCACCGAGTCGACTTGATCGTCAATAATCTCAAGCTCTTTTTGCAAGTCAGTACTGTGGCCGAGTTGCATCAGTTGCATCATCAGAAACTGAGTCTCCATCATCTTGGATTGACGCTTTTGGACTTTTTCCATCATGTCTTCATGCGACGCGTCTTGCGACATCACTGAAGGCGGAATGTGACAAACCAATACCAATGAAAACAGGGCCAAGCAAACAGGGCCAATCGAACTTGAACGGATAAAGCGGTGCATTAAATTCTTCATGACAATTTTTAAAGTGATGTAAGAAGTTGATTGATAAACGATTTGTTAAGCCAGTGGACTTAAACTCAAAGTGCATTCATCGAACACTTTTATAACTTGAACGAAACGGCGACACCACTAATTTGGGTCAACGACGAGTAAAACGATGACGTTCCCTAGCAATATCACGTGCTTGCAATAGCGCGGCTTGTCGTATTGGCGTTAGCTTGGGACCTGTTGTTTCTTTTTAAGTTCAATCAACTCTCGCAAAACTTTGGTCCCCACGCCGTCGACTGATTTGGCAGTATTTGTAAGTACGACGACCCCAAGTTCAAGTGACGGAATGACGCCCAGGTAGCTTGCTGAGCCACCTACCATTCCGTTGTGCCACAACACTTCGTGAGAATCGATCTCCGTTTCTTGCCAGGCAAGCCGACCTTTGCTTCTGGGTAGTTCAAAAGCTGACGAGCTCCATTGCGACCCTAAGTAAGCCAAGACGGCTCCAACAAACAAGTTACTAATCCAGTTAAACTCAATTCCCCACAACCAACTCGTCATTGTGACATTCAGTG
>CAZPBE010000011.1:0-115431 GCA_964584615.1 uncultured Pirellulaceae bacterium | reverse complement strand
GATGAAATGGTGGTGCGGCGCGATCGCCGCATCGCTCGGTTCACCAAAGCCGCTGTCTGAAACATCCAAACCAGATTGAGAAGCAACGGTAAGCCTGTTCAAGTCGTCATACAAATAGTCGCTCGTTGAACTCGCATTCGCGTCAATGAGATCGTTCACAGACAGAACGTTTCCTGCATCGTCGTATTGATAAGAGAGCATAAATTCAACTACATCGGTTTCCGTTGAATTGTCAACTGATTTCACTCGGTCGCGAAAATCGTAGGTGAAATTCAATGCACTCGAATTGTCAGCCACCGCTCGTAGATTTCCGACCTTGTCATACGCGTAGTCAATCCGGTTGACTTCCGTTTCAGTATTGGACAACCAAGTCTCTTCCATCAACCGATCAAGCTGGTCGTAATGGAACTTGGTTACTCGTTCATTACGGTCAACCTTTTCTAGTAAGTTGTTGACGGCATCATATTTGTAAAAAGTTGAATTGAGCCTTGGATCAATCTCCTCAATCAAACGACTTCTCGCGTCGTATTTGAATTCCGTTCGATTCAAGACGGGATCGATCAATGCTGTCATGTTATTGTCGAGATCGTATTCGAATTGCGTAGTGCCCCCTTCGGCATCGGTTGTTTGCACTAGGCGATTTCGAGCATCGTATTCATTGCTGACCGTATTTCCCAATGGATCAACGACCTTCAGTACGTTTCCAGCACCATCGTATTCCAGCCTTGTCGTATTCCCGGCTTCATCAACGACCGCAACTAAACGATCCATTGAGTCATACTCATTGACTGTTCTGACTTGTTCAGAATCTATGACCTCGATTAGATTTCCGTTTTGGTCATAATCAAATTCCGCTATCGGTGAAACCAAAGCTCCATCTCCATCAGGGTCGGCTTCAATGATCTTGGTCAACCGATTCATTTCATCGAATTCGAATTGAGTTAGATTGCCGTTTTCGTCCCAAAACATCGTTTGGTTACCAGCGGCGTCGTATTGAAACTCTTGAAATGCTTCATCGACTGTCCCAACCGCGAATGTGGACTTGATCGTTCTTCCAAACTCGTCGTAGTCAAAGTCAGTAATTCGCCCTAAAGCATCAGTAACAGTGTCAACTAGTCCACGTGCTGTATAAGTAAAGCTCGTGACGACATCGTTAGTTTCATCGCTGGCTGAATCGCGAAGCCCAACGACTTGAGTAACTGAAAGCGTGTTCCCATTGTTTGGATCAATTTCGTAAAGCGTTTCTCGTCCCAGCTCATCAGTGGATCTGGTTAGCTGATTGAATACTGGATCGTATTCAAATCGCCTAGGTTGTGTATCGCCTGTGTTCTCATTGATCAATTGAGGCGTTGCGATAATCAAAGATGCGGCTACAGGCTGCTCAGCTTTTGGAATCAAGACACTGGTTTTTTCAACAGTCGAACCGTTAAATGGCTTTGATACTATTTGCTTGCCGAAAACGGAGGGTAAATTGGCAGCCACTCTTACTTTCAAATCAGTATTCGAATAAAGCGGAGTGACGGTGAAGCCAGACATCGAAATTGAATCAAACTCACCTACTCGGCTTGCAAACGTCATGAGAGTTAATTCGTCGCCGTTAACGATCTCAAAGTTATCGGATGGTTGAATTTCAAGCGAGCCAGCCAAAGTCGCAACTCCGTTCACTGCAACCAGTGAATTTGAATTGCTAAAATTGAATTGAACTACTGAATTGTTGCCCAACTCAATATTGCCAGTTAGGGAAAGTGGTCCAACTTCTAGCCCTGAATTTGAGAACAAGTTGCCAACAAGCGCAGAATCTTGCCCCAGTTTTACTTGATCAAAATCAAAATTCGATGTTGCAAAAGACGTCGTACTGTCGTTAGAGAGCTCCATTCGACGGAACTCGACAGCTTCGGTTGACGGCAATACAACAGAACCAGAGTTGGTCAGTTTTATTGTCGAAGTAGCGTTGTTGCTTAAGTCCGCAATTGTTGCCAATGCGGAAAGGTCGCTCTCCCTGCTGGATCTCTTTTGAGTATCGCGAGATGGAATCAACCAAGTCTTGACCAACCTTTTGTTGCCCTGCTCGATCGCTTACGTGCTCACTTATGATTTTTGAAAAGTCACCCACCATTTGGTGCGATGCCTGCAAGTTGTTTTTCACAACTTCACTTGACGACTTCTCTCTAGCCAATGATTCTTCAAGATCATCATTTGCTGCAGAAAGGCTGCGATTCATTTTGTTGGCGTACGCCCAGCCAGCAATCGAGCCAGCCAACAAGATTGATACCAACACAATCGTTGAAAAGAGCAAGCCTGCTACTGCACGGTTGCGCTTGATCCATTTCCAGCTTCGCCCAAAAGAACTTAGCGGGCGGGCGACGGTAGGAAGTCCCTCAGAAAATCGCTCAAGATCCTCGATCAATTCCTCGGCATTGGAATATCTTGAGGTTGGATCGCTGTCGAGGCACTTGAGGCAAACTGCGGACAAGTCGGCACTTAGGAGTGCTGAGATTGCGACTTCTGAATCGAAAGCAATTCGAGGACAAGTTTTTGGACAGCAAGCGAGGATCTATGCTTTGCAGGGCAAATCGCTTGATGCAATCAAGCGATACGAACTTGCATTGAAAGATTTAGAATCGTCGGAAGAAGTTTCGCGAACGGTTGTCTTACAAATCAAAAATGGATTGGCGAATGAGTACGGTCGCAAAGATGTCGACAAAGCTTTTGAATTGATGGAATTAGTTGTTGAGGAAGCCCGCAAACTTTCAAAAGACGAAAAACATGCTCATCTTTTGGGCGATTCGTTGAACGATTTTGGTGTGCTTCACCTGAGAAAAAAGCTCTGGGCGGACGCCGCTGAAATCTTCAGCGAAGCCAAGAGTTTGTACGAAGATGCGTTGAAACAAAAAACAAATAGCAACAAGTATCGAGAGTATCTCGCGGGCACAATCGCTAATCTCTCATGGGTTACGAAAGAGGAAGAAAAACTAGCGCTTCGAAAACAGAGCTTTGAACTGTTCAAATCGTTGGTGCGGGACAACCCTGACATACCGCGGTACCAAAAGAACCTGATTGATTGCGGTCAAAACCTCTTCATTCGTCTAATGGAGATTGAAGAGGTGGCTGAAGCAAAGAAGGTGATTGAGTACTGCAAACCGATTGCCCAACGACTTTGCGCCCAAAACCCTGATGTTTTGGAGTACTCCATTGTTGAGCTTGGCGTCTTAAGTGCAGAAATGGACTACTTGTTTGCCGAATCAAAACTGGATGCCGCAAGAGAGGTTGGAAAATCCATCTTGGAGCGTTGGAAAGTCGCCTGTTCGCAAGAACCTGAAGATCAAAATTATCGATCGCTATTTGTTCGCGCCCAAATGAATCTGGCTGAGGTTTACATGGGGCTGTCCAAGCGTGATCTCGCTATCGGCTTATTAAATGACGCGAAGTCTCAAGCGGAAACTATTTCTGTCCCCATGTTTGACAAGCATCGCAAGAAGCTTTCCGAACTTCTTAACGAATACGAATTCGAATCAAATTCGAAATAGTTCTCTTTTTCTGCGCAATTCGCGGGCGCATTCTGACTACTTAAAAAACGGTGTTTCTGTGAGCGTCTAGCAAGTAGCAGCCTCATTGTCATTTTGCTTGATTTGCAAACCGCAACAATTACGTTGTCGCTTGATCTCATCCCAAACCCTTCAGCCCGCTTGGATTCAGCCATGCCCATCAGTAAGTCAACGAGTCGAAAATCGCGTAAAAACGAAATCAACTATGACAAGCTAGAGCCTAGAAAACTTCTTGCAAGCGATGCGGGAACCTCTCATGACGCAGCACTAGTCAACGAAGTGCTGTTGCAGGAGTTGGTTGTGAAGCAGCCTCGGCTGATTGCCGGTCCAAACCATTTCGCGATAGATAACCAATCCGACAGTGAAGCCATAGAATCAAAACGTAAAAGAATAAATAACAATCAAAACCAGGAGGACTAAACATTTCCCACATCGTTCAAATACTGACCGAAGTACGTGACGAAGCCGCCGTTCAATCGGCTTGCAAACGACTTCACCTATCCAAGCCCGTTCGAGGCACGTTTGAACTTTACAATTCAACCGTAACCGGCCTAGGTATCGAACTACCGCACTGGAAATATCCAGTCGTGGCTGACACTGATACCGGGCAGCTCCGCTACGACAACTACAGCGGCCGTTGGGGGAACCAAGAATTTCTTGATCAATTTCTACAAAGCTACGCCGTAGAGAAAGCAAAGATCGAAGCGCGACGCCGGGGTCACTCAGTCACTGAGCAGAGACTTGGTGACGGCTTCGTCAAACTCACAGTGAGTGTCGGGGGTGAAGCTTGAAAACGATCGAAGTCATCGTGTCACCAAAAGGTGAAACACAAGTGGAGACGAAGGGTTAGACTGGCATCGCCCCTGCAATTGGGTCGGCATCCAGCAAGAACGTTTCGAATTGCAATTCTTGTAGTGAACCGCCAATTCAGTTGGAATCAAACGAGTAACACTTCGTTACCATAAACGCGACGAATCGTTTATGTCAGAGGGTATTGCCAATGCCGATGTAGCACAGCTCTTCAAAGCGACTTACTGCGGATCGAGCGCGCAATTTTCAGTTCGTAGCGAAGTTGCATATTCTCCGCACGTAGTTCTTCAATCGTTGCTCTACCCACCCTTTCTTGGACGGGAGCAGTGCACTGGTCTACCCATCTTTCAATCGTTTCTTTGTCCAGGTCAACAGCCCTTGCTACGTCTTCAACCGGGTAGCCATCAGTAACCACAAGGCGAACAATGTTGCACCTAAACTCATTCCAAAAACGAAATAGTCTTTCCGACATGAGAGCCTCCTAACTCCATCTACGATATTATCCTTGCGGCGGTAAACAACATTAACTTCTACGCCGGCACACACACAAAGCAACTTCCCAGCCTCCACTTTGCATGCGTTGTGAAGCAATTAATGAAACCGCCATACAATGGCAAAAGATTGATCCTGCTGAGGCAGCAAAGCCTGATGCTGTCGCACGATCATGCGTTCGCGGCGCCCGAGAACACCGCCGACAACGCATGTTTGGTCTAGGTCGACATCGATCGATTCATCTTGAATCGTCATTTGAGCTAGAACCCTCAATGGTTGGCTCTAGTACCGAGCTTGGTAGTGATGGCAATTTTTCAAGCGGCGGAGCGTCAAGCAAAACATCGTTGGTTTCTTCGAGACTCGATTTCCACTCGTTCAATGCGCTTGGAGCCAATTGATCGTCATTATTGAGTCTTGGTTTTTCGTTTTGACGATTGGATGTAACTGTTGATTGCTCGGGGGGCAATTCATAGACATTGGGGGAGTCTCGATAATTGGTCTCTTGTCCGATTTGTAAAGTGGCTTGAGGGATTTGAGTTTCGTTCTCGATTTGTGTGATTGGTTCAGCGATTACTGGCGGGTAACTTGCTTCCGAATAGGCATGTGGCATGACAAGTTGCTCGTTGAAGTCGAGTTCGGCAGTCAGGTGCAGGTGTCTGGCACTGACTGCGATGGGAATAGTCTTTGGAGAATTGCGCTGATCCTCGGCACGCACAATACGGGCGGTCTGTCTGGCAATCATGAGTCCTTCATCGGTTTTGACTGCCAGCAGTCGCACCCTGGAGTGAGGTTCAGAAATTTCTGCAACAGGTTTATCGGGGCCGAGTGCCGCACTGCGATTCAGATCATCGCTGAAGCGAACACCAAGAAACTCCAGACGCTGTGAGATACGTCTGCGCATGGTAGCGCTGTTTTCACCGATGCCACCGGTAAACACAATCGCATCGATGCCTCCCATAATCGCCGAGTGATTGGTGATCGAACTGCGTTAACACCGTAATGTTTTCGGTCACATGGCCCGGTGCCCAAGGACTAGGAGCAACTTGTCCAACGGTTATCGAAGGTAAACCAAGATTTGTAATCGTTTCCGATCCTAGCGATGGGGTTCCCGATGGTTGCGGTAATACCTGTGGAAGCGTCTCAAAGGCATTGACTTGCTCCGGACCAGTGGGCGGTATGGTGCAATGCTGGCTTCGTTGTTGAGTGTTGTAGCAAGCAGGTTGAGATTTGCTGACAACACGCGCCCGAAATCGGCGAAAGATCTGCGATTCGGCGACAGACGTGAATGAGAAGCTAGAAATAGCAATCGCAATGAGCAATAGAGATCGGAGCATTAGATGACTGTCAAAAAAGAGTGAATGATGCGGAATTCAATTTGGAGCGATTCAAGTTCACACACAAACAACACTCGTTCGTCAAAGGCAAATAGTGTGTTGTGAGAAATCTTCAGAGAGATTTCTATTTCTCGAACTGCGTGGGTTGTCTGGAAAAGGGTTGTCGTAGACGAAAAATAAAGCTGTGAACGATCCGTCATTCACAGCTTTCGGCAAAAGGAAATCCACTCTTACGGACGAGTACCTTCTTCAGTGATTTCGCCATGGACTGACGGAGCGATTGGCGATTGAGAATCCATTATCACCGCACCAGCAGGTGCTGATGGAGCTATCAAATCGCCTTCGACAGTTGTACCTGGTGTCATTACGCTTGGGGTCGATAGGATCTCGCCCGAAGAATAAGTCTGAACAGATGTCGAGCCAAGCGGCAAGACAACTGAACCAGACTCGTTTGGCATCACTTCTGGCGTTGCATACCCACTCGTTGGAAGTGCGTTGCAACTGCCACAAGCAGGAGCAGCCATTTGAGTCTGAAAAACTGGTACTTGGACCACTCTAGGCTCGCGAACACAAGTCTGAGTGGGAACTTGAACAGTATAAGTCTCAGGGACCTGCACGGTGTAGTTCTCGGACCGCGTTTGTGCCTGACACTGCATCACTGTCACTTGACGCGTTCGAGTTTGAGGGACCTGAACCGTGTACGCAACTTGTCGCGTTCTAGTTTCAGATCGCATTTTCTGAACAGGTACAGTCCGAGTCCGTGTTTCCGTTCGCATCGTGGTAACAGGAACTTGTCGGGTTCGGGTTTCCAGTCGAGTCTTGGAAACATTGACGACTCGCGTCTTCGTTTCAGTTCGATACTTGGTCACAGGAATAGAACGTGTCTTCGTTTCTGTGCGTATGGTTGTTACAGGAACAGTACGAGTTCGAGATTCAACGCGAGTGCGCTGAACGGGAACTGTTCGGGTTCGTGTTTCTTGGCGTGTTTTCTGAACCGGAACCATTCGTGTTCGGGTTTCAAGACGTGTGCGAGTCACAGGGATCATTCGCGTCTTGGTTTCAGTTTTCATGGTTGTGAACGGAACCTGACGATTCCTCGTTTCCATTCGCGTTTTTTGAACTGGGACCGTTCTGGTCTTCGTTTGAGAAACCATACGCGTTGTTGGAACCATTCGAGTTCGGGTTTCTTGACGAGTTCTCTGCACGGGAACAATTCGCGTTTTTGTTTCGCTACGCATCTTAGTAACAGGAACTGTTCGCGTTCGCGTCTCAGTTCGCATTCGAGTAACGGGAACATTGCGAGTTCGAGTTTCGCACCGAGTCTTTTGAACAGAAACCATTCGAGTTTTCGATTGAGTCTGAAACGTGGTTTGGCTGACCATTTTGGTGCGTTGCTGCGGCACATTTACTGAAACATTGTAAGTGTAGGATTGCGGCACCTGTCGTTGCAGAGTGACTTGATAAGGCACCTGTTGCTGAACACGTCGCGGAACCCAAACCCTGGTTTGGACAGCCTGGTAAGCAGGCTGACAACCGCAATCTACGGCAATACTATTGCCAGATTGGAGAAGGGGCGGTCCACTGACTAGTGTGCCTTCGTAGGATGATCCTCCACAGGAATCGCAACCGCTCATCGCCGTGTTATTCGTGCAACCACAATTCGTAATGTTGCTGGAAAGGCAACCTGAGCAACCAGAAGATACGCCACAATTGTTTTGAGTGGCTGTCGGCACTTGAGAAACACGAGTCTCCCAGCTTCCGGCATCCACACACTGCGTACGATAACGAGTAACAGTATATAGCTGGCGAACCATACGAGTTGCAGTACGCGGCTGAGTCGTCGTTACCATTTCCGTGTATGTTTGTGGCACCTGAGTTGTTACAGGTACTTGAACGTTATAGCTTTGAGCGACTTGCTCGGTGTAAGGAACAGAAACCTGATACGACTGGCTTACGTTTTCAGTGTAGGGAACCTGCACTGAGAAGTTCTGAGTTGTATTCTCAGTGTAAGGAACTTGGACCATGTACGTTTGCGTTGTGTTTTCGGTATATGGAACGCAAACCTGATATGACTGTTCGATCTGCTCGGTAACGGGAACTTGGACCGTGAAGGTTTGTGAAACGTTCTCAGTGTAAGGAACAGAGACCGTATAACTTTCATTTCGCATTTGCTGAACTGGAACCTGGACCGTGTACGTTTGAGCAGTTTGCTCGGTGTACGGGACAGAAACCTGGTAGCTTTGCTGAGACTGCTCAGTATAGGGAACAGTTACGCTGTACGACTTGGTTACGTTTTCGGTGTACGGAACAGTGACTGTGTAGCTTTCTTCGCGTGTCGATTGAACTGGAACTTGAACTGTGTAAGTCTCAGTTTTGTTTTCGGTGTAAGGAACCTGAACGGTGTAGTCTTTCGTTTGGCTCTCTGTGTAAGGCACTGAGACCTGATAACTTTCCGTGCGAGATGACTGAACAGGAACCTGCACAGTGTAGTTTTGAGTCGTGTTCTCAGTGTACGGTACCTGAACGGTGTAGCTCTCGGTGCGGGTCTTTTGCTCAGGAACCGTGACACTGTAGGTCTGTGTCTTTGTGACAGGAACTTGAACGTTGACGGTAACATTGCGGTTCCGGTTCTCGGTACGCATTCTCGTACGAGTGACCGTGCGCATCTGCGTTACCATCCGGTTTTGATAGGTGACTTGTTGCTGGTATTGAGGCTGGGCACAACCGATGTTGCATCCACATCCTGGCCCGCCTTCAAAACCACCTGAAAGAACTGGTGAACTGGGGACAAGCCCAGACGATTCAACGGGAAACGATGAAACCGAAGTTGCCGTACAGCCACCACATGGAAGGGCTGTTTGCCCAATTCCATTTTGAGTGCTCAGCGGCGAACCGACGGCGGTAGAACTAAAAAATGCGAGTGCAAAAACACTCAAAGCACACAACAAGCGTTGCGTCATGACGAAATCTCCTGCAAATGGGTCTATCGGGGAGGTAATTCAAAAAAGGGGGCACGCACGATGGCAAGGTGCTATTTTTGTGCGTTGGCGAGTGAGGGATTCCGATACTAAGTAAACTAAATGTCTTGCATCAAAGTACACCGCACACGTATAAAGCAGCTTCCATTCGCTTTCCTTCCCTGATTTCGACTTTTTTCGCAAACAAAAAGTTTAAGCTAAAGAAAATAGCTAGAAATTCGGTCAGTTTTTGGATTCACACTCGCCGTTAAACAATCAACTTCACTCTTCAAACCTCTCAAAGCCAAGTGGATACAAACAAATCTCTGCTGCAAAGAGCCAAAGAAACTCCTCAATCAGATGCTTGGTTTAAGTTGATTTCTATCTACGATCCACTCATCGCAGGTTGGGTGATCAGAGCAGGAATTGGAGAAAGCGACGTCAGCGATATTACGCAGGAAGTACTGCAAGCCTTATCATCGGAACTAGGTAAATTTGATCACAATGGACGCGTTGGAGCGTTTCGAAACTGGCTAAAGATGATCACGATCAACCGCTGCCGTCGTTATTGGGATGCCCAAAAACGTCAATTGCCGCGTGAGAACACGGCAAACCCTAAGTTTGGGATGGGAGCATTAAGCGCTCTAGAAGATCCCAACAGCGACCTATCTTTGCTTTGGAACAGCGAGCACGATCGGTACATCATCAATCAAGTTTTACAGATTATTCGTAGTGAATTTAGCAATCAGTCATTCGAAGTGTTCAATAGGAACGTGATTAACGGTGAATCACCTCAATCAATTGCGAAAGACTGCGGCATCAGCGTAGGACAAATCTACAAAATAAAATTTCGCGTTATGAAACGGTTGCGACTTGAGGCTGATGGTTTGATTGACCATGCTGAGTTTGGCTTTGGAGATGCCACCGGCGAAAGCAATGAAGAATAAAAACGACCAACTGCAATCACTGATGACGAGTGTGCCAGCGACGCTCCCTGGCTATCAATTGGTTTTCATCGCGGGCGAATCACTGATTCTGGACAATACGTTTTCGAAAGCCTCAGAGTTTACACCTGCTTTTCGAACATTGTGAATGAGCGATTCGGCATCTGAAGATTTATCCTGCGAATGATAAAG
The DNA here is from genome assembly GCA_964584615.1 of uncultured Pirellulaceae bacterium. Lineage (GTDB taxonomy): Bacteria > Planctomycetota > Planctomycetia > Pirellulales > Pirellulaceae > Mariniblastus. The sequence goes on along the minus strand of CAZPBE010000011.1, from coordinate 105,157 downwards.
TTCGGCAAGCATCTGAATCAGAGGAACACTTCGTGGACTGGAGGTTCGCAGTTCAAGCAAAATGGATTCGGCTTTTTCAAACTGACCGGCGTCTGCATAGGCTTGGGCCAATCGCCCTCGAACCAAGTGATCACCAGGGCGATTGAGTTCGACATTTCGAAGCAAGTAAATCGTTTTCTTCAGATTGCCCGCTTCGTATTGAAGTGTGGCAAGTCGGTCGAAAAGATCCATCAGAAAACCATCTTGATGAATCGCTTTGAGAAAGTCGATTGAATCGTCGAGAGTCTTGATCGCGGTTGCTCTATCACCCTGTTCGTTTTGTTCGCCTGCGAGAGCCACAGCGAGCATGGCGTAACGATAGCGACCAGGCGGATAGGTGGGCTTAATTTCGAGCACCTTCTTTTGACGCTTCATTGCATCGGCAAGTTTGCCTCGATGTTTAAACGCGATCGAAAGTTGTTCGTGCGCCAGCCATGATTTCGGTTTTTTCGCGACCCATTCTTGATTTGCATCAATCGCTTTTTCAAAAGCTTCGTTGGCTTTCTGAGTTCGTCCGGCCACTTCGTGTCGGCGTCCGAGCGTCATGTATAACGATCCGAGCATCAGTCGATGCGCTCGATTGTCAGGCTCAGCTTTGATGGCGCGCTCCGCGGCGACGATCGCTGTTTCATATTCTTTGAAGTACTCGCAGAATTGGGCCAAAGCTGTATGAGCCCCCGTGAAATCTGGCGGCGAATCTTGCGAGTAGGTAGTCATTGTTTCAATGGCTTCGTCGATTGTGCGATTCAGCAGAGTCTGGTCGCGCGTGCGAAGATGAGTCGTGCACAACCTTCGGTACAACGATTCAAGCCGTTGGTGGAGTGACGGATGAGTCGGTTCGATGGCAATCGCTTTTTGCAATGCTTCGATGGCCGCTGGCTGACGATCGACTTCCTGACAGAGTTCAGCAAGGTATTTGTAAGGCGCGACTGTTTTCGGTGCCAATTCGGCAACCGCATTAAAATCCTCAATTGCTTTGTCAACGGTTTGATTCAGGACTTCCGTACGGTTATTCCTCTTCAAAAAACCGACGAGCGTGAGATAGTCCTTGACGAGTTGTTTGTAAAGTTTCGAATCGGCCGGACTTTCGGCTAGTTGTTCGAGTCGTTCGTCAACTTGCTTTGTCAATTGTTCCTGTTCGGCGATTTCTGCGGGCGACATTGGGACAGGACTGTCCTTTCTGCTGCTCAAGTTTTCCATCGAAGGAGAACGAAAATCACTAAGCTGTTTCTCCATATCATCAGCGTGTTCGTGTTGTTGGTTCTCGCGAAGATATTCAATACGATTCAAAAAGGAATCTTGGACTTCTTCCAACACGCGATCGCTGACGGCGTATTGTTCTTTCGCCAACTCAAGGTCGCCTCGAAATTGATAGGCCTGAGCAAGATAGTACTGTCCGGCTTGGTACCAGGGCGCGAATTCAACTAACTGCTCAAGCGTTTCAATGGCTCGGTCGTACTGCCCTTCCTCCAAATAAGACCGACCCAACTTACTGAGTACCGCAGGGTTATCCGATCGAAGCGAATAACACGCGAGAGCAAATTCCTTAGCGTTTGACCAGCCACCTGCAAAAGTAGCCATGTACCAATTGACAAAAAAGTCGTTTGGAAATTTTCGGTGCGCTCTCAAAAGAAAATCGACTCGTTCGTCCCGATGGATTTCAAAAGTCGCCATCGCCAAGGCAATCGTGTGGACTGTCAAGGGGGAAGAAACGGCTTGCTCTTGAGAAGCCATTTCAATCACTTGTTGAAATCTGGCAGCGCCAATATGGTCGCGAATCTTCCGCCGAAAAGGATCTGTGTCAGCGGCGTCAATCAAATCTTCAATCCAAAAATAAGTCTTTCGCAGTTGCTGCACAGCTTGCATCTTGATCGGCTCACCAAGCCTTAGATTGATTTCTCGCCGCCACATCAGTAGCCCGTAAAAGAGCTCTGAGCGAAACTCGGAGTACTTGAGGCGCTCGACTGCCTGATGCGAGACAAGGCCGGGTTCGATGCCTAACCGCTGGAATTGATTCTGGAACAGAGGTAGAAGATCGACAGACTTGCAAAGATCCATGTCCTCGGGATATTGGCTGATTTCGGCCAGTTTGAAAAGCTCTTCACAACATTCTGCTTCGAGTTGATGCTGGTCACGGCGATGAATGCTGTTCGCGTGACCAATGCCAACGATTTGTTTCAACTTGCGGAATTCTGACTGCAGCTCATCGTCTATGGAGTCGTTGACCAACGGCGTCGCCTTTTCGATTTCCATTTTGGCCAACGTCCAGTCGGTATGTTGTTTGTGTGGCAGACGTTGAGGAGCTTGCGATTCGTAGACACGCGCGCTGGCGAGATTGACGCGAATCTCGTTTTCATGGCGAACTCGTTGATCAAAGTGTTCACGCTCAACGCGAGCTTCGTTTTCTACGCGGGCATTCTTTTCGGTCAAGTACAAGTAGCCGGCCAAGGCGGAAACCAGCATTGCGATAACGATCGAAGTTGAGAATCCGATCACCATGCGATTACGTTTGGCTTGGGCGATCAGCTTTTCCGCTGTACGTGCTTTCTCAAGCCGCGTTTCTTCAAACGATTTCTCTCGGTTGGCGAGATAGTCTTTGAACCGTTCATTGACTTCTCCTGCATCGTTTGGTCGCTCTTCAACTTTTTCAGCAAGGCAACTTTCGACAATTGAAACTAGTTCGCGATCCAGATTCTTTTGCTTCAAGTTCAGTAGCGCTTCGGCCAAATCATGCGTTCGCGATTTGGAAAGCGCCGCTGTTTTTGTGGGGGCGTCAAACGGAGCTTTGCCCGTCAAAAGAAACAACAGCATTCCGCCAAGTGAAAACACGTCGGCACGTTGATCAGTTTGATGCCCATGAGCTTGTTCAGGTGCCATGTATGCCGGAGTTCCAAACACCGCTCCCGGTTGCGTCGCCAAGGGAGACAACGGTGAAGCATCTTTGCTTGGATCGCTCGAAGGGTTCGCTTCGTTTTCGGAAAGCCCATCTGCTGAAAGTCTATTCAACGGCAGTGTGTTTGTAGGTTTTTTCGTGTCTTGATGGGATTCGAAATTTCCGTTGGTTTCTTGTGATCCTCCGATCTTATTTGCAGGGCCATCATCGTTTCGTTTTTGCGAACCGTAATTGATTTCCAATTTGTTGGCTGGGAAGTTGGAATCGCGAAGGTCGGCGGCGTCATTGTCTTCCAGCTTTTTGGCGAGCCCCCAGTCCATCACTTGAACCTCGCCGAAATTTCCAACCATCACGTTTTCCGGTTTGAGATCTCGGTGGACGATATTTCGCGAGTGCGCATAGGCAATTGTTTCGCAAATCTGCCCAATGATTCCAAGGAGATCGACGAGTTGCTTTGAGCCGTCGCCATGCTCAACCAGTTCTTGCAGCGTCTGCCCAATAACCAACTTCATCGCAATGTACATGCGTCCATCTTTTAACTGTCCCGTTTCGTAAATCGGGACGATTCCTGGGTGTTGTAACTGGCCCAGAATTTGAGCTTCGCGGTAGAATCGGTGCGAGGCTACGTCTTGGTCTTTCTGTAAGACTTTGATGGCGACTTCTCGTTTTAATTCTCGATCGAAACCGCGATAAACGACTCCCATGCCTCCTCTGGCAATCTCGCCAAAAACAAGAAAGCGATGTCCCAATCCAAAATGAACATCCTCAATACTTTGCTCACCGGCTATTGGTAAAGCGGAGGGTGCACTGCTCTGCTGGTTCGGCGTCAAGCCTTTTGGGAAAAGCGATGTCGCATCAACAATGGATTCCAAAGTTGCACAACAAGACTTGCACGACTCAAGGTGACTTGCGACTTTCTGATTGTCGAACTCTTCAAGCTGTTCATTGAGGTAGTCGCGAAGTTCTTGTTCTTTTGGATGTTCCATTCTTCTTCTTCGGTTTCTAGTAAATTCGTTTCATCACCAGCATACCCAAGGCGTCCGATGAGATCCTTACCAACTTTTCTGATTATCGTCATGACACGAAATTTGATTTGTAGCCCTGAACGATGTCAATTCCAAGGTCTTTCGTGAGGGATTTGGCCGTCTCGCCGAGTAACGGACGCCGCTCAAAGATACAAAGGGTCTAAATATTGAGCTCAGACCTGACGAGTTGGATAGCTTTGTTGATCACATCGCGGTCATGTTCAGCTTCCGAGTGTTGAGAAAACTCACCACTTGGACCCTTAAGTTGGTCCAAGAACTCAATTTCCAAAGCTGCACTCTTGCATGGAAAAAGTTGGTGGTCGAGCGTGGTGAATTCGACCTTGCTGCCAACAAGCTGCATGCCGCCCTCACTGAGATTGGCGGTGCCCGGTCGAAGGCGAGTTTTCATCTGTAAGTAGTAATAGATTGTCGGCGTTGTTGGTCGAAGACATTGAGAACGAGCAAGAGATGTTGGCTGGCTTTCTTCGCTTCCATGGCATGCATGTTCCGTTGCGACGGTTCCCATTCCAATTGCTTTCCATGACCTATTGCTGCGCAAGCTTCATTTGCTCGTGAACAACTAAATCTGGAATTCTGTTAACCAAGCTTGCTTTATATCTTTGATCAAATATTGAATTGTTCGTACTGACAAACCTAACTCTCTCGCAACCTCGCAGTTAGAAAATCCCAAGACTTTAAGTTCGATGATCTTTGAAAATTCGGGCCGAGACATTTCTTCGGTTACTTGTTGCAAGCGGTTCATCAAGTCGTTAGCTTCTTCGGCCTGTTTAGTTTCCTCACTAAATGCCATTTCCAATGAGTTGCCTTCTAACCCGCTGAGCGAAACGGGGCCACTGCTTCCACCACGCTTTTTAGCAAGGTCATATTTGACCCAGTCCGAGAATTGTCTCTTGGAAATTATCCGCATCAAGCGCCAGAATTCTTTGCGATTGGTTATCAAAAGAGTTTCTTGTTCAGCAACCGCTTTAACCAGTTGATAAAACGCGGAAACGATAATGTCGTCTTCATCGCAAATCCTCAATTGACGACAACGAGGGGCATAACTTCGAAGAAGAGAAGGAGAAAAGTATGCCCAGAGTTGCTCCGCAGCATTTTCATTGCCTGCGCGCATTTGAACTATCCACTCAGTAATTGTCCCAGCCATAAAACATCCCAGAAAAGTTTGAAAAGTTTTGCAGTTGAGCGCGCAAGTTGCGATTAGCTGGTGTGGTGGGATGAAAGACCATGGAGGGGTCGCAGTCTCAACTTTGTGCAAAATCTTTTAACTGATTTTACAGGCTTAGATCAGAGCAATCCAAATTAGGCTAGCAACTGACAGCAATCAAGGAAGGTTAGGACAGATGGGAGTAATCAATAACAAAAAGATGCAACGTTTCAAATCGCCGATCAAAACGTTCGATGAATTTGGGATTGAAATTTTTGAACAAGAGTATCTTGCACAACCGGAGGTTGTTTTTTTGGGTGGCGACCACTGGATTGCCAGTTTTTTACCCAAGGTTGAACGTCTCGCAAGATTTAACCATGTTGGGGATGTCGAATCGATTTTTGAAGCAACTCGTGGCTTTTCAAGCTATCAGCCTTTACTTGTTATCCTGGACTATGATTATCAAAGCTCTATTTCAATTGCGAAAATTTTAAAACAACTCAAATCGCATTTGTTCTTTCAAGTCATCCAAGTCGCAACTCTGGCCAACAACCAAACCCAAAAGTCAAACAGTCCTCTTTTACGTAATCCTTGCCAGCCAGTCGTTACGATTTGTGAGTCGTTGGATGCAAAGCCGTTGTTAAAACACTCAATAAAGGAGTTCTTTATACAGTCCAAAGTTTTTGCTAAGACAGTCTCCCAGCTTCGCCGGTTTGACTCTCTTTCAGATCGCGAATCTCGCGTTGTTAGATATGTAGCTAGAGGGATTCCAAACAAGAACATTTGCAAACTGATTGGTGTTTCGGCAAAAACGGTTGAGAAATGCCGAAAAGATATTTACGAGAAACTGGGAGTTGCCACAGGTGCAGAAGTTGCTTGTCTTGTCACGTTCAAGAATCACTTTCGATGGCCGCAAGCGGTGCCATTTCCGAAAGAATCAAAGGTTGACCAAATTCCTTGAGTCCGGCGGATGGATACAAGAACGTGACAAGAAATTGGCGAAAGTGAATTTTTTAAAAAGGCGACTCTAACTATGATTTTACAGAAAACGAAATCGAATACAGTTCACCATCGATTTCATCATGAAACCACTCTATGAGTTCCAACAATGATGAGTTGACTCGCTGTTTTTTGACCACATCACCACGTTCTGTATGCTGTACGCTAGATCGAATCAGGTTCAAACCCGCTGACTTCCAAACGCCGGCGACTGACTTTTCTCCATCCCACTTAATTTCAGTCGGACAAGTTTCAATCCAATTTTTCCATTTGTCCAATGGCTTGTCAGTTACAAGTAGTACGAAAGCTTGCTGTCCAGGTTGGATTCCCAATTGAAAATAAGAGTCTTTTTGCAAAGGGAAGGCGAACGTGGAAACTTTTTCTGTTGGTGGAGTTATAAATTCCAGCGAGCCGTCAGTGTTGGCCACAAAAAGATAGCAGTAGGAATCCGCAGAAAGCTCTGCTGACAGTTTAACATAGTCGCTTCCGCGAACAACGAATTCTTCTTCTCCGACCAAGCCTAAAGAAAACACTTTGTCGTCAGCAGCGTTTTCACGAAATACGCTCACGTCAACTAACATGCGCTGAGCTAACGGACGCGTCGATTCTTGGTCGTTTGCAAACCGCGAACCCATTACAAGGGAATACCCAAAATTGGCTATTGCGATAGCAAGGGTTAATGCGAGCAAGCTCGCAATTGTGGTCGAAGCTGAATTCCAGTGGCTTGGTTGGCGCGAGGTGTGATCGAATCGATCAGTGATTCTCACGTTTTCATCTGCAGTATGGATTTCCAACCACGATGCAATTTCTTTTCGGAAACTATTTGCTGTTTGAAATCGGTTTTCAGGTTTGCCGTCAATGGCCTTTAGACAAATCGCGCCCAGTGTCGGATGGACTTCTGAACGGCAATCGTTCAATGGGCGCGGTTGGTCAAACGAATCTTGATTGAATGCAAACGGTTTGGTGCCAGTCAATAGCTCATAAAGAATGACCCCGACACTAAATATATCGCAGAGCGGTGGCGATTCTGACCTGCCGTGACTCACCAATTCTGGGGCCATATATCCTGGTGTGCCTGTTCGTATTCGATACCTGACGTCAATGCTATTTGCCAAGCCAAAATCCAATACGATCGGCTTTCCTTCAGCCACCAAAATGTTGCTAGGTTTGAGATCCCAGTGTACGACGCCACGGCAATGACATTCGTTGACCGCGTCCAAAATTTCGAGAATCAATTGGGCGGCGTGAGACGGTGACAGGCTTGGCGGTTTTCGACAGAACGATTTGAGGGAGACGCCGCGAATCAATGGAGAGACAAAGTAGGGGAAGCGTCCCATTTGTCCTTGATCATGTATCGACAAAATATTTGGATGTTCAATACGAGACAAGATCGAAGCTTCATAGTTCTTTGTTTCGTTGGAAATAAACTGAACCTTAATTGCTACCCGACGATCCAATGAAAGTTGTTTTGCCTCATAAACGACTCCAGTTCCGCCTCTCCCAATTTCCTTCTCAAACGAATAGCCGTTGTATTCAACGGGAAGCGACCCAAACTGACTGGTAACAGGGCAGAAGCTCTCTGTGAAATTCGCGATAGAAGTTGCAGCTGTTTCCGTTATTCGATCTTTTGCAATGTCAGGAAACTCTTGGGCCAAGCTCTCGAAATCAACGAATCTGCCGTTGCTTAGCTCTTTTTCAACAAACACTCCAATTAAGGTAAGAGTGGAATCGCAATCAATCTCTGCACAACACTCCTCAATAAAGGCTGCAACATTGACACGGGGTGATTGGTCCAGTCGTTGCTCAAATTCCAAAATTAGCTTGGAGTCAAGTTGCATGTCGTTTACCTGATTAGTAACAATTAGAACATCGAATTAGTGTACAAATATGCGGTTGTTGGATCTATATGTTTAGACATAATCGCCCAATTGATGAAAGTTTCGAATAGAGATTTAGAATTGATTCAGTAGGATTTATTGCTCATCGCCGCTGAGAATGAAACCGCCCCATCGATAGGGAGAACTTTGGCTAGTTGAGCGAATCTTTTGAACAATGTCGCGCGAAGCAAGATCCGATTCAGCTACCGGACTTCGCAACATCCAGATTTGTGCTTGACGCAAAGCCTCTCCTTTAGACATTTTTTTGTCAAACAAGTTGGAGTAGTAACGAGTCATCAGTTTGCTGGTTGCTTTGTCAGGCACTGTCCACAAACTGGCAATCACCGTCTTTGAACCTGCAATATGAAAAGCTCGTTGGAGACTTGATACTCCTTCACCTGTTTCCCAAATTCCTTGCCCAGTATTGCAACCTGAAAGAACAGTTTGATCGACATTTGCAAGGTCGAGGTTAGCCACATCGTCAGCATTGAGTAGCGCTTGATTGCTCTCACCCTCACGCGATGAAGAGAATACCAATCCTACGAGGCAACCTGCAATAGTGTTTGAGTACGTGCCAAACTCAGGATCGACGTCACTCGCAAAACTCGCACCACGCTTCCAAAATCCATGTGTTGCCAAGTGGATGTGAGTGCAATTGCTGGCATTTTCAATAAATGCTTGAACGGTAGCCTGGTCTCCTACGAGCTGTTTGATTTGTGCCCGTTCATTTCCCTGCTGAAACAATGTCGAAATCTGATCAATTTCGGTTTGTGTTGCGGGAATCGAAGCATAGGTTTTGTCGGTGGACGGATTTTTGATTGAACCAAATGCAGGATTTCCAATCGCCACCAAAACGTTTTGATTCGCCTTGTTTTCAATATGCCGATCCTTGCGGCTATCCACAAAACTTCTGGTGCTAACTTGATAAGTGAACAAGTGATCCTCGATCAAGAACCGATTGGGGTTGAGACTCGGCAAAGCACCAAAAGGAACGAGACCAATCGAAGCGTCAGGAGAAACAATCAGGCGGTTCCCCTCATCGATCACATCACTGATTGGCTTCCACAATATTCTTCGCAACTCAAGCCCTGCTTTTTGCGCTGCAGTTGATTCTCCCTGACCTTCCGTCCATATTTTGATGTGTTCGGAAATTGGAGCAAGTCTTCCAAGAGTAATTCGTTTCAAGGGTTTATCTTTACGAACCACAAACACCAAAAGGTGTCGATCGTCTTCGTTCAGAAAAGTTGCAAAATCCAACAAGACTTCATTGTCATGAAGGCAAGACAGGACTTCCTTTAATTCGATTTTTTTCGAAGAAGTCCCGGCAGCGCCCGAGATTTCGGCGAGTTTGCGCTCTAGTTCATTTTTTTCATTGATGAGAGAGGTGGTTTTTTGGCTCGTCTCGGGATTCGTTTCCCCATCAAAACAATCGCCGATTTTCGCGTTGGTTTCTCGCAGGCGTTCCCGACATTCTTTGAATGTTGGGTTTCTTACTGCGACGCGATTTAGTCTTTGACGATCAGTCACTTGAGATTTGAATTCAACTACGTGGTTGTAACAATTGATTTCCCAATCAGCGGATTCGTTCTTGGCCCCGACAAAATTGCAGACGTAAAGATCTAATATGCTTTGCTGTTCCCGTTTCAAATTTCTTTGACTGGCATAGGACGCGAGTGAAGCGAGACTCATTCTATATTCGTAGCTTAACTTCAAAGCTTCATCCAAGTACTCTTCTGATTTTTGGTAGTCGCCAGTAGCCAATGCTACCTTCCCTCGGATTTGCGCTAGACGCAATTGGAGAGAAAGCCCATCGAGACCTTGAGCGCCGTTAGCTTCGTCTGCATTGTCACATGCTTCAAACGCTTTCTGGAATTCTTTTTCCTCTAAGGCCAATTCAGCTTCAATAACGAAGACTCGCCACAATTCTTTTTGGTCAACCTCAGAATTCTGAATGTCTTTTTGCAGTTGAGCCAAGAGCTTTTTCGCATCATCAATTCGTCCACAAGCCATCAAACATTCCGTCAATGAAATTGATATCAGCATCCGGTGTTTGGGAAGTAAGTCAGATTCTTTCAATGCGTTCAACGAAAGACGGTACAACTTTTCAGCCTCTTCGTATTCTCCGTCATTCTGAAAGAGCGATGCCACATTTGCCAAAGAAGATTGAGTCACCGGATGCTTTAATCCACGGGTCGCAACTTTGATTTCGTAGTCGCGTCGAAAGTAGTCTCGTTGTTTTGCAAAATCACCTGTATCGGCAGCGATCTTTCCAAGTCCGGAATAACATGTTGCCTTACTGGGGTGGAGCTTGGGAAGGTGTTCTTCGCACTCAGCTAAAGACTGTAAAAACGTATTCCTTGCCTTTTCTAAATCGCTGAGTGCGTAGAAGGCTGAAGCGAGGTAATTTCTCGACGTAATACGGAACGGGTTCCCCGGAGGCTGGTGGGTATCGAAATAATCAACGCATCGAAGAAGTTCGATTTTCGCCTTCTTCGCATCGGACATCCGAAGATGTAGCACGCCCAGCAACAGACTGCAATTGGCGGAATCAAAAGAGTTCGCGGCACCTGAGTTTTTTAAAATTTCGTTGACACTTCGATAGTTTTTGACGGCTTCACTGTATCGCCCAAGGTCTGCCTGAGCCATTCCTGCCCCCATTCGCAAATTCACGACTTCAGTTGAAGGGCAATCGAATTGCTCTGAGTCTTCAATACATTGTTCGTATAGGTTGCTAGATTCCTTTGACTTTCCAACTTGGTAGTAAATCTTGGCAAGGAAGCTTTTGAATTCGATGGTCTCGGGATGATGTTTCGTCCAGACAGATTCACACTTTTTGATACACCTACTCAAGCACTCAATGGAATCTTCGTATTTCTTTTGTGAAAACTGGATATCTGCAATTCGCCCCTCTGCTAAGACGGAAAGAGGGTTTTGACCAAACACATTTTCCAGCTCTCGGAGGTGTTTGTTGGCTTGAGCGAGTGCATGTTCCTCTTCTTCTACCCAGTATTTCACGTCTTCGGTTTCAAGCCATTCTAAAGCTTCATTGATCCTTTTAACGTCATTAGGAGCTAGGCCACTCATCACTTCGTATTGGTTAACGGTCCAACTAGCGTCAATTGAACGGTAGTTGGAACTCCCGTACTCGTCGGTCACGAGATCAAAGACCTGTTTCGCTTTGGCATTTGCTATTTGGAATTCATTTGCCTTAGCAGCCTTTTCAATTTCCAGCTTTAATTTTTCAATTTTCGAAATTGAATTAAGCAGTGGTTTATTTGATTCTTCCTGGCCGAAACATAGATTCCAATGACCAAAGATCGTGAAGAGTAACAAAAACGTATTCTTAAAAACTACTTTTTGTTCGACGTTTGATCGCGTTACGCTCATCTTTTTGCTCAAAAGTTTGACGATGAAAGTTTTACTTAGAGAATTCACATTCAGGACGACTGCGGGATTTCATCCTGTAATCAGTTCTTTTGCCTCGCGGACAATTTGCACGGAACTTTAGAGTCTCCGCGATACTGTGCGAGTGACGAACTAAAGATGAATGACTTCACGTCCGACAGAGGTGGCGCGACGATGTTGTTAATTGTAGAATCTAACAAATAATTTTTATGTTCCAAATGCATTTGGCAGTTTCACCCCTCTAATGGATGTCTGGGAAAGATTCCACTTGGCAAGCTGAGTCGCTAACGAATGGGCCAGTCTCTTCGCAGTACACCGAAATACCCCCTCTATCACTGAGTTGGATTTATTCTTAGCTCACCTGGTTAATGCAAAAAGGCAATAGCCCTAACCCCAGGCTATTGCCTCTCTCTTCGTATCTCTTCTACCCATCTATATTAAATTTGCTTGCCTGCACCTCCATTCGTTAGCTTGAAAAACGGTCTATTGAAACGAATCTAATTCAACCGGTTGGACCCCCGGATTTTATCCAGTCAATGAATCGCTTGAGAAACGATGGCTTCCGCATTAGATGCGTCTGGCTTGATTCGCAATCTATTGGTTGCTCTTCTTGCATTTGATCGGCACAAGAACCATCCAGCCTGATCTCTCGCGCAGGTTCCAGAACTTCTGAAACAATTGAACTTCCAATCTCTGCTTCTAGATTCATTGATGAGGATTCAGTCAAAATGCGCTCTTGAGGAGTGCCTGGTCCACAGTCGGAATTGTCGACGATCACTTTTTCACAATCGTAACCCTTTTCTTGTGGAGCAATTTCGAACCAACTTGAGTAGTTCTCGGTAAAGTACCCGCCGGTGACTGGCCTTCCACTATCAAGAGAAATTGGATTTCCATTTGAGTTGATTGGCGTACCCGAATAGATCGTGCTAGATGAAACGCCGTAGTTGCCCAACGTGTTGCTCAACAAGTTATTGACGATCGGAGGAAGTCCAGGCAAGCGAGGTGGATTCCCAGACGCACCCGGCAACCGTTCGGCGAATGTACTCGTGCCAAACGTCTCGCCCCAACCAAGTGCGATGTTCGACATCCGATCATTGCCAATCGTCCAAGCAGCGTTGCCATTCTCTTCACCATCGGTAAAACCATCTGGTTGCGTTTGGGCAATTGCATAGGTTCCCGCGTTGAGGCCATCGAAAGTGTATCGGCCATTGGCATCCGTAAACACAATCACTTCAACTTCGTTGCCAAGAACGTCGGTTCCCGTCAAAGTGATTTCTACGCCGGCGATCCCACTTTCGCCAGGTTGCTGGCCGCCGTCTCCGTTGTCGTCTTGGAACACGGTTCCGGATATTTCGCTCAATGGAACTTCTGGCGGATCAAACAATGTCGTGTCTTCGCTAGTCCCTTGATCGTCTGTGTCGCTAGAGTTATTTGAACTTGGATCGGTTCCGCTGTCGCTTAGATCCGTTCCGACAATTGGTTCGCCATTGGAATCAAGAATTGGATCGCCATTGGTGTCAACAGCCGCCGCCGAACCAATAACTTGATTGCCGACGGTTTCCTCAATTTCTCGCGGATTGATTTCGATATCGAACTCGACGGTGAACGAATCCCCAGTGGTCAATAGATTGTTTGCTACGGCATCCATGATTTCGATGCTTGTTGTTCCATTCCAATTGGCCGAATCAATCGCAATACTGCTTCTTGAATCACTTGGCCCGGAAACCAAATTCAAGTTCCCGGCATCAACTAATGCTGATCCAAACTGAGTCTCAAGGTCTTCGAGTAAGCTAATATTTGCCAAATCAACCGTGCCCGTGTTTTCAACCACCAACTGATAGGTCACGACATAGTTGCCCAAGTCAGTCAGCACTGGTTCGCCAACTAGTGATTTTGCAATCCCCAGATCCGCAATCAGAATCGAGGTTGGATCGTTGGCGTAGATGCCATCCTGAGTGACTTCTTCACCATTTTCATCATTTGGATTGATGCCACTATCACTGTCATCGCTGACCGTTGTTGGTTGTCCCGACGCGTCAGTCAGCACGTTGCCACGTTCGTCCAAAGCAGTTCCACCAACCGTCGCCTGATTCGACATCGCACTCGCAGTGCCTGACGCATCCGGGTCAATCGTCACGGTATAAGTGACTTCAAAAGTATCACCGACTTCTGCTGTCCCACCGACAACCATCGTTTGCGAAGTATCCGATGCCCAAGCTCCATTAACCGCTGGCGCGACACCAGTTCCATTGAAATTTTGAATTGTAACATTGCTGACTGAAACAAAAGCGTCGCCTAAACCGGCGATTACATCGTCCACGATATTTAGGTTCGAAACCGCAGTTGTTCCATTGTTTTCGAAGTACAACGTAAACGTTACATCGAAGTTGTCACCATTGGCCACAGCATCGGCAGCAGACTTGGCAATACCAACACTTGGCAGTTGCAGAAGCGTCGCATCATCGCTTCCGAACGTGTCGCCCGGTTCACCAATATTATTTCCATTTGGATCTGTTCCACTGTCACTGAGATCGTTAACCACAACTAGGTCTCCACTAAAATTAGTCACGTTTCCGTTGGAGTCGATTGCAACTCCGTTCGCAATCACGGAGTTACTCGCATCAGCCCCGGAAGCAAACTCCATCACGTCCAGTTCAACAGTGAATTCAATCTTGAATTGGTCACCCGAAGCCAGCGTTGATCCGCTTGCCAGCATCTCAGTCACGCTGCCGCCATTCCAGTTCGAGTCAACAATGATCGAGCTGTTGGCGTTTGATGTTGGCGATGTAATCGTCAGGCCACCTGCTGACTCAAAGGCCGCACCCAACTGTGTCGCCAAGTCTTCTTGTAGGCTTACCGAGCCAAGGTCAAGGACACCAAGATTTTGCACAACGACTTGATAGGTCACGCTGTAATTCCCGTTGGCCAGCAACGTTGGGGATGCCGCAATGGATTTCGCGACGCCGATGTCAGCGATGTCAATCGTCACCGTTGCTTGAGATGTGTTTCCGTTTTCATCGACAACGGTGTAAGTGAATGTATCGGTCCCAGCCATATCCGGTAGCGGCGTGAACGTATAAGTTCCATCCGCATTCATTTCAACGATACCGCAATTGGTTGGGATTCCGCCGTTGCCGATCGGAGTTCCATTGACTTCGGTAACCGTCAAGACATCGTTCGGATCAGACGAATCATTCACCAAAACGTTTCCGACAACCGGAAGGTTGGCCGACGTCGCGTTAACATCGTCCTGCGGTTCAGGAGCTAAATCAAATACACTTAGCGATATCGTCGCTGTATCGGTTCCGCCCATACCGTCGTCGATCGTATAGGTCACCGTTTCGGTACCCGTGAAGTCGTCTCCCGGCGTGTAGGCAAACGTTCCATCGTCACTAATCTCCAACGTGCCGCCGTTTGGTGTTGTGATAACCGCAGGTGTTCCGGCAACAACTGGAATCCCGTTGACTTCTGTTATAACGATCGGGTCGCTGTTGAGATCGCTGTCATTGTCGAGAACATTTCCATTCGTTGGCGTATTAAGCTGAGTCACCACGGCATCGTCATTGGCGTCCGGCTCGTTGTTGGCTGACGGATCCTGATCAGGGATCACGCTCAGCGAAACATTCGCCGATGAAGTGTTGCCATTGGGGTCAATGATCTCATAATCGAATTCGTCGAAGCCTTCGAATCCAACTGGCGGTGTATAGGTGAACTCGCCCGTTACTGGATCAATCGTCACCGAGCCACCCTGCTCGGTCGTCAACGTGACCGGACCAGTTGCAGCAACGCCCGTCGTTGGATCAACCAGCGTGATAACTCCGCCCTCGGGATCACCATCGTTGCTGAACAGGTTACCCGTCACCGGTTGGCCAGCAAATGTTTGGGCTGTATCATCCGAAGCGATCGGCGGCACATTATTGTTTGGATCAATCGCTGATGAAGCGAGATCAGTCGAAACAATCGTCGAAGTCACACTTGGCATGACCGAATCAATCGCCACGTCGGCCCCGGTCGTTGATCCCGGATTACTGAGCGTTACCTCGAACGTTTCATTAGGCTCAACGACACCATCCACATTGGCAGCCACCGAGAACACAAGCTCTTCCATCTCTCCGTTGGCTGGTGCAGTGAACGTCAACTGACCGGTTGTTGGATCGAAGGTCAAATCGGGTCGCCCGGCAACGGCGGCTTCAATCGCAGCGATCAACGTCGAATGGTCTGACGAATCTGTATCAATATCATTGAGTCCCAGTTCGACCGAAACAACTTCGCCGGCTTGTAGCGTGCCGTCGAGAGCAACTCGATAGCTCGCAATACCGCCCTCTTGAACCGAGTCACTTCCCTCGATCGACCAGGTCGCATCGTCCGGCCCGCCGTCGGCGCCTTCTGTGTCATTGATTGTCGTGACTGCACTTCCAGCCGCTGGATCAATCGCGACATCGGCTCCAGATGTCGATCCAGCGTTTACCAATCCGACAACAAAATCTTCTGGCCCTTCGGTAAGTCCATCGTCCACCAAAGGCAACTCAACGTTCAGCGGAGTCATCTCGTCGCCATCGGCTCCAGCGGTAAACGTGATCGTGTTGCCCGCAAGCACAACCGTTCCCGGTCCAGCATAGGCATCAACCGCTGATTGAACGGCTGTGATGTAACTGCCGTAATCGTCAGCGTTCGTGTCGATATTGCCAAGCGAAACATCCACTGAAACATTCTCGCCCGCACCAAACAATCCGGCGAGTACGATTTCAAAATTCGCATTCGAACCTTCGTCGGCGTCAGCCGCTCCAGTGATCGACCACTCGGCTGGGCCGTCCGTGTCGCCACCCGGACCCTGTGTATCGTTAATCGTTGTTGCGACGCTTGTTGCGGCTGAGTCAAGTTCAACTGCTGCTCCTGTTGAGCTTCCAGCGTTGCTCAATCCAACTGCAAAATCTTCTGGTCCTTCAATCAGTGCATCATCAATCAGCGGAAGAGCAATTTCCAGCGGCGTCATCACATCGCCGTCGGAACCTGCCGTGAACGTGATCGTGGTACCCACAAGCTCAACCGTCCCCGGTCCAGCGTAGGCATCAACGGCCTCTTGGACTGCCGCAACGTAATCCGCGTAGTCATCCGAGTTCGTGTCGGTGTCGGTCAGAGAAATGTCTACCGAAGCATCTTCGCCCGCACCAAACGCGCCGGAGAGCGAAACGGTGTATGACGCGTCTGTTCCTTCATCGCCGTTTGCCGAACCGGTGATTGACCACTGGCTCGGACCATCTGGATCGCCACCAACGCCCCGTGTATCGTTGATCGTGGTCGAAATGCTGGCTGCGGCAGGGTCGACTTCAATCGCAGCTCCCGTAGTCGTCGTCGCGTTTTCCAGTTCAAGGGTGAATGCTTCGGGACCTTCAATCAACCCATCGTCGGTGATCGGAAGATCAATCAACAGATCCGTCATCGACGCACCATCACTTGGTGAGGTGTAAGTTAGCGTTCCGGTCGTCGGATCGAAAGTAACATTCGGATTCGCGTCCGCAGCATCCTCGATCGCGGCGAGCAAATCACCGTAGTCGCTGCTGTTGGTGCCATTGTCAGTCAAGCCAAGATCAACCGTAACCACTTCGCCATCGCCATACATTCCTGAAAGCGAAACTGTGTACTGAGGAGTTGAACCTTCGTCGGCATCGCTTGGTCCACTGATCGCCCATTGGCCAGCCTCTTCCGGGTCCCCACCGTCACCTTGGGTATCGTTGATCGTCGTGGTTGCCGAAGCGGCACCCGATGCAACGGTAACTGCCGCGCCGGTCGGGCTGGTTGCATTGGTCAACCCGACTGCGAAATCTTCTGGCCCTTCGATCAGCACGTCATCAACAAGACCAAACTCGAACGTTAGCGGCGTCATCACATCGCCATCGTCGGTGGCGGTAAATGTGACCGTCGTTCCATCAAACGTGACAGTGCCGTCTCCCGTGTAAGCGTCAATTGCCGCTTGAACCGCTGCAACGTAGTCGCCATAGTCGCTGCTGTTGGTGTCGATGTCGGTCAATCCGACGTCGACTGTGGCGACTTCGTCTTCGCCAAACGTTCCAGAGAGTTCAACCGTGTATTGAACAGTTGAACCTTCGTCGCCGTTGCTCGAACCGGTGATCGACCATTCCGCTGGGCCGTCTGGATCGCCGGAGACGCCTTGCGTATCGTCGATCGTTGTATCAGCTTCGCTCGCTCCAATGACTGGCGAAAGTCCCGTGTCACTGGTCGCATTAGAAAGTGCAATCGTGAAGTCTTCTGGACCTTCGATCAAGTTGTCATCTGTGATTGACAATTCGAACTCAAACGTCGGCATTGTCGCACCGTCGCTTGGCGCGGTGTAGGTCAGCGTATTGGTTGCCGAATCGTAAGCGATGTCTGCGTAACCATTTGTCGCTGCTGCGATCGCGGCGTCAAGTGATCCGTAATCCGAACCGTTGGTCAACCCATCAATCAAGTCAATCTCGATCGAGACGCGCTCTCCGGCTTGATAGGTTCCGGTCAGATCAACGCTATAGCTTGCGTTGCCGCCTTCATCCACCGAGCCATCGCCGGCGATTGACCATTCGCTTGGTCCGTCAATCGGACCATCAACACCTTGGGTGTCGTGGATCGTTGTCGTCGCGCTGTTGTTGGCTCCAAGTTCGACGTCGCCGCCGGTTGGACTTCCCGCATTGGTCAACACAACTGAGAAGTCTTCGTCGCCTTCGATCAGCGTGTCATCAACCAGATCCAAGTCAATCACAAGTGGATCCATCACGTCGCCATCGGCACTTGCCGTGAACGTGATCGTTCCAGTCGTATCATCAAACGTGACCGTTCCGTCGCCCGTGTAAGCATCAATGGCATCTTGAACTGCCGCAAGGTAGTCGGCGTAGTCCATGTTGTTGGTGTCGATGTCGGTCAGGCCGATCTCTACGGTCGCGACTTCGTTTGCACCATAGGCACCGCTTAGTCCCACGGTATAAGAAACCGTTTCGCCTTCGTCACCTTCGGAATCGCCGATGATCGTCCACTGCCCCGGACCGTCCGGATCGCCACCAACACCTTGGGTGTCGTTGATCGTGGTTGTTACGCTTGAGGCTGCTGAATTGATGCCAACGGCCGCACCGGTCGTGCTTGATTGGTTGGTCAGACCCAAATTGAAATCTTCTGGCCCTTCGATTAATGCGTCGTCAATCATGGACAAGTCAATATCCAGCGCTGTCATCATATCGCCATCGGCGGCAGCCGTGAACGTGATGGTGCTTCCGGTCAGAACCACAGTTCCCGGACCGGCGTAAGCATCAACGGCAGCTTGAACAGCTGCGATGTAATCCGCGTAGTCATCCGAGTTCGTATCCACGTCAGTCAACGAAATGTCAACTGATGCGTTTTCGCCGGCACCAAATGCACTGGTCAAACCAATCGCATAGCTCGCGACTGCACCTTCATCTGCATTGCTCGAACCAGTGATCGACCATTGTGCTGGGCCGTCCGGGTCGCCACCATCGCCTTGGGTGTCATTGATCGTTGTCGTCACGCTTGCCGCAGTCGAATCGACTCCGACGTTGGCTCCGGTAGAGGATGCCGGTGAATCAATCGAAACGGCGAAGTCTTCTGGTCCTTCGACCAAGTTGTCATCAGTCAGCGACAACTCGATTTCCAGCGGCGTCATTGCATCGCCATCATTGGTTGCAGTAAACGTAACGGTGCCAGTCGTTTGATTGTATGCGACTGTTCCCGGTCCGGCGTAAGCATCGACGGCGTCTTGAACTGCGGTCACCCAATCGGCGTAGTCGCTGCTGCTGGTGTCCGTGTCCGTCAAGCTAATGTCGATCGAAGCATTTTCACCCGCACCGAACTGACCGCTCAGTGCCAATCCGTAAGTCGCATCGGTACCTTCGTCACCGGCGGTTGGTCCTGTTAGTGCCCACTCGGCTGGCCCGTCGGCGTCTCCGCCCGGACCTTGGGTGTCATTGATCGTTGTTGAAACAGAACCCGTTCCGATCGAAGTCGCAATGCCGGTCGAGCTGGAGTTTCCAGTCAAGTTGATCGCAAAATCTTCCGGTCCTTCGATCAGCATGTCGTCGGCCAGTGGAAGATCAATCACAAGATCAGCCATCACATCGCCGTCGGCACTTGCTGTAAACGTGATGTCGCCAGTCGCTTGGTCGAAGACAACAGTTCCCGGTCCGGCGTAAGCATCAACCGCGTCCTGAACCGCTTGAGCAAACTCATCGTAGTCGTCGCTGTTGGTCGTGTTGTCGGCCAAAGCGATGTTAACCGTCGCGTCTTCGTTTTCGCCAAATGCACTGTCGAGACTAACGGTGTACTGAGCCGTTGTGCCTTCGTCACCGGCTGGTGTTCCGACGATCGACCATTCGGCTGGACCGTCGGCGTTGCCACCAATGTCTTGCGTGTCGTTGATCGTGTTGACAACGATGGTTCCTGTTCCGAGCACCACATTGGCACCGGTCGAGCTGCTCGCATTGTCGATGCTCAGTTCGTAATTCTGTGGCCCTTCAACCAGCTCGTCGTTGGTGATCTCGAGACTGATCGCCAGAGGAGTCATCACGTCACCGTCGTTGGTTGCGGTGAACGTAACAGCGCCAGTCGTTTGATCGAAGGCGACTGTTCCCGGTCCAGTGTAAGCATCAACGGCATCTTGAATGGCGTGGAGGTAGTCAGCGTAGTCACTGCTGTTGGTGTCGATGTCGGTTAGCGCGACTTCAACTGTTGCAGTTTCGTTTTCACCGAACGCACCTGAAAGCGCCAGTTGGTATTGGGCCGTTCCACCTTCGTCAATCGAAGTTGCACCAGTGGCTGTCAGCGTCCATTCGCTTGCCGGTTCTGGATCGCCGCCCGGACCTTGCGTGTCGTTGATCGTTGTCGTGACACTTGCTTCATCCGACAATGCAACCGTCGCACCGGTTGTGCTTCCGGCGTTGGTCAGGCCTAAACTGAAATCTTCCGGTCCTTCGTTGAACCCGTCATCGGTAAGCAACAAGTCGATGACCAGATCATTCATCGTGTCACCGTCGTTGGTGGCAGTGAACGTGATCGTGCCAGTGGTGTCATCAAACGCGACCGTTCCATCTCCCGAGTAAGCGTCAATTGCCGCTTGAATCGCTGCAACGTGGTCCGCGTAATCGCTGCTGTTGGTGTCGATGTCGGTCAAGCCAACATCCACGGTCGCGACTTCATTCTCACCGAACGTTCCGGTCAATCCGACCGTGTATTGAACGGTTGAACCTTCGTCGCCGTTGCTCGAACCGGTGATCGACCATTCCGCTGGGCCGTCTGGATCGCCAAAGGTGCCTTGGGTGTCGTCGATCGTTGTATCGGCTTCGTCCGTTCCAATGACTGGTGACAGTCCGGTGTCGCTGGTTGCATTAGAAAGTGCAATCGTGAAATCTTCTGGACCTTCGATCAGGTTATCATCCGTGATCGGCAATTCGAACTCAAACGTCGGCATCGTCGCACCGTCTGTCGGTGCGGTGTAAGTCAGCGTGTTGGTTGCCGAATCGTAAGTGACATCTGCATATCCGCCAGCGGCCAGAACGATCGCGGCATCAAGTGATCCGTAATCCGAACCGTTGGTCAATCCGTCAATCAAGTCAATCTCAATCGAGACTCGTTCTCCGGCTTGATAAGTTCCGGTTAGATCAACGCTGTAGCTTGCGTTGCCGCCTTCATCCACCGAGCCATCGCCGGCGATTGACCATTCGCTTGGTCCGTCAATCGGACCATCAACACCTTGGGTGTCGTGGATCGTTGTCGTCGCGCTGTTGTTGGCTCCAAGTTCGACGTCGCCGCCGGTTGGACTTCCCGCATTGGTCAACACAACTGAGAAGTCTTCGTCGCCTTCGATCAGCGTGTCATCAACCAGATCCAAGTCAATCACAAGTGGATCCATCACGTCGCCATCGGCACTTGCCGTGAACGTGATCGTTCCAGTCGTATCATCAAACGTGACCGTTCCGTCGCCCGTGTAAGCATCAATGGCATCTTGAACTGCCGCAAGGTAGTCGGCGTAGTCCATGTTGTTGGTGTCGATGTCGGTCAGGCCGATCTCTACGGTCGCGACTTCGTTTGCACCATAGGCACCGCTTAGTCCCACGGTATAAGAAACCGTTTCGCCTTCGTCACCTTCGGAATCGCCGATGATCGTCCACTGCCCCGGACCGTCCGGATCGCCACCAACACCTTGGGTGTCGTTGATCGTGGTTGTTACGCTTGAGGCTGCTGAATTGATGCCAACGGCCGCACCGGTCGTGCTTGATTGGTTGGTCAGACCCAAATTGAAATCTTCTGGCCCTTCGATTAATGCGTCGTCAATCATGGACAAGTCAATATCCAGCGCTGTCATCATATCGCCATCGGCGGCAGCCGTGAACGTGATGGTGCTTCCGGTCAGAACCACAGTTCCCGGACCGGCGTAAGCATCAACGGCAGCTTGAACAGCTGCGATGTAATCCGCGTAGTCATCCGAGTTCGTATCCACGTCAGTCAACGAAATGTCAACTGATGCGTTTTCGCCGGCACCAAATGCACTGGTCAAACCAATCGCATAGCTCGCGACTGCACCTTCATCTGCATTGCTCGAACCAGTGATCGACCATTGTGCTGGACCGTCCGGATCACCACCATCGCCTTGGGTGTCATTGATCGTTGTCGTCACACTCGCTGCAGCCGAATCAACTGCAACTGCCGCGCCCGTTGTTGAGCTGGCATTGGTCAAGCCAAGTGAGAAATCCTCCGGGCCTTCGATCAACGCATCGTCAACCATCGACAGGTCAACCGTCAGCGGTGTCATCATGTCGCCATCGGCACCCGCGGTAAACGTGATCGTCATTCCGTCAAACGAAACGGTTCCCGGTCCAGCGTAAGCATCAACGGCGTCTTGAATGCCGGCAACGTAGTCCGCGTAGTCAGCCGAGTTCGTGTCGACGTCGGTCAGTCCAACTTCAACCGAAGCGTTTTCGCCCGCACCAAACGTGCCCGTCAAACCGATCGTGTACGTCACGTCAGTTCCTTCGTCTGCATCAGCCGAACCAGTGATCGACCACTCGCCCGGACCATCAGCGTCACCGCCGATTCCTTGCGTGTCATTGATCGTTGTGGCCGCTGATCCCGCAGTCATGCTAACGCTAACCGCCGCGCCCGTTGTCGATGTCGCGTTGGTCAAGTCAATCGAGAAGTCCTCAGGGCCTTCGATCAACGCATCGTCAACCATCGTCAAATCAATATCCAGCGGCGTCATCGTATCGCCATCGTTGGTGGCCGTGAACGTGATCGTCGTGCCGTCAAAGGTGACTGTTCCGTCGCCAGAGTAAGCATCAACGGCATCCTGAACGGCTGCAACATAATCGGCGTAGTCAGTCGAAGTCGTGTCAACATTGGTCAGCCCAACATCAACCGAAGCGTCTTCGCCTGCACCGAACGCACCCGACAAAGCGATTGCGTAACTGGCATCGGCACCTTCATCCGCGTTGGCCGAACCGGTGACCGACCATTCGCCTGGACCATCCGGATCGCCGCCGACGCCTTGCGTGTCGGCAATCGTTGTCGTCGCTGTGTCCATCGTGATGATCGGCATCAACCCACTATCGCTGTCTGGGTTGCTGAGGTTGACCATGAAGTCTTCTGGACCTTCGATCAAAACGTCATCGGTGATCGGCACTTCAAAATCGAGTGGCGTCATCGTATCGCCGTCGGCTCCGGCGGTGTACACAAGCGTCGTTCCGTCAAAGGCCAGTGTGCCCGGACCGGTGTAGTTGTCCACCGCATCGGTCAGAGCCGTAATGAAGTTGCCATAGTCCGCCGAAGTCGTGTCGATGTTGGCGATGCTGACATCGACCATCGCAGTTTCGCCGGCTTGCATCGTGCCTTCGAGACAAATCGTAAACGGAGCGTCGTCGCCTTCATCGACTTGCGTCATCCCAGCGATCGCCCATTGAAGCGGTCCATCGTTGTCGACAATTCGAGTGGTTACGCTTTCGTTATTGGAATCGACTTCAACAGCCGCTCCATCGGAGTTAGTCGCGTTGGTCAAGTCGATCGAGTAGTCTTCTGGGCCTTCGCTCAACGTGTCTTCCGTGATGTCGAGGCTAATCACTAAGTCATCCATCGAGTCACCATCATTGATCGCCGAGAAAGTCAGCGTTGTTCCGTCAAAGGCGACTGTGCCCGGACCGGCGTAAGCTGCAACCGCTGTCTGAACTGCGGTGACAAAATTGGCGTAGTCAAGGCTGTTGGTCCCAATGTCGGTCAACGCAAGATCAACTGTCGTGTCTGATCCGGCTCCAAACAATCCATCCAATGCGATCGTGTAGTTGGTCGTCATGCCTTCCACAACCGCCGTCATTCCAACAACCGACCACTGGCCCGGACCGTCGTCTTGTCCCGATGGACCTTGGGTGTCGTCAATCGTTGTCGTAACGGAAGCCGAACCGATCGTTGGCGTGATGCCCGTCGCGCTACTGGCGGCAGAAAGTCCGACCGAATAATCTTCTGGGCCTTCAATCAGCACGTCGTCCACGATCGGCACGAAGAAAGTCAACGGAGTCATCGACGATCCGTCCGACGGCGACGTGTAAGTCAACGTGTTGGTCGCCGAGTTATAACTGACGTCCGGGTTGCCGTTCGCTGCGACCAAAATCGCGGTGTCAAGAGCTTGGTAGTCGGTGCTGCTGGTGGCGATGTCGGTCAAGTCAACAACAACCGAGACTTCTTCGCCATCCCCGTAATCTCCGGTCAGCGAAACGGTGTAACTGGCACTTGCCCCTTCATCGACGGAGCTTGTTCCTGCGATCGACCATTCGGACGGCCCGTCAGGATCGCCGCCGATGCCTTGTGTATCGTTGATCGTCGTCGTGACCGATGCCGCTGCAGAATCAACGCCAACGTTGGCTCCTGTGCTGCTGGTCGCATTCGACAAGTCGATTTTGAAATCTTCATCGCCTTCGATGATCGAATCGTCTTGGATCGGAAGATCAATCAATAGATCAGCCATCGACGCACCGTCGCTCGGCGCGGTGTATGTCAGCGTGCTGGTGCCATCAAAGGTCACGTTTGGATTGGCATCGGCAGCGGCCTCAACAGCGTCAAGGAAGTCGCCGTAGTCGCTGCTGTTGGTGTCGATGTTGGTCAGATCAAGATCAACCGAAACGACTTCGCCCGCACCGTATTCGCCAGAAAGTGCAACCGTGTAACGCGGCGTTGAGCCTTCATCGGCCGCCGTTGCGCCCGCGATCGACCACTCGCCCGGACCATCGGCGTCGCCACTGGAATCCACATCGTTGATCGTTGTAGTAACGCTGGCCGCCGAAGGAGCAACCGAGATTGTCTCGCCGGTTGTGCTTCCCGGATTCGACAATCCAACGGTGTACGATTCTGGTCCTTCGATGAATTCGTCTTGTGTCGCATCAAGTACAACGTCTAGGTCGCCCATCGGGCCAGTACCGTCGCTGGTGAACGAAAGCGTCGTGCCGTTCCAAGCAAGCGTGCCCGGCCCGGTGTAGTTGGTGATGGCTGTCGATACAGCCGCGCTGAAGTCTTCGTAGTCGTCGACTCCCGCATCGGTGTTGCTGATATCTAGGGTCACGGTTGCAGTCTCACCGGCTTGCAGCAAAGCGTTGTCTAGCGTGACGGTGTAAGTCGTGCTGTCGCCTTCATCGACATTGGCAGCAGACTGAGTGACCGACCAAGCCGCGGTCGCTGCCGCGCTGGCAACGGTGATCGTGCTGGTTGCCGTGTTGCTGTCGACGTCGCCATCGTTGACTTTAATGGCAAACGTTCGGTCTCCGGCAGTTGGTGTCGGATCGTCGTTGGCGTAATCGGTCGCCGCAAGCAACGCTTGAGCGTCGGCGATCGAAACTTCACCGGTAGCGTTAGTGACAACAATGTTTGTGCCATCGTAAGCGACCGTGTAAGTCGTTCCGTTGATGGCGATCGTTTGAGAGGAAGCCGTGCCATCAAGGTCGATGTCAATCTCGGCTCCCGCATCGCCTGCGATCGTCAGATACTCGTCGCTGTCAACAACTCCGCCGGGTGTGATGGTCAGCGATGCTAACGTCGTATCGTCAAGGTCGAGAATTCCGACGGTTGGATCAACGATGCTGACGTCATCGCCGCCTTCGGTGTAGTTGGTGGCGTAGTCGCGGTCGGTATCGGTGCCACTTGCCGCGCTGTTGAGGTCAATGATTGGTGCGTCGTTGACGGCCACAATATTGATCGTGCTGACGGCGGCAGCTGAAGTCAGGCCCGAATCGTCGGTCGCGGTGAACGTCAACGTTCTTTCGGTTCCCGTTCCAACGGTTGGATTCTGCGATTGGTTTTCGTAAGTGATGCCTTTGATCAACGTATCCAAAGCCGCATCGTCTAGCGGTGAAGTGCCGTCGGCCGGAGCAACCGTTAGCTCGCCTGTTGCCGCCACGTAGTTGATCTCAACCAGTACGCCGCCGACGTTGGTTGTCGTGCTGTTGAAGTCGGCATTTAGCGGAATCGTGAGCCCATTGATCGTGAGGACTTCGTCGGCTCCATCGGCAACGCCCGCGACAACGATTTTCAGTTCAACAATATCGTCTTCGTTGAAGTCACTGACATCCGCCAAAGCCACATCCACAACAACGATTGGACCGCTGTCTTCAGTGAACGTCGTCGAATGATCAAGTCCGCTGGCTGATTCGTTTCCGAGGTCAACAGACGGCGGGTTCGGCAAGTCGCGGAAGTCGCTGTCGATATTCAGCGGATCGGCGTTACTGCCGTCTCCGCCGTTCAAGTCGCCATCGGTATCGGCCAGAGCAATCGAAGTTGCGTCTCGGTCTTCGTCGTTGACATCAAAGCCAGCAACTTCATCCACATCATCGAACAGGCCGTCGCCATCAGCATCGGTCTGTGCAGTCGAAAGGCCAGTTTGCTGTCCCTCACCGTGCCCGGCCTCATCAGCATCGCTCATGCCGTCGTTGTCGCTGTCGAGGTCGAGATAGTCGGCAACGCCGTCTGCACTAGCCAGCGAACTATCGGTATCGACTGGTTCCAGACCAACACTATCAAGAACCGCGTTTGAGTTCGTGTCGTCGTCGTAAGCATCATCCAGACCATCGCCATCGGCATCAGTGAACGCAGCAGTTGCTCCGTGATCGGCAATGCCACTTGGCGCGTCGTAACCGGCGGTTGCTTGCGCTTCCACGTTGTCGGTGATGCCATCATTGTCACTGTCGAGATCAAGGTGGTCTTGAATTCCGTCGCCGTCGGTATCGCGACCCGACGTAAATTCTGGTGCCGACGCGCCGGAATACGTTAGCGCTGTACCGCCACTGCTGAATCGCACTTCCGCCAACTCAGCATCCAGACGACCGAAGAATGGGCTGGTCGGATTGGTCACTTCAAGATGTGGAGACCGCGTCGTCAGCTTGATCGTGTATGCACCCTCTCCCAAGGAGAACCCGCCGAGATCAAGACGGGCACTGTTGCCCGCCGCTTGCGCTGCGGTTTGATAGGCACTGCCGGAGAACACAACTTGATTATTCGATTTGTCAACGATCTCAAGGTCATAGTCTCGAACGGATTCTTGAGTGCCGCCGCCGACCAAACCAAACAGCTCAAACGTGTCTGCCGTCTGAGTGCTGTCGAGGACAAGCGTGTAAAAGAAGTCTGCCACGCCGTCATCGGTTTGGAAATACAAGCTGTTCCCAGCAGAACTGCTGGTATTACCGTTGACTGTGTTTTCAAATCGGGTGCCGAAAGCCTCCGTCGCATCGCTGCTGTCAAAGAACAGACCGTTGACGCTCGTGTCGTACGTAGAACCTTCGGTGACATCTAAAATTCCGTCGTTGTCGTCGTCGATGTCTTGGAAGTCATGGACGTTGTCGGCGTCGGTGTCGAGTGCCTCGCGGAAGTCGCTGTCGATGTTCAGCGGATCGGCATTGGTGATTCCAAACGTCGTCAGATCACCATCGGAATCAGCAAGGTTGCTGGACGTCGCGTCACGATCTTCGTCATTCACGTCGAAGCCAACAACTTCGTCCACGTCGTCGAACAGGCCGTCGCCATCGGCATCGGTCTGCGCGGTGGACAAGCCAGTTTGCTGTCCCTGACCATGGCCCGCCTCAATCGCATCGCTGATTCCATCGCCATCGCTGTCCAGATCAAGGTAATCGACCGCTCCCACGCCGTCGGTGTTGACCGGAGTCAAACCGGATTCCGCGACTGCCACGTCGAACCCGTACGAATCCACGACCTGAGTCGTTGCCGGGCCACCGTAGAACACAACCTGAATCGTGTGGGTTGTGCTGTTTTGCAGGTGAGCCAATCCACCGAGGCTGAATCGCTCGAACTGTCCTCCAGTGTCTGAATAGGCAAAGTCACCGACGACCTCTCCGTCAATGAGAATCGCCATTTGAGATGTGAACCTCGGGTTGTAGGTCACAAAGTCCGTTAGTGCGACAGACTCACTTGGGTTGTTGGCCGTTGTAATGTCGAACTCAATAAAGGCTTCCGCCGCGAGAGCATCCGCCAATGTCGCACTATCCAAACCACTGACCGATACGGAGTTTCCACTTTGAGCAGCGTTTAACCCGCTGCCGAATCGAACCGTTGAACCGGAGGTGACCTGCTCCGGAGCGTGGTTCAGTTCAAGTCCACCGGGGAACGGCAACGCTGCCGTATTGTGATCGAAGAACAAATGGGCCGGCACGCCAAATCCGTTGTTGGGCCCCGGAGGCACAGGCACGAACGCCTGCATGTAATTGTCATCCAAGCCGTCTTTGTTGACATCAACAAACGCAGCCGTTCCACCGATTCCGCTCGGCGCGATGTAACCGGCCGTCGTTTGAGCCTCTACGTTATCGGTGATTCCGTCGTTGTCGCTGTCCAAGTCAAATTGGTCTGCGATTCCATCGGCATCACTGTCCGGCAGCGCGCCGACTTGCAGATTCACAATCCCAACTCTTCCGTTGTTCGGATCGGTGGTGCCCGGAATCGTGGCCAGCGTCTCGAAGACGATCGTGAAATCGTTTCCGTCGCCAACGAATGTCATTTGACGGCCTGACTGCAATTCGGTGGTTAAAGCGCCTCCCGAATCAATCGTGACATCGGAAGTAACCACATCGCCCGATTGATCGAGGACTTCAATCTTCGCGAGCGCACCATCGGTGAGCCACGACGTGTATTCGACATCGACAATGTAGTGCTGTCCGTCGACCGTCGAGAACGTCTGGCTGATTCCTTCCACCGCCACGGTGTCCGCGTTTGCACCGCCCAGCAGAATGCTGCCGGTGTAGAATACGGCACCCGGAGTCGTATGAGTCGGCTCCCACGGTGAGTTGTCAAAGCTAGTCGCCGTTTCGGCAAGGCCAGCGCTGTTGCCCGGGATCGCTCGGAAAACGGCATCGCCAGTTGCAGGCGTGACGTCTGCCGACTCAACAACATCCAAAATGCCATCGTTGTCGTCGTCGATGTCCTGCGCGTCGTGAACATTGTCACCGTCGGTGTCGATTGCCTCGCGGAAGTCGTAATCAACGTTCAGCGGATCGGCGTTGGCTCGTCCGGCATCGACATCGGCGTCAGTATCTTCAAGCGTGAACTCACCCAACAAGTCAACGTTCTCATCGTTGACGTCAAATCCGTCGTTGCTGTTGGTTCCTTCGACAACATCTTTCAGACCATCGCCATCGAGGTCACCCGAAGCATCAATCAAGGCTTGCGACACGCCGTGGCCAGCCTCAATCGCATCGCTGGTGCCGTCGTTGTCGCTGTCGGTGTCGAGGAAGTCGACCGTCGAGTCACCGTCGGTATCAACTGGAGTCAGACCGTCGCCCACATGCCCGGCCGTATCGCCAAGGCTGCCAATGCCCGAATCATACGTGTCATCCAAACCATCGCGGTTGGTATCCACAAACGCAGGCGTGCCACCGATACCGCTTGGTGCGATGTAGTCCGCGGTCGATTGAGCTTCGACGTTATCGGTGATGCCGTCGTTGTCGCTGTCAAGATCCAGTTGATCGACGATGCCGTCACCATCGGTGTCCCCCGTGCTGAGAATCTCCGCACGCGAAATGCCGAGATTAAATCCATCAAATACCGTCCGGGCATTGCCGCTATCGCCATACAAAACAATCCGAATCGAGTTTTCTGCATTGTTCAGCAGCTCGGCCGATGCCGGTGATACTGTGTAATTTGCGTCTCCATTCACGGCAACGTCTGAAACCAGATCGCCATTGACGAAAATGGCTATATCGCCAAAAAATCCGGCCGTGTCAGATGCAAAATGCGAAAGCGCTAACACGCGATCAGGGGCATCGGTCGTGGTGAAACTGAAATCAATATATGATTCGTTGGTAATCGCTTCTTCGATCGTCGCAGCAGTCGCACCTGTCTGCACAAACTCGAAGAACCCGGCGAAGTCGGTCGTATTCAATGTCGCGCCGAGTCCAGCCCCAAATTCAATGGCGGATCCAGAGACTACTTCGCCCGTCAAATTGTTTTCTGACAATCCACCCGGGAAACCAATCCCCTCGTCGTCAAAACGAAGGTCGCCAGTGGCCAAAGTCACCGTCGAGAAAGGCACATAGCTGCTGAGAGTCCGTTGCGGCTCAACGCTGTCCAGAATGCCATCGTTGTCGTCGTCGATATCCTGTTCGTCGTGGACGTTGTCGCCATCGGTGTCGAGTGCTTCGCGGAAGTCGCTGTCAATGTTCAGCGGATCGGCATTGGTTCCGGCAGCGTTCAGGTCGCTGTCACTGTCAGCCAACGCGATTGAAGTCGCGTCGCGGTTTTGGTCGTTGACGACAAAGCCATCGTTGTTGTTACTTCCTTCAAACTCATCCAACAATCCATCGCCATCGGCATCGGTCATGGCATCAGAAACGACCCCAGTTTGCGCCGTGGTTGCCCCGGGCGTGCCACGTTCGGCTGCGTCTTCGATGCCATCGTTGTCGCTGTCCAGATCACGATAGTCAGAGATCGTATCGCCGCCGGACAACGCGGAATCGGTATCAACTGGAGTTAAACCAAGACCAACATGCGTGTAGGAACCATCAGCGTTTTGGCCGACTTCGGTTTGAGTGTCATCGTATCGGTCATCCAAACCATCGCGGTTAACATCGACAAACGCAGCCGTGCCACCAACGCCACTTGGCGCGATGTAGTTGGCCGTCGATTGAGCTTCCACATTGTCCGTGATGCCGTCGTTGTCGCTGTCGATGTCGAGGCGATCAACGATGCCGTCACGATCGGTGTCGTCCGAGACGATAACATCAGCCCGCGACAGACCAAGGTTAAACCCGTCAAATACCGTCCGAGCATTGCCGTTGTCCCCGTACACAACAACGCGCACTGAGTTTTCAGCATTGTTCAGGAGTGGGGCCGATTCAGCGTTCAATGGAAGATTCAAATCTCCATTAACAGGATTGTCCGCGACCATTTCGCCGTTGAGGAAAACGGCAATGTTACCGAAGAATCCGGCCGTGTCCGACGCAATATGCGAAAGCGCCAGAAAGCGATCGGCGTTGTTGGTCGTTGTGAAGCTGAAATCAATATACGAACCATTGGCCACCGCTTCCTCGACGGTCGCAGCAGTCGCACCTGTCGACACGAACTCGAAGAATCCGGCGAAGTCGGTCGTATTCAATGTCGCGCCGAGTCCAGCCCCAAATTCAATCGCGGAACCGGAAACCACTTCTCCCGTCAAATTGTTTTCTGACAATCCACCCGGGAAACCAATCCCCTCGTCGTCAAAACGAAGGTCGCCAGTGGCCAAAGTCACCGTCGAGAAAGGCACATAGCTGCCGAGCGTCTGTACTGGCTCAACGCCATCGAGAATTCCGTCATTGTCGTCGTCGATATCCTGCTCGTCGTGAACATTGTCGCCGTCGGTATCGAGTGCTTCGCGGAAGTCGCTGTCGACGTTCAACGGATCGGCATTGCTGCCGTCACCGCCGTTCAAGTCGCCATCGGTATCCGTCAGAGCAATCGAAGTCGCGTCGCGGTCTTCGTCGTTGACGTCAAAGCCGACAACTTCATCCACGTCATCGAACAATCCGTCGCCATCGGCATCAGTCATTGCGGTGGACAGGCCAGTTTGTTGTCCCTCACCATGACCGGCTTCATCAGCGTCGCTCATGCCGTCGTTGTCGCTGTCGGTATCCAGATAGTCAGCAACGCCATCGGCACTGGCTAGAGAACTATCGGTATCAACCGGCGTCAAGCCAACTCCGGTCGCTCCGCTGGCCACACCTGCCGCTGATGAAATGTCGTAGTTGTCATCCAGACCGTCGCCATTGAGGTCAACAAATTCGCTCGGCGCGATGTAGTCGGCAGTTGATTGAGCCTCGACGTTATCGGTGATTCCATCGTTGTCACTGTCGATGTCGAGGTGGTCGAAGATTCCATCGTTGTCACTATCGAGTGGCGTTCCAACGCTGATGCGTTCGCCGAAAGCGATGAGCGATACATCTGGCCCCGGCCCAACCTTTTCAAACTCTAGCGTCAACGAGGTGATCGGACCGCCGGTACCCTCAAGTCTGAAGATGCCGCCAGCAGACGTTCGATTGCTGACGGAGCTGGTATCAACATCAGAAATTTCGTTTCCGTCCACGCGCGTATCACGGAATCCGGTAAGCATGGTGATGCTTACGGCGTCCCCGTTTTGGTCGAAGATTCGCATCGTAGCGAAATCACGATTCAGTGTTGCCACATGCAAATCACCGGTCAGTCCGTTGGGGAAATTCACCTCGAAGGTTCCGGACTCTCCGGTGTTTCCAATCGAGGCCAAGAGGTGACCTGTTGGGAACGATTCGCCAAGGACTCCAAAATCAGACAGACTTGCACCGCCCAAGGTCGTTTGGCCCGGCGGGTTAGGCAGAGCACCGTCATGAATGCCAGTTCCGTTTGAGTAAACCGGGTTGACGGCGACGAAGTCAGAATTGGCGGCGAACATCTCAACCGCATCCAGAATGCCGTCGTTGTCGTCATCGACGTCCTGTTCGTCGTGAACATTGTCGCCGTCGGTGTCGAGTGCTTCGCGGAAGTCGTAATCAACGTTCAGCGGATCGGCGTTGGTTCGATCGGCCATGACATCCATGTCGGAGTCGGCCAACGTAAACTCGTCAAGGATGTTGATGTCGTCATCGTTGGCATCCCAAGCGGTGCCTGTTGCCGGGCCGGTTTGATCGACGACGTCTTTCAGGCCGTCGCCATCGCTGTCAGCCGAAGCATCAATCAAGGCTTGCGATTGGTTGTGACCCGCTTCGTCGGTGTCCGAAGTTCCGTCGTTGTCACTGTCGGTGTCCAGATAGTCGGCAGTTAAGTCGCCGTCGGTATCAACCGGCGTCAAACCAAGGCCGCCTGCGTCACTGGCCGTCAAGTAGGCAGTGTTCAGGCCATCGTTGGCCAAATAGTCGGCAGACGTGTCCGCGTTAGGCGCGATGTAATCCTTCGTTGTTTGTGCTTCGAGGTTATCCGTGATGCCGTCGTTGTCACTGTCGATGTCCAACGCGTTGTCGATGCCATCTCCATCGACATCAAGACCGTTGTACGTGCCAACGCCTGAAGTCAGGCTGATGTCTTCAATGTTGTACGTCCCATCACGGAAAGAGGTGTCGATGTAGTAGTCCGCTGCGTTGGCGGCGACAGCACTGGTGTAAAGGACTGCACCATTCTTGAGATACGAAATGGTCGTACCTGTCTTGTTTACGCTGAGCGTATCACCTGCTGCGTAAGTTCCGAACGTGCCGCGGTTGGTTCCGTTTTCGTAGACCCTTACTTGATTGTTAATAATGTAAATTGCATAGTCGATGTCGCCAAAGCCGGCAGTAGAGTTATTCCCTGCCGCATTAAAGCCGATCATGAACGCTTTGTTCACGGTATTGGACACGCTGAAATTCAACTGATAGTCCGTTGCCCCATAGGCAACGTCGGACAGATTTTCAGTCGTATAGGATTCGTTCCAGTTCGTATTCCCAGCATCCACAGCGACAAACGAGTTGCCGTTAGGCGTCGCCTTGTTGCCGGTCGATGCCTGATCTCTGGCCCAAACAGCAACACTGATGCCTTCGTCGATATCCAGAATCCCATCATTGTCGTCGTCAATGTCGTAGCGATTAACGATGCCGTCGTCGTCCGTATCCGGTTCGACGACATCGTCGCGGTAGTCGAGGTCATAGGTCGTTGGAAAGGCATCGCTGCCGTCGGCCAGAGTATCGAGGTCCGAGTCCGCCAGCGCAAAATCTCCAGCGGCATTGATGTTTTCATCATTCACATCGAAGCCGTCGTAGTCGTTGCTGCCTTCAAACACGTCCAACATGCCATCGCCATCAGCATCGGAATCAGAATCGGCAATGACACCAGAATGATCCGTTGTTGGTCCAGCTGTTCCACGTTCGGCAGCGTCGATGATGCCGTCTTGATCACTGTCGATGTCCAGATAGTCGGCAGCGCCAATCCCGTCGGTGTTGACGGGTGCTAATCCAGTGCCAACGTGAGTGTACGTGCCGGATGCATTGGTTCCGGTGACGCCGGTTTGCTGGTCGTCGTAAATATCGTCCAGGCCATCGTTGTTGGCGTCAACAAAGGTACCGTCAGCGACTGATCCGCTGGGCGCAATGTAGTTCGTTGTTGACTGAGCTTCGACATTGTCCGTAATGCCGTCGTTGTCGCTGTCGATATCGTCCTTGTCGAACACTCCATCGCCGTGGGTGTCATTAAAGAAGATGCCTTCAAACGTCCCAAAGAAGAAGTTTCTGTTTGTAAAGTTCTCCCAATTGTTGTTATTAACAGTGAAGCCATACATCACTCGAAAGCTGGACGAGTTTCGGTAGACTGCCGTCATGTCATTGCCCGAATTGGTGACGTTGTGCGGGTCGGTTTGACGGTACTTTGTGTAACCCGACGTGGCGTTGTTGCGATTTGCCGCGTTATTTCCACCAAAGTTCGCTTGTCGCACACGGTGTGACGCATTACTCCAGCCTGTGTCAACGGATTCGACTTTAGCAGTCTCGAATCCAATGATCTCAAACATGTTGTCGGACTGGCCGTTCGCAAAATCCTGGCCGTCAATGTCACGCTGAGTAAACTGGAATGCGTCAACGACTTGCGGCTGCCCAGTCGCCTGATTTATGAGAGTGTATTCAAGAATCATAAACGGACTTTGTCGCGGGTTTCCGCTGACATTTATGGTAGCCACTTTTTCTTGGTCGGCGTCGCTGGTAATATTTAATCCGGCATTGACGATTTGCTCTATTTTCAAGTCGTAGGTGACACCGTCCACGACCGTGACGCCCACGTAAGTCCAGGTTCGTCCGTTGCCACTACCCGCTTTGACCGGAGCCTGATTTGGCTTGAGATTGAATCTCGTCAGCCCTTCGTCGTAATCGAGAATACCGTCGTTGTCGTCGTCGATGTCGACGTCGTCGTTGATGCCGTCGCTGTCGGTGTCCAAGTTGGTATCGCGGAAGGCAAGGTCGATGTTGGCGCCATTGATATTGACGTTGGACAGGTCATCGGCCAACTCAGCCGTGTCGGTCAGGTTGAATTCTGACTTGTCGGCAACCGTCTGACCGGCAGCGGTGGTAACGTCTTCGTCGTTGGCATCCCAGCCAGCCGAATTGCCGTCAACTTCATCGACGTCATCGAACAGACCATCCCCGTCTGCATCAGTCATCGCATTGGAAACACCCGTTTGCTGACCTTGCCCGTGACCGGCTTCAATTGCGTCGCTTATGAAGTCGTCGTCGCTGTCGAGGTCCAGATAATCCGGCAGGTTTTCGGCCGTGTTGCCGTCACTATCAACCGGATCCAGACCAAGGCTGGCGGCCGCCCCCGTCAAGTTGTCATCGTACGCATCGTTGAGACCATCGCCATCGGTATCGGCTTCATTGATTCCCGGCGTCACGAGGCTGTCAGTAATCGGAGCTTCGTAGCCAGCGGTCGATTGAGCTTCCACGTTATCCGTGATGCCATCGTTGTCGCTGTCGATGTCCAGATCATCCGTGATGCCATCGCCGTCTGAGTCCATCGTAACGGCTGGAACTTCCACGACATTGAAAGTTTCCGAGACACCCGATCCGATGGGTGGGTTCGGCCCGGAATCAATCAGAATTACGCCATCCACCGCCACTGTGTATCCAGCAGGATCTGCCCCTGTCAGCCCGTCGCCAAAACTGTCAAACACGTTGAACGTGTATTCGCCCGGTTCGGTGACGCGGTAAGTGCCTCCAAGGAAGTTAGCATCCCCTTGGCTGGCACTCGCGAGCAAAACGCCAGTGGGAGAACGCAACTCCCAAGATGACTCTTCCGGGTACTCATCGGGATCGAACGTAATCGTGATGTCGCTGTCAGTGAAAGCGGGGGTAAGGTACTCGGCATCGTTCAGGATTCCATCGTTGTCATTGTCGATATCTATTTCATCGTGAACATTGTCGCCGTCGGTATCGCGTGCTTCCCTGAAATCCATGTCGCGATTGAGTACGTCAGCATCCAGCCCGCTATCGGCCACGTCGTTGTCGGAATCCGCCAGCAGGAAAGTATCATCGGTCAGGTTAAGGTTCTCATCGTTGACGTCGTAGCCGTCGTTCAGGTTGGTTCCTTCGACGATATCTTTCAGACCATCGCCGTCAGTGTCGACCGAGCCACTAATCGAAGCCAGGGTCTCGCCGTGGCCGGCTTCCATGGCGTCGCTGACTCCATCGTTGTCACTGTCGGTATCAAGGTAGTCCGCGATCCCGTCGCTGGTTGACAAACCGCTGTCGGAATCAACGGGTTTTAGTCCTAACCCAACGTGCGTGTAGGTGCCATCCGCGTTGGAGCCAACACCGGCTTGCGAACTGTCGTAGCGATCGTCCAGTCCGTCCTTGTTGACATCCAGCATTGCCGTGCCGGTACCGCTAGGAGCGATGTAGTTGCTGGTGGATTGTGCTTCGACGTTGTCGGTGATGCCGTCGTCGTCAGCATCTATATCCAGATGAGCCGCAACGCCGTTGCTGTCGATCACCGGGATTTTTGCGGTGAATTGGGGAAGGAAGTTCCACAGCATCGCTCCAGTAGGATCGTCAATGGCGTCAAAGATAATCAGATCAACTGATGGAGTTGGCGTTTCAAAGTCAAATTGAACCGTGTGACCGAAAGCGTTGCCTTGCGGATTGAGCAGTACATCGGAAAGCGTTTGGTTTGGGCTGAGAGGAATCAGTTCGTTCTGGAAGTTGAGCGTTTCTGCCTCGGCACCGTCGGGATCAGGGATTAGCAGCGATCCAACACCATCGGTAGCCGCGTAGTCAACCGCATAAACTGCTCCACGTGGATCGCTCAGCGGTGTCCAAGTCCCCGGCTGGTTGAAGGCGTAGGCGTCTCTCACGCCAGAACCCTCTGGAGAAAGGCTGTTAATGTTGTTGATCGAAAGCCGACTGATATCCCACGCAACTTGAGAATTCTCTGTCGTATAGGTCAATGCAATGTGCTCACCGTTTTCAACGTTCCCGGTACCGTTGGAAATCAAACCGGTGTTAAAGTCAAAGGCTACATCCGGTGCTGCCAGCGAACCGGTCGCAGTGTTAATAAAGATGTCAACCGAGTATTGTCCCGTTACATCGGAAACACGCAGACCGTCGGGATCACCGGAGTAAGTTCCCACCGGAATTGCAGAAATTTGGTCGAATACAATATCCTGCATTTCATCGAAATCCAGAATGCCGTCGTTGTCATCGTCGATGTCGTCTTCGTCGGCAACGCCATCGCCGTCAGTGTCGGTTCCTGCAGCCGCAAGTTCGCGGTAAGCGACCTCTGACGTGTCACCCGATTCGTTGGCCAAGTCTTGACCAGGATTGTTGACGCTGCCATCGGGATCCAGATACGTCGGTGCGACAGCAATCGTTCCTGCTTCCTGAGCATCAGTTTGTCCATCGTTGTCACTGTCTGAATCTCGGTAGTCAGGTGTTGGAGCCGATTCAGTGACGGTAAAGGAGTATTCCAATCCGTCGATTTCAATATCGTCGTCAGCACCAGTGACAGTCGTAAGATGAATGTGGCTGGTTGCGGAAGTCGTGGTGTAGGTGATGACTTCCGACACGGCCTCGGCCGCAAAACCGAAGTTCTGAGTGTTGGTAAGCGTCGTACCATCAGCGTTCGACTCGCTGACGACCAATTCATCACTGGCTATCGCGCCAGCGCGCATCGCGGTAATGCTGATCGTAGTTCCTGCGGGAACTTCCTGGTCCAATTCCAGAACAAAGAACTCATCGCTGTTGCCGACCGCTGCGAATTGACCATCGGGAGCGCCGACGGCGTCTTCGGGACTGCCCGCGCCATCTTCAAAACTGAAACCCGTTGTTGTGCCAGTGAACGTCGTACTGTTTTGCTCTGTCAGATCGCCATCGGTGTCCACCGGATCGGTAAACGAACCGCCGAACTCGCCAGTCGTGAGATCGTTGGAGTCAAATAGATCAATGACACCATCACCATCAGCATCATTGTTTGAGACTCCGGCGGAGTCCGTGTCCGCATCGTTGCTGACATAACCAGCGGTCAGTCGAGCTTCGACCGTGTCCGGGATCGTATCGTTGTCGCTATCGAGATCACGGAAGTTGGCAAGTCCATCGAAATCGGTATCCAGCGGGGTCACGCCAACGCCGGAGTTGATGCTACCGCCTTGAGCCAACTCAACGGCATCAGACAGTCCGTTGTTGTTGGCATCGTTGTTGGCAAGTGGATCGACATTGTCCATGTCATCCAGTTCGCCATCGCGATTGGTATCGACAAGGCTCGCGTCCTGGCCACTTTCCGTCAGGTCGCTGATTCCGTCGTTGTCGCTATCGAGATCCAGATGATCGGCGATACCATCGCTGTCGGTATCGGTGTCAGCAAAAGCCTGGGCTGACGTTGTGAACGCAAGTTCCGACCAACCGCCATGAGTCTCCACTCCTACGACCTGCAGGTGAGTCACATCGTGCGGGACGATGAACGTTATGTCCTGATCACTCGGTCCACTATAAACGAGTGTTGCCAACCCATTGGTGACCGTGTTTAGATAGCCGACTCCGCCTTCGGTCGCATTGTTGGAATCTCCGGCCGGATCCATCGTTCCAAACGAGACGTAGATGTCCGTGACTCCATCGTCTCCTGAATCACCTTCAAACAGTGTGATCGAAGTACCAGCCTTGATGACTTGACCAAAGTCGTACTCGAAAATGTCACCGCCGTGCATGTGCAGGCCGGTGTCCATGTCTCCATCCAGCAGGAGCAATGGGTCATTGCCACTACCCGTTCCTTGATTGCCAGCACCATCATGTACCGACTCACCGCCATCGACGTTCTGCGCGAAACTGTACGTTACAGTATCTGAAATCGGAGTTAGCTCGACCGTTTGTTCAACCGTATCCAGAATCCCGTCATTGTCATCGTCGACGTCTTCGAAATCGTAGATCCCATCGCCATCGGTGTCCGCAACTTCCCGGTAAGCAACTTCCGAAGTATCACCGAATTCGTTGTCTAGGTTGGCGCTAGGATCGTTTACACTTCCATCAGGATCAACGTAGCTGGGCGCCGTGACGATCGTTCCGGCTTCTGCGGAATCAAGTAGTGTGTCGTTGTCACTGTCGGTATCACGGTAGTCAGGTGTTCCGGGCGATTCGGTGACGGTGTAAGAGTACTCCAATCCGTCGATTTCAATATTGTCGTCAGCACCAGTGACAGTCGTAAGATGAATGTGGCTGGTCGCTGACGTCGTAATGTAAGTGATGACTTCCGGAACGGCCTCGGCGGCAAAACCGAAGTTCTGAGTGTTAGTAAGCGTCGTACCATCAGCGTTCGATTCGCTGACAACCAATTCATCACTGGCCACTGGGCCAGCGCGCAACGCAGTAATGCTGATCGTTGTTCCAGCGGGAACTTCCTGATCCAATTCCAGGACAAAGAACTCATTGCTATCGCCAACTGCTGCAAACTCGCCATCGGGAGCGCCGACGGCGTCTTCGGGACTGTCCGCGCCATCTTCAAAACTGAAACCCGTTGTTGTGCCAGTGAACGTCGTACTGTTTTGCTCTGTCAGATCGCCATCGGTGTCCACCGGATCGGTAAACGAACCGCCGAACTCGCCAGTCGTGAGATCGTTGGAGTCAAATAGATCAATGACACCATCACCATCAGCATCATTGTTTGAGACTCCGGCGGAGTCCGTGTCCGCATCGTTGCTGACATAACCAGCGGTCAGTCGAGCTTCGACCGTGTCCGGGATCGTATCGTTGTCGCTATCGAGATCACGGAAGTTGGCAAGTCCATCGAAATCGGTATCCAGCGGGGTCACGCCAACGCCGGAGTTGATGCTACCGCCTTGAGCCAACTCAACGGCATCAGACAGTCCGTTGTTGTTGGCATCGTTGTTGGCAAGTGGATCGACATTGTCCATGTCATCCAGTTCGCCATCGCGATTGGTATCGACAAGGCTCGCGTCCTGGCCACTTTCGGTCAGGTCGCTGATGCCGTCATTGTCGCTGTCGAGGTCCAAGTGATCAGCGATTCCATCACTGTCGGTGTCGTTGTTGGCAAAGGCCTGGGCTGGTGTGGTGAAATCAAGTTCAGCCCAACCACCATGCGTTTCAATGCCGACGACCTGTAAATGCGTAGCATCGTGCGGCATAATAAACGTGACGTCCGCGTCGCTGGGTCCGCTGTAAACCAGCGTTGCCAAACCATTGGTGACTGTATTCTCCCATCCGACTCCGCCTCCAGTGGCGTTATTGGCATCACCGGCGGGATCCATGGACCCAAACGAAACATAGATTGCCGTGATTCCATCGTCACCAGAGTCACCTTCGGTCAGCGTGATCGAAGTTCCCGCGCGAACGATCTGGCCAAACGTGTACTCAAAAATATCGTTGCCGTGCATGTGCAGGCCTGTATCCAAATCTCCATCAATCAGAAGCTGCGGGTCATTGTTACTTCCAGTGCCAAAGTTTCCGGTCCCATCATGTTCTGAATCTTCACCATCAATGTTCTGAGCGAAACTGAAACCGACGGTGTCGGCAAGCGGTGTCAACGCAACCGTTTGCTCGACCGTATCCAGAATCCCATCGTTGTCATCGTCGATGTCCAAAGAGTCAGCAACGCCGTCCCTGTCGGTATCGAGCGCGACTTCAACTGTTGCCAAATCGCCAACGGCAGAGAACAACGTTGACTGAGCGCCCGTGAAAGTCGAAAACGCGGCCGTCGTATCTACACCCGTGTCACCACTGGCAAGCGCGTCTCCCGAAAGATCCCAAGCCTTGTAGGTGATCGTTGCCTCGCCCAGCGTTGATCCATCGCCGACGAAACGCAGCATGTCATCGTTCTCCAGCAACACCGCGCTGGTGTCGCTGACGGTGCCAACGTTGGTCCAGTTGGTACCGCCGTCGGTTGAAAACTGCCAGTTGCCAGTTCCGACGATAGTGGTCGCGGTGACCGCCATGCCGCTTCCGGTTGCGGTGGCCGACTGAGTTGACGTTGCCAGAATCGCGGCGACTGTATCACCAGCAGGATCCGTTGCCACCACACTGACGGCGGTCAACGTCTCACCTTCGGTCGCGGGACTTTGAGTCGCATCTGCGTTGGAAACAATGGTCAGCTTGTGCGTCTTCACGTCCGATGGATCGCTGGTGATGTAAACGTTGACGTCAAATTCACCGTTAAAGTTGTCCGCCATTCCCGTGAAGTCGACGGTGTTGCCGCTTCCAACCTGAGACACCTGGAACGACCAAGTTGTTGCATCAATCTGTGTTCCCTGGCTGAATGTAACTCCCTCTGGAACATTCTCCATTACAACAGACGGCAGCCCGTACCAGTCTGCGCCAGCACCAGAGAACGTGTATTCCCCAGAGTTGTCACTGGCTTCCACCGTTTGCACGCGAATCAGGTCCTGTCCATTCACATTCTCATAGCTGATTGTAATCCCGCCGAACGCGTTGTCCGTGAACGCCGTAGGAACATTTCCTGTGTCACTGCCAACACGCAAACGAGTATGATTACTATCGACCGAGTATCCTGCGCCCGAAGCGAGGCCGGTATCGGTCACAAGCTGGATTCCGGTCAGCGGTACATCAGTCCACGTCAGGAAGTCAGGCGAATCGTTTCGCAGCCCAAATGACGTTCCCGAAGTCGTTCCACCAGTGACATTCCCGTTGGCGTCTCGCGTCAGGTTCACTTTGAAGCTAACCGTTCCGCCGTTCTCATGAACAAGGTTTTGCCCGGCGTAATTCAGAACTCCGAAAGACGCCCCTGGCGGAATCTCAAATGTGAAATCGGCACCGTCGTCCGCCGCCGTGGTAGTTTCAAAGTCGTCCGTATCCGGCGGCACCGTCGTTCCCAGATACAGCGCACTGGACCCAACGGGGTTGCCCGCGTCGCGAACAACGTGATATCGCTCGACAGTGTACAACGAACGCCTTGCACCCGAGTAGTTGTCCTCTTCATTAATGACGATCTCATTGTTGTCGATGTAGATCTGTGCGTTGAACCTCCGATTGGCGTTTGCGTTGGTGTCTCCCTGGACGTTGCCAGTGACATCATCAAGAAGAAATTCGGCGCCCGCTTCGGTTCCGGCTTCAACGACGTATCCGTCAAAGACGTAGGCGGTCACTCGGTTGCCTGCGGTGCTATCCCTTTCGGTCATCGTTACCGTGCCGGTGGCTTCGTAGTCACCATTGGCTTGTCGCTGCAAAACAATCCTTGCAGCACCACGGATTTCGTCCTGGGCAGTTCCGGTCGTGTCTGCAATGGCCAGACTAACAACGACAATTTCCGGACTATCGGCGATTGAGATCCGAGTCTCGTCTTCGGCAATAACCTGATCATTAAAGTTCGTTTCCAGCGAGGTAAGATCCAGGCTCGAACCACTGCCGTCCAAATACTCGACCAGGTAAGCTCCCTGATCGGCTCCACCACGATCTTCGGGGTCCGTTGCGTTACCATCGGTATAGGTGACCGTAACTTCACCAAAAGCACCGGCGTTTGCATCAAAGCTCACTGTCACGTCGCGCGTGCCACCGGAAATATCACCGTGAGAAATCGGAGCCGTTATGGCGTTGCTGCCCAGTGTCTGATTCGCAAAAGAGAACTTGCCGTTGTTGCCGCGGCTAAAGTCCTGCACGATCCCCGAGTAGGTTCCCGACGCGAGATCAACGTTCAATGTTGACTGGAAATGGTCCTGGTCTCTGAAAGCATTACCTGCATCATCGTTGGAATACGTGTCGTCCGAATCGCTACCCAGCACGGTGATGCGCAGGTTCTTGATATCCGACGGCAATGCAAACGTCTGCGACGTGTTTAGATCGCCCGCCAGCACAGCCGTATCAACGATATTGGCAAACTGTCCGCCGACTCGCAGCGCAGGGTCCAACGTCACACCCAGCAACTCCGGATCGTTGGTCGCATCGGCATCGCCATCAGTGATGACGTTGCCGTCTTCATCGACTTGAACATCTTTGACGTCAAGAAGCAGCTTGCCAGACCAACTGGTCGCCGACAGTGCGCTTGTTTCGACCTGTCCAACATTGACTTCCAGTTCCCAATCGCCGCCGAGTTCGGCGGCACCGGTCACGTCATCGGAGGCTGCCACATCGGCACCGGTGACGGCGCTTATTGTTTCGATGAGCGATTCACCTGCTTCGCTTCCGGCCAGGTTACAACCATAAAACAGCAGATCAGCATCTTCGGTCAGCGCATCGGACCAGCCGGCCATTTGATCGATGTAGCGGTTGATGTTGTCCGCCGAGAGTGTCTTGTTGCCCAGATGGACTTGTCCTTCGTCACCATGGGAGAGAATATGGATCGCGTCGTATTTCCCTTCGGACGACGCCAAGATCTCTGAGATCTCCTTGATGCC
The DNA here is from genome assembly GCA_964584615.1 of uncultured Pirellulaceae bacterium. GTDB lineage: Bacteria > Planctomycetota > Planctomycetia > Pirellulales > Pirellulaceae > Mariniblastus. The sequence goes on along the minus strand of CAZPBE010000011.1, from coordinate 61,917 downwards.
ATCGCCGCCAGAGTTAAGCAAGCGGATTTCAAGAGTCTTATCCGAATTGTCCTCAATGATGTCAGCCAGTCGTTGTTGATCGGAAACTCCCGAGTCAACAATCACCAACGCACGCGGGCTCTGTGAGTCAGCTTGATTGACATCCTGCACTTGGGCCGGAATCGGTTCCTGTGCGTCTGCTGGTGGCAGAACGAAGTTTGCGTCTGGCACTCCATCAAAGAGAACTCGTTCTTCCAAAGTTTCGAAGAATGAATGAAATTGGTTCGAAGAATCGCTGCTATCAGGCTTCATGAGAATTGCCTTTGAGATGAGTTTGTGCTGAGAACGACGCTGGCCGACGCACTCGATTGAACACGCGAAGGGAACGACTAGAGCGAAAGGGCATCCTTTATCCCTTGTGGTTCCGACCTTCCTCTCCTCGGCCAATGGAATGACAATAATTCTTAGGACAATCCCTCATCAAACTTCAACGAAGTTTCAAAGTTCAATCGTTGTAAGTGTCGATCCGGCTGTTGGTGCAAAAAAGTTTGACGATTGCATAAGCGTTTCCTTATTAACGAGTTGTGCAGATTGTGATCTTGCATTCAGTGCTTGCACGTCAACGCTCGCATCTCAAAGCTGGTTCTCAGCTTTGCAAAGACAAAAATGGATAGCCCAAAATCTAATGAGTTCCCAAATGCTCTTTTCTAATCTTCAACTTGTTTCGCTTTGGAATGCGCAAGGTCTTTTTCGAGGACTTGCGAAACTTGCGGTCGTTACTGGGTGCGTTTTATTAATGCCACAGAACGAAGGAAACGCTCAACAGGCGGACTTTCGGCAATTCGATGCTGCGAGTGTGTTTCGTCAAATGGACGTTCAATCAAGTGGAAGCGCACAAACATTGGTGTCGTCTTGGTGGGATTCTCATGTAACGAATTCGTTACGAGACCAGCAACCACTCGATGCCGACATCCATACGCTTTTGTTCTTAGCACTCCAGCATTCAAATCAAATCAAGATAGCTAAAAGGGATCCACTAATTCGAGCAACCGCTGTTCAGGAATCAGATTCCAGGTTCGATTGGGTTCGGTATTTGGACGCGGCTTGGAATGACACCAGTGAGCCGATTGGAAACACGCTGACAGCGGGAGGAACTGCATCCCGGTTCAACGACAACGTATTCCAAGCCACAGGCGGCGTAAGAAGGCTGACCCGTTACGGCGGCATTCTTGATATTTCTCAACGATTCGGCTGGCAAGACAACAATTCAATCTTTTTGGTTCCCGACCAACAGGCAACTGGCCAGTTTACGATGTCCTATACCCATCCGCTGATGCGTGGCCGAGGAGCGGCGTACAACAACAGCCTTGTTTTTCTTGCTCAACTGGACGCCAATGTCGCGGAGAACGAATTTCTGGCAACACTTCAAGATGAGTTGCTGGAGATCACTCGAAGCTACTGGGCGCTTTACCTTGAGCGCGCGACACTCGCCCATCAAATGCGATTGTTTCTCAAGACGCAGCAGATTTACCAAACACTTGAAGCACGTCAGCGAGTTGATACTCAGAGAACACAGTTAATTACAGCCGCAAGTGCACTTGAAAACCGTCGTGCCGACTTGATCCGCGCTCGCACGGCGGTCACGAACGCTGAAACGCGATTGCGCGGATTGATCAATGCGCCGGAGTTGGCAAATTCAGACCAAGCGGAATTAATTCCTGCCGAAGTCCCCGCGCTCAATTTCTTTCAGACGGACTTGCAGACGGAGATTCAGGAAGCGATTCGCAATCGCCCGGAAATCTTGGCGGCCATTGACCAAGTCAAATCTGGAAGCAATCGGCTCGGAATCGCGCAACATGAAATGCTTCCATTGCTTAACCTTGTTACTCAAGGATACGCAAACGGCTTGAGAGGCAACAGCGAGTTTGGCAATGCTTTCACGGATCAATTTTCAACAGGTCGCCCAAGTTACTCGGTAGGTATTCAGTACGAAATGCCGGTTGGAAATCGCTTGGCGAAAGCCCGGCTTTGTCGCCGTCAGCATGAGCTGGCTCGGCTTCAAGACGAGTATGCGAGGGCGATCGAAGCAGTCCAAACCGAAGTCGATATCGCCGTCCGTGAACTGAACACATCGCACATGGAAATCGGGGCGAAAAGTCGAGCGCTTGCTGCCGCAGAAGCTGAAGCGAACACGATCGAGCAGCGCTGGTTGCGAATGGTCGATGGCAACGGCACAGCGGCTCTCAATTTGGAATCGCTTCTTCGTGCTCAAGAACGTGTCACCGAATCGGAGCGAGATTATGTGACATCTGTTTTGACGTATAACCTGGCAATGATCAATCTAAAGCGAGCCAACGGAACGCTTTTGCAATCTGAAAACGTGGTGATGAACAAAGGATGCGAAAATGGTTGTGAATCAATTGAACTATCCGAGGCGATTCCTCAAGACGTAGCAATTTCAACAAACGCAAATGAAGAAGTCATCGGAGTCCATGAGAGCCTTACACCCGAACGGTTATCGGCACCATTGAATGATGCTCAAAGCGTTCTTTCTCAGGGTGAAAGACAATCAAACGCTCTGCCGGATTACTATCGCTAGGCCACGTCATATCAATTCGCCGCTTGGGCAAGGGCTCGGCTCCGTTGACTCCCCCTCCTTAATTATTCCCAAAAGTCAAATCAAATCGTGCGTGAAACACATTTGACAAACGCAGTCTAAGGGTTTGTTGATTGATCGAAAACTCGATCAAGTCAGAACTCGATTATGAATTCTCGTGTCGCAGAGAACTATGATCCAATCCAACTTGCAAACTGGTTCGACTTGCTCGCGAAAAAGCTGCGCCGGATCTCCCGAAAAATCGCGCCGCATGCTGCGGCCCCGTGGCAGGAGTCCGATACGCATGGCCCGACAAATGAGGTCAGCCGAAGAGTCAAGTTCAGGCTTGAGCGATCAGAAATTGGGTCAGCGCGCGGCTGAGCTACGAGAACAGGCAGCAGAGAATTTTGAAGACACACTATTCATCGAGTACGGCGGTTTGGTAGCGGAAGCAGTCTTTCGTAGTTGTGGGTTCCGCCTTCACGATGTCCAGGTCCAAGCGATTGTTGCTGGAGCGGCCGGCGCCATCGTCGAAATGCAAACAGGTGAAGGCAAAACCGTTGTCACAGGTGCGATCGCAGCGATGAAATCACTCAACGCGCCGTCAGTGCATGTCGGTACGACCAACACCTATCTTGCGGCTCGTGATCTTGAGAACCTGACTAGCTTGTTTGATTTAGCGGGTATCACTTACGGTTTGCTGCCTGAAGAAAGCGACGAAACATCGTCTCGACGTGCTTATCGCAAACAGATCGTTTATGGCCCAGGCTACCAATTTGGTTTTGATTACCTGCGCGACCAAATGCATCTTCGAGCCAATCGTAGCAGCCGGATCGGCACGACGACTGCCAATTGCATCAAGGGCCATGATCCGTTGCAATCGCTCATCCAATCCCCGGATCACCATGTCGCGTTGATGGACGAAGCCGATAGTGTGATGATCGACGAAGCGATGACACCGCTGATTATCAGTCTTCCCAGTAAAGAACTCGAAGACCCGGCTCCTTATTTGATGGCCCAAAAAATTGCCTCCGAATTTGTAGATGGCGTTGACTACACATTGACGTTGCCAGCGAAGAAGATCGAAATCTCCGATGCCGCGAATCAACGTGCCCACAACGCGATCACAAGCACTGCAAACTTGGAGCTGAGCCGTCCGTGGCGTATCTATATCGTTAACGCGATTCGTGCCGAGCGAACATTTGAAAAGAATGTTGACTACGTTGTTGTTGACGACCAAGTTCAAATTGTTGATCAAAATACAGGGCGAATTTTGCCAGACCGAACATGGCAAGACGGACTCCATCAAGCAGTCGAAGCTAAAGAAAACGTTCCCATTCAACCGGGGCGTCAGTCGACCGCTCAAATCACACGGCAACGCTACCTACAACTATATTCCGAGTTGGCTGGACTAACTGGAACCGCCGCTGCTGTCACGTCCGAGTTTAAAGCGATCTACAATTGCCGAGTGGTTGTCATCCCAACCAATATGCCCTCGCGGCGACAAGTCCATCGAACTCGATTTTTCGAATCTTTTGATTCAAAGCTCAACGCCATCGCAAAGGAAGTGGTTGATCGTCATGCGAAGAGTCAACCAATCCTGATCGGAACCAAAACGATACGTGAGAGTCGAGACGTCTTCGAGGCGCTTCAATCAAAAGGTTTATCACCAACCGTTCTCAACGGCGTACAGGATCAAGAAGAAGCTGAGATTGTCGCGATGGCTGGCCGAGTGGGTGCAATTACGATCGCCACGAATATGGCAGGCCGCGGCACGGACATAAAACTTGACCAACCAGCCATCGAAGCGGGCGGTCTGCACGTTATTGGCGTCAGTCCGAATGGCTCCAAGCGAATCGACCGACAACTCATCGGGCGTTCTGCCCGACAAGGCCAACCAGGATCGGCTCAGTTTTTCGCAGCAGCAACCGATGCGATTTTTGTCGACAACCAATCAACACTTCGTAAACAAATCGCTCGTCGCACAAACCGAACTGGCGAAGCAAGAGATTTTTCGCGTGGTCTCGCCGCATTGCAATTGTCGATCGAAACCCGCAACTTCAAACAACGACAAGACATGATTCTGCGCGACCGCTGGATGGATTCAGTCCGTGAATCAATCGAAAAAGAATAAGTGACTCAAATGGAGGCGTCAGTGTTCAAGGAAGAACAGTTTTCAATTTTTGGCTTAGCATGTTACCCGCTGTTTTCGATAATGGTGTTTTGCGCCATCTGCGGATCGGCTAATGATGCATCAGCCCAAACAACCGCCGATCATCGGCTTCACTCCGGCAAGATTACGAAAAGTTTTACCGAACCGATCCAGAAATCAGTCGCTGCAAGTGCGGAGGTCGGCATTATCGCTAACGCGTTTGTCAAAGAGGGAGATCGAGTTCGAAAGGGAGACCCGCTCGCGGAAGTTAACCAAGCCGTCTTGATAGAATCACTCGCCATTGCTCAGGCTCGCGCCGAATCAACAGCACGACTAGACGCCGCTGCTTCTCAAATGGGGTTGATAAAATCTCAACTGGATGCCATCGAATCACTCGTCTCTGGAGGCCATACCAATAGATTTGAGGTCGAACAAAAGCACTCCGAATATCAAAACGCGTATGCGGAGCATCGCGCTGCCCAAGATGAATTGAAACTTGCCAGACTGGAAGTCAATCGTATTAAGGCTCAGATTGCCGATCGCGTCATTGTGAGCCCGATAGATGGATTCGTCACTGAAATCCACAAACAGCTTGGGGAAAATGTTTCCAACACCGAACCGCAATATGCAACTGTCGTCCGAGTCGATGAGTTGAAAGTCCGATTTTATCTCGACGCTTCGACTCTGAAGAACGCCCGCGTTGGTGACATCGTTTCAGTTCAAGTCGGTTCGCAACGCTCTCAAGCCACGGCCTCTGTGACGTTTGTCTCACCCGTCATCGACCCTGACAGTGGGCTCGGCCGATTGGACGTCAAGCTTGACAACCATGAACTCAAATTCCAAAGCGGAATTATTTGCTTTTGGGAGGGAAATCAAGAAGTTCCCGAACGTGCCGCCAATTTGCTCGGTTTGGAATTGGAAACCGGGAACAAAATTCGCTTGAAGCGATGATGCGAACAAAAGAAAACCAAAATCTCTGAGAAAATCATGTCCCTACCTTCACCAGCAACACCGACGCCTTCGGGAAAGGTCTCTTTGCATCAAAGGACGAACGCTTCTCGTTCCCCTAAGCAAAACCTTGGGCGAAATATTGATCAGCAAACCATGCAAGCCATCAGTGGCAACTTTGATGAGAAAACTGTCCGTCTAAAACTGCTTCAGATCGCCATGCGATGCACAGGCGCGGCTGGAGCCTGCTTTCTCAATAAAAACTTGCAAGACCAATGGGTGCCTTCGATCAACGCGCCCACAGTCGGTCGCATTCCGGACCGTCAGAAGTTCGCTGAAAAGTTTTCTGAAAAGTGTGATCGGCTATCTGGTTCAAACAACGCGATTATTGAAAAATTACCTTCGCTCAACAATAGTCAAGGTTTACTTGCATCGCTCCGACCGCGGAACTCTCAGCCAGAAATCATTTTGCTGGTCCTTCGATCGCAAAAGGATTCTTTTGCTGCAATGGCGACCATAAAAGACCTCGCCAATGCCATGCAACTATGGCTCAACGGACGCAATTCAGCCGACGCTGAATGGCAAGTCCATGCACTGAGTTCAATCATTGAACTGGTTGCCAAAATCGAAAATCAAACTTCAACAAAGACTGCGGCCGAAGAAACGGTCAATATGCTGGCCAATCGTATCGGTTGCAGTAGTGTTGCAATCGGCATGTTTCGAAAAGGCAAGATGCGACTGGAGGCGATTTCTGGCGTAAGCAAATTGGATCACGGCTCTGAAGCGAGTCGCAATTATCTGCAAACGTTAGTCGAAAGCGCATCCCGTAAACAACCTGGGGTCTTTCCAGCAACCAACGAAGGAAACGACTTTCTACTTCAGGCACACAGACAGTTGGCAGCCCAATCTCAATGCGAATCCGTCTATACCCAGCCGCTGATCTGCGAAGACGATTCCATGATCGGCGCGGTTGTTTTGACAGGCACCAAAGCGATGCTTCAATCGACTCAGGTTGAGCGATTTGGTAACGCGGCAGCACCAGCGATTGCGAATGCGTTGCGCGTTTCTGAAAAAGTCAAACTAACGATTTTCAAACGGACCAAAAGTTACGTTGGGCGTAAACTCTCCTTGGCCAAGCAGTTCATTCTGATCAGCGCCGTCATTGGGTTTTGTCTGTTGATGTTTTTACCAATCACGTACCGTGTCCGTTGTAACTGCGTCACTGAACCCGTAACCAGACGATTCGCAGTCGCTCCTTTTGATGGACAAATCGAAACAGGCCATGCTGAAGCTGGTGATTTTGTTGAGGCTGGTCAAACACTGGCCGAGATGGATGGCCGCACGATTCGCTGGGAGTTATCAACGGTGACTGCTGAACGAGAACAGTCGTTGATCACGCGAGAAAGCGAACTATCGGAACGCAACATTCCCAAAGCAATGCTGGCTGAGCTGGAGTACGATCGGCTTGTGTCAGAAGAGGCGATCCTCGAATTCAAACGTCAACACTTACAGATAAAAAGCCCGATTGCAGGCGTCGTCCTGAGCGGCTCGCTGGAGCGTGCCGAGGCAGCGTCGATTGAAACGGGTCAGGTTCTTTTCGAAATTGGCCCGCTACAACCGATGCGGGTTGAGATTGCGATTCCAGGCAATGAAATTTCTCAAGTCAAAACGGGATGTCCAGTCAAAGTTTGGATTAACGGCCAAGAAGAAGAACCAATCGAAGCCAAGATCAAGAAGATTCACCCGCGTAGCGAAACACGTGACGCAAAAAATGTCTTTATCGCTGAAATTGAGTTTCCAAATGACGACCAACGGTTGCGCCCCGGAATGAAAGGCTCCGTTCGTATTGACTGCGAAGAGCGTTCGCTGGGATGGAGCTTGTTTCACAAGCCAATGAACTACGTTCGGTCACGGCTTACGTGGTGGTAACTCCGATGGGAGGTCAGAATTTGGAGGTCGGAAGATTTCTGAATTTTGATTTCCAAAGCTGTCTTTCGAACTTCGACCCCCGATTTCCAAAATTGAATCATGCTTAACGATCAAACTTTCGAATTCAGCCAAGCGCGCCTTCGCCTTAAGGACAGTCTTCGATTTTCCATGAGACAGAACGCTGCGAGTGCTTCGTACCTTGTCGAAGACGAAGTCACGGGACGGTTCTTCCGAATTGGCATGCCCCAATACACGTTTCTGTCCATGCTAAATGGCAAACGAACCGTCAGTACAGCGCTAATGAAAACAGCAACGCTCTTGCGCGAGCATGCAATTGACGAGTCAGAAGCAGCCAACTTTTGCAAATGGGCCATTGAATCTGGGTTGGTCGAATCCGAAACGGGTAACTCGGCGGCGCGACGATTGGAGCAACACGAACAACAGCAAAAGCAAAAAGTCGTTTCGTACCTCAATCCCATGATGATGCGAATGCCACTTTTCAATCCTGATCCGATCGTCAGCGCGATCTCGCGATTCACCAACTTTCTGGTCAACCCATTGGGTGCGCTCATCTGGTTGATGGTTGTTGTTTACGGGTTCTTCCAATTGTTATCAAACTGGGACTCGTTTTACACCAATCGAGTAAATTCGTTCGGCGCCCAAGATTTTATTTGGATTGCCGTTACTTGGATCGTTCTAAAGCTGGTCCATGAACTTGCCCACTCGTTGGTTTGCAAGAAGTTTGGTGGCCGAGTCCACTCGTGCGGAATCCTGCTGCTGTTATTGATTCCAATGCCATACGTCGACGTGACTAGCTCCTGGCGTTTCGACAACAAGTGGAAACGAATTCTCACTTCCGCAGCCGGAATGCTCAGCGAAATCTTTATTGCTGCGGTCGCCTGCTATGTATGGTCAGTCTCTCCACCAGGGCCGCTTCAGTATCATGCGGGCAACGTCATCATTACGGCGACGTTGCACACGCTGTTGTTCAACATCAATCCGTTAATGCGATTTGACGGCTACTACATGTTGTCAGACTGGCTGGAGATTCCCAATTTGGCGACCAGCGGTCGGCAATGGCTTAAAAGTGTTTTCAAGAGGGCATACTTTGGCAATAAGTCACAACCGGTAAAAGAGACAGGGTTTCGAGGGCTTGCCGTAAAAGGCTACGGAGTTCTCGCAATGATGTGGTTCTTTGTGATTGCAGTCGGTTTGTCGCTTGCGGCATCGAGTTTGATCGAAGGCTTTGGCCTAGTCGTTGCCGTCGTCGGCTGCATCATGTGGGCAGGGATTCCTTTGTTTAAGTTGTGCAAGTACTTTTTAGTTGGCACGAAAACAGAAAAACCAAATCGCATTTGGTTTGTGGGAGCAATCACGACGACAGTGTTGTTGCTTGGATGTTTTTTTTATGTGTGCCCTAGCCCCTCTGTAGTTTCAGCGCCGATCGTTATTGAATACGAACCGCTTTCGATCGTGCGATCAAATGGATCAGGCTTTGCAAATACGATTCACGTGGCTGATGGCCAGTTGGTTCAACCAGGCGAGCTGCTTGTTACGCTTGAAAACCCAGAGCTACGGCACGAGCTGAAATCTCTCTTGATTGACATCAGTATCTCTGAGTTGAGGTTGAACACGCTTTTCAATAGCGGAGAAATAGACCAATATCAACTTGAAGGAGCATCACTTGCCGCTTTGGAAAAAAAGCGAATTGAACTGGAGGCCAAGATCGACGACTTGATTATTGTTGCTCCGCAAGCGGGTCAAATTCTTGCCTTGGAGCTGGATACGATGGAAGGTCAATATTTCCAGCCGGGCACTGAATTACTTTCCATTGGCCAGCCAGGTAACATTCAGGCGATTGCCTTAACTAAACAATCTGATGTTGAGTGGTTAACCGCCAACGCTGCGTCCGAAGTCGAGTTGCTCATTTGGGGGCGTCACGAAAAATCTCTGGTTCACGGTAAAGTCTCCGATATCAATCCGCGTGCCAGAGACGACCTACCTCACGAGTCTTTTTCCGCTTCAATCGGAGGTCCCTTGGCGGTCGTGCCTCGAAGTCAGGTAGAAGGAAATAAAAGATCTACAGATGAACAAGACTTGATGCTTATTCAGCCTCGCGTACAGATAGAAATTGCTTTGTCTGAAGAAGACCGAGCATCATTGCTACCTGGCCAAACAGGCCAGCTAATTGTTCGTAGTCGATCACAAAACATGGGGGAGTACGTAGCCGTAAACTTGATTCGTTTTGTTCGAGAAAATAATTTTCGAACACATGGCTTATAGAGACCGCTAAAGAAGAATGAGAGAGTTGTTGAGTGGGGCAAGTCTTCTGGCGATCATGTGATCTCAACCAAAGCTTGGCAGCGCTACCTTCTCGAGACAACGCCTAGCGTTTAACAGCAAGACCATGACCTGTTTTTGAGTTCAGTTAACTCTTACCGTCGACCTGTTTAGCAAGTGCATCTTCGCGATCGTATCGACGATGTTGCGCACACCATTTTTGTCCAAATTCTTAACGTACTGAACGATCTCCGCAGGACCAAAAGTCCGGATAGCATTGAGGGGTAGTTTCTCAAGAAGAACTTGCTGTTGTTTTTTGATTTCGACAGGAGATATATCCAACAGTCTTTGAAGCGAAAGAGTAATTCTCTCTCGGTCGGTTCCATTACCAAACAAGAGTAAATCCCATGCAGACGAAATTGTTGAGTTTAAAGCCATTTGAAGTCTTTCAGATTCTTTCTAAGTATCCGAGCGCCGTGAATCACTCTACCCCGTACACATCCATATAGGCATTAACTGCCGCGAGAGCATCCAGCATCGACAAGTTTCTGGCGCCGCGCGATCGTAAGTGAACTCCAATCTGAGTCTCGGTAGTTAATACAATTCCTCGCCGTTTGTCTGACAGCGCTTTTGAACGATACTGACTGTAAACAGATGAGAAGGTGGTCTCCGCCGCTTTAACCTCGGAATCGAATGTTCGCACCAATTTCTGCTTTCTCGCGCTCGCTTTTTGAGCGTTCAATCGGCTCTTCAATTCTCGATTGAGATCGCGCATTTTCGATGCCTGCTTTTTGAAGAAAGGTACAGCTTCTGAATTGAATTTTCCGGACCGGATATACTCTTGGTTTTGGTGGCTTAAGACAATAAGCCACTTTTCCAAATTGCTGTCGAGTCGCTTACAAATCCACTCTAGCTCAGTTGCTGTGTTGACGGCCTCATTCAGTGAATTTGGATCGAGTCGCTTGACGTGGTCTGCAACAAGACCACCGTTCTTTATGCAGAATCGCAGTAACTCCAATGCTGAATTCGCTCGATCTTTCTCAACTTGAGTTACAGGAGCCTCTTCAACGAAGTATGGGTTCGTAACGACATGTTGCGCAAGCAAGTTTGCTGGTACAGAAAGCAACGTAAACGCGAAAATAATCGCAAGAATTTTCATGATGTAGACTGGGCCATATTTTTAAGTGCCAATAAATGCCAATTTGGCTTTGTAGAACATAGGTCACGAATAGGCGATCGTGCGAATATCTCAAGGAAACCGTCTTTTCTTTTGTAAAGATGGATGAGAGATCGCAGCCAAATTGACTTGGCGCAATGCAAAAGTTGTCGATCGGAGCCCATTTGAGTTGCTCGACAAGGTCGATGCGAAATTGATGTACCCGAGAGGACATATGGCCCAAACAGTGTGTTTAAGCAACGGATGGACAGTCCGTTTCCGGTCTATCTTAAAAAAGCAAATCCCCACACCAAATGAACGTTGGTCTTTTGGGCCAGTCAGAATTGAAGCTGTAATATGTTGAAGAAATGATTCGCTGAAAGTGAAAATAGCTTCCAACGAATTGTTGAGTCTAAAGAATCGAGTTCCGTTTGGAGAGTTATCGTTCCGATAAGCGAATTTGTTGCCACATGGCTAAGCCATGAATATTCAAAATCGCAAGGGATTATTGCGACTTTAGGGTGTTGTGCAGAACTTTTTCCGACTTCCCCGCCGCCTCCACTTTAGGCACCGTCTTTGATAGGCGGCGCCTTTTTTCTTTGGTGACTCTTATAGAGGCCTAATGGGTTTCGCGCCGGCGATAGCTAACGCTTCGGGGCTGAATTTAACTTGCCGATGCCGTGTTGCCAGACCGGACGCGATACTTCTTTCTTCCACCTAGCCAAGGTAATTGAATTGGCCTGGACTCGTGTGTCGCCCCAGTTTCCTTCGTTTTAAGGATGCCCCCACTTTAGTTGCTCATCCCAGTTCGCGTTTATGTAGGCTACGGCATCACATCGCGATGCTTCTCGAGATAGTTAAAGTAGGGATTGTAGTCAATCACCGCCAAGTAGAAATGCGAAACTAAGAGGAAACTTCGATCAAATCAAATAACAATTTTTCTATTGTCCAGCCAGACGTTGTGCCCAAGTATATCGCTTTTGAATTATTGAAACCTGTTCTATGGGATTTCTACCGAGAACGTGTTCAACACGATGCGAAATTACTGGTCAGCGTTAACCAGTTCCAGAACACGCGCCGGATCCTTTCGCTTTTCATCGCTCGCCGGCGGATCAATCCATTCGATTTCGATATTGTCAAACTCGGCGTGAGTCTTGAAGTCATCGAAAATGTCCAAAACATCCTGATCCATGTAGACTGTGTTGGAAGCGTCAACAATGACTTTGCTTCCGGGTTCAATATCCTGAATCACCGTTTGGAGTTTTCCTTTGTTGATAAAGAAAACGCGTTCAGCAAGTGTCAGACGATGAACCTTCCTGCCTTCAACTTCTTCCATGCTCGTCCACATCGACTTGAAGTAGCTGCTGTAGAGAATGAAGAACAGCGATGCAATCAATCCGATTCCAATTCCAATCAGAAGGTCCGTTCGCAGGATCGCCACGATGGTGATGATGAAAGGCAAGAACTGGGTCCAGCCGTTGGCGAACATTTCTTTGAATTTGGAAGGATGCGCCAGCTTGTAGCCGACGACAAACAGAATCGCCGCGAGGCTGGCAAGCGGGATCAATTCGAGAACACCTGGAATCGCAATGACACATGCAATCAGAAAGATGCCGTGAACAAACGATGCGAATCGCGATTGAGCCCCCGACTGGATGTTCGTTGAGCTCCTCACAATCACTTGCGTAACCGGTAGCCCTCCAAGCATCCCGGATACAACGTTTCCGATTCCCTGAGCTCGCAGTTCCTGATTCAAGTCAGTCTGGCGACGTTGCGGGTCAAGTTTGTCGGTTGCTTCTGCGCAGAGCAGCGATTCGAGGCTGGCGACGATCGCCAGAGTCAGGGCGGTGATGAAAATCATTGTTCCGGCCTTGAACGGCGTAATGGCTGTCTCTGGCTCATCGGATTTGATCACATCGCGAATCCCTGCGATGGCATTCTTCATTCCGTCAGCGATGTTTCTGTCACCGACTTTCTCGACCGCGTCTTCCAGCGCTTTCAGTTTTGATCCTGTCGAACTGACGGCTTCGCCAGTTGAACCTAGCGAGGTTTTCAAGTCAGTAATTGCCGGGCCCAAGCTTGCAGCAATGGAGTTGTCAGTGAGCTTTTCCAGCTTCTTGCCAAACTCTTCCAGCTTTTCGGTGGCATCGTCGATAGCAACGGCGGCATTGGTGCTGCCACCGCCATGCGATCCATGGCCAAGTTCCATTTCTGCTGAAGTGATTTCCGACGGCTTGAAGTGCGGGAAGATAAACTTGAAGCTACCGGATCCGGCTTCTGCGCTATCACTTTCACCTTCGTCAGGTTTGTGATCGTCATGGACTCCGACGATTTTCTTTGCTGTTTCCGGGTTCAGTTGAACCAGGTGATCCTTGTCAACTTTCATCGGCGTTGTCATGAAGGCGAGGTTAAGCAGAATTCCGGCGACCACTGCAACCAGAGGTCCCTGAACGATTTTGCTCCAGCCAAATTTCGAAATCGCTTTCGTCTGCCAGACAATGAGGATGGCAAGGCAGACCAGCGTGATAATTACCGGGCCTATGGAAGGGTTCATAAACGCGTAATAGATTTCCGAAAACGTGTTGTGACCATCGGCCTGCGAGAAAGCCATGTCGCCTTCATAATCTTTGTCATAGCCAACCGCATGCGGGATTTGCTTGAGAATGATGATCAGACCGATCGCGGCCAACATACCCTTGATGACTGACGTCGGGAAATAGTACCCAATGGTTCCGGCTTTCAGCACGCCCGCCACGAACTGGATGACTCCTGCGAGAACAACGGCCAACAAAAAGTTTTGAAAACCCAGTGTCAGGATCGCCGGCGCGACGATCGCAACCAAGCCCGCAGCAGGTCCACTGACACCAAGAGATGAGTTGCTGAAAAGCGTGACGATCAAGCCGCCGACGATGCCGGCGATGATGCCCGACATCGCAGAGCCGCCAGAGGCAAGGGCGATGCCCAAACAGAGTGGTATCGCGACGAGGAAGACAACCAGCCCGGAAGGAACGTCGGTCTTCCAGTACTTGGTCTCACTCAGCATGGTAAGCGGTCCGGTACGTTGCATTGTTTTGTCCTGGAAATGTGGTGTTAAATGTGATGACTAACTGGCACACGAGAAACCCGCGCCAAAAGCAATGTGTGAAGAAAGAGAGGTCAGTTGCAAACGGGTTGGAAAGAAGACAACCCGCGCGGGAGCGCTAGACTCTTAGGTGGCTTCCACAGCCATTGTGTTTCGATCGCAAACAAAGCGGCATCGAGGCGACTTCTGCGTGAGATGGTCTGCGCAGCTGACCGGTGTCCTGTCGGCGGCTGACAATGGAGCGTCGCTGAATTCTGCGACGGCGATTTTCAACGATCTTTTCTTCACCGACTTCGAACTCAGTCAGTTCCGTGATTTCGACTTTGGCTTCTTCAGATCCGAATGACTCGGCAACCGAAAGTAACGGAATCGCGCTAATCAGCGTGGCCAGAGCCAGCAAGCTGGTGACGATCCATGTCTTCAGGTTTTTATCTTTGGTGTGCAACTTGTAGCTGGCTCACAACTTTATTGATGCCGAAACGGGATGTCTGGGGTAACCGACAATTCTTTGATGGTAATAACATGTGCCGGCGAGGAAAATACTAGAATCATGCAAGTTGCCAGCAAAGGCCGCTTTATCGAGCAAATTTCAAACCCAGTTTCGATTTGAGGGGTCACGGCACCTCTGTTAGTTGATTCCCCAGCCAGTAAGAATCAGCTGCGGCAAAATGAGAATAACAATGGCTATTCCTTAATGATCTTCTTCAAGTGGTCGGCAAACTGGATCATTCTCACGTAGTCCAGCAATTGGGCCAACCTGAAATTGTTATTGAAAATCAGAAGCGCTTCGCCGTTACTTTCAATGTGGTTCAAGCGGCTGATTTCGAATAGCGCCTTGAACTCTTCCGTCAGGAATTCGTCCATCGCCTTTTTGTCTTCCACCCTGACCACAAAATCGTCGAGGAAATCGTTATAGACGACGTCGTCGATATCCTTGTGCTCTGAAAGATGCAGGAACCGATCCAAAAAGCCCTTTTTTTCGATGGTAAACTTCGGAATAGAAAATGGCATCTTGAGCAGGCCTACCGTCGTTTGGTATTCGTCCGGAAATATGTCCGCGCCTTCTTCGAAGGTAACATCAATCAACTCCAGGTGAACGTCTTTGTTCTGATCGGATATGCAATTGCTCTCAGCCTCGACAGGGCGAGTCTTGAAGAAATGAAACGATTCGAAATAATCGAAATCCTCAAGTGGCTCGACTTGAAAATTCCAACCGTAGCTTTCCGCCATCTCCTTCAGCATCTTTTGGCGCGGATTCAATGGTTCGGTAGGATCTATCTTGAATTTCAGCGCAAGTTTGTGATTGTTCGTTGAAGCATGCGATTCGTGACCGCAGATTTCCAGTTCGCCACCCGTATTCTCATGCAGCTTTTGAAAGTCGTACAAATGTTCCATCACGGTGAACCCGACCAAACGTGTTTCCGAAAGATCGACCATTACTTTCGCACCAGGGGGAATTTGCTCCAACAATTTGTCAAGATTCAAGATGCTGAGAAAGTTTGAGATCCCTCGTATTTTCAAGTCGTAACTGCCGTCTGGCTTCAGCACCAGGTTAGAACCTCCCCTGAAGATCAAATTGAAGAACCGCGGAATGGAAACCTTGGCTAGCAACAATTGGAATAATAATGCCAAAAGAAGACCGCCAAACAATCCAACCAGCAAGTTGGTGTACAAAGTCAGAACCATGGTTCCCACAAAGAAGATCAACTGCTCAATCCCGTGACCGAACACCTGTTTAAATACAGCGGGCGATGCCAATTTGAATCCGGTGTGAACTAGTAGAATCGCAAAGGCACAAAGTGGAACCTGCTGCATAATCGGCCCAAGCACGACGATGAGCAACAGCAACAACAGGCCCTGGTACATGTTTGACCATTTCGTTTTTGCACCGTTGTGTACGTTGACGGTACTTCGAATGATCACGGCAATAATCGGCAAGCCGCCGAGGCAACCGGCGACCATGGTGCTGAGCCCGATTCCAGTTAAATCCTTGTTGAGATCGGTCTTTCTTTTGTAAGGATCAATTTTGTCAATCGCCTTGGCAATGGCCAGCGATTCAATGGTACTGATCAACAGGATTGAAAAGACCGTAATCCAAAACGCTGGCGTATCGATCATGCCAAAATTTGGATGCATGATGGACGCCATTACGTTGTCAGGAATGTCCAGCAACAATTTCGGCCCTACGTCATATGCCTTTCCGAACAGCGACATATCGTGGTCTTTAAAAAAGTTAAAGAGGTAGGCAAATGGAATCGAAAGAGCGATGACCCACATCGGCGTCGGAAGGAATTGAAAAAACTTATAGCTTATTTTGGAATGAAACATTATCAAAACAAAACCGGCCAATGAGATAATCACCACAAACGGATTGGCTTGCGGCAGCATCAGCACCGCATCGATTAGGTTCTGAACGATGCTCGGGCTTTTCGAATACGTCCCCATCGCCACATGAATTTGTTTCGCAAAAATGATGATTCCGATGGCCGCAAGCAGTCCGTGAATCACCGAAGAATGAAAGAGGTCTGCGAAACGACCTAGTTTCAGCATCCCCATGACGACTTGAAGTGCACCGGAAACAACAATCGCTGCCAACACGTAGTTGAAGGCTTGGCCGGAACCATCGTCCATCATGGCAATTCCAGCAAGGATGACGGCGATCACGCCCTTGGCCGGACCATTTACGGCGATGTGTCCGCCTCGGTAAAACGTGGTGACCACTCCGCCAACCACGGCGGAAATGATACCAGCCATCGCTGGTGCCCCGGCTGCGAGTGCGATGCCCAAAGAAAGTGGAAGAGCGATCAATGCGACGCTCAAAGCGGCAATGATATCGCTCTGCCAGTTTTCAATAAGTCCTTGAAAACCTGTCTTAGGGGCAACGTCGGCCATGAATCTTATTCAGTTCTTGCACTACAGGAAACGATTTCGAATTTGTAGCTGGTGCCAACTACCGAAGTATCATAGCCCAAACCAATTTTCAGTACCATCCGAAGCTGTTCGGTGTCCCGTTATGAAACCAAGATCTCGCCCCTTTAGGGCTTTCGCATACCTCTTGCTTTGCCGTCCGATCCCGATGATTGCGGCGATCCTCGACATCGCGCTGGCCTTCCTCGTTGGCTAGTCGGAGAGATTCCGCTGGTTTGCTGATTGTTGGGATCGAGCAATTCGTAGATCAGCAAAAAGTCTTCGTGGTCAGCTTTACGATTCCTGCCTTCAACATGGGAGCCCGGATCCCGTTCGAATTGCAGGCGCATAATTGCAGGCGCATAAAAAAAGCAGACTTTCACCGAATCGAATTCGGGAAAAGTCTGCTTTGCCGTCTCACAAACAGCGTGATCTAGCTTCGTCGTCGGCGTGCGAAACCGATCAACCCGATGACGCTTAGCATCGCCAGCGATGACGGTTCTGGAACTGCTTCGCTAATTCGCAGAAAGCCGTTGGTCGATTCCGTCGGTAGCGCCACGCCACCACGGAAAAACGTCGTATCAAAAGCACCTGACACACCGTTAACACGGAAGTCGAAAGTTCCGCTGTTGAATCCGGTTGTATCAAAAAAGACAGCGCCAACCAGACCATCGGTCGTGACGACCGAACCAGTATCAACGGTGCTCTGTCTGGCTAACGGAAACGTGACAACATCCGTTTGAGTATCGCCGAAACCAGACCAAATTGTTCCGCTGGTCAAATCGATACCTGTCATCGTCGGTCCAACACCAGTACCACCAAGGTCCGTTCCGCCGTCTTCAACTTGAAGATCAAGCTCCATCCCGTCAGTACCGCCCGTAGCTGCGATTCCACTGGCGAAAAAATCGACTCTTTGGCCCGCCATGTTGGGCATCAAATTGACGACAACATTTCCACTGGCGTCAACAGTGCCGTAGGAAAGCGTGATTTGAGCGTCAGCTGTTGAAGTGAAAACGAAGAGTGCAGTTGCTAGCAATGGCAAGCACGTCCGCGTTAGTAAATTCGTCTCTCTCATTATGTCCCCCTCGAAGATTCAAGTTGTTTATAAACAATGTGCGGGAGTTATCCTTAACTCGACGGTCCGTGAGTTGCCTCGTGAAAAGTCCCTAGGGTCTGCAGGGAATGAAATTTCAAAAGTCCGTCAAATCCGTTGCCTATGTTTTACCATCAATGAGCACGGCAGTGGTGAAAATACTTATATTCATGGCTGACTTCACGCGAAAGAATAGGCGAGAATTTCACTCAGTATCCTTAGTGTATTTCTCTGATTTTGAAAAAAACTAAAATATGTAGAAGTTGAAAATGGCTAGAACGCCGCAAATTCAAGGAAATCTTGAACAACTACGCTGTACCAGTATTCTTCCGATTTCCAGCGGCCAACGGGATGTAAGTCAATAAAGTAAGCCAGATGCGTATGACGCCTACGATGAAAACGCAGCGCTCGTTGCTGGCCTGATTTGTTCCGCCCGTGACTACTGCGTCCACCGATGCGAGTTTGGTTGTACTCCGTCGCGCACAATCTTGGTCAGCGACCCGTGTAAACAACGGCTACCATTGTTCAGGTATGGATTGCTCAGGGCTGGTGGCCAGAAAGCGGACTTCGCTCATGCTCCGATGAGGTTGTCCAGCAATTCCACTTTAACGAACGCGACATTGTCGGTCGGCGGCAACTTGATCACACGTGCGAAACGCTTTGCAGGACAATCGACTTTTCAATGTTATGATCCTTAATTACGCGACGCCGACCGAAAGTTTAGAATTAACATCACTCATTCTTGAAACGCTTTGATGGGAGACCGGCAATCGAAGCGAGTATAGAAAACGAGGTGACTGCCAAGCAGAAGAAGAGGTTTGAAAGGATCGGCGCGATCGATGCGTTGCGAGGTCTGGTCATGGTGCTCATGGCGCTTGATCATAGTCGTGATTTTTTTGGTGACGTGCGTATTCGTCCCGAAGCCATCGACACGACGACGATCTCACTTTTCTTTACCCGTTGGGTCACTCACTTTTGTGCTCCGACGTTCTTGTTTTTGGCGGGAGTATCCGCATGGATGCACGGCCGTAAATTGTCCAGCCGCAAAGAGCTGGCATGGTTTTTGATCACGCGCGGCGTGTGGTTGATATTTTTGGAATTTACCGTTGTCCGGTTTGGTTTGCTGTTCTCAATGACGATGGGCCCTTGGTTCTTTATTGTGATCGCGGCGATCGGCACGTCCATGATTCTGCTTGGGCTTCTTTGCTGGCTGCCCCATCGCATAGTGTTGGTCATTGGTCTGATCATCGTTTTCGGTCACAACCTGCTCGATGGAATTCAAGCGGATCAACTTGGCCGTTTGGGTTGGGTTTGGACTTTTTTGCATCAACCAGGTTATATCCCGTGGGCATATCTTGTTGTTGCCTATCCCGTGTTGCCTTGGTTTGGCTTGATGGCGGTCGGTTATGGAATCAGCCCGTACCTCGCGGCGGAACCTCAGCAGCGAAGACGATTTGCGGTTTGCGTAGGTCTCACATTGGTTGCCGCGTTTTTATTGATCCGGTCAACGAACGTCTACGGCGACTCCCAGCACTGGAGTTGGCAGCCAGTTTCGATGTCCATCGATGCGAATTCCGCAAGCCCAGAAATGGAATCAGACGACGACCAAGTGGAGACCAAAAATGCTTCAACGGAAACGGATTGGACACGCACTCTGTTTTCTTTTTTGGCAACGTCAAAGTATCCCCCGTCACTGCAATTCATGCTGATGACGATTGGGCCTGCACTTCTTTTGCTGGCGTTGTTCGATTGGATGGGTCGTGAGAACTTTTGGGTTAGAGGCCTTAAAGTTTTTGGAGGTGTGCCACTCTTCTTTTACTTGCTGCACTTTTACCTTTTGAATTTAGGTGCGCTGTTGCTTTACTGGACTTTCAAAGGCGTTTTGATTTCGCCAATGCGCATCGACGTTTGGGAAACCGTGCCACCCGAATACGGTTTTAACCATCCAGGTTGGTTGCTGCAGGTCTACATTGGCTGGATCGTAGTCTTGGCAATTCTGTTTCCATTGTGTCTTTGGTTTGGAAAAGCCAAGCGACGTGGCAAAAGTGTTGTCTGGAGCTATTTCTAATCTCAGTGCGTCTGTATGCGAAAGCAAAACGCTATTGATGGGAGAGCAAGTAGTAAGCCATCCCGATCGCTGCGCCGGACGCGAGCGTCACGATCATGCCGCGTTTGAAAATGAACATGGCGACGAAGGCCCCGACTGCGATAAGTAATGCGGCGATATCAAGCGTTGACCAATCGGGCACGTAAAGTCGTGCTCCCATCCAGTGCGTTTCGTTCACGTTGCCAAACAAAGTGTGGATCGCAAACCAGATTGACAGATTCAAAATCACGCCGACAACCGCCGCAGTGATTGTAGACAGTGCCGCGTTCAACGACTTACGACCCCGCAAATACTCGATGTAAGGCGCGCCAAGAAAAATCAAGAGAAAGCACGGGACAAACGTGACCCACGTGGTGATCAACGAACCAAAGATTCCGGCGGTCACCGAATTGAGCGACCCCGGATTCCGATAAGCTCCCATGAAGCCCACAAACTGGACGACTTGGACCAGGGGTCCCGGTGTCGTTTCGGCCATCCCCAAACCATCTAGCATTTCACCTGGCTCAAGCCAGTGATGTGTGCTGACGGCTTCTTGAGCAATGTATGCGAGAACCGAATACGCTCCACCAAAAGTCACTACGGCAGTCTTGCTGAAAAAAGTGGACTCCTCCGTGTAGATGTTCTTCGGCCCGGCAAAGAACCAAAGGGCAATGATTGGTGCAATCCAAAGTGGCAACCAAATCGCCAGCACGCCTGCTGCGCGTCCCAGCGTTGGCCGACTCGCGATCGCTTGTTCGTCTGAGATTGCTTGTCCGTGCGGCTCGTTTGTTTTTGTTTCGTGTCCTTTGATCACAACAAAAATATCTGGTCGAAGTTTTCCACCAATGAATCCGATCAATCCGGCAACCAAAATGATCAACGGAAACGGAACTTGGAAAAAGAAAATCGCCACGAAAGCAATCCCGGCCAATCCCATCATCGTCCGGTTCTTCAACGACCGTTTGCCAATTCGCAAAACGGCTTCGATGACGACTGCCACGACAGCAGGCTTGAGTCCGTAAAAGAATCCCTGGACGACAGTCATCTCGTTGAAGCAAGCATACAAAATGCTGAGCATGAGGATGCTGACAAATCCAGGCAGAATGAACAACAGTCCAGCCACCAATCCACCCGCCGTTCGATGCAATAGCCAGCCCAAATAAGTCGCCAACTGTTGAGCTTCCGGGCCAGGTAATAACATGCAGTAGTTAAGCGCATGCAGAAAACGGTTCTCACTGACCCAGCGTTTTTCTTCGACCAAAATTCGGTGCATCACCGCGATCTGACCTGCCGGTCCACCGAAACTTAGCAACGCAACTTTACACCAAACTTTGAATGCTTCGTGAAAGCTGACTGAATGGCCAGTCTGTTCATTCGCTTCGACAGACGAATTCTTCGCGTCTGATGAATTCTCATCCTTGCTCGCCATCGTGGCTGGTTCCGAATCTCAACTTGAAGATTTGTTACAACTAGAATCGGTTTTAATAGACCTCTAGTAATCCTGAAATTGTACATCAACAGCTAATTGACGTTACGCAGTTGTTAGAATGTTGAGCCGCTGCAAACGAATCATTTTTGACACCACGCTTTTTCGCAAACCACAAAAGGAAAGATACTTGGCCAAGCTATTGCTGATTGGAACGTTGGTTTGTTTGATGCCGCTGCTGGGCTGTCATGATACAAACAGCTCGCGAGAAACGGTGGGCGAGAATACCACGAACTCGGTTCCTGGCGAAACGTCCATCGCGCTAACCGTGATTGAAAATCAAATCGTCGAAGCCTCTTGTGGCCAATGCCAGTTCGGTTTGGCCGGAAGCGAATGTAATCTCGCTGTCAGAATCAATGGTGAATCTTATTTCGTTGATGGAAGTTCCATCGATGATCACGGCGATGCACATGGCGAAGACGGACTTTGTAATTGCATCCGGACGGCCACGGTCACTGGCAAAATTGAAGACGGGCGATTCTCGGCAACAGCAATCGAAGTGCTGCCGCACGCTGAACCATCTGACGACAGCCCGGCCAAGTAACGGCCGTCTGGCCGGGCTGTCATTGATGTCAATCAAGATGGTCTCTACGCTTTGGATGCCAACAGTCGATTAACGTTGCATCCAATTCGACATGCGTTTCAGGAACCAAGGTCGACGAACTTCCTCACAAGGATTCGCATCCTCGCACGGGATCATTTGGTCGACAAACTCTTCCTGAATCACGTCTTCAGATACAAGTTCGTTCGAAATGTCGCCTTCCGCGACAACTTCTCCGTCACAACAGTCTTCACTCGCAACGGCTTCTTCAACAATAGGTTGCTCAGCCCAATTTAACGTTTGGCCGCATGGGTCAACAGGCTCGCAGCACGGGTTGATCGGTTCTGGGCAACCGCAGTCACCGGTTTCACCACTCGATACGTACCCACCAAGAACAGACCGACCACTGTCAAGTTGAAGCGGGTTAGCGTTGCTGTTGATTGGAACTCCCGAGTAGATTGGGCCGGGACCACCGAGGTAACTGCTTAGCAGATTGCCGATCGGCGAAAGTGAGATCGGTGAAAGCGCTGGCAATCGAGGTGGGTTTCCAGAGGCAGTCGTTGGTTCGAGTATCTCTGCAAACGTGCTCGTACCAGACGATTCGCCCCAACCAAGATCGATGTTCGAGATGACGTCGTTGCCAATCGTCCAGTTCGGATTGCCGTTCTCTTGTCCGTCAGTAAATCCATCGGGTTGAGCTTGTGTCAACGTGTAGGTTCCGGCATTCAAATTCGGGAAGGAGTAATTACCATTACTGTCGGTAAGCACCGTCACAGAAACCGGGTTGCCAAAGACATCGGTGCCCGAGAGTGTGACTTCAACTCCCTCAATGCCGTTATCGCCAGGTTGCTGAATTCCATCGTCGTTGTCGTCCTGGAATACAGTACCCGAGATATCGCTTAGTGGTACTGGCGGGACGTCGAACAAAGTTGGGTCGTCGTTGGTGCCTTCATCAGATGGATCTCCAGGGTTTGACGATCCGGGATCGGTTCCACTGTCACTGTCATCAGATGCAGGGATCGGATTTCCATTTGGATCGAGGACCGGGTCGCCATTCTCATCAACACCGACACCTGCACCCTGGACTTGGTTTACGAGCGGGTCAGTTGTTTCGCGAGGATCAATTTCAACATCGAATTGAATCGTGAAAGAGTCGCCAACGGCAAGCACGTTGGAAGTGCCATCCATCATTTCGATAGAAGTGCTTCCGTTCCATCCCGCGGAGTCGACAACAATGCTACTCGACGGGTCGGATGGTGAAGTCGCCGACAGGTTTCCAGCGTTTACGAATGCTGATCCAAACTGCGTGGCAAGATCTTCTAGCAAGCTCAAACTTCCCAGGTCGAGTGTTCCTGTGTTTTCGATGACCAATTGGTAAGTCACCACGTAGTTGCCAAGGCCAGTAAGAACCGGCTCGCCAACAATTGATTTGGCAATCGCAAGATCGGCAATCTGAATCGGCGTTGGGTCGTTCCCATAAACTCCATCGGTTGTGTCTTCACTACCGTTCTCGCCGTTGGGATCCGTTCCGTTGTCGCTGTCATCAGTGACGGTGACCGGGTTGCCCGAGTCATCAGTCATCGGAGTTCCATCCGGATTCACTCCGTCGCCTGTCGCAGTGGCTTGGTTTTCCAAACCTTGAGACACGCTGTCAATTCCATCAGGGTCAATCGTGACGGTGAAGACAACTTCGAACGAAGCTCCCGGGTCCATCGAACCACCGACCAACATGTTGGCTGCGGTGCCGCCAGGCCAAGCGGCGTTGGCAGTCGGTAACGTTCCCGTGCCGACAAGATTTTGGATGGTCACA
This sequence comes from uncultured Pirellulaceae bacterium, assembly GCA_964584615.1. Lineage (GTDB taxonomy): Bacteria > Planctomycetota > Planctomycetia > Pirellulales > Pirellulaceae > Mariniblastus. The sequence goes on along the minus strand of CAZPBE010000011.1, from coordinate 37,872 downwards.
CCGGTGGTCGAAACAAACGCGTTTCCAAACTCGGCCGCGATGTCGTCGATCAAGCTCAAGTTGTCCAGCGTTACCGTTCCCGTATTCTCATAGACCAGCGTGAACGTAACATCCCAATTGTCTCCGTTAGCTACAGCCGCTCCCGCAGATTTTGCCAAACTGACATCAGGAAGCAACAGTGGAGTTGGATCGTCTGACGTTCCATTGTCGCCCTGTTCGCCCGGGTTGTCTCCGTTCGGATCGCTTCCCGTATCGGAATCGTCGTCGGCTGTAATCTGGTCTCCGTTGGAATCGAGATACGGGTCGCCGTTTTCATCGACAGCGTCACCGCCGGTAACAACTTGATTGTCCAGAGGAACAGAAGTTCCACTTGCATCCGGGTCGACAACTACGGTGAATTGAACAACGTACGAATCGCCAACAGCCAGGGCAGTTGCAGCTGCTTGGTCGATCATCTCGATTGCCGAAGAACCATCCCAAGTTGAATCGACGACGACGTTGCCGATCGCGTCAGCCGGTGGTGTGATCAATGTCAATCCACCCGCACTGATATAGGCGGCTCCGTATTGAGTCGCAATGTCGTCAATCAAAGTCAAGTTGGCCAGGTCGACGGTTCCCGTGTTTTCAACGACCAGTTGATAGGTGACTTCGAAGTTCCCGTCAGACAATGCGACAGGGGTGCCGAACACTTCTTTAGTGACTGAAATGTCAGCAATGATAATCGGAGTCGGGTCATTGTTAGCGACGCCATCGCCATCGTCACTTCCATTTTCGCCGTGAACGTCTGTGCCGTCGTCGCTTTCGTCAATGGTCGAGACCGGATCGCCGTTATCGTCGGTCATCGGTGTACCATCAGGGTTGATGCCTTCACCACCGACGACAGCTTGGTTGTCCAGTCCTTGCGACGTGTTATCGATTCCATCTGGATCAATCGAGACGCGGAAGGTAACTTGAAATCGGTCGCCGACGTCAAGTGTTCCGGTACCATCAAGCATGTCGAGCGTAGTGTCTCCTGTCCATGCAGCGTTGGCTCCCGGCGCTGTTCCGCTTCCGAAGAAGTTTACAATCGCCAGATTGTCCACGGATACAAGAGCATTGCCAAACTGAGCTGCGATATCGTCAAACAGCGTCAATGCATCGAGCGAAACCGTTCCCGTGTTTTCTACGAATAAGCGGAAATGCACACGCCACTCGTCACCGACCTGAATTGCATCACCGGCGGTTTTGCCAATCGAGATATCAGGAATTAGTAACGGTGTTGGGTCATCACTTGTGCCATGATCGCCTTGGGCGTTTGGATTGTCGCCATTTGGATCGGTTCCGTCATCAGAATCATCAGACGTTGTGATTGGATCGCCGTTCGAATCGGTGATGTCGTTTCCGCTGGAATCGACTGCATCGCCCATAACGACGACTTGGTTTTCCAAAGTCGTTGGGGCTCCGACCGCATCTGGATCAACTTCGACGGTAAATGTAACCACAAACGATTCGCCAACGGCCAACAAAGTCATGGCAGCTTGGTCAATCATTTCCGTTGAAGTGTCACCGTTCCAATTCGCGGTATCAAGAGTGATCGTGCTATTGGAACCGACGGTTCCCAAAGTCAAATTGCCGGCACTTTGGAAAACACTTCCAAAATGCGTCTGCAAGTCTTCGACAAGCGATAGATTTGCAAGATCAACCGTACCAATGTTCTCGATAACAAGTTCATAGGTGACTTCGAAATTGCCGTTGTTGAGAGCAACAGGAATTCCTGAAGTTGCCTTAACAACTGAAATGTCGGCAATCACGATTGGAGTTGGATCGTTGCCAAACGTTCCGTCGCCATTGTCCTCACCATTTTCATCTGTCGCATTGGTTCCGTTGTCACTGTCGTCGTTGGCAGTTACTGGACTTCCATCTGGGTTGGTTAAAGGATCTCCATTTTCATCAAGAGCTTCACCGGAAGTCGTTGCCTGGTTTTCAAGACCTTGTGAAACGTTATCGATGCCATCTGGGTCAATCGTAACCGTGAAGACGACTTCGAAAGTATCATCAACGTTCCCCATTCCACCTGTGATCATGGTCTGTGTCGTGTCGCCCATCCAGGCTACGTTTGCCGTAGGCGCGGTTCCGGTGCCAACGAAGTTTTGAACTGTCAGTCCCGAAATACTCACAAACGCGTTGCCGAACTGTGCTGCAATGCCATCGAACATCGTCAGGTTCGTGAGATCAACTGTTCCCGTGTTCTCCCAAACGAGCGTGAACTCTACGTCCCAGTTGTCACCGTTTGCGACAGCGTCACCAGCTTGCTTGGCAAGTCCGATGTCGGGAATGTAAAGCGGAGTTGGATCGTCGCTTCCACCTGAGTCGCCCGGCTCGCCTGCATTGTCATCACCCGTTGTCGCGCCGCTATCGGAGTCGTCCGTGGTGGTGATGTCGTCGCCATTTGCGTCGGTGTAAGGAGTGCCACTGTCGTCGACACCTGTTCCGCCGACGGTCGCTTGGTTGTCGAGGATACCGGTCGCCGCAGCCGCGTCAATTTCGACGGTGAACGTAAAGGTAAAGATGTCACCAATCGCCAGCGAGTTGGCGACCGACTGATCAAGCATGTCAGTTGCACCGGTTCCATCCCAGTTGGCTGGATCAAGTGTGATCGAGCTGAATGGATCCGTTGGGCCTGTCGCAATTGCCAAGTTGCTTACACCTTGGAAGACAGCTGCGCCAAACTGTGTTTGAATATCATCGACCAGCGTCATGCTTGACAGGTGAACGGTACCAATGTTCTCAACGACCAATTGGTAGTCGACGGCAAAGTTTCCATTTGGAAGTTGCGTCGGTTGCCCAACAACTTCTTTCGCGATGCTGACATCAGCGATGATGATCGGAGTTGGATCGTCACTTGTTCCTTCGTCACCGTTTTCGCCCGGGTTGTCACCCTGAGGGCTTGTGCCATCATCCGAGTCATCTTCGGCGGTTAACTCCATTCCACTATCGTCAGTCAAAGGATCGCCATTTTCATCAATGGCATCACCTTGGACTGTCGCCTGGTTGTTAAGGCCCTGTGATGTCGAGTCGATTCCATCAGGATCAATCGTCACTGTGTAGACGACTTCAAAGCGATCGCCTGGATCCAGGTGGCCACCGGTCAGCATCGTTTGCGTCGTATCGCCGGTCCAAGCTGCGTTGGCAACAGGAATCGTTCCCGAGCCAACAAAGCTTTGAACGGAAAGTCCAGTCACACCAACAAATGCATTGCCAAATTGAGCCGTAATGTCGTCGAACAATGTCAAATTGTTTAGGTCAACCGAGCCAGTGTTTTCAACAACCATCGTGAACGTTACGTCCCAGTCGTCACCGTTGGCAGCCGCATCACCGGCGACTTTGGCAATGGCTATTTCAGGAACAATCGCATCGGTTGGTTCATCGGTATCAATACCAGATCCGTCGTCAGCACCACTTTCGTCATCGACGGATATTGTGGTGCCATCAAAGTTTTGCCCGTCACCGGAAATGGTCGCGGTGTTTTGCAGGTAATCCGAGTCATCATCAATCAAATCCGGATCGACAATGACATCAAATTGAATCTCGAATTCGTCGCCCGCAACCAGCAACTCGTTCGTTTGGGTCGCGTCAAATACGTCTAGTGAAGTGTCGCCGCTCCAAGCCGAGTTGATCAGCGACGCAGGGACGTTGCTTAGTGCGTTGAAAGGCCCGCCGGTAATTGTTGGCGTGGTCGCAGAAATGAAGGCCGAACCAAACTGGGTTGCAAGGTCTTCGGTCAGGCTCAAGTTAGTAAGGTCAACGGTACCCGAATTGTCGATCGTCAAAGTGACAGTGATTGTGGATGTTCCATCACCATTGTCGATTCGATCCGAGTGAGACTTGTAAAGTCGAATTTGCGGAACTTCGAACGGCGTTGGATCATCAATTCCCCCATCCCCGTTATCCGAGTTCGGATCAAGTCCGTCATCGGAAAGGTCATCGACTGGACCTTGATCTGAATCTGCCGTGCCCTGCACCTGGTTTTGTGCCATGCCATCGGTTGAATCACCGTCGACCAGTTCTTCTGCGTCGATTCGAATCGTGAACGAGATGACAATCTGCTCACCGGTTTGAAGTGCACCACTGGTTCCATCGAACAAGTTAGTTTGCGCGCCGCCACCCAGGAAGCCCGAATTCAAGTTTGGCAAATCGCCCGCATTGGCAAGCGTATGGCTCACGATTGCCGGACCCGTTACAAGTCCAGTTCGATCCGTTGGGCCTGACAACAACGTTGGGTCGTAAGCATCGCCGAAGGTCGCATTGGTCGTTAGATCATCAAGCAACTGAAGATTCGTCAGTTCGATCGTTCCAGTATTCTCGACGACGACGAGATACTGAACATCAAACGAACCAGTCAGCTCGTTGCCCATTGCGTCCGTTGCCACGGTGACCGTATTGGCTTGCTTGCCAACGCTCATCGCCGGTAGCAACAGCGGAGTTGGATCATTGCTTCCGCCAGTGTCACCATCGGCACCAGGATTGTTAGTTTCTGGATCGGTTCCATCATCCGACAGGTCATCAACAACGACAGGATCGCCGTTTGAATCGGTCATCGGATTTCCGTTTTCATCAACCGCGTCACCCATGACGGTAGCCTGGTTGTCAAGCGGTTGTGAAGTACCGGTGGCGTCCGGATCGACTTCGACAGTGAACTGCACGATGAAGAATTCGCCAGCTTCAAGAATATTGGTCTGCGTTTGATTGACCATTTCGGTAACGAGGTCGCCGTCCCAATTAGCCAAATCGAGTGTGATTGGATTGCCAGCTGGCTGGGACATCATGGTTAGACCGCCGGCACTTACAAATGCAGCACCGAACTGCGCGTCGATATCGTCGTCGAGCGAAATATCAAGCGATGCATTACCTGTGTTTTCAACGACCAGTTGGTAGGTCACTTCAAAGTTGCCGTTGCCAAGTGAAACCGGCGTACCAACGACTTGCTTGGCCAACGAAACATCGGCGATGAATAGCCTGTTTGGATCGCCGGGATTGTTGTCGTCGTTTGGATCGTTGTCGGTTGAGTCGTTTGGATCATCCGAGTCGTCGCTGTATGTCGTTCCGTCGTGGTTGCCTGAGACGGTTGCCTGGTTGACCAAGTTGTTGTTTGCATCAAAGATGGCACCGACCGCGTTTGGATCGACTTCGAAGATGATCCGAATCGTGACCGACTCGCCGCCGGCGATCAAGTTGGTGTTTCCGCCGGTGTTGTCAAACACCTCGGCGTCGGTTGTGCCACCATCGTAACTGGCGTTGATCTCCGGAGCATCCGTCATCGTTGAAGACTGAATCGTCGCCGGAATTCCGGCTTGAGAAACGATGGCAACGAAAGCCGTTCCATACTGAGCAGCAACGTCTTCCTCCAAGGACAACATGTCCATCGGTGCATTACCGAAGTTGGTGATCGTAAAGTCATACGTCACATCAAAGTTGCCTTGCGTTCCGCTCGATGCGGCAACCGGGTCGCCCACCAACGTTTTGGTCAAGTCGATGATCGGAATCTGCCATGTTGTCGGATCATCGGGATCGTTGTCGGCGTCGTTATCGTTGTTGCTTGAGTCGTTTGGATCGTCACTGTCATCGTCGGTAACGGCCCCTGTTGTTGTACCGATGCCTGTGACGGACGCTTGATTGACTAACATGCCGTTGGTGTAAAGCGCTGTCGCATTGTCAGGATCGACTTCGACAATAATCTGAATCGTGATGGTTTCACCCATCGCCAACTCATTCGTGCCCGAGGTGTTGTCAATTAACTCAGCGTCTGAAATTCCGCCATCAAAATTCGGATTGATTTCGACTGGGTTGGTGGCGTCTGTAAATGTGACCACCGCAGGTGCCGTTCCCTGAAGTACGATTCCCTGGAACGCTCCACCATACTGAGTCAGCAAATCCTCAAGTAAAGAAATGTTGTCAAGCGATTCGTTTCCACTGTTGGTGATCTCGAACTCGAACGTGACGTCCATGTTGCCGAATGCTCCGCTGGACGCCGGAACAGGCGTACCGACGATCGCTTTGGTCAATTCGATATTCGGGAACAATAGCGACGTTGGATCATCCGGATCAGAATCGTCACCATACTCTGCGTCCGTTGGATCGGTTGGGTCATCGGAAGTGTCCGCCACTGGAATGTCGTTCCACGGATCTTCAGCCGTTACACTGGCCTGGTTTTCAAGCGAGTTGTCTCCATCACCGGTGATGCCGTCGTAGATTGCACCAGGAGCATCGGGATCCACTTCAACCGTGATTTGGAACGTGACTTTTTGGCCTGGTTCCATCAAGCTCATGTTGAGAGTCTCGAGCTGGAAGTTGTCGATGTTCAGTGGTGTTCCGGTTCCACCATTGAGCCAGTCCGCAAGCACAAGTGAACTGATTGAGTGTGTACCCGGGCGGAACATGGATGTGCCAAGTACTCCGTTTTGAATATATCCGCCACCGATCGTGGTCGAGTAGTTGGTCGTTGTTTGCGGAACGGACCCGGCACCAAGCAGAACATACTGGTAGGAACCACCCGAAGTCGAGTTGCGCACAGCATCTCCAGCCGCCAACGCCGGCCCGGCCCAAGGCGCGCTTAGCGTTATCGTATTCCCGCTGACGGCCCCTGGAGCCCACGCGTTTGCCAGATAGTTGCGGGTGTAATCGTAGTCTGGATAGGTGTAGCCTGTGCTGTCAGTGTATCCATACCAGGCGATCGTTCGCGTGTGACCTCCACCAGCATTGCTCCAACCAGCGGCGTTTGTCAACGTGATCGTCGTGTCGCCCGGATTCAAAGGAGCGGCAAGTGTTGTATCCGTTGAGCCCGCGAATTTGGCGTAGGAGTATGGATTGACAACATTGCCATCAATGTCGTACGAAACGAAACCCATGTAGTGACCTGCCGCTGGGTCAAAGCTACCACCAGCACCATCGCCTGCAAACGCATCGACGGACAAGACATAGTTTCCGTTCGGATCAACGACAATTTTTTGATCGCCAAAATACAGCGCTCGATTCGTAGTATTGGCTGTGCTGCCACCATACGTAAACGTGTCGGTGGTTGGCAAGTTATTGAACACATTGGAATCCGCACCGCCGTCATACCCAAAGTTGAAATCAGGATTGTCGGTGGCAGTCGTCATCGTCACGACGGGTCCGTTGACAACGCCAATAAACGCGCCGCCAAGATTCGCCAGAAAGTCTTCGGTCAGCGCGATGTTATCCAGATCAACCGTTCCATCGTTGGTGATCATAAATTCATAGGTCACATCGAAGTTTCCGTTCACTCCGCTGGCTGCCGGAGCGGTTCCAACAATCTCTTTAGTCAAGTCGATTGATGGCAGTACAAGCGGAGTCGGATCATCTGTTCCCCCCATTCCATCGTCGCCGCGCTCTCCGGGGTTGTCACTATCTGGATCGCTTCCGTCGTCCGAAAGATCAGTCGTTGGAGTTCCACCGGGACTGCCCGTTACTCCGCCACCTTCGACTTGATTAACCGTGTTGGCTGGATCGGGAAGCAGCGCAGGATCAACATATACTGTGTATTGGACAGTGACACTGTCGCCTGATTCAAGCAAACCGTCGGCGTTCAGAATTTGGTCATCCGCGTTTCCGTCAAAAGCACCATTGGTGGTCGGGGCTACAGATGCTCCCGTCAGCACGCTCGCAGTAATCGCAGGAGGCGTCATGACGCCCATGAACCCAGGCCCAAAAGCGCCCAACAGGTTCTCGGTCAGAGTCAAATTGGCGAGATCGAAAACACTCGTGTTCATCAGTTCGACTTCGTAAGTGACTTCGAACCAGTCAGAGTTTGTCGTGCTGCGAACGGCGCCGATCTGCTGCTTGGCAGCAGAGATCTCGGTGACAAAATTGGCCTCGGCGTCATCGGAATCTTCAACAGGTTCGCCCCACGCATCGGTCGCTTCAACGTCGGCAACGTTCGGGTAGTTACCTGAATCATTGACATCAATTTGGTAGACCAACCAGGCAGTGTCTCCGGCTCCAAGGTCGAACGTCCAGGTAGCAGGAAAGCCAGAAATGTCGCCGGTGCTTGCCAAAGGTGTTCCGCCTACCAGCGTCGCACCAGCAGGCAAGCTGTCGGTTACTGTCGCGCCAAGGAAGTCGGCCGTTCCGGTGTTCGTAACCTTGATTCGAAAATAGGCTTTGTCCGTATCATCAAAGTTCACCGACTCGGTCCAATGTGAGTCGTCAGTGCCGTCATTGTTGACGTGCGTTTCGTCAATGGCGACCTCTTTCTCAATTTCGATATCGGGTGCGACAACGTAAGCCGTAACCGGTGCCGAACTCACTGGCAGAGGAAGCTGGCCGGGATCGGTCCGCGCTGCAAATTTGTTTGTGTACCAGTCGGACGGGATGCCGACGTTGCCCTGAGGTGTCAGTTCAAGGAAGAAGTTAGTTGACGTACCGGCAGGCAGGTAAGGGGTGACTGCTTTGTCGCTGACCACGCGAATAGCCGTAATCATGTCCATTGTCGGCGCACCGGCAACGGCGTTTTGGACATCGTCCAATGTGTGTTGCCAGATTCCGGTTCCTTCGGCAACAAACCAAGCGTCACCGGCAGCGGCTGTACCTGGGTCGGCATAGCCATCGATCGTTCCGTCCTGACCGTCAAGTGTCGCTTGCGATGCGGTCGTGACGTAGACTTCGAGATTTGGGTCCAATCCGCTCACTTCAACGTAGCTGAATAACCCGGAAGGGATTGAGCTGTTGTTGCTGCTTCCTTCAAAGTCTCCGTTGTAAGGAAGAATGTCGACAAGATCGAACCATGGCACGTCCTTGTCGTCCGACACGTTCGCGATGCCGAGATCGTAGATGATCGTCGTGTCTTCTGGCACAAGCGGTGTTACGACTTGTTTACCAGCTGCCATCGCGGCGACTTGTACCGCGACGATGCCCGCTGATGAATTGCGAAATTCTTCTGGTGAGTCATCCGAATCAGACGTGATGACTGCCGTATTGGTCCAACTCTGGCCATTCTGAGCATCGTACGGGATAAGGACATCAAACGTCATCGTTGGCAACGCTGTACCGAGTGGAACCGTTCCATAGTCCCATCGAATCCCCGTCGCACCATAGGTCCAGGTATTGCTCCAAGTCGAAGTCGCTGGATCAAAGTACTCAACCGATTGGACCGAGATCGTTGATCCGTCTCCGGCTGTGAACGAATAGCCCGCTGCTGGCTGGGCCGATCCACCGATCACCGTCAATCCAGCCGGCAACATGTCAGTTACTACAACGTTTTGCGCTGGTGCACCCGGCACATCGCCTGGAATCGTGACTGTCGCATCCAATTCAAAGGTCGCGGCAGTACCAGCCAGATAGTTGTTGCCAGCTCCAAGGTCGATGACTTCTTTGTCGACATCGACATCAGCCTCAACAATATGTAATCGGTCACCGCGAAAAACATCGCCGGAGGCCCCCTCTGGGTAAAAGCCATTGTCCTCCGGATCATAATCAGAAGTTCGCCAATCATCGGTTGTATTAGCGTTATTCAGGAGATAGTCTGCTGTTCCGGCAACGAAGTTGGCGATGATGTCGCCGGCAGGATTGTCTCCGGTCAATTCCAATGTCGAATGCCCCGTGGTCTCCATTGACACAAAACTTGTGACCACAGCGCCAGGTTCTAAATCAGTTAGCAACTTAATACGGTACTTTGTGATTGCGTCGCTAACACCGGTAACTGGGTCAGCTGTCCCACCCAAACTCGCAATATCGGTGGGATCGGTTGTCCAAACCGTAGACGTTTCGGAATCCGCTAACGTCGCATCACCCATGGAGTCCCAGTCTGTCCAGCCGCCGGCGGCACCGCCGACACCTCCGGTACCAAATTCAATAATGTAGTCGGTGCCTTCGGTCAGCCATCCAGGGTTATTTCCGCCACTCTGGAATGCACGTCCCCATCCACTTGTGGAGTGAGTCAAACCGTCAACATAAGTCGATACCGGAACGATCTTGGAAGCGGTATTGTCAAACTTGTCACCCCACACAACTCCTTCCAAACCCAAGACACCCAGGTTTCGACCGGAAGACAATGTCGACTCCCATTGGTGACCGACTGCTGTTTCACCGTCACCTGCATGCCATGCCGAAGACGTTTCCACCCAGCGCCATACTCCGAATTCCGCAATTCTTTTTGAAGGTCCACCAAGCGAAGTTGAAACAACCGTGTGCTCGTAACTGTTGTTGCTAGTATCCTCAATTCCAGTTCCAAAATTGTTCGTGACGCCCCACTCATCATCCGGATCAAAATTGGTGATTTCAGGTATCACCGTCAACACGCCGTCATCAGCGGTGCCAGCAATTCCGTCGTCACCAAGGTCGATATCGCAAATCGGAATCCAGACATGAATTTGTCCCGACGCGAACCACTTGTCAGAAGCTGGGATCGCACGGCCCGCACCGGTTTGGTTTGGAAACGACATTCCGTAGGTGTCGTGGTTGACGATCTCGACACCGTACACGCCAGCAGAAGACCCCGTAAGGTTCCAGTCTCCACTATCTGGCGTTGAACGGTCCACATTCCACGTCGCGGTGGAAGCCTCATTGAACTGGCCCGAAGGGCGGTTGCTTTGCGACCAAACGGTTGTGGTGGCGCCCGTTGTGTCGACGAATCGTTCGTAGTTTCGTGTGACACCATCGTCTGCGTTATCGGTCGCCGTTCCGAGGGAAGGGCCCCAGGAAAAGACCGTTGAGTTGGGCGAAACGCTCGAAAGATCAAGATCAAAAGTTACGGGATCCTCCAACGGAGCTGAACCCTTGAATGCGTCAGAACCGGTGCGAGTGGGATGATCTCCCAACAAGCCGATACCGTAGCTGTAAACCGCTCCATCTTTTACTCCAGCGGCATCGCTGAATACACCACGGAATGTTGGCGACAACAACTGAATGTCCATGTTTGCCGCGGCAGACAAAGTGAAATCGAAGGAATCAGTGGGAAGAGGTGTCGCGTTCTCGTTGGCATCAACTTCGAACGTTACGCCATTTAGAGCAGTTCCCTGTTGACCGCCAAGAGCACGCGCTTCAAATACAATACTTGATGTAAATGTTCCAGCAACATCGGGTAGATACGCGATGATCGAGCGCATATCTCCTCCAGGGAGACCTGTAACGGAGTCGACGATCATTGAACGCGGATCGAGCGCTGCAGAAGCCGGAAGAAAATCCCAAACCAACCCTTGAGGCAGCGTCGACGTGAAGTTCAAATCCGTCGCACCCGCTGAATCGGTGTTGTAGAACACCTCCATGGCGATCGTGTCATGAGATCGAATGATTCCGTTGGCACCATCGGTGTCGTTACCAGGGTTGTTGTCCGGATCCCAGGTAGGCGTTCCATCGGAAACAATGTTTAGCTGCGCATCGGATAGAGCCAATGTCTCGGTGTAGTTGTAGGCCGCCAACCCTGCTGATTCGACGACACCCGCGACAAACTCTAATTCCCAGTCACCGCCTTTGTCTTCTGCGCCCGTCACGTCATCAGATGCCGCAACGTCTGCCCCGGTGATTGCGCTAATTGACTCAATGAATTTTTCACCTTGAGAACTTCCAGCCAAATCGCAACCGTAGAACAGCAGGTCCGCGTCTTCGGTCATCGCATCAGCCCAACCCGCCAGTTGGTCCGCATAACGATTGAGATTGTCCGCCGTCAGTTTCGAATTGCCGAGTATGACTTCGGCTTCATCACCGTGAGAGATGATGTGGATGGTCGTGTATTCGCCCTTTGACTCCGCCAAGATTTGGCTGATCTGGCTAACACCATCCTGGTTGGCATCAAGGAACCTGATTTCCAATGTTGAATCAGGCTTTCCCTCAACAATGTCAGATAGGAATTGCTCCCTGTTGGCAACGTTTCCATCAATCAGGACCAATTCGCGTTGCCCGCTGAAGTCCGCTTTTTGGACGTCTTGAACATGCGCGGGCACCGGTTGGTCAACGTCTGCTTGCGGCAAGATGAACGTTGCATCGGGTACACCGTCAAACAGGACGCGGTCTTCGAGTGACTCAAAAAACGAGTTGTTGACGAAAGAAGGATCACGATCACTGAACGGATTAGATGAGCTCATTGAGTTGCCTTGGCGGGGGTTCTTGAGTTGATGGCTTGGGAAGGTCGACTCGATAAAGGTCTCTCAATTTTGAATTGATGCCTAAAATGCAATTCAAAATTCCACCCAAAACCAGTTGGAGCGGCTCATTGCGTGCTTTGAAAAAAGCATTTTGTGAGGAGGGTGCGAACGAAATCTAAGGTCGGCCGTTCAATGATAAATCGAAACAAATTCAAGAATTGCAAAGTTTAATTGCACGTTTTTCTAACAAAGGGAAACTAAATTTTTGGTTCTATTGGTTCGCTTAGTCAGGAGCTTTGTAGTGAGGGTTTTACGCGTTAGGAATGAATGCTTGTGCGCGTCTTGGATCGACGTTAATAACAGTCATGTCATTTTTGCGAGTCATGACTCCCCCAAGTGGGTAGCCTATTCGGTAACAGAGCCATTTGTATCGGTTGACTTCTCCGAAAGATGCCCGTTGATTTACTGGTCATTAAGAATCGGTATCCCTGAAGTGTGCTTTCTGATGCCAGCGGCTGATTGGCGACGTGAATTTCCCAAGGTTTTTGTGATTTCTGGGTCAATTCTCCACGTTAGCGTTTGATTGACTTTAACGATTGTATGCGCCGTGACGGATGTATCAGCCAGTCGGGCTCAAATGGGATGAATTAGATTTTCAAGTCGGTTTCGATTTACCGTTTATCAGGAACTTGTCGAATACACACGTAGAACCTCCTGAATCGAATGATTCAAATGTCCCGCATCAAACCTAATCCGAGTCAGAAACATGCGATCGAAAGTTTCCTGCAAAAAGCAATTGACAGCGCTTGCAAGCGCAACTGCATTTTCGGCGATTGTTTTCATGTCGTTCTCGACGCATGTTTGCAACGCACAGCAAACTGAGTTTAAGCAGTTTGACGCCAACTCAATTTTCCATCAACTCGATGCGAACTCGACGTCGTCGCAGCAAGCGCTGATGCCTGCGTGGTGGAACGAGCATGTTGCCAAGTCGCTTCGTGACCAGCAGCCGATCGCTGCCGACATTCACACCTTGCTCTATTTGGCCGTTCACCACTCCAATCAGATCAAGATCGCCAAACGCGACCCGCTGATCCGTGAGACTGCCATTCAGGAAGCCGATTCAAACTTTGATTGGGTTCGTTACCTTGATACGGCGTGGAACGATACAAGCGAACCGATTAGCAACACGCTTACGGCAGGTGGAACGGCGACGCGATTTAACGACAACACGTTTCAATTGAATGGTGGCGTTCGTCGGCTTACCAGAAGCGGTGGCCAACTGGACATCGGACAACGATTCGGCTGGCAAGACAACAACTCCACTTTCTTTATTCCGGACAACCAGGCCACAGGCCAAATGACTCTCTCTTACACGCATCCATTGCTGCGTGGCCGAGGGCAGGCTTACAACAACAGCATTGTATTTCTGGCGCAAATCGACGCAGAGGTTGCTGAGCATGAATTCATGGCAACTTTGCAAGAGGAATTGTTGGAAGTAACTCGAGGATACTGGGCGCTGTACCTTGAGCGTTCGGTGCTTGCTCATCAAATGCGGTTGTTTTTGAAAACCCAGCAAATTTTCCAAACGCTTAAGGCTCGTCAGGCAGTGGATACACAGCGAACACAATTGATTACTGCATCCGCAGCTTTGGAGAATCGTCGCGCCGATCTTATCCGAGCTCGAACGGCGGTAACTAATGCCGAGACTCGATTGCGTGGATTGATTAACGCTCCGGAATTGCAGAACTCGGATCAGGCTGAGCTTATTCCGGTTGAGCCACCATCGGAACAAATGTATCCGGCTGATTTGCAAGCCGAAATCCAAATGGCTCTTCAAAACCGCCCTGAAGCGATGGCTGCAATCCAGCAAGTCAAAGCAGGATCAACTCGGTTGGGAGTTGCCCAACATGAATTGCTTCCGGCGCTGAACCTGGTCACTCAAGGCTATGCCAATGGACTTCGCGGTGACAGTGATTTCGGTGGTGCGTTTGGAGACCAGTTTACTGTCGGACGGCCCAGTTATTCGCTTGGCGTGCAGTATCAAATGCCTGTCGGAAACCGACTTGCCAAAGCACGCTTGTGCCGACGTCAACACGAACTGTCTCGTTTGCAAGATGAATACGCTCGTGCATTGCAAATCATTACGACAGAAGTCGACATCGCGGTTCGTGAGTTGCACACTTCGTACCTTGAGATTAATGCGAAAAGCCGAGCTTTGGCTGCCGCTGAAGCAGAAGCTGACACGATCGAACAACGCTGGTTGAGAATGATTGATGGTAACGGTTCGGCTGCACTTAACCTTGAGTCGCTACTGCGTTCACAAGAGCGAGTTACCGAGGCGGAACGTGAGTACGTGACATCTCTACTGACTTACAACCTCGCCATGGTCAACTTGAAACGGACCAACGGAACACTGCTTCAATCTGAAAACGTGATGGTTTCCAAGAGCTGTGAGAACGGATGTAGCGCCATCAACTTGGATAAGGGTGCTCCTTCGTCGCAAACACAAGGCATCCAGGAAGAAGTGATGTTCGACCCGCAATTTGACACAGATTTCAATGGGCAGTTGCCCGCTGGTTCCTCGCCTGCGATGCCTGTAAGTGGATCTTATCCGTTGACTGCAGACGAAGATTCTTACTTCCGCCAATAGTCGCCATCCACCTGCAAGCGACAACACGCATTGAGAACTGATGCGGTTGTTCGACTTGAGCGGATCGTTGGAGCGGATGGTTGTTCCTGTCCGCACTGAGTGATCCAACTCAGGCGAGCGAAGGAGAGGTTCATTCCTTTTACGTGATTGTTTGAAATGTCCAGCATCAGCCCTCAACCCAAAAGTTTCGATTTACGGAATCTTGGCGGCCTGCGTCGATTGGCTTCCCGGGCGAAACGATCACCAAAGGATTGGCTGCGGCGAATCCGAGTCGCTGAAAAATCTGCTGGGCAATTGTCGGACGAACAAATTCGTGACCGTGCAATGGCTATTCGTGCTGGCGACTCGCAATCTGGGAGCGAGCAAGAAATCGCCGAGTTCGGTGGCTTGTTGGCTGAGTCAGTGTTTCGCTGCAACGGGTTCCGGCTGTTTGATGTTCAAGTCAAAGCCATTGCTGCGGCAGCCACGGGCGCCGTCGTCGAAATGCAAACAGGGGAAGGCAAGACGATTGTCACGGGATCGATTGCTGCGATCAAAACGCTTTCCTCGCCATCGGTTCATGTTGGAACAACCAATACCTATTTGGCTGCCCGCGATTTGGAAAGTCTCGAAGGAACATTTCAAATGCTTGGGATCAGCTACGGCTTGCTTCCCGAAGAAAATGATGAAGCCGAGTCGCGTCGCGTTTACGGCAAGCAAATCGTTTACGGTCCTGGCTATCAATATGGGTTCGATTACCTGCGCGATCAGATGTACCTGCGCCAAAACCGGCAAAGCGATATTGGTGTGGCGACGATCAACAGAATTCGCGGTCTCGATCCGTACAAGAATTTGATCCAGCCACGTGATCATCACGTCGCGCTGATCGACGAAGCCGATAGTGTGATGATTGACGAAGCGATGACTCCGCTGGTGATTAGTTTGCCATCGAATGACTTCGAAGATCCGGCTCCATATTTAATCGCCAACAAGATCGCATCGCAACTCACTGAAGGCGTTGACTATACGATTAAGCTTCCGTCAAAAAAAATCGAAGTCTCCGACGCGGCAAATCAGCGAGCACATGAAGAGATCGCAAGTAAGCAAAATCTGAATTTGGCGAGGCCGTGGCGAATCTACATCACCAATGCAATCCGCGCTGCGAAAACGTTTCAGCGCGATGTCGACTACGTCGTCGTTGATGAAGCGGTCCAGATTGTTGATCAATTTACCGGTCGTATTCTTCCTGATCGGACATGGCAAGACGGTCTGCATCAAGCCGTTGAAGCCAAGGAAATGGTGCCGATCCAGCCTGGTCGCGAGTCGACAACCCAAATCACACGACAACGATACTTGCAGATGTACGACCAGCTTGCTGGTTTGACAGGAACGGCAGCCTCGGTCAGCAAAGAATTTCAATCGGTATACAAATGCCATGTGGTTGAAATTCCGACGAACAAGAAATGTATCAGGAAGGTACTGAAGCCCCGTTTTTTTTCCAGCCTGGAAGCAAAACTCTCCGCGATCTCCAAAGATGTTTTGAAACGACACGCGACAGGACAACCAATCCTTGTCGGGACAAAAACAATTCGCGAAAGTTTCGAAGTCAACGAGGCACTGATCGCGCAAGGGCTCAACCCGACATTGCTTAACGGGATACAGGACGGAGAAGAGGCAAACATCGTTGCCCTCGCCGGAGCTGCAGGCTCGATCACGATCGCCACCAACATGGCAGGCCGGGGCACCGACATCAAACCGGATGCCGATGCAATCGCCGCGGGAGGTCTACACGTGATCGGTGTCAGCCCAAACACTTCCAAACGAATTGATCGACAACTTGTCGGTCGCGCCGCCCGCCAGGGGCAACCCGGTTCGGCGCAGTTTTTCGCTGCCGCCACCGACGCGATTTTCGTGGACAACGAATCAAGTTTGTGCAAACACATCGCGCGTCGATCGAATGCTGACGGGGAAGCAGGTGATTTTTCAAGAGAGCTGACAACACTCCAGGCCGAACTCGAAGCTCGAAGTTACAAACAAAGACAGGATATGATTCTGCGCGACTACTGGATGGATTCAGTGCGAGAATCAATCGAAAAAGACTAGGAACCAATTTTCAAGGTAGTGTTCGATGTTTCAGAATTGAAACAACACATCCTATATACGCAAGGACGCGATAAGATGATTCCCACCAATTATTCCATTAGAATTTTGAGTGCAGTGCTCTGCGCGATCACCGTTTGCGCAGATTCTTCGATTGGATTGGCGCAGCAAATTCTGGACGATGGCCAAATCACGAAGAGCTTTACCGAGCCCGTCGAAAGAAGTATTGCGGCCAGCCCTGAGGTCGGAATCATCGCTGAATCATTCGTGAAAGAAGGCGATCGCGTTCGCGTTGGTGATCCTTTGGCTTCCATCAATCATGATGTGTTGAGGGCTTCGTTGGATATCGCGATTTCTCGCGCTGAGTCAACGTCTCGTATCGACGCTGCAACTTCGCAAATGGAGTTGATTAAATCGCAACTCGAAGCGATTCAATCTCTCGTCAAAGGTGGCCATACGAACAAGTTCGAAGTGGAACAAAAACAGGCTGAGTATGAGAATGCGTACGCTGAGTACCGAGCCGCAGACGACGAGTTGAAACTTGCGGGCCTGGAAGTCAAACGAATCCAGGCTCAAATCAACGACCGGATCATTTCCAGTCCGATCGATGGCATCGTGATCGAACTTCACAAGCAACTTGGCGAGAATATTTCCAACAATGAACCACAATACGCAACCGTGGTTTGTGTTGAAGAACTCAAAGCAAGGTTCTACCTCAGTTCAAAAACGTTGATCGAGACCAAAGTCGGCGACAAAGTGAGCGTTTTCATCGGACATGATCGGACTGCCAAACCTGCGGTAGTGACGTTCGTGTCGCCTGTCATCGATCCAGATAGCGGCTTGGGCCGACTGGATGTAAGAATCCAGAATGAGGATCTTCAAGTTCAAAGTGGAATCATCTGTTTCTGGGATGAATCTGCCAGCGACGCCAATCAGGCATTGCTCGAGGACGAAAACCTCGATCGTTAGTCTGCCCGGCCATTTGTCTTGCAATCGCAAATCCCTCACGCCAAACCAACCCGGCTCACCGCAACACCTAGTCAACTTGAAACGAGTTCACGCTGATGAGTAACAATAGCCAAACTTCGCCGACGACACGGATCGATAAAGTCGCGCTGCACCAAAAAGTAAAGCCAGCTGGAGACTCTGCCAATCCATTGACACTTGGCAAGAATGTTGAAGAACAGATCCTGCAGATCGTTTCTGGCAACTTCAATGAGAAGGTGGTTCGCACAAAATTCGTGCAAATGGCGTTGGCCACTTCCGGAGTTGTCGGCGCGTGTTATTTGTCCAAGGATCAACAGGATCTTTGGAGTCCATCGGTAAGCACGCCTTCGTCCGGACGAATTCCAGAGCGGCGGAAGTTCGCCGAAGAGTTGTCTTCCAAGTGCGATGAATTTGCCAAATCGTCAAGTGTTCAAACGGCACAAATCGCATCGATAGGTGGGCAGTCAGGGTTGTTCGCGCCGATTCGACCGCGCAACACGGACCCCGAAATTCTGCTGGTTGTTCTTCAGTCGCCGCAAGCCGTGTTGTCGTCGATGCAAACGGTTCAGAAGATCGCGTCCGCAATTCAGTTGTGGTTGAATAGTCGTGACTCGGCAGATGCTGATTGGCAAGTCCAGGCTCTGGCTGCCATTGTTGAGATCGTTGCGAAAGTTGAAAACCAGGAAACGAACAAGGCGGCTGCCGAAGAGATCGCCAACTTGCTGGCCAATCGACTTGGTTGCGGAAGCGCCGCCGTTGGTCTGATTGAGAAGCATCGTATGAATCTGAATGCCATTTCCGGCGTTGGTAAAATCGACAAAGGTTCTGCTGCCAGCAGCGGCTATTTACAAACTCTGGTAGAAAGTTCAACGCGGAAACAGCCTGGAGTTTTTCCAGCGGTCGATGAAAATAACAATTTTCTGTTGCAAGCTCATAAGCAACTTGCGGCGACTGTTCAATCAGAAGCAGTCTACAGTTTTCCGCTGACGACCGATGACGAACAGACCGTTGGATCGGTCATTCTGACTGGCAACCGAGCATTGTTGGCTTCGAATCAATTCAAACGGTTTACCGACACTGCAGCACCATCGCTTGCCAATTCTCTTCGCGTCGTCAACAAAATCAAACAGACCACGCTCAGCAAGACCAAGTCATACGTAAAACGAAAATTGTCGTTTACGAAACAGCTTTTTATCCTGGCCTCTCTGGTTGGTTTCGTAATGTTGATGTTTCTGCCAATCACTTATCGCGTTCGCTGTAATTGTGTAACGGAGCCAGTTTCGCGCCGTTTCGCCGTCGCACCGTTTGATGGACAAATTTTAGCAGGACTCGTCGAAGCCGGCGACATTGTATCCAAAGGGCAAGTGCTTGCCGAAATGGACGGCAGAAAGATCCGCTGGGATTTGGCTGGCGTTACGGCCGAACGCAAGCAGTCGATCATCACTCGTGGTACGGAGTTGAAGGACCGCAATGTTCCTAAAGCAAGGCTGGCCGAGCTTGAATTCGATCGGCTGGTTTCCGAGGAGAGCATCCTTCAATACCACCAGGAAAATTTGAAAATCAAAAGTCCGATAGACGGAGTTGTCTTGAGTGGTTCGCTCGAACGCGCCGAAGCTGCGTCGATCGAAACGGGTCAAGTCTTGTTTGAAATAGGTCCTGTAAAACCGATGTCAGTTGAAGTTGCGATTCCGGCTGAAGAAATTGCCCAAATTAAAGTTGGCTACTCGGCAAAAATCTGGATCGACGGACAAGAGGACGAGCCGTTGACTGGCGAAATCAAGAAAATTCACCCGCGCAGCGAAACACGCGACGCCAAGAATGTCTTTATCGCTGAACTTGAGTTTGAGAATGAAGACGAACGTCTCCGTCCCGGAATGAAAGGAAGCGCCCGTCTCGACGGCGAAAGAAGATCTCTCGGCTGGAGCCTGTTCCATAAACCCGTTAACTATGTCAGGTCACGGTTAACGTGGTGGTAGAAGAAGTGTTCAGAAGTGGAGGGTTCAGGGTTCAGGAAAGAAAATCATGGTTCGAGCATTTTTAGCTGAGCAGTTGCGAGGGCAAGAAGCAAGCGATTGAGTTGTTTTGTCTCGTCGATGATTGAGTCGGCAGTTTGCGAATCGATGATCGCGAGATCTAGCGCTATGTATGTTTGGGTTCTTAATTCGGAGGAAGAACCGATTGCGATAAAAATAAATCAGGCGAAGTCTTTGGGAGTTCGCTTGTAGCCTTCCGCGATGTTGGACGGAATAGAAACTGCGGCGCGTTGCATTTGGTCTCGGAGACTGAAGTCTCGGCAGTCTTTCAAACCCTTATAGACAAGAATAGCCAACTCCTTGCCTCGCCTCCAAACCTGCAAGTCCTCGAAAGATTGAAACGCCATGAAAAGCCTCCAAAAAGAATCAAAACGCGATACCGCATCATAACCAATTTCTGGACACAACCTCCTACTTTCTGAGCCCTGAACCCTTCCTCTCCTGAACCCTATTTTCAAAGAAAATGTTAAACGAACAAACATTCGAATTCAGTCAAGCTCGTCTTCGGCTCAAAGATAGCCTTCGATTTACGATGCGTCAGAGTGGAAGCGCGATCGAGTATCTCGTTGAAGACGAAGTCACCGGCCGATTTTTTCGGGTTGGGCTTCCTCAGTACACATTCATGACCATGCTCGATGGTCAACGTACCGTTAGTACAGCGCTAATGAAAACAGCAACGTTGCTGCGCGAACATGCGATTGATGAATCAGAAGCAGCCAACCTATGCAAATGGGCAATCGAATCTGGACTAGTTGAATCGGAAACCGGAAACTCAACCGCGCGTCGAATCGAGCAACACGAACAGCAACAAAAACAGAAAATGATTTCGTATCTCAATCCGATGATGATGCGAATCCCCCTCTTCAATCCTGATCCAGCGGTTTCCGTGATCACCCGGTTTCTTGGTTTCCTGGTTAGCCCGGTCGGGGCCCTGATCTGGTTGTCGGTTTGCATCTACGGATTTTTACAACTTGCTTACAACTGGGAAGAGTTTTACACCAACCGAGTCAACTCGTTCGGCGCGACAGATTTTGCTTGGATTGCGTTGACATGGGTTCTGTTGAAACTGGTCCATGAAATTGCACACTCGGTCGTTTGCAAAAGGTACGGAGGTCGCGTTCAATCGTGCGGATTTTTGTTTTTGTTGATGATCCCAATGCCGTACGTGGATGTAACCAGTTCATGGCGATTCGACAACAAGTGGAAACGAATCCTGACTTCGGCGGCAGGCATGATGAGCGAAGTCTTTATCGCAGCAATTGCGTGTTGGATATGGGCAAATAGTGGGCCGGGACCTCTCCAATATCACGCCGGCAACGTAATCATTTCCGCAACGTTGCATACGCTGTTGTTCAACATCAATCCACTGATGCGGTTTGATGGATACTATATGCTGGCTGACTGGTTGGAGATTCCCAACCTTTCGACGCATGGTCGATCATGGCTTAAGGGTGTATTCAAACGAATGTACTTTGGCAACAAACCAGCAAAACTGAAAGAGACTGGTTTCCGTGGTCTGGCAGTTCGCGCCTATGGTGTGTTGGCGATGATGTGGTTCTTTACGATTGCGATTGGGCTTTCTTTGGCGGCCTCGAGCTTCATCGAAGGATTCGGTTTGATGGTTGCGGCAATTGGCTTGGTCTTGTGGGTCGGGATTCCGCTTTTCAAATTGACCAAGTACTGTATCGCTGGAACAAAAACTGAAAAACCAAACCGAATCTGGTTTTCAACGGCGATGGGACTGACTCTGTTCATCGCGGCTGCATTTCTATATTGCTGTCCAAGCCCATCTGTCGTTTCAGCGCCCGTTGTGATCGACTACGAACCCCTTTCGATCGTCCGATCAAACTCAACTGGGTTCGCCAAAACGATTCACGTAGCCGACGGCCAACTGGTTGAAGAAGGCGAGTTGCTGGTCACACTTCAAAACCCTGAACTTGAGCATCAACTCAAATCGTTGGTGATCGATATCAGGATTTCAGAGCTTCGAACCAACACGTTCTTCAATCAAGGAGAAATTAGCAAAGTTCAGATGGAGCAGAAAAGTCTCGATTCGATGTTGAATCGGAAAGCAGAGTTGGAGCAGCAGATAGCTGAGCTTCAGGTTTTCGCGCCGCAATCAGGAACCGTACTCGCGCGTGAGCTTAACTCGCTCGCCGGAAAGCATTTGACTCCTGGCAACGAGATTCTCTCAATCGCTCGCGCCGGAGAGATTCACGCAATCGCGCTGACGCGCCAAGATGATATCGATTGGGTTTCCGAAAATCCGGAAGCTGAAATCGAACTGCTGGTTTGGGGGCGACATGAAAACAACCTTTTGGCTGGCAAAATCAAGCACATCAATCCTCGGGCACGCGACGATTTACCACACGAAGCGTTCGCCGCTTCGGTAGGCGGTCCGTTGGCTGTCGTTCCGCGACAACAAGTCGAAGGAGACGGAGAAGAAGGCGACATGATGTTGACCCAACCTCGCGTTCCCGTGGAGATTGAGTTGGCAGAAGAAGATCGTCATCATCTGGTTGCCGGCCAAACAGGTCAGTTGATTGTTCGCTCTCGCAACCAAAACATGGGCAACTACATCGCGCAAAACCTGGTCCGATTTGTTCGCGAAAATAACCTCAGAACTCACGGACTTTAACCGGTGGTCTCTTGCGGGTTGTCAGTTTTTGTGACAGAAACCGATTCGCCAAAGTTATTTCGCTTGCCAACGATCAACCGGGCACCGCGTCGATAAGTCAAATAGGACCACGCCCAGGACAAGACGACGAATAGTCGGTTTTTGAATCCAGTCAAAAAATAAATGTGAATCAACAACCAAGCCAGCCAAGCGAGTCGGCCGGTCAACTTCCATTTGCCGGCCAGCGCAATTGCTTTGTTGCGGCCGACCGTTGCCATGATTCCTTTGTCAACGTAATGGAAAGGAATTCGATCTCGTCCAGCGATTTCCTGACGAATGTTTTTGGCAATGAATTTTCCCTGTTGTGTTGCCACCGGCGCTAGTGACGGCAGCGGTTCCCCGTTGGCATCTTTCGTATGAGCTTGATCGCCAGCCACAAAAACGTTGGCATGTTCAGCGAGACTCAAGTCTTCGTTAACACAAATCCTGCCGGCCCGGTCGGACTCAACGCTCAACGTTTCGCCGAGATGAGAAGCTTTGATTCCCGCCGCCCAAATGACGGTCGCAGCATTGATCCGTTCAGCCCCAACGGTTACGCCGTCTTTGTCTACTTGGTTCACGCGACTGTTGACCCAAACTTGAACACCTAGTTTTTCCAAATCACTGGTTGCTCGATCTGAAAGCTCTTTAGGAAACGGAGCCAAAATTCGCGGGCCGCCCTCCATCAGAAAGACGCGAGTTGATTTCGCATCGATGGAACGAAAATCTCTCGCCAAAGTGTACCGACTCATTTCGCCGATCGCTCCCGCCATCTCGACACCCGTGGGGCCGCCACCAACAATCACGAACGTCAACAGTTTACGCCGCAACTCCTGATCGCTTGTCGCTTCGGCGCTCTCGTAAGCCGTCAAAATCCTCCGCCTAATCTCGGTCGCATGTTCGATGGTCTTTAAGCCTGGTGCATTGGACTCCCAGTGCTCATTTCCAAAATAACTGTGCTGGGCGCCACACGCTAGAATCAGATAGTCATACGGAATCGAGTTGTATTCTGAATTCGCAAGTTTTGTCTTTACGCAATTGTTGTCCAGATCAACGCTGGTGGCTTCGGCTTGGATGACTTGAATGTTCTTGTAACGGGAGAGGATGGATCGAATCGGTGCCGCGATATCAGCTGGACTCAATCCTGCGGTGGCAACTTGATAAAGCAGCGGCTGAAACAAATGGTGGTTGCGACGGTCCACCAAGGTAACTTTGATATCGGACTGGTTGCCCAACCCTTTGGCGGCGCTTAGTCCTGCAAACCCGCCTCCGATAATCACCACATGTTTTGCCATCAATCGATTTCCGTTAGGGATTTTGATCAACGCGTTATACGTTGAGCCCAATTGTGAATCTCTTCTTGTTTCCAATCTCTATATTCAATCAGACAGGTCAAATTTCCATCGGTTCACGAATAACGTCAGTTATTCATCAATTGTGAAACCACGAAGATCGGCATTTTTGATCTGAGCAACAATGTTCTTTATTTCGTCCGCATTATAAGGCTGTAATGGCTGAACTCCCCAGATCGGTTTTGGCCACGCCACATCGGTAGAAAACCGAACGACATGATGCACATGAAGCTGTGGAGTCATGTTTCCCAGCGCCGCGACGTTGAGTTTTTCTCCTTCAAATATCTTCATGATTGCCGCGCTGAAAGTTCTCGATTCTTGCCACAGCAATTCGAAATCTTCACCCGTCAAATCAATGGTGTCTCGAATATTGGCTCGCTGCGGCACCAATACAAACCAAGGATACGATTTATCATTAATCAGCAATGCCAGATTCAACTTGAATCGGCCAATCAAAATTCCATCGCGTTGTAGGTCGGGGTGAAGTTCAAAACTCATAACGCTCTCGATTGGTGAATGAACAATTGCTTACTGCAATTGGAGCAGAAATTGATTAAGTTGGGAGTGACGATTGATGTCGCTGACGATGAAAAAAAATCTACATTCGATAAAAATTCAATATGTTCCAGTACTCACGCTTTTCCGTTTTGCTCCTCATGGTCATTGGCTTCACAAGCAACGGCGGTGGCGTCGCGGACGCCGGCGCACCTCACGACCCTACGCAGCCCAACATTATCGTGATCATGGCGGATGACTTGGGGTATGGAGATTTGTCATGCTATGGAGCGACGGGTCTGCAGACGCCCAACATTGATCGGCTTGCCAAATCCGGAATTCGGTTTACCAGTGGTTACTGTTCGGCTTCAACTTGCACGCCAACTCGATATTCTTTACTTACTGGCAACTACGCGTTTCGAAAACAGAGAACGGGAATAGCGCCGCCTAACGCGCCGGCAATCATCAAAGCCGGAACGGAAACCGTCGCGTCCGTTTTGCAACGCGGTGGATATGCGACGGCAGTGGTAGGCAAGTGGCATCTTGGTTTGGGCGAAGAAGGTCAGCGCAAACCGGATGGAACCGGGGGTGGCCCTGATTGGAACGGTGCGCTCAAACCTGGTCCGCTTGAGATTGGATTTGACTCCTGCTTTTTGTTGCCAACAACGAACGATCGTGTTCCACAAGTTTACGTCAAAGATCACCGCGTACTTAATCTCGATCCAGCCGATCCATTGTGGGTAGGAAAAAAGAAACCAAGTGAAGATCATCCGACCGGCAAGACTCACCGCGATACGCTGAAAGTGGATTGGTCGCATGGCCACAATTCGACGATCCATAACGGTATCAGTCGCATTGGATTCTACACCGGCGGGAAAGCTGCGCGTTTTCGCGATGAAGACCTGGCCGACAAATGGGTGGAGAAATCAAATGAGTTTATAGAATCCAATCAAGACAATCCTTTCTTTTTGTTTTTCTCTTCTCATGATTTGCACGTGCCTCGCATGCCACATGAGCGATTTCAAGGAAAGACTTCGCTGGGTTATCGTGGCGACGCGATTGTGCAATTGGATTGGTGCGTTGGTGAGTTAATGAAAACACTCAACCGGTTAGAGCTGACCGACAACACTTTGGTCATTTTTTGTTCTGACAATGGTCCGGTGATGGATGACGGTTACAAAGATGATGCGTTGGAAAAGCGCGGAAATCACCGAGCAGCTGGTCCCTATAGCGGCGGCAAGTACAGTGTTTACGAAGGCGGCACACGCACGCCGTTCATTACGCATTGGCCGGGGAGAATTGAGCCTGGTGTCAGTGATGATATCGTATGTACGATCGATTTAGCGGCCAGTTTGGCAGCGCTCACAAACCAAACTCTCCCAGAAGATGCATGTGTCGACAGCCTCAACGTGATCGGTGTTTTGCTCGGTGAAGCCAACGCCGAGGGACGTGACTTTCTGGTTTCGCAAGACAATGGAACCAACGGAGTTTTTGGTTTGAGAGTTGCGTCTGAATCAGGCGATTGGAAACTTCATCGACATGACAAGAAAAAAGCTTTCAATGTCGTCGTCGAGAAGGAACTTGAACGGACCGAAGTTCCAGAGTTTCAACTGTTCAACTTGACCAGCGATCCAAGCGAACAAAAAAATGTGATCGATGCAAATCCGGAAATCGCCGAGTCGATGAAAGCAAGGTTGAAAAAGTTGATCCAAGACGGACGAACAAGACCTGTTGGTGAACTACAATCAGCGCACGAATAACCCAACGGAAAATTAAATGATCAAGCGATGTCGATTCTGTGGACAGAAAGTTCAATCCGATACGGTTCAATGTCCGCACTGCAACAAAGAGCTAATCAAACGGGCTGAACCAGAATCTGAAACCGTTGGGCTGAACAACATTGAAAACTGGAAAACGAAATCTGTACCAGCCTGGGTGATGTACGCGGTCATTGTTCTCGCGTTACTTTATCTGGCGTTGGTGATCTCAAAAGGATGTGACGGTCCTTCCGAAGGAGACGGCGACGGTGATACGGAAGAAGTTCCCGTTACTCAATTGATGACCATTGCACCTCAATGCGTCATCACATAGGTCACGATGTTGATGCCTAGCGGAAACGAAACTCGCTCCGAGAAATCGCGAAAGTAAATCGGGTTCTCCCCTTCGCGTTCCCAGCCATCGGCAATGTCATTGTTATGGCAAAATAAAGCCATCAACCGATCGTCGTCATCAAAGTATCCCCAAAAGTGAGGGTCCTCGTCCCCTTCCGGGTCGCCGTGCCAATACTCGAACATGTCTCCTTGCTGCCAAGCAAAAATACTTGGAACTTGTGGTGTTCCTTCCAGCTCGTAAACAATGTGAAATATTTCGTGGTCGGCAGTTAGCTCCCGCGGTTCACGGTTTGGAAACACTCGTTTCATTTCGTTTTTGATATGTCGCCATGAACGTGGCGCCCAAAAATCGTCGGCCATCAAAAAACCGCCCTTCAATAAGTACCGTCGCAGCGCATCTGATTCGGCATCGCTCAACCGCATGTTGGCCATGTTGGACATAAACGTAAACGGATATTGAAACAGTTCTGGATCGGTAAGCCGTAGAACTTTCCCGTTCGGATCGACTTTCATCGAAGTCAATTCGTGCAAGCGAACCGAGAAATTCCAATCGCAATCCGGATAATCATTGGCCCAGGTGCGGCGCGAGTTGGCGTATCCGGTGGAATCATACTGGATGCGAACGAAGGTAAAGACATCGGAGTCGAACGACTTTTCATGTTCCCACACGGGGTACTCCGTTCGATCTGGCTCATCGCGTTGTCTGCGTCTTCCTCCACCTTCTCGCTGTTGACCGCCGCGCTGCTGACTTCCTCGCTGTCGGTGCTGCTGGGCGAAAGTCAGTTCTGTTTTGTCGCTTGTCGCGGTGTCGTTCGTCTCGAACGCGGAAGTTTTGCCGATGTCGTGACCTTCATGTCTCGCAGAGTGTTCGGCGATCATCCCAAGCGATGCGAATGTCAGCAAGCTCGCCAAGACCAGGTAAACGATCCACGAGATTTTGTTTTTGTTTTGATTCACGATCACTCTTGCTCAGCGTAAAGTTGCGCCAGCTCGATCATGATCGGTTCGATTTGGGTCAAGTATTGAGTTTCATCCAGTTTTGACTTTCTCGCCCGGACGAGTACCAATTTTTTCTCCAGCTCGTCCCGCTTCGTCCGATTTTCCACCGACAACGTTGCTTCGCCACCGCGCCGCTGGAGGAAGACCTGGTTCGCCGCCAAGCCATCGGCGATTCCTTTCTTCGGTTGTCGTGTTGCGCGAACTCCGTCGAACCAATTGCCGGGCGTGCCGCGTCCGTCACCGTTGTCGTCTAATAATGAAGTTTCGGTTGCGAGCCGTTTTTCTTGTTCGTAAAAAGCCGCCGTTGATTCGCTCGCCGCACAGAAAGATTCTAACAGTGATGTCTGTCCATCTTTGTCGAGATCGACTGCCGGATCGTTGATCGCTTCGGACAGGTATTTTCCAAATCGTGAAAAATTGTATTGGTATCCACTTTTGGTTGCCGTAACAACAATTCGGTTTTCCCCTGACAGCTCGTTGATAAAGGGGCTGCTACTGGAAAAGCAATTTACGATAACAACGCGACGTTTGATCGGCTTCAGCCACGCTCCAAGTTCGGACGCATCAACATCCGGCCCTTGCAAGTTAAACTTCGCTCGCTTGCCATCGAATGTTCCGTGACCAATCAAAACCAACCAGATCTCGCTTACCGTGTCGTCGGAAGCGATTTCCTGGCAGTTGTTTTTTATAGCTGTTTTGTCATTGGAATTCTCATCTTTGTTGTCAATGACCGTCAGTTTCGTGTGCGCGGCTGCTGATTTCCATCGGTTGGCCCACAGGTCAAAGTGCTCGGTATATTCTTCGCTGCCGTCGGCGCCAACGACAACGATTACGCGCTGATCCGACTTCTGATTCGGGGAATCATCTTGTGCGAAGATTGTGTTCGTCAAGCCAAACATGGCGAGGGTGACAAAAAATAATTTTGTGATCATGCCAGCCCCAACATTCTTCGGGATCCCCATTCCACGACCAGCAAACTTATCGCGGCAGCAAAAATCCACCAGCGATGCCACCATGGTTCGGTTTTCGTTTGTGTTACGGGAACATTACGATTGTCAAAACTGGATGCAAAATGATCGAGGTCGTTCATTTCAATGACTTGCCCGCCCGTTCGTTCGGCGATCGTTTCAAGAAACTTTCGGTTTGGAACCAGTGACCGAAATTCTTCAACTCCTGGATCAGATACCCAGCCCGATTCTCGTTGTTCAACCAGGTTTCCTTCCGGAGTCTTGACGGCGGCGGCAACGCGATAGGCCCCCGTTTCTCGAGAGACAAACGATGACGTGTATCGGCCCACTTTTGTCGTATCCTGTTCGGCAACTAACTCGATTGATTTTCCGCTAGGCGTTGTCGCCGTCAGTTGGACATCCGCGTTGAGCAGCGGTTTGTATTCTTCGTCGTTGACTTGAACTTGGATCACGACTCCATTTTGGGATTCGGTGGAAGAATCGATTTCAATTTCAATGCGCCGCGGAACATCGGAAACCAGCCACCGCATCGTTTGCCGCCAGGATTTGTCTAAGTCATCATTGCCTTCGAGCGTTTGCATTCTCCATCGCCACATATCACCGATCATTAATGCGCCGGTGCGGCCTTTTCCAAATCGTTGCACTGCCAAAGCTGGATAGACGTTTCCATCGCTGCCGTTCACATTGGCCAGTACCGTTGCGCCCGGTTTGATCGATTGAGAAACATTCAACGTTTGAAATTCTGGCATCGTGTGGAGTCTTGATTCTTCTTTATTACGCGTCGATTCGATTCGGACCCACGGCTGCACCCATCCTTCGCGAGTGAGATCCAGTTTGAAATCGACTTGTTCGATGGCGGGCGATCCGCCGTCGAGATAAACAGGAATCGCTTCACCAATTGGGGTTCGGTCGTAGCCACCCGACGCGAACGAGTCCATTCCGCCCAACATCAACAGCCCGCCGCCGCGCAGACTGACAAACTCGGCAATCAGTGTCTTCTGATCTTGCGTGAAGAAACCAGCTTCCAAATCGTCCAATACAATCCCGTCATATTCAAACAGCGTCGCAGCGTCTTTCGGAAATCCATCCCGCAATTCAACTTCATCTCGTGTGTCGAGGCGAATCATCACCGGTTCATCATATTGTTCGGCCGTCGCGTCTCTTTGATTTCCAAAACCACGATACAACGGGTTCGTCGTTTCGCCAGCGTGACTACGGAAAGTAAACTTCGCTTCCTTCTTGGCGACCCGCAACATCCCGACGAGATTGATTTCGTTGTCGTCAGCCAACGCCCGGCGCATAAATTTGTATTCCCAATTCGGTCTGCCTGCGACGTACAGAATCCGGAACGGTCCTTTGCCTCGATCGACGATCACCGTTCGTTGGTTGTTAATCAAAGTCGCTTCGCGGAGACTGTTAGGATCATCGAGCGATCCACCGTCTGCGAATGCGCGAACTTTGAAAACATTAAGCCCGCGGTCTTCCGGTTTAAGCTGAAATCGTACCGCGAATGGTTTATCGTCTTCGACTTGTCGGACTTCTTGCGTGTCAAGGATTTCATCGCCCTTGCCAACTAGCTCAACCATTACCGTTTCGCCAGCGTATCCGTAGCAGACCAAGTCCGCTTTGATGGTTACCGGCGCCGATTCGAAATTCGTTTGCGATGTAACAATGTCGGTGATGGAAAGATCGCGCGCCGGTCGCTTGCCACCAACGGCGATGGGAAAAACAGGAGGTAATCCTTCGAAATTGAATTCTTCCTGATCACTCGATCCCTCAGATGAGTTGCCGTCGGTTAGCAACACAATTCCGGCAGTTGGCTTGCCGCCGATCCGCCGGCCGGCCAGCTCGATTGCTTTTCCAATTGCACTGCCGTGACCAACGGCGTCGTAGTTGCCAAAGTCGCTGACTCGGCTGGCCTTGGAATCAAACTGGTATCGCCGAAGTTCGAACTGATCATCAAGTTTCGTCAACCAGGTCGGTTCGCTGGATGATTCGTCAAGCAACTCACTCAATATCTCGGCGCGGGTTTCATTCGCACCATCGTCTTTGATTTGTAAGCTTTGGCTGGTATCGGCCAACACGACCAGTGAATTAGCGCCCGGTTCAGGACGCGAAAAACTGATCATCGGTTCCAATAAACACAACGCCAGCAATCCAACCGCCAAAGCTTTCGTCGTCGAAAGAAAAAGTTTTATCGGTGTCGATACACGCCGTGACCAATTGGCCCACAGAATAACTGGAAGCGCGATCGCAAACGAGATCGCAGCCGGTATCCACCAGTCGATCGCGTTCCACGTATCGGGAAGTTGTGCAAGTAAATGCAGCATTAGTTTCCAGTTCCCAATTGCTCGTAGTATTTTTGAACCGCGTTTTCATAACGCGCGGGAACAGGTTCGCGGTTAAGTGGGACAAGCGAATTTCTCTCGTCGCGACGAAGCAGTTCTTGCGTCACTCGGGATTTTAATTCAGCCAACGGAACGGCAAGCTCCATTTTGACCAAGTCCCAATTGGGTTCCTTTGAATGTCGTTTGATGTCTTTGCGTATCTCTTTGGCTCGATCTCGAATGCGGGCAGCCTCGGCGCGCAACTCAGGATCGGCAATCATTTCTTCGACATCGCGCAGCCGGTCCGACCATTGACGAAAGTCTTCTCCCGCAATCGGAGCCCACTGCCTCGCGTTGTTGATGCCGGCGATGCCGCCGCGTTGCTGTGCTCTTTCGCCATTCGGATTGGCATCCTCGTCAAGCCGGTTTCCTCCGCGCTGTCCCTGTTGTTCCTGCTCGTTTTGTTGTTCGTTGTCATCGCCTCCCTGTCCCTGGCTTTGCTGTTCTCCGTTTTGTTCCTCGTCGCTTTGTCCGGATGGCTGTTCCGATTCCTCATCTGAGTCTTCATTAGGATTGCCCTGCCCCGACGCACCTTGTTGATGACCTTCTTCGGTTTCATTTGGTTTACCGTCGTTAGGTTGACCATCAGAATCTTCGCCTCCATTCGGTTCGCCTTCTTCCGTGCCCCCCTGCCCTGCTTTTTCGTTTTCCGGCTCTTTCTGTGGTTCAGGTTGGTCACGCTTGATTTCTTGATCGAGTTGATCGGAAAGTTCCTGCAAACGATTTCGCGCGATCTTTAACGCTTCGGCTTCATCGCCAAGCACGCTTTCGGCAGCCCGGTCGATTCCCTCTCGCAAATTTTCGATTCCATCAACCGCTTTGCGTTGCTGATCTTGCGCATCCTCGCGGAACCCACGATCCAAAGCCTGTTGAGCGGACTGAAGCCGCCGATCGGGTCGCGATTGTTCCGACTCTCGGTACGTGTCGTATAGTTCGTCCGCCAACAAAGGTTCGTACTCTTCAGCCTCTTCAATCGTATCTTTGATTTTTTCGCGCAAGTTCTCGACCGACTCCTGTCCTTCGCGAAGTTGATCCAGGATCTCCTGTCGATCGTCGGGTGCCTCTAGAGAGTTTTGTCTTTCTGGCGGTTGTTGAGCCACGTCCTCAAGTTGTGCGGAAATCTCCTGTTGCTCTTTTTCCAAATCGCGAGCTTCATTTCTCATTTGGCGCATCTGTTGATTGAATTGCCCAGAAGTTCTTTTCTGAAACTCGTCGCGCAACTCTTTCAGCTCACGCTCAGCGCGCGTCCCTTCGGCAGCCGCTTTCGAAACGTCGCCTTGTTGAAGTGCTTCCGTCGATTGCTGTACGTTTTCGCGAGCCTGTTCGAGTTGCTCAGCTTGCTCCGACATGCTTTCCTGATTCTCAGGCTGATCCATCCGTTCCTGCAATTCATCCGTGTCTCGCAAGATTTGTTCCTGTTCCTCTTGCAGCCGTTTCAATTGCTTCTCGATGTCATCTTCTTCCTCAGGTGTTTCCGCTTCTTCGAGCGCCGATTGAAGTTCTTTGATGCGTTTATTCAAATCGTTTTGCCGACGAGCTAGTTCGCGTAAACGGCTCAGTATTTGGCGGTTCTCTTGTTGCTCAGCCGATTGTTCTTCTTCGTCTTGCGCGAGTTTTTCCTGTTCGTATCGATCTTCCTGTTCCTGCAATTCCATTTGTTGCATCTGGCGTTGCTGTTGCGACTGAGAGCTTTGCTGTTGTTGTTGCGACTGCTGCTGTTGTTGAACTTGATATTCGCGGGCTCGCATTTTCAATAGCGTTTGGTAGGCCGATTGTTCATGCTTGATCGCTGTTTTCAGTGGATCCGGAACGTCGTTCGTTTTCGCTTCGTTCATCGAAGTGATGGCTTGAGTCATCACCGACTTGAGCTCATCGGCAAAGGCTTTTGATTGAGCGTCAGTTAACTCTTTGACAAATTCATCGACCTGGTCTGCAGCAGATTTTTGAGACTCAATTAATAAGTCCAAATCGGATTGGAATGTTTTGGTTGGTGAATCGTGAACCTCGCGTCGAATCACATTCCAAGTTGCGTTAATGATTTCTTTTTGCAGTTCGGCCAACTCCATCGCCTGCTCGGCGTTTTGACCCGCCTGACTTTGTTGTCCTTGCTGCTGTTGCTGTCCGCCAGAATCGGATTGGCGATAAATTTCTTCGAAGCGGCGGACTTCGGCAAAGAACATGTCGCTCGCGGTTCGGCGAACGTTGCCGTCGGGTCCACGGTCTTCGGCCCAAAAGTGATACGACACTAGTTGATCCGGTTCTGCCTCAAGCCGCTCCAAATCTATCAAATGTTCAACGGGATGGTTTTGCTTTCCTTCCTTAGCTTGAGCCAGCACAAGCTCGCTTTCGTCAGCACCACCGATGGAATAGTTAAGTCCAACTTTTTGTAAGCCAAAATCGTCCCAGGCAGTTGCATGAAGTGAAATTTCTTCCAGCGCGGAAACCGCCATGTCACGTGTCGGTTCGATCAGCTTGATGATCGGAGGTTGGTTGGTTAGCGCCGTGATCGAAATTCGCGGCGGTGACTTGTTCTCCCGCCCCTTATCATCCAATAGTTTTAAGCGGAATTTTCTCGACTCATCGACAACCAATTCTGTTCGCCACAACAGTGGATCTTCCGAGTCTTTCAAAAGTACAATTTCATTCGCGTCCGTTTCTTGATCGGTTGCGCTGTTTTCGTCTTTGGTTTTTTCGACGACCAACTTTACCGAATCAAGCGCCTTATTGACAAACATTTTTAGATGAATCTTTGTTCCGACAACGGCAGAGATTCGTCTTACGTCATGAAGTTTCTTGTCAGACATCTCTGTATAAGTTGGGAAAACCAGATCCACGTCACTGCGAACAAGGCTTGGGAAATCGAAAACGTTGACGCGGTACTGGGCCGATTGTTCACTGTCGTAGGCGATGTGATATTTTAGCGGGTGATCCACCTGCGCGATCCGCGTGGCGAAAACTGGATCGTCAAGGCTCTTCGTCATTTTGACAATTCGTGCGGAGGCATCGGATTCAAATTCACCGTTAACCGGCTCGGCTAAATCCGTCGGTGATTTCTCGCTTGACTTTACTTCTTCGAATTGAAGATCCGCATTCGGCGGAACGGATTCTCCAAACTGAGCCAACACCAAAAGGCTGGTGCCTCGTTCGATCTCCGTGTTTCCTGGTTGCACAATCAGTTCATATGGCAATCCAGATTTTCTCGCTGCATCGAATGACTGAATCGATTCATCGATCTCTGGCGTCGGAGCTAAAAACAACGCAAGACTTCCGGCAGTAAGTCCGATCAGCCCAATGACTCCAGCCAAAGCTGACAGCAACATCCGGGAAGTCGGGACAACGCTTTGCCATTGATTGTTGTGACTATGAACAAGGGCTTTTCGGATGACATCATGCTGAAAGAAATTTAGATCGTCGTTCTCGTCGGGTGTTTGTTCGATCGCCGTCAACAAAACGGAATCGAGATCAGGAAATTCCGTTTCAACGCGCTGTGCAATCTGTTCCAACGACGGAGTCGCAACGATCGCTGCAATGATTGCGATCAATGTTCCGACGATTGCAACCGCTGAAACAATCAACCAAGCGTTGGGGACGAATGCATCCAGCGACGACTCGGCCGACAGATTGATCAACAACACAATCGACGCAATGATCGCCATTGCCAACCAAGTCACAGCGAGGTAAGCCAAAATATTCCGCCAAAACTCGCGGCGGGCAACTTTGGCGAGTCGCAGCTTTAGAGCTGGATTGATAGGTTGGTTTTCAATTGGCTTGTTCATGCTGCATCATCCATTAAGGAAGCATCCGGTAAACGAGTCGCATCTTTTTCAGCGGTTAAGCCGATGCGGTCTGTCCGTCCGGCCAACCATGACTCAGCGATCACCAACGCGATCGCGCCGATAATCAACCACTTCCAAAGTTTTTGCCGGCTTTCAAAATCCAGGTCACGCAGCTTTCGTTGGTTGGCAATTTCGGTTTCCGCTTCGCTGTGCATTCCGACTTGCACGTCGAAAGCAGTGATTTGGTCTAACGGCATTGTGTCGGTGTTGCTTTCACTTGAATTGACATTTGCCGCGATGCGAATTCTCGGCTGCGTCGCATCGGTCGAGCTCGAAAATTCATAGATGCCGGGAATAGTGATTTGCGACTTCAAGGAAAGCTCGGGATCGATTTCGGTCGGACTGTTTCCAGCAAACGAAACAAGATCGTATCCGGTCGGGATCTGAATCGGCCCATCAATCGTGCAACTATCGACAACTTGCGGCGTTCGCACGGCCAGTTCCAGTATACGGTTCATCAATGGCAAGAACTTGCTCGACAACGCCAGTTGGCTGACTTCTGGTTGCCAGCCTGTTGCCATCACGTAAACATGGCTCTTGCTCTCGGGAAATTCGCGATGCCAGACGGCGGGTGAATCGTTTTCGAATTTTGCAATGGCTTCAAATGAATCTGGCAGCGTTTTGACTTCAAGTGTTTTCCAAAAACGTATTTGCGTGAAGTCGTTGAATCTCGGCCCGGCAAACGGTTGAAAAATCGGATGACTGTATTTGATCTGGCCGAGCATTGCATAGTCGTCCTGGTCTGCCTCGGCTGTAAAATTGGCACTGGAGTCGACACCTGTCCATTTCGTTGTCGATTCAATGGTGGATTCATCACTTAGCACGACTAACAACGTCGCACCGTTTTCGAGTAGGCTGTCGACAGCGTTTTGTTCTGCCGCATCTACGGCTCGGGTGATGACAATCAATTCCGGCGCAATGCCGTCACTTGTTGAGAAACGTGCGGCGCCCGTGAATGGCAACACGCTGATGGAACGAGTCGGCGTTTCCATCATGGCTCTCTGAAGATAAAAAAGCATCTCGTTCGGGTCGTCTGCTGATTCATTGCCAAGGTAGACGACTGAAAGTTTTTCCTGGATTGGCGGAACCGTGAAATATTGATTGTCAAAAGTAAAATCATCGCCGGTCAAAACCAGATTGTCAGACTGAATTGCTTCTGAAGTCGTCCCTCGCGGAACCGGTAAGATCTTGCTCATTCCCGGCGGCACATAAAACGTAACTGGGCGAATGGTCTCTTTATCCGGTTTGTCCGTTGCGGATAAAGTCTCGTTTGCCCATACGACTTTGAACTCTTCCCCCGACGAATCTGTCGCGTTTCGCACGAGGACGTTTTCGCGGATGGAATTCGGATCAGATTCGTCTGCGGGAAGCAGTTCGACAGACGCGTTGCTTTGGTCTTTCAGGCTCACTTGTTCGAAATCGACTTTAATTCTGTCTGGCCACTGATAGTTTTGCAGCGCTGTGATCGAGGAACCAGCTTGCATGTCAGAGACAACAAGCATTTGAAGTTTGGTGTTAGTGGATGAACCGGCTTCCGATTGGCTGTCTTCGGAAATCTCGTCATCGGCTTGCTCTAACTCATTGGCCAGTCGGATCAGACAACCGCCAAGATCAGACGGCGACCAGGTCGGTTCGACATCGACAAGTTGATACTGGGATCGAAAGTCGCCGCCGGATAGTTTTCGGCCAAATGACTTTCGCATTTGCAACTGCGAATCGAAAGTGTAAACGGCGACCTCGTCTTTTTGGCTTGTCTTTTCAATGATCTTGCTGGCTCGATCAATTGCTTGCGGCCACAAATCACCGCGTTTCATACTGGCACTGGTGTCGAGCATGATGGCAATTTTTTGGCCAGGCAAATCATCCATGGTCAAATTTACGTTGTCGCGAAAAAATGGACGCATGAACGCGGCGGCAATGAGCGCAATCGCGCCGATTCGAATCGCCAGCAACATTAAATTTTCTAAACGACTTCGGCGCGTCAAGCTTGGTGGCGATGGACGCAAAAACATCAACGAACTGAATTTGACTTGGCCTTTTGGTGTGCGGCGAATCAAATGAAACAACAGTGGAAACGCTGCGGCAAGCAAACCGAGTCCAAACATCCAGGCGAGTACGCTCATGAACTGCCTCCGCTGCGAGAACCGGACGTCTGTCGAGCGCGCTGGCTGCGAGTCTTTTTGTGACCGCGAGCTTGAACTAGATTGAACAACGAATTTTCGATCGGATCATCGGTTGTCATTTGAAAAAAGTCGATGCTCTGCTCATTGCAAAACTTTTTGATGACCGATTCGTGTTTTGAAAATTGTGAGCGATAGTCTGCGGCAATCGTTTGTGGGTCGACGTAAATTTCGGTGCCAGTTTCCAAATCCTGAAACATCGAAGCTGATTCAAAAGAAAAGTTGATTTCTGTCGGATCGAGAATCCGCAGCAGGACAATGTCATGTCCCATTGAACGAAGGTAACCCAGCTGCCGAGTCAAGTCTTCGGTCGGCGACAGTAGGTCAGATATTAAGACGATCAATCCTCGCTTGGTGACTGTCGACGCGATTTGCTCCAGCGGTCGGGACAAATCTGTTGACGTTCCGCCAGTTGATTTTTCCAGGCACATCGTCAGTCGACGCAAATGGCCGGGGCGAAATTTTGGTGGCAAAATATCTTTGATCGAATCATCGAATGTAATCACGCCTGTGGCATCACATTGGAGTGCGAGGAAGTGCGCAAGCGATGCGGCGACCGTCTTGGCGTATTCCGATTTACTCATGGCCGTGGTTCCAAATTCCATCGACCGGCTTAAATCAACGAGCAAATGGCAACGGAGATTGGTTTCATCTTCAAATCGCTTAATGTATTTTCGATCACGCCGCGCAAGTAACTTCCAATCGAGATGTCGCAAATCATCGCCGGGGGAATACTCACGGTAGTCTGTGAACTCAACAGAGAATCCGTGGTACGGACTGCGGTGTAAGCCAGACATGAACCCTTCCACGATTACTTTGGCACGCAACTCTAAGTTCTTGATGCGCAGAATCGTGTCCGCATCGACAAACGAACGCCGAGCCGAAGGCTTGTCGTTGTTGCTCGTTTCAGTTTGCGTTGGTTGATTCATGTAAGTTTGTTGTCAATTGATTTTCAGTTTTCAACATCCAATACTAAATATTCAATACTAAATATTCAATATTCAATATTCAATTTGAGATTTGAGATTTGAGATTTGAGATTTGAGATTTGAGATTTGAGATTTG
>CAZPBE010000010.1:117675-126410 GCA_964584615.1 uncultured Pirellulaceae bacterium | reverse complement strand
CGATACAATCACAACAAAAAGCAATTCCCGTGCCGAACACTATTGGCTGGCAGCACCGTTGCGTTTTACCTCAGCGAGCAGACCCTTGGCACCGTAGCTGTGCGACAGTGATTTCGCGCAGGTCGCTCTCTTTGAGCCAATCGGCAAACTGCTGGGCGTGCTCTTTGTAGAAACGGTACGTACCATTGGATCGATTCTTGACGGTCCAGTCGACCATCTTATCCATAACTACGATGAGGGATACGGAAGAGAGCCGGGGATTCTCGGACTTAAGCTTGTAGAACTTTTCGAAGGCTTCGTCTTTGTCGTTGGAAAGCTTGTGCCGCTTACCGTTGATATTGACGTACCATCCCTAGCGTGCTTCCCAGTACCACGGCTCGTTTTTGCGTGACATCACGTCTCCTCGAGTGAACTAATCGTATCGGAATAGTATCACTGAGGAAGAGCAGAGTAAGAAAAAGCGGACGGAGAGGGATTCGAACCCCCGGTAGGAAAACCTACGCCGGTTTTCAAAACCGGTGCCTTCGACCAGACTCAGCCATCCGTCCGATGTATATGACTTTTTTGGTGTGCGATACTATTGTGGTACCATTCATCAAATTTAGTCAATGCCACGCAGTAAAGCCCAGAAATGACGAAGATGTCAGGGCGGTCGCGTAATGCTGAAACGCAAGCGTATCAAATTTTCAATTCGTAAGAAAGAGGCGTTTGAATAGTTTTGCCATCTCAAAATCTGGAATCTAAAACCCTGCGAAGATTCCTGAGAATCCTCGTCGTTCAGCTGCCCGAATCCAGTCTGGCGGACAGTCCGGCAGAACATGCCAATCGGACAGAAAGATGTCTTGATACGATTCCACCAACGAAATTGAGCCTCGTTACAAACATGGTCTAGCAATTGGATCGCCTTGAATACAACGCCTCTCCTTGAATACAACGCCTCTACTTGGCCGCCGCGCGTCGTAAACGATCCATGATCGCACTTCCAAGTTCAATTTCTGCTACAGGTTCGGCAACGATCAGGTCCAATCCTTTTTCATCAAGTCGCCGCATCGCGGCAAACAAGTTCGCTGCCGCTTCGCGAAAACACCCTTCCTCGCTGAGGACTTCGACAGCCGCATACGGATAGGCAGCCGCGTTCCCGACGCTTGGGTCCTCCAAAGGTGAGTGTTGCAAACACAACAATCCAATTCTTGCTTGGCTTTCTCGTGCTTCACGTGCTTCGGCAGCATCTGAAAAGCAAAGCGGCGTTCGGGGTGAGTAGTGGCGCAAAAGTTGACCTGGAGATGTCGGCTTGGATTCTTCGATCAAGTTCGTTTGGACGGGACCGACGACTGATTCGATTTCCTCCAAAGTGATCCCTCCGGGTCGCAACAATACTGGACTTCCATCTTCCGACTCGACGAACGAAATGACCGACGACTCGACACCAACGTCACAGGGCCCATCGTCAAGAATAAATTGCAACTGATCGCCAAACTGATCCCTAACGTGCTTTGCCGTTGTGGGGCTGACCATTCCAAAACGATTCGCGCTGGGCGCAGCGATCGGAGTCGCAGCAGAGCGGATCAATTCGCGTGCAATCACGTTTTGCGGGCAGCGGACGGCGACCGTATCGAGCCCAGCAGTAACTATATCGGGAACAAGCGACTGCTTTTTCAAGACCAGTGACAACGGGCCCGGCCAGAACTTTTCGATCAACGATTGAGCGAGTGGCGGGACCGCCTGAACTAAACCGTCAAGCTGACTTCTCTCGGCAATATGAACAATCAGAGGGTCAAATCGCGGACGACCTTTAAGCTCAAAAATTTTCGCAACGGCAATCGGATTCAGGGCATCGGCGCCCAGTCCATAAACCGTTTCGGTCGGAAAGGCAACGAGTTGGCCAGCGCGAATCGCGTTGGCTGCAGATTTAATTTCGTCTTCGGTCGCCATGAATTGTCGTCGTACAATCGTTTGCATTGGTTCATCTAGTTCCGGCATCGTTCCAAATCTAACCGACGCAGGAAAGCTTAGCGAGTCCATATCCGCGGCTTCGTGAATGAACTGGTGACGCGCCGAATCGCTTGGGCTAGGATCCTGTTCCGATTTTTCTGCCTGGATAAAGTCTTCTTTTTGAATCAGATCGTGCAGGGCAATTGGCAATCTGTTCGGGGGGGTGAACTTCCTGTTGTATTCATTAGTCAGATCGTAACCTCACATCTCTTGAGAAACTCTTAATTTCGAGCGAACAATTCGGGCACGTTTCTTACTTGCTTGTAAGTTTTACTGAACGAGATTACTGCTTCTGCAGAACAACAAGAAAGAAGGTTACCAAATGTTACGATTCATTTTCCCAGCGATTATTTGTATCGCACTCTGCTGCCCATTGGCTGCTAACGCTCAAGAGTGTTGCGGCGGCGCTGCTGCTGCTCCAGCGATGGACTACAGCGTTATCGAGAGTCCAACGATGGCAGCTCCAACGATGGCAGCTCCAACGATGGCGGCTCCAGCAATGGAAGCTCCAATGATGGCAGCTCCGATGATGCAAGCTCCAGTCATGGCGGCTTCATCAGATTGCGGATGTGCTGCACCAGCTCCAGCTGCTCCTTGCTGTCAAAAGCAAAGAACTCGCAAGAAGATTGAGCGAGTCTGTGTTAACAAACAAGTTTCAAAGCTCAAGCGTGTTTGCACAACAGACGCGTGCGGTTGCAAGAAAACAAAATTTGTTCGATCTTGCGAGACGGTAAGAGTCAGCAAACTACAATTGGTTGACGTTCCTGTTGATCCTTGTAAGCAACGCGGCGGCCGATTAAAAGGCATGTTCCAGCGACTAAAGAGCAGCAACGATTGTGGCTGTGCTCCAGCTCCTGCACCTTGCGGTTGCAACTAAGTTAAAACGACATCAGATATGTCTTTGGAAAGACGCAAGCCAGTCTCCGGCTTGCGTCTTTTTTTATGTGCCTAACGTCCGCCCATGGCAAACGCCAATCGCATGGAGGCGAGTCACACTCAAATCACGACTTCAAAAAGTACGGCATTACTTCAAACCCGCGCGGCATGCTCAACCCACTAGCCGCTGCGGTCCGTTCGCAATAACTTTCTTCGCCATCCGCCGAAACGCCGGTTCCGCAAATCGTGAACGGAACATCGCCATGCGTATGCGTTTTTGTGCTCAAGTAAGTCGGATGGTCAGGCGTCACCAAAATTCGATACTCTTGCCCAGACGCTTCCAAGTGCTCAAGAATCGGGCCGACAATATCGGTGTCGATGCTTTCCAAAGAAGCAATCTTCTTTCCCATGTCCCCTTCGTGCGATGACTCGTCCGGCGCTTCCACATGGACGCAAACCAAATCGTATTTTTCAATCGCTTCGATCGCATAACGACCCTTGGCGGCATAGTCGGTATCGGTGTATCCCGTTGCGCCGGGGACTTCGATTCGGTCCCAGCCAATCAGGGCTGCCAGTCCGCGCAACAAATCAACCGCTGTGATCATCGCGCCAGTAATTCCATGGAGCTCTTGAAACGGAGGCAAGTTCGGTTTCTGACCAAGCCCCCACAGCCAGACGTTGGTTGCCACTGAGTTTGATGATGCTGCTCGTTCCTGATTAACAGGATGGTCCTTAAACCAATCCATGCTTTGGCTCATCAACTCCGACAACACGTCACTTCCAGGCCCGCGAGGAAAATCCTCTCCAATCGATTTGTCGGACAAATCGTGCGGCGGCGTCGCGCGTGTTTCGTTTGAAAACGGAGCCGGAGATTCTTTGGTCGCTCGATACATCAGCAAGTTTCGATAACTAACACCTGGAATAAATTCCAGCCGCGAATCGGTGACTTTCTCTTGAGCCGTTGTCATCAACGTTTTAGCTTGCTCGGACGTGATATGCCCTGCCGTAAAGCTCTTCATGGTTTGGTCTTCGATCGTCACCAAATTGCAACGAATACACCAATCGTCTTCACCCAACTCAATTCCTTGCGCGGCAGCCTCTAAAGGAGCCCGTCCCGTGTAGTTTGTGACCGGGTCGTAGCCCAACAAACTCATGTTGGCGACGCTACTGCCCGCCGGAAGATGCTTGGGCGTATGATTGGCCAATCCGACAACTCCCTGCTTCGCGACACGATCCATGTTCGGAGTTTTGGCGGCTTCGAGTGG
The DNA here is from genome assembly GCA_964584615.1 of uncultured Pirellulaceae bacterium. Taxonomy (GTDB): domain Bacteria; phylum Planctomycetota; class Planctomycetia; order Pirellulales; family Pirellulaceae; genus Mariniblastus. Next base: position 122,277 of record CAZPBE010000010.1, on the reverse strand, counting down.
AGTTTTCCCAGAAAGCTCATCACGCGGTTCGTCTGCACATCCATCAGGAATGACGATTACATATTTCATAAAACTTCTTTTGTGTTATTTAAATTCAAACTCTGCAATCCGCATCCTGCATCTTGCATCCTGCATTGGCTTCAGTCGTCAAGAATCTTCAATTTTTCCGCGACCGAATCGACCGTCTCAAACTTTTCAATTTCACCAACGGCTTCGGTAGCCGCGGCTTCGGTCGTTTTCTTGGTAACGATAACGACCGGAACAAGCCCTTCCGAAGTAACGTCCGCGTCGTGTTGATAAACAGAAGCGATCGAGATTTCATGCTTTCCCAACACGCCGGCAATTTGAGCCAGCACGTTTGGCACATCCTTAACATCAAACCGCAGATAGAACCGGCTTGTTAGTTTGCCCGGATCGGCCAAGTCCACACGCTGTTGATCGGCGGACCACAGCTCCAACGTTTCAAATGTAATTGCCGTTCGGCCAACAGCGGTATCAATCATGTCAGCGACAACTGCCGAAGCCGTTGGCATTTGTCCGGCACCTTGTCCATGAAAGAACACTGGCCCCACTGCGTCACCGATGACACTGACGGCGTTGTAGTTTGCGCGAACTCCAGCGAGAGGCTTTCCGATTTTGACCAGCATCGGTGAGACGGAAAGTTGCAAACCGTCGTCGGTAAGCTTCGACAGTGCAATCAACTTAAGCCGATAACCCAACTGATTCGCATAGCGAAGATCGACGGGCGTCAATGTGTCGATTCCCCTTCGCGGAATTTGAGCCCAGTGAAGCCGTGCTCCGAAAGCCAGATGCGCAAGAATGGCCAGCTTTTGCGCGGCGTCGGTTCCGTCGACGTCCATGGTCGGATCGGCCTCTGCAAAACCAAGCCGCTGGGCTTCCGCTAAAGCCGACTCGTAATCGGCTCCCTCGGAGTCCATTTTTGTAATGATAAAATTCGAAGTTCCGTTCAGGATTCCATTCATCGACAAAATTTGGTTTGCTGACAAACACTGGCTGACATTGGCGACGATCGGAACACCGCCGGCAACGGAGGCTTCGAAAGCAATCGAACGCCCCAACTCGCGAGCACGATCAAATAGTTCCGGACCGTGCTCTGCCATCAGGGCTTTGTTCGCCGTCACTACGTCCTTGCCGCTTTCCAACAACCGCAACATTACGCTCCGTGCTGGTTCAATACCACCAATCAACTGAGCAACAACTTTCACGTCTTTGTCGTTGATCACTTTTTCCAAGTCGGTCGTCAGTACGCCGTCGGGCAATTCGACACTGCGATCTTTGGACAGGTCCCGTACAACTGCATGCGTCAACCACAGCGTTCGACCAGCGTGACGAGCCGTTCTGTCACCATGATCAAGCAACAGTCGCGCAACGCCGGCTCCGACAGTACCAAGTCCGACAATAGCGACATCGGTTTTTTTCATTTTGATTTCAGACGTAAGTTCAAGGCTCACTGGAATCTGTATGAGCGAACAGGTAGACGGAGGTCGAGAATTTAAACGGTGAATGTTAAAACTTCACCTACGATGACTCAAGCCGACATACGACTGGCAACTCGATAAAAGCCGTGATAGATAAAAATCAGTTGAATATCTACGCCCTTTTTGCGGTTGGGTTAGAATCGGAAATCCATCATGGATCATCCACACCATTTGAACCAGCCACAAAGAACCATTGGTCATTTCAATGGACGCCGCGGCCTCAACAACGTTATTGACTAGAACTGTTACCTCTAAAGGTTTCCTATGGCGGCTAAAATTTTCTTAACGATCGTTGAATTGATTTACATGGCCCTCGCGTTTTGGTGCGCATTGGACCCAGCAATGACCTCTGAAAAAATTGGACTCAAGATCGAAGGCGGAACGGGGAAGTCCGAATTCCTGACAGTTTACGGAGGACTGGAGTTCGGACTGGCGCTTATTCTATTGGTTCCTTTAGTGAAACCTGAATTCACCCAGTTCGCGTTGCTGTCCTGCTTGTTGGTCCACGGCTCGCTGGCGGTGTTCCGCACGATCGGATTTTTCGCGTTTGAAGAAATTGGCGGATTCACGTATCGGCTGGCGATTGGCGAATGGGCCATTTTTCTGATCTCGGTCGCACTCTGGTTTTGGGCAAAGAATGGTTCAACAACGTGACCTCAACGAATACCAGACGTCCGGTTTTGCAAGAATCTAAAGCGAGATAGAATTTCAGCTTTGAACCTCCGTCTTAAGCTGATCGACCCATGAGCTCTAAACTAATTGCTATTCTCCCCGGCGACGGGATCGGCGAAGAAGTCACCGCGCAATCGGTTCGCGTTATCGAAAAACTAAACGCGCAATTCAATGCGGAGATCGAATGTCTTCACGCGCCTGTCGGTGGAACGGCTTATGATCTTCATGGTTCGCCCTTGCCAGAAGCAACTTTGAATCTTGCCCGGCAGGCCGATGCGATTTTACTTGGCGCTGTCGGTGGACCGAAGTGGGAATCTGTTGAACGAGAAATGCGGCCCGAACGGGCACTCCTGGGATTGCGCAGCGAGTTAAGTCTATTTTCCAATCTACGTCCCGCGATTCTGTTTCCCGAACTTGCCGACGCGTCGACTCTAAAACCGGAAGTCGTTTCTGGACTCGACATCATGATCGTCCGTGAATTGACCGGAGGAATTTATTTCGGTGGTCCACGCGGTATTGAAACCGTTGACGGTCAACGAAAAGGCTTCAACACGATGGTCTATACCGAATCAGAAATCGAACGGATCGCACATTCGGCTTTCAAGATCGCCATGCTACGCGATCGGCGCTTGTGCTCGGTCGACAAAGCCAATGTGTTGGAAGTCTCGGAGCTGTGGCGCGAAGTCGTCAACAAAGTCGGCACCGAATATCCAGATGTCGAGTTGTCACACATGTACGTTGATAACGCTTGTATGCAGTTAGTCCGCGCACCAAAACAATTCGACGTGATGGTGACGACGAACATGTTTGGAGACATTCTCTCCGACGCAGCGTCCATGCTGACCGGATCGATCGGCATGTTGCCTTCTGCGTCGCTCGACATAAACGGGAAAGGAATGTACGAGCCCGTCCATGGCTCAGCGCCTGACATTGCGGGCCAGGGAATCGCCAACCCGCTGGCTTCCATTCTTTCATTGGCCATGCTTTTGCGAAGCTCGCTCGAAAACAATGAATTGGCAACCAAAGTCGAGGACGCCGTACGGTCTGTATTAAAGGCTGGATTGCGAACGGGCGATATTGCGCGTGATGGCGACACAGCGATTTCGACTTCGGAAATGGGCGACGCGGTCGTCGAAGCCATTCAATAACGGTCGACACAGCACATCATCAATGGATCAACCATGAGCGAAACTCCTCGTCCAAAACTTCCGCCAGCGGGCGAATGTAAGCAGGATCCGTCTCGAACCGAATGTCCGCTGACATGTAAGTACAACTATTTCGAGTCCGAAGATTTAACCATTAACGCGTGGGAAATCAAATGCCTCGACTGCGGCTGGAGAGATACGATTGGCTATCGCAGCGATGAAGAGGAAGACGATGTTGCAGCCGATTTCGACCCCAAGCAATGTCCGTTTTGCAAGTTAAAGGATTTGCCGACCGGACAAAAGCCGTGCGAACAACCTTAAAACGATTGCCAATTCTGAATCGCCGGCATTAACGTTTCATGGCCGTGGCTATCTTTGAGTGCAATCACGACATCGGCAGAAATTGAAATCCGAGGTTGTTGCGTCATGTTTGGAGAAGTCGAATGAAGCGTCTTTGACGGAAAGATCAAAATCTCTCCCTCGTGTGGCTCAACATAGATTCGATTCAATGTCCGCTCGTTCGGGTTCTCCAAAATGCCAAGCGACTCTTTTGAAAGCGTAAACAATCCGGGCGCAAGTTCATTGGGATGATGTTCGATACTGAAATAGATCCCGCCTCCATCGGCAGGCTTTTGCAAATAGTATGCGAAACTCAAATGGGATTGCACATGCGCGTGTTCAAAAATCCGTTCGCCTTCGCGGCTGACCGTGGCCCATGATCGTTGAAAGTAAAAGCTCAATTTTTCGTTATTGAGCCCCAACGATTGGGTGTAACGTTTGATCGAATCGCCGATCCGTTTGAACAGCGGACTAAACGACTCTCTTTGAAACAGAAATTCGAATCCGGAAGTATCACCCAGCCAGGCAGATTCCGATTCATCGTCTGCGCCGGTTGTCGACTGGCCGCGTTGTGGGCTGGATCGTTTCTCCATCTCCAACACTTCGCGGCTCAACTCGGCGCGTTGGTTTTCGTCGACTTGCAAGTCGTCACGGTAAACACTGAGCGCAAAAAGATCGATGAATTGGCTCATCGTCATTGCCTAAGGCGAAATGTAACGAATCAAATTGCGAAACGGCTGACCGTCAACGTATGCTGTCGGCTGTCCGATCAAGCCTTGACCAAGATAAGTTCCTGGCGGCATGTTTCGAAAGTTGAGCAACGGCGTGTATTGTCCCGAACCGGTTAAGAAAGGCGAAAGCCAATTGCTCGATTGGCTGCCAAACTGCGGCACACCAATTCCACTTTGAAGAGCGTAACCGCCACCGCCAGCATTTACGTTGTACCC
>CAZPBE010000010.1:84710-117575 GCA_964584615.1 uncultured Pirellulaceae bacterium | reverse complement strand
CACCAATTCCACTTTGAAGAGCGTAACCGCCACCGCCAGCATTTACGTTGTACCCGTTTGGCGCGTAGCCTGTTCCGCCAACGTATCCACCCGGTCCACAGTTACAGTTGGGTTGTTGCGGCTGTTGATAACCATAGTTTGGCGCCGCTTGATATCCCTGGCTGTATTGAAGTTGAGTCGGCGGCGCAGGCAATGGATTGCAATTGCAATTCGCTTGGGCGACCTGGGCGACCCGATTGGCTGCCCCGTTATAGCCATTGCCAACGGGACCAAGCCCTAACGTTCCCAGTGTCGGGGCTTGATTGGCGGCTTGCTGAAACGCGGTCGGATTGACAAGCGTTCGATTGTCTGCAACACGCGGGACGGTACTTTGTCGAGTGTTTCCCAATTCTCCAGTTGTCGTGTTGGACCATTGTGAAGAATTCGTATAGGCCGGGCTATTGCTTGAAGCATTATTGTTGTTGCCAAAGCGGTTGGCGTTCGTCGAATCAGTTGCAGAAGCCCCCGCCGGATACGGATAAGTCCCCGTTCCGTTGGATTGGCTTGCGCTCCCGACACCAGCACTTTGACGATAAAAACTTTGCGCTCTTTCACGTTCCGAACCTCGCGGCGTGACTGGCACGTTTGCAAACGTCGTCGGCGAGTTCCCTTCGACAGCCTCTCGAATCACAGAGCCGCCACCGGAAGTCGGCGAACTTGAACGAATAAATTCTGGACGTGAGTCACGTTGCGGTTGCTGAGCATCGGCTTGCGATACAATTGCAAAGCAAAACATGAATGCGATTGCAATCACAAATGCAGTAAAGGCACTGAAAATGTAACGTTGTTCTTGAACAAAATACGCACGGTTGAGAATTCTTGATTGCATTAGCGCCATCCAAAAAATTAGTCAGAGGTGAAGGACCGGTTGCAAAGTGGGTGCAGACTTCCTGCTTGATACCTGTAAACGCAGCATCGCTCTGACGTCATATAGCAGAATCTCAACGGGTGGATAAGCTCAACAGCCCCAACAACTTGCTAGCGAAAGCCTGCTTGGCCTACGATTTCAACGTGTCGGCTGAGTGGTCGAAGCCGTCATCGCCATTTTTCAGGGCAAGTTTCGCAATCCTGATTCCAAGGTAAGCCACCAAGATCGACATAAAAGGACTGATGATGTTGAAGAAGCAATACGGCGCGTAAGCCCAGGTTAACATGCCGCCGAGTGCGGCTGATTGTGCAGCGCCGCAAGTATTCCAGGGAATCAGCACGGACGTCACCGTTCCCGAGTCTTCCAAAGTTCGAGATAGGTTTTGCGGCGCAAGCCCTCGTTCGCGATACGTTTCGCGAAACATTCGACCAGGAACGACGATCGCCAAGTATTGGTCGGAAGCAGTCATGTTAAAGAACAAACAGGTTCCTACTGTGGTGGCAACCAATGAACCGGTTGATTGAGCGAGCTTTACCAGCGGTCGCGTGATTCGTTTCAAGAGACCACAGGCTTCCATCACTCCGCCGAAACACATCGAACAGATAACCAGCCAGATCGTGTTCAACATTCCAATCATCCCTTTGGCACTCAACAAACTGGCCACACTTTCGTTGTCCGACGTAATGTTGATCTGGTCGATCATCGCGTTGACAACCGCCGTGTAAGATCGGTACGCATAGTTGGGGCCGTTTCCGATCTCGTTCACGATTGCAGGTTGGAAAATGATTGCAAAGATCCCTCCCAGCAATGCTCCAACGAACAGCGCCACAATCGCATCGACTTTAAAAGCAACCATTGCGATCGTAATGATCGGAACGAGAAAGATCAGCGGGTTCAAATTGAATTTATCCTGAATCGCGGTGGCGAGCACTTCTGCTTGATCAACCGTCGCGCCAGCTTCTTGGTTGAACCCCAAGACCAAATAGATGACCAACGCAATCGAGATACTGGGCACCGTTGTCCACAACATATATTTGATATGTGTAATCAAATCAGTACCGGCCATCGCAGCGGCCAGATTAGTCGTATCAGAAAGCGGTGAAATTTTGTCTCCAAAATATGCACCGGAAATAATTGCGCCTCCGGTCATGGGAGCCGAGACACCCAACGCTCCACCAATTCCCAACAAGGCGACTCCGACCGTTGCTACCGTCGTCCACGAGCTTCCTGTCGCAACAGAAACGATTGCGCAAATCGCCGCGGCCGCGACAAGGAAAATCGTTGGATTGAGAATCTGCAAGCCGTAGTAAATCATCGCGGGCACGACCCCGCTGATCATCCACGTGCCCGCAACCGCACCGATCATCAGCAGAATCAAGATTGCACCCATCGCTGAATCGATACTCGACTTCGCACAGCGAAGCATTTCCGCATATGGCACACCGAGAATCCAGCCGATAATTCCGGCCACCCCTGCGGAAACGAGTAACGCCAATTGATTGGCGCCTAGCGTCGCGGAATCTCCATAAGTCAGTTTGTTGACATTGAGAATCAGCAATCCAATCAAGACGACAATTGGAATCAACGCGTAAATTAGCGGAATCGAATCAATTTCTTCATCGGTCATTCGGAAGTTCGGAATCGCTTTGTCTGACATTCGAAAACTCGCTGAAACAATGTCTTAAATGGAGCGCAACAAAGTTGGCTCGCAGAAGACATAAAGCGTAACCGACGAACGAAGCTGCGGACAGTAGTTGGTCCAGCCCGCGTCCGCGAAGGGCGAGGTAGAGATCATTCAATTGATTGGTAACTCAACGACAAACGTTGTCGCGACGTTAGGTTGGCTTGATTCCAAAAAGACGCGGCCGCCATGAAGTTCAGCAATCCGCCAGGCTTTAGACAAACCAAACCCAAGCCCTCGGCCTGCTTCGCGGCTTGAGTAAAACGGATCAAACAGATAAGGCCGAACCGAGTCGTCAACTCCCGCTCCATTGTCAGTCACTGTGATCCGGATCATCTTACATCCGAACGAGCGACTCAAACGAATCCGCAATTCAATCTCGCCATGGTCATGCAAAATCGATTCTCGCGAATTGCGCAATAGCGATGACAACAGAACCGACAACTGAGTTGGATCAATATCGACCCGATCAATCTTCATATCGATGCGCGTAAACAATTTGATCTTATGATGTTCAAGCGAAGGACGAACTTCGTTAGCGACTCGTGCCACCAGCAATCTTAAATCCGTCATCTCTCGCGAAAGAGCAGGGGGGTGCGCAAACAGCATCATGTCTGAGATCATTTCATGGGCTCGCATCGCTTGCTCATAAATCACAGCCAATCGGTGCCGTTTATCGGGATGCGTTTCCTCCGCCAGCAACGCTTGTGCGCGCGTGGCAATATTGGCCAACGGATTATTGATCTCGTGGCTAGCTCCGTATGCCAACCCTTTCATCGAGGCAAGTTTTTCAATTTGAAGTCGCTTGTTGAACTCGTCTTGATTCTGCAGCCGCTGGCAAAGCAAATCAAGTAACAGATTCTGCTCACCGTTGACTGGCTGATTGGAACCCCAACGCTGACGACAAGCCTTTCGACTCCATTTATCGGTGCGACCGAGCTTGAAGGATGCCGTCGAAAGCGCAGTTCCAACAAGTTTGTCGACCAATTGCTGCGTCGATTCTTTGCTGGGACGATTCGCCTTGGGCAAAAAATCCTTGGCTACTCGAGATAGAAAACTCGTGAGCGATTTCCTGGTTTTCTTGTTGCTACCAGACTCTAAAAATTGATCAACACACTCAATGAGTTTAGGACTCAACGCCGGCAATGCTTCAGATGGTTCACGATCGACTAAATAGCTTGATCGATAAACGTGGCCACACGGATTGAAACTGAATGAAGTGTCACGACAAAACTCAGTCAATTCGTCCACAGAGTGAGGCGCGCGAAGAACCGAGTCGAAAAATCTCGATAGCGCCAACAGCAAAACCGAAGGGTTGCTTTTCAGCAGACTTGTGAAAGCCAATGTCCGAAATTCAACGTCAAGCAACAACCAATCAACCAAGTCGCTTTTCGGCAGCGGCAAGTCAACAGGTTGGTCGGGCCAGCCCTCAACCTTGCAAAAACAAACGGACAAGTGCTGCACTTCAATCTCGCTAAATCGCAATTAATTTTGCATCGCACAACACCAGCAGCGGTTCCTGGTTCAATGATGAACAACCCTGAGAGCCGCTTTGGTTGTTGCCCTGGTTCGTGCGGTATTGCGCGCGATTCAAACCAGGGCGATTGTTGACAATCTAAACTTACGCGGTAGCAGAACGTCCGCCTGGGTTGACGTCGATTTCCAACATCTGACACGCTTTCTCAAGCAATGTGTCGACAGCAAACGGCTTATTCATAAAATCGTTTGCGCCCGCCACCATCAAGTCTGCAATTTTGTCTTGCTCGACCATACCTGAAATGCAGATGATCTTGACCGACTTCATCGTCGCGTCTCCCCGTACCCGCTGGCAAACTTCTTTGCCATTAATATCGGGAAGCATGACGTCGAGAATTACCAAGTCGGGCCGGAATTCCTTGACCAACATGCCTGCGCCGAATCCATTGTTGGCGGTTTTGATTTCAAACCGGCCATCTCGGGCGAAGACATCAACCATCAACTCTACTAGTTCCTCATCGTCATCAACGACGAGCAATTTCTTGTTTCCACTTTCTAAAGCATCAGTGGGGATTCCATTCTCTTTCATAAAAGAGAACAGTTGCTCACGCGGTATCCGTCGAAATCGACTACCAGGAACACGGAAACCTTTTAGACTTCCGTTGTCGAAGCAACGAATGATTGTCTGCTGGCTAACCTTGCAAATCTTGGCCGCTTCGCCAGTAGTAAAGACCGTTTTCGTACTCATTACCATCCTCTCCCTAGGTGGTTGGGCCGGCTGGTGGAATGGAACCGCCATTCACGTCACTATCCCGACACGCTAACTGTTCTGTTGAACTAACGCTCTCGAATTCGCGAATCCACAAAACCAACGTGTCGAAAGTCTCGAAGCGGCCATATGCAAACCTCACGAATTGACTTGAACGCTTTAGCAAATGCAAAACATGCACTTGCTGCAGTCTACGAGGTCAATCCATTTGGCAATTCCGACCGTCTCAACCGAGCTTGCCATCCTTACCAATACGCCGGATTATATCCGACCTTCAGATACCGTCAATATTGATTGATTTAACGTAAACCGTTGAATAACAAAGACTTATCGAGTTCGCAACAGATCGCGTCCATTTTTGTTTAGCTTTTTTCGCTGCCAAACTGGAAGTATATCAACCTTAAAGCCATCCAGCCAACTCGCTCTGGCTTACAACGCAAAACATCCTGAACCCATGCTCCCCCCAACCTACTTTGCCCATTTATATCGTGCAAAACTCTAAAAAGTGAATCTGTCTCGTTTAGGAAGTTTTGAATTTTGCTGCACAAGACATTCATTTTTAGTCACTTGAGGATCAATGCGGACAAGAACTGTCTCACAAACTCAGTCAAGTGACGTCCATTCAACCTAGAAAGCAAAATGTCTTTCATCTATAGTCCGCCACCCTCTTGATCCAAATTTGCCACTTCAAAAAGCAAATTATTTTGAATACTTTTGAGCCACGAATTGAATTTCAACGGACCTACCGTTTGAGCCACACTTGCGCAAGCGAATCTTGCGTCATTGGATTGAGGTGGTTTGCGCTAGTTCTTGTCATGCTAGTTCTTATCTTCGCATTCGCCGGATGCGGCACAACAACCAAGCGTGTCGCCACCGAACAGCTCTTGCTTTCCGATGCTGTCGACAAAGCCGTTTCTCAGATCGACTTCTCGCATTTGAAAGACCAGACAGTTTTTCTAGATACGAAATTCATCGAGAGTGTCAGCACGGGCAGCATGATTGACTCCAGTTATGTAACCAGTTCGCTTCGACAACAGTTAACCGCTGCCGGAGCTTTGGTCCAAGAGTCAATCGAAAACGTCGAATTGGTCGTCGAGCCACGGATTGGCGCGTTGGGAACCGATGGCCACGACGTGACCTATGGTGTTCCTCAATCGGGTGCCATCAGTTCAGCGGCCGCCGTATTCTCAAGTAATGCAGTGCCTTTGATTCCTGAAATATCTTTTGGACACAGCGACGCGCAATCGGGAATTGCCAAAATCATTGTCTTTGCGTATCAGCGTGAAACACGTGAGCCAATTTGGCAATCGGGAATTGCAAAAGCTGAGAGCGACAGTCACAACACTTGGGTGTTGGGCGCGGGGCCATTCCAGAAAGGGTCGATCTACGATGGCTATCGTTTCGCAGGAAAAAAGTTAAGCGACCGATATCAACACGATGAGACGCCGCTGGCTGGTTCGGAAGTTGCATACAGCCGACCGTATTTGTTCGAAGATGTGAATGCGGCGTCTGACCTTGAAAGCGGTGGAGTCATCGAGCAGTTGGCTGATGAAGAAATCGATTCATCGGTTTCGCAGGCAAGCTTCGAGGAAGAAGTCGGGACCGCTGAGCCCGTACCGGAGTAATCTATTTCCGCTTTTTCGATTCCAGTTGCATCATCAGCTGATCGACATCCGCGCGAGTGATGCCACTGATACGCTGCGCTTGTTCAATGTTAACCGGTCGAAATCGCGTAAACTTTTCCTTGGCTTCACGACGCAAATGAGTCATTGCTTCATAGTCGAAGTGATCTGGGATCCGCTTTTCAGCCAAACGCAGTTTGCGATCGATGACCGTTTGTTGTCGCGCGACGTAACCGGAATACTTGGTGTCGTTGATAACCTGTTGCTGGATTTCCGGGCTAACGCCTCCCAGCTCAGGAGCCATTTGGGCCAAATCCACCCATTGCGTTTCCGGTCGACGCAGGTACTTCTCAAGCGTAACGTTGTCGACGCGAGTGTTCGAAAGGATCTTATTGACTCGCGCAATTTCAGTCTCTTTGTCGACCAGTTCTTCGGCACGTTGTTGGCTAACCAATCCAAATTTGGCTCCAATGGGAACCAACCGACGGTCGGCGTTGTCTTGACGTAGCAACAACCGAAAGTCGGCTCTACTGGTGAACATCCGATACGGCTCGTCGACACTGAGCGTCACCAAGTCGTCGGTCAACACGCCAATGTAAGCATTGCTTCGATCAAGAATCAGCTCGCCACCACCGTTTAATTTAGCCGCGGCATTGGCGCCCGCGACCAACCCTTGAGCGCCGGCCTCTTCGTATCCTGTTGTTCCATTGAGCTGGCCCGCGAAATACAAACCGCGAACCGATTTTGTTTCCAGCGTTGGACGAAGCTGGCTGGGTGGACAAAAATCATATTCAACGGCGTAACCGTAACGCATAATCTGAGCATTTTCCAAACCAGGAATCATCTTGAACATCTGGTCTTGAACATCACGCGGCAAGCTGGTCGAAACTCCGTTCACGTAAACTTCTTGCGTGGTGCGGCCTTCGGGTTCCAGAAACAACTGATGCCGATCGCGGTCAGCAAATTTGACAACCTTGTCTTCAATCGAAGGACAGTAGCGTGGCCCGCTTCCAGCGATCTGGCCCGAATACATCGGAGCGCGATGCAAGTTGGCTTCGATCAATTTATGGACATCGGGATTGGTGTACGTGATCCAGCAAGGCATTTGCTCGACCTGAAAGTTCTTCGTTAAAAACGAAAACGGTTGTGGCTGGTCATCGCCCGGTTGAATTTCTGTTTTCGAATAGTCAATCGTGCGACTATTGAGACGCGGTGGCGTGCCAGTTTTGAATCGCTGCAACTCGAAACCCAATCGATTGAGAGCGCCACTGATTCCGGTTGTTGTGCCTTCGCCAGCGCGACCACCTTTTGTTTTCGTCTCACCTGTATGCATCAACGCAGAGAGAAACGTTCCCGTTGTCAAAATGACAGCGGGAGCATGATATTCGACATCTCCACGCACGCGGACTCCAATGATCTGCTCTCCATCAGCGGTCTTCTCAGTGAGCAGGTCTTCGACAACTTCCTGGCGAAGCTCAAGATTCTCCTGTCCTTCAACGGCAGCCTTGATCCAGTTTTGATAATCCTTTTTGTCGGCTTGAGCGCGGGGACTGTGCATCGCCGGACCTTTGCGCACGTTGAGCATGCGAAACTGAATACCGGTCGCGTCTATGGCTTGTCCCATCAATCCACCCAGCGCATCAATCTCGCGGACAATGTGCCCTTTGGCGACACCGCCGATCGCCGGGTTGCAGCTCATTTGCCCCACCGTATCAAGATTTGTGGTCAACAGCGCTGTGCGTGCGCCCATTCGAGCCGACGCCGTCGCAGCCTCGGTACCGGCGTGTCCTCCACCGACCACAATGACATCGTAGTTGTATTTGATTGTCGCCATATTTCCGCTGCACAATGATGTGCGGTTTGATTTCAGTTAGAGCGTCCCATTCTACGAGACGAAGGTTCGTTGAATACTCGAAATATCGGGATCGGTTCAATTCGTTCGAATCACGTTAAAGGCAATTGGAATCGGCAACAAATGCATTAACCTGATGGGCAGGCAAATGCCGATCGAACAAGCACTTTTTCGTGGAATTCCAATGCCCCAACCATCTCATCAGAATATCCAGAACACGAGGCCTTCCTGTCAGATGCCTGAAAAGCCACGTTTCAGTCGACGTTCGGCAACGAAAATTGGCTTGGCGACTCTTGGCTCGCTTGCTTCTTTGGCTTCCACTCCTGCATTCGGTTCGATGACGATACCGCCTGAATCGCCTGCTCAACCAACGGACGATCGGATCAAGTTCTGTCTGAACATGAGCACGATCCGCGGGCAAGAATTGACGTTGCCCGAACAAGTCAAAGTCGCGGCGGACGCAGGTTACGACGCGATCGAGCCTTGGTTACCCGAATTGCGAAAGTTTGTTGAATCCGGCGGCAAGCTCGAGGTTCTCAAGAAACAAATCGATGCAGCCGGATTGACCGTAGAAAGCGCAATTGGGTTCGCGCAGTGGATTGTTGATGACCAATCCAAGCGAGAGGCAGGGCTTGTTCAAGCTCGTTCCGACATGGAGCTTTTGAAATCAATTGGCGGAATACGAATTGCCGCTCCGCCAATTGGTGCTCACAAAACAGCAGGGCCAGAACTACCAGCAATCGCCGACCGTTATCGAGCCCTGCTGGAAATTGGAGCCGAAGTCGGAGTGATTCCGCAGTTGGAGCTTTGGGGATTTTCAAAAACGTTGTCACGATTGGGCGAACTTGCTTTTGTAGCCGCTGAATCTGGGCACCCCGACGCCTGCGTCCTGCCAGATGTGTATCACATCTATAGAGGTGGTTCATCGTTCGAAGGCCTGTCGATGATCGAAGCTTCGAAGATGAGTGTCTTTCACATGAATGACTATCCTGCCGATCCGCCGCGTACGGAGATCGCAGACAAAGACAGAGTCTATCCAGGCGATGGAGTTGCACCTTTGTCCGATATCATCTCCAAATTGCTAAATCATGGATTCGCCGGGCATTTCTCGCTGGAATTGTTCAATCCTGACTATTGGGAACAACCCGCACTCGAGGTGGCAAAAACTGGATTGGCTAAAATGAAAACGGCGGTCGCCAACGCAACTTCTAAATAGGCGGCGCAATTCAGCGGCACATCGCAACAACAGCCTGCAATATCTTCGAAAAGAAAGCCTGCCCCAATCCGCCGCTGATAGTTCAATGCGATTGAGAGTTCAATGCGATTGAGAGTTCAATGCGATTGAGAGTTCAATGCGATTGAGGATGGAATTCGAAACCTAGTCAACAATTAGGCAGAGAATGAATACACAGGTGCTTTGTGAGCTACGGATCTAATGATTGTGACGATTAGACCTTCTTCCAGTGTGGCTACTTGGGTTTTCCTGATGAATTCTCGGTGCAATCCCCCGCCCATAGATGGAAAACGACATAGGTTTCAGAAAGGAATAGCCTTTTAAGGAACTGTTCTTAAATTCCCGGATACCATCACAATGTTTCAAACCAATAAATCAAAACTAAAAGCACGTCACCGGACTTCCCGGCGAAAGCTGCGTTGTAACAAGCGACGTGGATCAGCTGTTGTTGAAGCGGCGCTCTGCATTCCGTTCGTCATCATTTTGATGCTCGGTACGCTTGAAGTTTGCTCTGGAATTTATTTGAAAGAGTCATTGACGGTTTCAGCGTACGAAGGAGTGCGAGCTGGAATCGGTCGCCGATCCGAACGCGATCAAGTCGTTGACACTGTGAACCAAATGCTTGAGGACCGCAACATCGCCGATGCCACCGTTCTCATTGAGCCAGCAAACTTCGATTCGCTTAACGCTTTGGATCCAGTCAGCGTAACCATCGAAGCACCAACGGCCGGCAACTCGCTCTACATTTTCGACTCTATGGTCAACCGCACCGTAAGGGCTCGCGTGATCATGGTGCGGGAATTCGACGACTGATTTAAAGACAAAACCACACAAATATTGAGCTAAATCGCCAACATAAACTTCGACCTGACAGCAAAACAATGAAATTCAAAACGCAACAAAACAAGAAACGGCAGAACCGCCGCCGCGGAGTCGCCGCCGTAGAATTCGCGATGATCGCACCGGCGTTCCTCATTGTTGTATTTTGCAGCATTGAATTTGCTCGCATGAGCATGATGCGAAACCTCGCTCAAAACGCCGCCTACGAATCTGCACGTTTCACCATGGTGGAAGGCGCCACAGCCTCTGACGCCAAGAACAAAGCCGAAGAAATTCTGGCGAGACTTGGAACCAAAGGCGCGACGATCACGATCAACGGTGGCCAACCATTGGCTTTCGACACGGAAGCGATCACGACAGAAATCGAAATTCCGCTCGACGAAAACTCATTGGTGTTTCCAAAATCGCTTTTCAAAGGAAATACGATTTATGCGACAACCACTTTGCGAACCGAACGGTATCGCGGTTACTACAATACCGAAAACTAACTCACGTCCGTATTCATATCATTCCCGTTTTTACATTTGACTTACATTACTTTCACGTTCTATCCAGGTGGCAAAATGTTCGACCCAACATTCAACACTCCGCGGAAGCAACAGCCAACTCGAAACCACAATCGACGTGGTGCCGTGTTACCGTTATTCGCAGTTTTACTTCCCGTCATGCTTATCCTCAGCGGCTTCGCGATCAACCTTGCATACATGCAGTTGACGTCGACCGAAATGAAAATCGCTACCGATGCGACTTCTCATGCTGCTGGTCGCGCGATGAGCGAAACCCAGCGCACCGCAAGAGGAACCGCTCAACAGCGGCGCGACCAGGTTGTCGCAGCTGTCCAGCAAACGATTCAGGATGTTTCCAAGTACAACTTGGTTGCAGGACAGGAACTGCAGATTGCGAACAACGATCAATATGTCCAATACGGAAAGTCCAAGCGTAGAAATGGAACGGGCATGTATGAGTTTACACAGATCTCATACGATGACGTGAAAAACGGAAACGAACGGGCATCAAGTATCGGAGTCGTTGGTCAAATCGACGTTCCGCTGGTTTTTCAGGCCATGAGAGGCATGACAAGCTTTAGTCCGCAGCGAAGATCAATCGCCACTCAGGTTGATCGCGACATTGCTTTGGTACTCGACCGATCTGGCTCAATGCTCTACTTCAAAGACGAAGTCGCCATGACAAACATGATCGATACGCTGTACAACACCTATCGAAGGGTTCGTTACCGGTATTGGAATCGGCGCAGGCGACGCTATGAATATTACTACGCCAATCAGCGTTTGATCTCAAGTTCGGATCGCAACAACGCGAAAGATGGTCTTTACGATCGCACGTACAGTAGAGACGTAGTCAATGAGATGCAAATTTTTGCCAATGACAGCGGCAACCAGCTCCACCAAGATATGTACGAGTACATGAAGGACTGGCGTGACTACACCACATCGTGGAGTAATGGGTTTAAGACTCATGCACCTCGACATAGCAGATGGTCGTTCCTGAAAGATGGTGTTGACGCTTTCCTAAACGTACTCGATGAGACCGATCAAATTGAACTTGTTTCGTTAGTTACGTTTAACAACACAGCAACCCTTGATTATGGATTGATGGCAACGTACGACGACATTCGCGATTTCATGGAAGACGAAGTTCCATTGGGTGGAACAGCGATCGGCGATGGACTCCAAACCGGACTACCGCCAATCGTCAACGGGGAGTCGGCACGTCCGTTCGCCGCGAAAACCATCGTTGTGTTAACCGATGGCGACAGCAACGCTGGAGTCGATCCAGTCACCGCAGTTAAGAACATTGTCAAAGACAATGCAGTCACCATCCATGCCGTTACGTTCACTGAAGGTGCTGTGCAGCAGCCGATGAAGAACGTCGCGAGAGAAGGCGACGGCCAACACTTCCACGCGAACGATGGAATTCGCTTGGTTGAAATTTTTGAGGAGATTGCTAACAACCTCCCAACGATTTTGACCGAGTAAGAAACGACTTTTCGTAACCGAAAACGCTTGTCAGACGCACCCGCTTGGCAAGCGTTTTTTTATGCGCTACCTGGCCGTTGGCTACGACATACTGATTTGGCGCGCAACCATCGCTGCCAAATAGCCAGCCTTGAATCCGGCGTCAATATTGACCATCGCCACATTCGCAGCGCAACTTTCTATCATGGTTAAAAATGCGGAAATGCCTTCCGTGCTCGCGCTGTCGGCAACTCTGGTGGGCACTGCAAAAATCGGACAATCGGCTTGTCCGGCGACGGTGCTTGGCAGCGTCTTTTCCATTCCAGCGACGACAACAATGGCCGTCGCCGTGCGGAGCTTGTCCAAGTGCTTTTCCATCCGCTGCGGCCCGCCCACGCCGACATCAACGATCAATTCTGGCTCGCCACCCATCCAACGAATCGTCTCTACCGCCTCTTCGGCGACCGGCAAGTCACTCGTTCTGGCCGAAACAACAATCAAAGACCCATCAATCTTTTGCGAGTTCTCTCCAACGCGAAATAGTTTTGGTGTCGTTTGATACACACCGTTCTCAAAGTGCTGTTGCAGTGTTGACGCAACGTCAGGTTCGACACGGGCGACCAACAGACTTTGTCCCGCGCCAAGAATCTGATCTCCTATTTTGATGATTGCCTGGGCCGACTTGCCAGAACCATACACAACTTCCGGCCATCCACCCCGTTTTGCTCGTTCCAAATTGACATCAGCCATTGCCGCGTTGTCATTTGCATCACTTTCGATCCCAATACTTGTTTGCGACTGTTTATCCGCAGTTGTTGACGGTGTATTGGCAGATTCTTTGGCATTACCAAATACACGCTCGGTCAATTCGTTGAGACTGATGCGCCCGGAACGGAAATGACGTGCCGTTTGTTGAAACTGATGACGGTTCATAATTGAAATCAAAGTTGAGTTTAAAACGATATCGCAATCAAGAAATTCCAGTACAATTTCTGATTGAACAAAGTTGACTTAGAAAAAAAACGATTAAACAATAAATACGGAATCGAAGATGAGAAGTTGCGTCTTGGCTTATTCGGGTGGACTCGATACCTCAGTCATTCTTGGTTGGCTGATGGACGAAGGATATGAAGTACACGCCGTTTATGTGGATCTGGGTCAACCTTGCGAAGACCGTCAGGCGATTTTACAAAAAGCGGAAACTGCAGGAGCCAAGTCTTCTCGCATCGTCGATGCTCGCGAAGAACTCTGTCGTGATTTTGCCTTTCCTGTGTTGGCTTGGCAAGCCAAGTACGAAGGACCCTACCTGCTCGGGACCTCAATCGCCCGTCCGTTGATTTCAAAAGTCTGCCTGCAAGTCGCCAAAGAAGTTGGCGCAACTGCCTACGCGCATGGCGCTACGGGCAAAGGTAACGATCAATGTCGGTTTCAACTGGCTGCCGAAGCACTCGATGCGAATATCGAAGTTATCGCACCGTGGAGGATCAAAAAATTCCGCGACCAGTTTCCCGGCCGGACTGAATTAATCCAATTCTGCGAAGAGAAAAACATTCCCGTCAAAGCATCCGCTGCAAAACCGTACAGCAGTGATGAAAACTGTTTGCACATCAGTTACGAAGCCGGCGAACTCGAGTCGCTCGATGTCAACGGTGTCGAATTGGTTGATTTCGGGATGGGCGTTTCTCCTCAGGACGCCCCTGACAAGAAAGAAACGGTCTCCGTCGACTTTGAGTCAGGCGTTCCTGTGGCCGTCAATGGAAAGATACTGTCGGCGCTGGCGGTGGTTGAAACATTGAACGAAATCGGTGGACGCAACGGAATTGGGCGCATCGACATGGTCGAAAACCGCTTCGTCGGCATGAAAAGTCGTGGCGTTTACGAATCTCCTGGCATGACGATTTTGTATGACGCGCATCGTAATGTTGAACAGTTGACAATGGATCGCGATTTAATGCATTTGCGAGACCGAATGTCACCCGAGGTCGCAGAAATGGTCTACTATGGATTCTGGTATTGTCCAAAATTCGATGCCTTGTTGGCGTTTATCAAGCAAGCGCAAGAAACGGTCACCGGCAGCGTAGATCTCGATTTGTACAAAGGCAACATTTCAATTGCGAAACGTTCCAGCCCAAACAGTCTTTACGATGAAGCGATTGCTTCGATGGAAGGTGGCGGCAGCTACAACCAGGATGATGCCGAGGGGTTCTTACGAATCCAGGGATTGCCTGGCCGCGTCCAAGCCCAAGTAACCCCACGAAAATACTAAAACGAAACAACTAACAGTCGACTCATGCTAGAGAATCCAGTCTTACAAAGAGAGCTGCTGGTCAATCTGCGAATGCCGCGTTCGTTTGTGTTGCTGTTTGTCTATCAACTGGTACTCGGTGCCGTCGTCTACTTTGCCTGGCCCAAAGAAGACGTGCGTCTGGATTTGACCGACAGTAATCAATCCATGGGCAATCTTGTCGATCTGGTTTTTCTGGGTCAATACATTTTGGCTTCGTTGATGGCGCCAAGCTTTGCGGCTGGTGCAGTTTCTGGCGAGAAAGAACGTAAGACTTTTGAGATGTTACTTTCAAGCCCGATCTTGCCCGAATCGATTGTGATGGGGAAACTGGTCGCCGCGCTGACGCATTTGGCGATTTTGATTTTTGCATCGCTGCCAATCGTCATGTTATGCCTTCCTTTGGGTGGTGTATCGTTTTACGAAGTCGTCGCCGCTTACCTTGCACTCATTTCCAGTGTCATCATGTTTGGCATGATCAGTGTGGCATGTGGAAGCTATTTTCCTCGTACCAGTTCCTCGCTGGTCGTTTCGTACTTGTTGATTTTACCGTTAGCAATTGCCTCTGTCCTATTCTGGCAATCCCTCAGCAACGTTGGCGAAACTCGCTTCAATCTTTCGATTACGGTGATACCAGGCATCTCGGCAGCGGTGTCGATTGTGTTGTTTTATCTGGTCAGCGCCAGCATGCTTTACCCTCGCGATATGGGAAGCGATGGCAAGGAAGTCATCGACCTCGAGCAAGAATCCCAACAGGCGATTGGCTTGGTCATTCAACGTGACAAATTCCCGGACAAACTGTTCACGCCACCAATCCGCAAAACACTGATGCCCGATGGTGCAAATCCGATTTACGACAAAGAGATGCGCAGCGAGATTTTCGGCCAAGGAACTTTGATGTTGCGGCTGGCCATTCAGATCAGCATGATCCTCGCGATCCCGATGATGGCTTACTTTTTGTACATCGATAAACAACTCGCATGGTGGTACATTTCCTATGTCGTGTTGTTCAATATCTTGATCGGTCCCGTCTTTTCCGCAGGAAGTGTCACGAGCGAACGCGAACGACAAACATTGGATTTGCTGCTGACTACGATCATCACGCCATGGCAAATCCTATGGGGAAAACTACTGTCCGGATTGCGTGTTTCCAGTGTGTTGAGCGGATTTCTGTTGTTCCCGCTGTTACTGGCGGTCCTGATGGTGCCGGAGTATTGGGACAACTTACCCACCGTTCTCGCCTTCGCGCTGATCTTCTGTTTGACATGCCTGACGACGGCGATGATCGCTTTGTTTTGTTCAACTATTTTTCGCAAAACCAGCACGTCGTTGCTCGCAACTTATTCGATCATTCTTGTCCTGTACTTGGTCCCTGTAGCAGTGAGCTATTTTGCATTCACGTATTTCCCAAAAGCCGTCGCCACGGATTGGATTTACGCTTCCACAGTCTCCAGTCCATTTGCCGCGGCCGAACAGTTCCCAATTTACATGGACAGTCTGATTGGCGAGTCGATGCCAAAATGGACTCCAGCAGCTAACGGTGTCGCAAACTTGTTTGGATACCCACTTCGTGACATGCGGCACTTTGCAGGATACTTAGGGTTCACCGTGTTGTTAAACCTGACCCTGCTGGGCTTGATGGTCTGGATGTTCAATTCGCGCTGGCGTGTTTCTTCCGGCAGTGGATAGGGTTGTTGATTTTTCGACAAAGAACTTGGACGACTAGAAGAAGCAGCTTTCTCAATACATCTTCATGATTGGAGAACTGATGAAATTTTTGACGGTGCCAAAGTTCATACTTGCGGCAAGCTGTTGGCTTATTGTCTTGGGCACTGTTACTTCAAGTACATCGGCGCAGGTTCAAGAACCGGTCGCAGGCGTGGAGTCCGATGAGTTGAGCCAAGCGGAATTAAGCCAAGCGGAATTAAGCCAAGCGGAATCACTTCAAGCCGAAAAAGCTCAATCGCCGCCTGATGAACCGAAAGTCCCCGAACGGCTTGAATCGTATATGGGGCGTCGTATTGCCCAAACGATGCACTATGAAGGCGCTGAATGGCTGATTCGCGATGTTCGCGAACAAGAAGAACGTTGCTCATTGATGCTGGCCAATCTCGGCATCAAGCGCGGAATGGTTGTCTGTGATATGGGTTGCGGAAACGGCTTTTATAGTTTGCCGATGGCGCAGCTAACCGGCAACAAGGGCTATGTCGTCGGCGTCGATGTTCAACCCGAGATGCTCAGTATGCTTCGCGAGCGCATGGAAGAGCAGGGCATCGAAAATGTCATTCCAATTCTTGGTTCGTTCCACAACCCCCGTTTGCCACGCGAACTAATTGACATCATCCTGCTGGTCGACGTGTACCATGAGTTTTCTCATCCGGTACAAATGCTCGACGCGATGCGGGCAAGCTTAAAACCTGATGGGCTGATTGTGTTGGTCGAGTATCGAGCCGAAGACCCTGAAGTCCCTATCAAACGGCTTCATAAAATGAGCAAGAAGCAGATTCACAAAGAGATGAACGCCAACGGATTTGAGATGGCCAAAGAGTTCGACAAACTTCCGTGGCAACACATGATGTTCTTTGGAAAAACAAAACTGGAACAGAAAAACGAAACTGCCCCAACAAATGAACCTGACTCAACAGGTGAACTTGAGTCAAAGAACGAATCCCAATCGACTACGCCTTCCAAAGACAAAAAACCTTAGGACATTGAACGTGAAAAGGGCTCTACTGATATTTCTGTTCGTCGCCGCGATCGTTCCGACGACGACTGCGCAAGAACAGCCCAACCTATTGTTCATCATGTCGGATGACCACGCCGCACATTCCATTTCGGCTTACCGTGGCCGACTGGCAAAAGTCGCGCCAACACCCAACATCGATCGGCTGGCCAAAGAAGGTGCGCTGTTTACCAATGCGTTCTGTACCAATTCAATTTGTGCTCCATCACGGGCTTGCGTATTGACGGGCCAATACGATCACACCAATGGCTCGTTTGATTTGAGCGGTCGTGTTCCGCCGGGAAAGCAAATGCTGGCCATCCAAATGAAAAAGGCCGGATACGAAACGGCGATGATTGGTAAATGGCATTTGAAAGAAGAGCCGGCAGACTTTGACTATTACGCTGTACTTCCCGGCCAAGGCAAATACCACAACCCCGTTTTCAACGTGCGCGGCGAGAAGCCGTTTGGGAAAAACCGGATTGCTTTCGAAGACGAACATTCAACCGATGTGATTACCGATTTAACATTGGAATGGTTGCAAAGCCGCAAGCAAGAGAAACCGTTCTTTTTGATGCATCACTACAAAGCACCTCACGATTATTTTGAGAATGCGGAGAGATACGAGTCTTATCTTGCCGACGTCGAGATCCCCGAACCAGAAACGCTTTGGAAGCAAAACGAAAAGTATGGCTCGATTGCGACACGCGGTACTAACGACGAACTGGTCCCGCACGTAGGAACTTCGATCGGCGCGCGAAACCCTCGACGGTCATACTTGCGCGACTTGCCTTCGATGTATCCGAATGAATTCCCCGAGGACTATGACCCAGCCAATTTTTCTGACGACGAAAACAAACGCTTGGCTTACAACGCTTACCTGAAAAAATTTCTTCGATGCGTCAAAGGCATCGATGATAACCTCGGCAGGCTGTTTGAGTACCTGGAAGAAACCGGCCAGATCGACAACACAGTGATCATCTATACGGGCGATCAAGGTTTCATGTTGGGTGAACATGATTATCAAGACAAGCGTTGGATGTTGGAAGAATCTCAACGGATGCCTTTTCTTGTTCGCTATCCGAAATCAGTTCCGGCAGGGCAGCGAATCGATTCGATCATCGAAAACGTTGACTATGGCCCGACGATGCTTGATTTTGCCGGCGCGGAAATTCCTGACACCGTTCAAGGCCGTTCGTTCAAGTCAATTTTGGAATCGGGCGAAGAGCCAACCGACTGGAAACAGGAGGCTTACTATCGCTACTGGATGCACATGGTCCACCACGACAATCCTGGCCACTTGGGAATTCGAACGAAAACGCACAAACTCATTTACTACTACGGCTGCAACTATGACGGCGGCTACCGGACTCCGCCTGCGTGGGAGCTTTATGATTTGGTCAACGACCCTCATGAAACGATCAACATCGTTGACGATTCAGGAAGCGCTGATTTGGTCAAGGAGCTCAAGTCTCGTCTGGCTTTATTGCGAACTCGCGTCGGCGACGATGGAAGCCATTATCCAAAATGCGAAGAAGTCGTTCAGGAGTTTTGGGACTACGACGATGTAGACCGTGCCAAGGCGAAAGAAATTTCACACGATTACCTTGAGCGTAGAACGGCCGAACTAAAAGCAAACAAACGCAACGTACAAACGCACAAAGGAAATTGATCGTTCTGTTGTTTACACTTTCTCAGCAACGATTAGCCAATCCCAAGGATAGGGGCTCTTCAACCACTGTGGAGCTTCTTCAAAATCTTCGGTCCACTCGTATTCAACTTTCGTTCGTTCCAGCACTTTAAACTTGTGCTTTTGCAAATGAAGTTCAAGCTCCTCGGCGAGATAATGCTTGGTAGGAGTGTCATGAATGCGAACGATGCCGCCGGCGATCGAATCGAATTCGGTTGCAGCTTCCCGGTTCACTTCGTTTTCAGCCGACCGTCGCGATTTGCCTTCGCGCAAATTCCATTCAAGCAATCGAGAATACGTATACATCACGTTTTCCAAAGACGGCGTGACGACGACGAGCCTTGCGCCTTTGTTTAGATTGGTCCGCACGTTTTTCAGAATCGCATCTCGATGTTCTGCCTTGGGCATGATGAGAACGTTGATCAAGAGGCCAAAATTTGCGGAACAGAATTTACGTCCAAGTTTGGTCAAGTCGCGCTTCAAAAATCGCGTGCCTTTCAATTCAACGGAACCGAGTTGCTTCTTCGCGATCTCCAGACTTGCGGCAGAAAAATCAGTTGCCACCAGTGAATCACAACAAGAATGCAACAGCGAGAGAAACCGACCGACTCCACAACCAAAATCGCAAGCCAGCTGGCTTCCTTGAGCGAGATGTTTGATCCGATCACCCAAACGTCCGTTGCGATCACTCTTCAACGTATTGAAAATCTCTGCGTCATAATCAGGTGCGACGCGATCCCAGAAACTTTCTTTCATGAATGACTCGCCAGAACACGTTGGTGCTATTTCAAAAACGTCACCATAATCGGCCTCCAGTTCTTTACCAAGCCTCCTACTCGCGTCGTCGGTTCGCGGTTGAATACGCCAACGAAAAAAGACTCGCGAAAAACCGTAGTTCTTCGGAGTCTTTTAAGTGGGCGATGAGGGGCTCGAACCCCCGACCCTCTCGGTGTAAACGAGATGCTCTAGCCAACTGAGCTAATCGCCCGTGAACTCAAATTATTGAGATACCGGATCGCTTGTCAATGTCTGGGAAGCAAGCCCGACACTGTTCTCACAATTATCGGCAGAATCACCAGCTGACTTGCGGGGAAACAGCGTTTTCATCCGTTAGCTCGCACGATTTGGAAGTTCGAAAATTAGTGGGAACACCACTAACGGCCGGACATTATTACTTTGGCCGAGGCGCTCTTGGGAATTCCGACTGGTATTCAAATTTGGCTCCGGCAGCTGCTCCGGACTCAGTGAACTCAATCCAATATTGGATCGGGTCCAATTCAGCAGCTGAGTTGGACTGAGAGTCTTTAGCGCTCATCGAAGCAGAACAGTGGCGGCAGCTAACCGTTTGCCCCAGTTGTTGAATGTCAAACTCGTTCCTGCGTTTGCATTTTGGACAGCCGGCAACGAAAAATATCTCGTTCGACATCACTGCTCCTGCCAAGAATCCATTTGAGTTAGTGCGCTCAAAGAACATTCATTGACCGCGAGCACCCGTGCAACGCAATTGATGAATTGAGCGATCTAAATTCTATCGAAAATTCAACTTCAGAAAAATCGAAGTTTTGTCAGGCGGCCAAAGTGCCAGCAGATGACCTATACAAACGAGACAACACTGCACGAATTAGCGACGCGAGTGATCACTTTCTGAAAGAAAAGGTTTTCAAATTTATTCAGACTGTAGCAACGCTTTGACGCTGTTTATAAGACGATCAATAGTAAATGGCTTCTGCAAGTAATCGTTGACACCAAGCAACTCAGCGTATTCGCGATGACGAGAGCCCTCGTTGCCCGTAATGACAATCACAGGCATGGTGGTATCGGAATTTTGGCGCAATCGTTCAAGAACTAAAAATCCGCTACGACGCGGCATCATCAAGTCCAAGATTACCAAGTCAGGTTTGGCTGATTCTGCAAACGCCACTCCTTGATTTCCGTCGTTAGCAACAGAAACTCGAAACCCTTTATTTTTCAGGGCTGTTGAAATCGACGCATTGATGTCCGGATCATCGTCAACGACAAGAACGTGGTGCCTTTGTTTTTCTTCCATCAATTTGTCTGAGTTTGTTTGGATTCCCAATTCATCTATCACAGTAATCTCAACCTGCATTCGTAAAATATGCGTCAGAGTTTAACAAAACAGGGAATCCAACCAATTCCGTAATCGCCGATATCATAGTAACCAAAAGGCCGACCATCAATGACGATTGGTGGTGCAGTCTGGATAAGTTCCAAACGAAAATTCCAATCCAGACCGTTGGCCTGCTTTATCAGGTTCTACTAATGCTACTGCATTCGTAAATGCAACCGGATATGTACTTGAAATTTCTAACTTCCTTGAAATCGTTTAGCTCATACTTCCCGTAAAAACTGTGCATAGCTTGGCCATTTGGCCAGATTCTTATACTGGCCCCGCCAATCAAAAAGTAATTTACGACACTTGGTCGATCGCCTAAGAACGCGAAATCGACGAATGCCTTACAACTGGATTACAACGTCTCTCAAAAGGCCTTTTGGCGTCGATTTGCTATCGAAATCCAAACAATTCTGACGATATCACCTATTGGGTTGTGGAAGGATCGCAAGTTCTGTGAAGGATCACAGTGGTTATTTGACGGGAAATTCAAATGTGGCGATCGTTTTTTTACGCAGTTGGAATTGGCTTACTTTTGCTCGGCGGACAGTCATTGGTCTTGGATCACGTCGTCACGGCACGAAACCTGAAGATGCCTGGTGCGATCAAGAAAATTCTTAACGACAACGGAAGTTTACGCAATTCTCTTCCTCAAATTGGGCTCAATCAACGCCCAATAGCCGGCGAACAAGTTGGCTTTGCTCGCGGAAACAGTAATGGCTATTTGCCAACGCAAGGGCTGGTTCAGCCTTCGCAGCAAATTGGTGGACTATCGGCTGGGCAGTCTCGATTTGGTCCCTCTCGATTCTCAGGGCCGCAATACGGACACTATGGTGGTGGTCGAACAGGTGAATCGTATGGCTCGGGAGCAGCCACGCGATCAAACAATGGCCAGTCAGTTTTCGGTAATTCTACACAGGGCAACTTCCGCCAAGCGAGCTATACTCCCAATGGTAAATTGACTGGGAACAACTTGGCACCGGGAACCACAATGGGAGTTGGGCCAACCAACCAACGCATTATTCCAACAAAAGAATGGATGCCATGGTGTCTACTTGCTGCGGGTTCAATCATCGTTCTTTACACGAACTCTTGGCGTCCGCGCGATGACTAATCTGGACATTCATCGCCCCTTGGCGAATCGTACCCATTAACGCAGTTCACCAAAAGTCTTCGTCGCTCAACGAAGTTTAAAAACAAAAGCGCACTTGGAAATTCCGCCTTGTTTCGTTTGATGACTCGAATCAAGTCGGCTGTTGAAACCGATGCGTTGCCGCTTTGTTGGGCTTTGCAAGCCTGCGAACCAATCGGATAAGTTCCCATCTTTTAGAAATTGGCGAGTCTTTAGCGTTAGAGATTCTCGGGAATACCTACTCAACAAGCCGATTTTAAGCCAAAAGCTCAATAGCTATCTCGGCGCAACGTCGTTCAGTACGAATTGCAATCTTTACATGTTTTGCGTGCGGTCCTACGATATTCATCTGAACCTAGTCGGGATTAGCAGCTCGGTTCGGCAAAATTTTCGATTCGGTGTTTGTCGGTTTGACGATTGAAGAAGTTGATGAACTAACTTCTTGGTTGGCGCCAGCAAACTTGGAACGCCAAACAACCAGTTTTCGGCGGTTCGTTGGATAATTTAATGCCGCATCAGATTTTTCGACGGAACGAAATTCAAACTTAAAAGACCCGTCAATCGACGGTTTGTTATGAACTATCCCGAGAACATGACGCTTCAGGCGACGGTTGATCTGCCGGACAACATCGCCACTGAGAAAGCGACCCTGCGCTCGCGCTTTGAAATGCCAGGTCGCGTCGCACTCTTGATGGCGATCATCGTTTCTCCATGGATCTATGGTGGGTACCATTTTTCCACGCAAGCTTGGATCGCGGTTGCTTTGCTCATCGGGCTCGCTTCATGGTGGTTCGAAGCAGGGGTCAGCGAAAAGAAATCGATTGTCTTTCCTTACCTGTTCATACCCGTTGGACTTGGAGCACTACTTGTTCTCTTCCAATCATGGCCGTTACCGGACTGGATTGGCCAGACGGTCCTTGGCGACCAAATCCGATACTTCAAAAACTTTTCTGGCGTTCCTGACCAATGGCCTTCGATCTCGCTTAATAGAGACGGCACTTGGACACAATTTGGCCAGCTGGTGATGGCTATTGCGGGAATGTGTTTGGGGTGTCGCTATTTCCGTACAACCGAACAAATGAAACTGTTGTTTGCTGTTTGCACGATCAACGGTGCAGCACTTTCATTTTTCGGAATCATCCATGCGTTGACATCGAATACACCCGATCGAATCTTCTGGGTGATCGAGCTTATTAATGGCGGCATGCCGTTCGGGCCATACGTTAACCGTAACAATGCCGCCGGGTATTTAATCATCTGTCTTGGTTGTTCGATCGGATTGATCACGTTGATGTTGGCTAAAGACAAAAAGGGGCCCAAAGCATTGGGGACGAAAGACCTTCCTTTCTGGTCGCAATTCAAGCTATTACTGCTGAAGTTCATATCTGAACTCGACGCGAAAAAATTAAGTTGCCTTTTTGCTGCCGCCATTATCTCCGTCGGGATCATCGCATCACTTTCACGCGGCGGCGTATTGGCAATGCTTGTTGCGATGCTGATCACTTTGCTATTTTACGGAATGGCTAGAAAGCCAAACTTCACTGGATTTATTTTCCTGCCTGTCGTTTTACTGGTTCTGTTTTTCGCGGGCTGGCTTGGGTTTGGCGAGAAAGTCATCCAACGGTTTGATCATGTGAAGACCAGCGAAATCTCGCAAACCGACGTCCGCTTACAACACTGGATCGACACCTGGCCAGCGGTTGGCAACACCGGCTTGTTCGGCGCAGGTGCGGGAGCCTATCCGGGGATCCACCGTCCTTATTTCTCTTCGAAAGAAACGGTTGTTTTTACACATGCAGACAACCACTTTTTCCAAGGCATCGTCGAGACGGGTTGGCCCGGATTCGTCCTGCTAATGTCTGCCTGGGCCCTAGCCTTCTACCTCGCGGTGTTCGCCTTGAACCAGGGAAACTCGACTCCGTCAGTTGCCGCAGGAACGGCAGGATTATTTATCGTCGTTGGCGTAGGGGTCGCTTCGTTTTTTGATTTTGGCTTGTACATGTCAGCCAACATGTTGCTGATGTCAGTCGTGATTGGATTCCTTTCTTATCATGCGCAGAGTCTGGCCGGGCGATTGCGAAAACGAACATGGCTGCGTTTTCAATCACCCAAGTTTTTGGTTCAACTCATGTTGTTGATTTTGTTCGCAGCAACGTTTGTGTTTGCCTTGGACTTTTATCGAAAATCAAAAATTCAAGTCGCGATCCGGGAGTTCCCAGCGTCGAAGTTCAGTTACGCTTCTCCTGATCTGGCTAACACAGATCGGTTGATCAACAAGATCACACCCCTGGTCAAAGAAACCAGACTCACTGCAGGCTTGAATTACGTCGCCAAACTACTGGAACATCGTTGCCGCCTGCAACAACTGATCGCCGTTTCTCCTGAATATCGCGAACGAAAAAAGCTGACCGAAGACGAGGAACTCAAAATTCAATCCTATTGGGCTCTAACGAAATTAGACTTGGTTCAGGAAAACGAATTCTATTTACGTCGTGAAAAATCGCCGTACCAGGCCAATGCTTATCGCAACAGTAAATTCATCCGGGAGAATCTGAGTCTGGCGGCCAATTTCCTCGAAGAAAGTCGTCGCTCTTCTCCGCTGCAACCGTTCGTGCAAGTCAAACTTGGGCAAATCAAGAGCATCATCGGAAATCGCTCAGAAGCCGCGGCAGACATTGAAGCCGCAGTAGCGATCGCCCCGATGAACGGCAACCTGCGAAAACTCGCTGGCATCAACTACCTGCAAGCAGGTGACGCTGAAAACGCCGCCCCTCATTTGAGAAAATATCTGGAGTTTGACCGCAGAGGTTTCAAAACCGTTATGGACATTATTTCCGGCAGAAGCGGACGCCGGTTGGCTCCCATGAACGATAAGCTTGTTTTTGAGAAGATTGTACCTGACGACTCTGAGATGCTGTATACACTGGCTACTAGGTACTTTTCCGAAGAGTCACCTTACCGAATTCGTGCTTTGGACAAAGCGGAAAGTCTGCTCTCAGACATTTCGGCATCTGACGGAGACTTGGTCCTTCTGAACGCCCGGGTCAAACTCGCAATGGGTGACATCGACGGAGCTATCGACCAATTTGAAATGTACCTCATTTCCCAACCCGCAGATTACAATACTCATTTCACCGTGGCCAATTTGTATTACAAAGTTGGCGATCTCACGTCGGCAGAGGAAAAGTTGAATTACATTATTCGCATGGACGGAACGAAAAAGAAAAGCAGGTACCGAACGCTGTTGAACAAAGTGGAAGCTGAGCTGACTGAAGAGCTAAATAAAACAAAATCGAATTCGCTGCCCGAATAATAATCATTCGAATCAAACCTGATTCACCCTTGCATGACATTATTACTTTTGACATTTCTTTCATCGTTTGCTCTCGTGCTAATTTTAGTACCGAGGCTCTCAGAGTATGCAAGAAAAGTTGGATTGATCGACAAACCTGATGCCGATCGAAAGCTACACGAATCAGCGATCCCGATGGTTGGCGGCATCGCGTTAGCATTGGCGATGATCGTCATTTGCCCAGTCGCAATTGCGGTTGGACTCTATGGCAAAGGAATCTTTAGCGGTGTCGACAATTGGATTGCCGAAATCTTTTCGCTTGATGCAAACCATTTCACTTTCGGTCACTTTCGACCTGTTGATTTCCAGGAGTTTCTTGGCTTGCTGATCGGCAGCCTCGTCCTTCTGACGGTTGGAATCCTTGATGATCGATTCAACATCCGTGGACGGCAAAAGCTTCTGGGACAATTTGTTGCTGCAACGATCTTGATTCTTTTTGGCTACCATTTTGAGTCGATCACAATTGCTGGGCACCATTTTTCGTTCGGTGTTTTCTCAATTTTCTTTATCTACTTTTGGGTTCTCGCGGCGGTCAATTCGGTGAACCTTCTGGATGGAGCTGATGGCATCGCCACAACCATTGGAATCCTCATGAGCGCGACACTATGCGTCATGATGGTCACACAAGGTTTGGCTTTGGACGCAGTCATTGCGATCTCGATTACTGGAGCTTTGTTGGGATTCCTCTGTTTCAACTTCCCGCCGGCAAAAGCTTATCTTGGCGATGCGGGCAGTATGCTCATTGGATTCCTGTTAAGTGCGTTGGCAATCCGTTCAACATTTAAGCAAAACTCGCTTTATGCATTCCTGGCTCCGATGGCTTTGTTGGCAATCCCATTTATTGACACGGCAGCCGCCATTGTTCGTCGCCGATTGACCGGACGCAGCATTTTCGCTGTTGACCGGGGGCACCTTCATCACACGCTGATGAAACAAGGATACAGCCCTCGTGGAAGTCTGTTGTGGGTAACTTTGCTTTGCGCAACCACAGCCGCCGGCGGTGCGTTGGCCCTCATCAATCACCAAAGCGAATACGCAGTCGCCGCCATTGCCATCGTGGGAGTGGTTATGTTTGCCTGCCGCTTGTTTGGCATTGCCGAATTCAAACTGGTCACCAAGAAAGCCTACTCGGTGGGCCAATCGTTGCTCACGCGACCGGGCGCGGGCGAAACCAATCAACTTCACGAAACGTCTGTCCATGTTCAAGGCAATCGAAACTGGCAAGATTCATGGCAGAAGATGTGCGACTTTGCCAACGACCATTCACTGCAACAAATGACAATGGACCTGAATGCACCTTGGCTTCACGAGTCCTTTCACGCGAAACTAAAAAGCTCGGTGCAGATTCGCGAAGCCAACCACATTTGGCATTCAACAGTCCCCTTGGTTGTTGACAACAAAGTTTTCGGTCGTATCGAATTCAGCTGCTCCAAGGACTGCCAGTTTTCTCATCATTATGTGATCTCGGAGATCCTTAAACTAACCAAAGAAATCGAATTGTCTTTGGAAGAAGCCAAGCCGACGACCGTACCTGAAAACAACGGGACCACACTCGACCCAGGCAAACCGTCTGACACAGTCTCAACGTAGCTGGTCCTGCGATCAAGCATGCGGTTGGCTCATGCGTTGGAGTTGTAGTTGGTTGTAAAAGCCGTGACCGTTAGTGAAAGTCACGTGATTTAACACCGAGGCTTCCCAGAGTTCCCGAAAAGTCTTCTAACCGTGTCGCGACGACATGTGTCACGCCGCTGCGTTTTTCAAGTTTTCCGTTGACAACCCAGGCAGCACTCTGACGCGCGATTTGAAAATACTTTTCCCACACGTGAGGTTTGACCACCAAGTTGCAGACTCCCGTCTCGTCTTCGAGCGTCACAAACGTAATTCCTTTGGCCGTCGATGGGCGTTGGCGCAACACGACCAAACCTGCCACACGAACATATTGATTGTCGCTCGCATCTTCCAACGACTCATGCGTACGGACTCCGATCGACTCCAGCTGCTGACGGTAAAACGAAACTGGGTGCGCTCGCAATGACAATCCGATTTGACGATAGTCTTCAGTAACGTGCTCTTGTTCGGTCAGCTCTGGCAAAAAAGAAGTATCGTCATCACTGTCGTCCAGCGAATCGAACAACGGTTGGTCCTGTGGGATTTTCTCTTGCGCGAGTGCTTGCCACAAAGCTTCGCGACGATCTTGCTCCAATGATCCAAACGCATCAGCACGACTCAACCCCGCTAAGGCTGCCTGCCCCAAACGAGCGCGGCGCGTTAAATCGGCGACACTGGTAAACGGACCACCCGTTTGACGCGATTCCAAAACCGCTTCCGCAACCTCAAATCGAATCCCGGCCACCATTCGCAAACCAAGTCGCAAACTCAACCGAGCATCGGCGTCAGGAGTTTTCGACTCTCTTCGTTCCAATGTGCAATCCCAATCACTATGGTTCACATCAACGGGCAACACATTGACGTCGTGGCGTCGTGCGTCACTGACCAACTGAGCAGGCGGATAGAACCCCATCGGCTGGCTGTTAAGTAGCGCAGCGCAAAAGACATCGGGATAGTAGTACTTCAACCAAGATGATACGTAGACCAACAATGCAAAACTAGCTGCATGCGATTCTGGAAAACCGTATTCTCCAAAGCCGCGGATCTGCCGGAAGACTTGTTGCGCGAATTCGTCCGAGAGGCCCTTGTCAGCCATGCCCTTCATCAACTTGTGACGAAACTTTTCGATCACTCCTGTTTTTCGCCAAGCCCCCATCGCGCGACGGAGTTGATCGGCTTCGCCAGGTGTAAATCCGGCTGCCACAACGGCCAGCTTCATCGCCTGCTCTTGAAAGATGGGTACGCCGAGTGTTCGATGGAGGACGGCTTTGATCTCCTCGTTCGGATAGACGACTTCTTCCTCGCCGTTTCGCCGTCGTAAAAACGGATGCACCATGTTGCCTTGAATCGGACCGGGACGAACGATCGCGACTTCGATAACCAAATCGTAAAAGCAACGAGGCTTGAGCCGAGGCAGCATGCTCATCTGTCCGCGGCTTTCAATTTGAAAAACGCCAACCGTGTCGGCAGCACAAATCATGTCATACACACGCGGATCAGCTTGTGGGATCGAAGCCAAATCAAAACGCTTCCCATAGTGCGTTTCGATCATGTCAAAACATTTTCGAATCGCAGTGAGCATGCCCAAGCACAAACAGTCAACTTTCAGCAGCCCCAACTCTTCGAGATCGTTCTTATCCCACTGAATGACCGTCCGGTCATCCATCGACGCGTTCTCAATGGGCACCAACTCATCAAGCCGCCCACTGGTCATGACCATTCCACCGACATGCTGAGAAAGGTGTCGCGGAAAACCCAGGATCTCGCCGGTCAAGTAACAAAGCCTGCTGCCAAGATCAGATTCAGGGTCAATGCCAACCACTTCGCATCGCGCAGCAAGGTCACTAACATTTCCATATCCATCGACCTGTTTGGCTAGTGCATCGACACGGTCCAAAGACAGCCCCAACGCCTTACCAACATCGCGAATCGCGCTGCGGCTTCGGTAAGTTACCACGGTAGCAGCAAGCCCAGCCCGATCGCGTCCGTACTTTTCGTAAAGATACTGTAAAACTTCTTCACGACGTTCGTGTTCAAAATCGACATCGATATCGGGAGCCTCATCTCGCTCCTTACTGATGAATCGCTCGAACAACAAATCGGTCGTATCCGGATCTACCGACGTGACGCCCAACATATAACAAACCGCCGAGTTGGCGGCTGAACCTCGCCCCTGACAAAGGATATTCCTTTGTCTTGCAAATCGCACAAGGTCCCAAACCGTCAGAAAGTAAGCTTCATAGTTTAACTCTTCGATCAGGCGCAGTTCGTGATTGACTTGCTGGCGAACTTTCTCGCTGACGCCTTGCGGATATCTGCGCTCCGCACCCCGCCACGTTAATTGTTTCAGAAAGTCGATTGGCGGCTGGCCATCAGGCGCAAGCTCTTTCGGATACTCGTAACGCAATTGTCCCAAATCAAAACTACATTGACGCGCGATCTCGTTTGCATTTTCGATTGCTTGTGGAAGCATCACGAATTGTTGTTGACGAACTTCAATCGATTGCAAGTGTCGCTCGGCGTTGGGAACCAACAAGTCCCCAGCCTGCTGCACCGTGGTTCCAAACTTGATCGCGGTCAAAACATCATGCAGCGGCAACCTTGCCGGTACGTGATACAAAATATCTCCAGCGGCAACCAAAGGAAGTGAACTTGCTTTAGCAATCTGTTCTAGTTGCTTCGCTCGCCATCGATCATCGACGCCACGATAAAATTCCGCCATCAAGTAACCGCGCGCACCAAAAACTTCACGATAGTCATCAAATGAAAAATCGAAATCACGTTGTGGTCCAACTCCATTGGTTTCGTCGTGAACTTTTTTCTCGTCGCCAAACCAGGGAAAGCTGACGTGCGTCGAATTGACGTGCGCCAACTTTGCAACATCGCCTTTGAGCGTCGGGATGACTCCAGCCAACAACCCTTGATGATGCTCGGCGATGTCAGAAAACTTTAACCAACATTCTCCTTTAGGTGCGCGGCGGCGACCGACCGTTAAAAGTCTTGCAAGGTTGGCGTAAGCGTTTCGATTCGTTGCCCACAAAACAACCGGAGGTGCATCGTTGGGAATAACTTCTGCGCCAATAATTAACTTGAGATCATTGTGATGGTTTGGCTTTGCTTTAAAGTTTGCATCGGGCTGATCGAAACTCTCTCGCTGGATTTCGCGAATCGCGGCGTAAGCTCTAACAACACCCGCCAGCGTATTTACATCGGTAACTGCAATCGCGCGATAGTTTAATTCGCACGCGCGGCGAACTAATTCGTCGGCGTGTGATGCACCCGATAAAAACGAGAAGTTCGTTTTGCAGTGAAGTTCAGAGTACATGAAGACTCAAGCTCGACTTTTTTCAATTCAGTAGGGTTAGTGATTCAAAGCATCGCGAGAAGTTACGTGGAACGACCGAAAAAAATTGCTGGTTAAGTAAGACAAGAAAGCTGTGGGAATCGGGCCGCATCCAAGCCAGAAAAAATTTTCGGCCATTTACATAAGATTTCCTTATCTTCGCGGTCACATTGACGCCACTTGGTGTCGGTCTGGGGCCACGAATTCCGTTGATTCACGTCGAAACTGAGCCGAAAAAAAATCTCCTCAATAACTATCCACCAGTTGTTCGGTCAAATTTCTGAGTGTCCAGTTCACTTTGCTTATCGGAAAAATACGAACGACTAAGGTATTTTCGCACATTCTTCACCTGCAAGGGCCAATCGAAATTCATCCCCAAAATGACTATTAGTTACTTTGAAATTTGAATGGGGAATTCAAATACATGAATTGAGTTTCATTTTTTCTCATTTGGTGAACCCTTATTCTGCCCCCATCGTACGTAAATTCCATTTCGAGAGGCTTTTAAAAAATTCTCAAGTGGCTAAAATCCCGCCGGGCTAAAAGTTCCACCGGATTTTGCTTTAAAGACTTGCAACTGGAAACTTAGCCCTAGAAAATCTACATGTCATGTTGTAAGCGTTGTTAAGCATTTTAAAAACTTAAGGAGATTGTGATGTCACAACGAATGTTGGGCTTGATGGTTGCTGTTGCGTTTGGCGCAATGGTCCCTCTTGCCAACGCTGGTACCCAGTATGGGTGCGGGCAAGTCGCTAGTCCGTGCGGAGATTGTTATGGCAGCAGTGTCAACGATCCGTACAGTACTGGCTCAATTTACCAGGGCAGCGGTGCTGTTCTTGGTGGTGTTGCCGTCGATGGAATGACTTATGGCAGCGGCGCGATGTCTTATGGCAACAGCGTCGGTTTTGATAGCGGTATGATTGCTCCTGCAGCAATCGGTTCAATGAACATGGGCACGAGCTATGGCTCTGTCGACATGGGCATGGGATCAGCAGTTGCAAGTTCCGGTGGTGGTTGCTGTGGAGACACAGTTCGTTACGAATCTCGTACGATTTACAAAAGTCAGATGACAACGCAAATGCGAACTGTCACTAAGACTCGTATGCGTTCTGAGACTCGAACACGAAACTACACTGTGACGGTCCAAGTCCCAACGACTCAGGCCCAACAATACACGGTGATGGTTCCCGAGCAGCGAACTCGAACAGAAAACTATTCTGTATCGGTTCCTTACACTGAGAACACGACGCAGTCATACACAGTTCAGGTTCCTGTTCAGCAAACACGTCAAGAGACTTACCAAGTTTCCGTACCGTACACTGAGCAGCAATCAAAGAACTACCAAGTTTCTGTTCCTTACACTGAGAACACAACTCAGACGTACCAGGTTCAGGTTCCTGTTCAGCAAATGCGAACAGAGAACTACACGGTTCAAGTGCCTTTCACTGAGAACACGACTCAGTCGTACCAGGTTACTGTTCCTTACACTGAGAACGTAACTCAGTCGTATCAAGTATCCGTTCCTTACACTGAGAACACGACTCAGACGTATCAGGTTCAAGTTCCTGTTCAGCAAATGCGAACTGAGAACTACTCAGTTTCTGTTCCTTACACTGAGAACACGACTCAGACGTATCAGGTTCAAGTTCCTGTTCAGTCACAAGTTCAGCAGTCGTATCAAGTTTCTGTTCCTTACACTGAGAACACGACTCAGTCGTACCAAGTTTCAGTTCCTTACACGACCATGACAACTCAGAACTACTCAGTGCAAGTTCCTTACACTGAAAACACAACTCAGAGTTATCAGGTTTCTGTTCCTTTCACGACTCAAGTTGCCCAGAACTACACTGTGCAAGTACCTGTGACAACGCAAGTTCCACAGTCTTACACGGTCATGGTTCCAACAACTCGTCAGCAGACTGCAACTCGCATGGTATGTCAGCCTTACACTGTTACTCGTTACCGCACTCAGTGCGTTGACTCAGGTAGCTGGCAAACACGTACTTCAACTGTTCCTGTCTACTCAAGTGCAGCTCCTGCCTATTCTGGCGGAGTTCCAATGGGTGGCGGAATCATGGACGGCAGCACTTATGGTGGTGGCGTTGGTGGATGTAACACTTGTGGCCAAATGGTCAACACAGGTTGCAGCAGCTGTTGTGCTTCTGGTTGCGGTGGTGGAATGGTTAGCGGTGGAATGGTCGGTGGCGGAATCGTTAGCGGCGGAAGCGCCTGCGGTTGCGGTCCTT
>CAZPBE010000010.1:67418-84610 GCA_964584615.1 uncultured Pirellulaceae bacterium | reverse complement strand
GGAATGGTCGGTGGCGGAATCGTTAGCGGCGGAAGCGCCTGCGGTTGCGGTCCTTCTTACCAAACTGTGTCATCTCGCGTTTGGGTTCCAAACCGAGTTCAAAAGCAGGTTCCTTACCAAGTTACTTTGAACCGACAAGTCCCACAGTCATACTCGTACAACGTGACTGTTAACGTTCCTCAAACTCGGACTCGCATGGTTGCACGCACTTCATATACGACGCAAACAAAGACCCGCATGGTCCCTGTTCAGCAGACACGTATGGAAATGCGAACACGAACAGTTCCTGTTCAGCGCATGCGAACTGAAACTCGTACTCGACAAGTTCCTGTTCAAAGCACTCGTACCGAGATGCGAACACGAACAGTTCCTGTACAACGTACTCGTTTGGAAACAAAAACTCGCATGGTTCCTGTAACCACAATGCGAACTGAAACCAAGACACGTATGGTTCCTGTTCAGAAAACTCGTATGGAAACTCGCACTCGCCAGGTTCCTTTCACAACGATGACAACTCAAACGAAAACTCGAGTTGTTCCTGTTCAGAAAACTCGTTCGGAAACTCGTCAGCGTACTGTTGCTGTACAACGAACACGCCTTGAGACCAAGACACGTTCTGTTCCAGTTCAGCGCATGCGGACGGAAACTCGCACTCGCCAGGTTCCTTTCACAACGATGACGACTCAGACGAAGACTCGTATGGTTCCTGTTCAGAAAACTCGTATGGAAACTCGCACTCGTACTTTCACTGTGAATAAAACTCGCATGGAAGCACGAACTCGCTCGGTTCCATTTACGACTTACACAACCGAAACGAAAACTCGTACGGTTCCTGTTCAGAAAACTCGCATGGAAACTCGGTCACGCACTGTGCCTTACACAGTTCAAGTCCCACAGACGCGAACTCGTCAGGTTACTGTCATGACAACTCGTCAAGAGCCTCGTACTCAGAACTACACAGTTCAAGTCCCTGAGACTTACACTGAGCAAGTTCCTTACCAGGTTTGCACACGAGTTCCTCAAACTATTCAGGTTCCGATCATCACACGCGGAAACTGCTCTGGTGGCCAAGGCGTTCCAATGGGTTCAACCATGGGTTACGACACTGGCGCTGTTATGGGAACTGCACTTCCAATGGAAGTCACTCCTTCATACGGCGGGGAAATCATCAACGGTGGTGCCATCCAAGGTGGCATGATTGACGGTGGTGTCATTCAGCAGGGTGGTGCCATTCAGCAGGGTGGAATCATTGAAGGTGGCGTTATTGACAACGTTATCGACAGTGGCTCAACCATCATTGAAGGTGCAACTGAAGGTGCAGTCGAAGCTGCTCCTGCAGGTAGCGAAGCTACTCAGCAGGATCCGCCAGAAGCTGACCTGTAAGATTTTCGGCGGACAAGCCTGACAATCGTCGGGCTTGTTGAGTCCGTTTATTGGCTACAAGAGTCTGATCGTTGCATTTGCGGCGATCAGACTTTTTTTATGGACTGACGAACTCAGCACTGTCAGCTCAGTTTAAAACTCACCGTGCAAAAACCAGCACCGAGTTCGCAAGTCGTAAAAGACCCACAAGTGCTGACCGCATTCTGTTTCCACACGCCAATAGTCTCGCCGTGTCGTCGGCCCGCGCCACCAGCCAGTTTCAATCCGCTCCGGCCCCCAACATTGAACAATGAATTCGAATTCAGACATTGGAGATCTTGAATTCGAGGTCGGAGGCCCCTCTCGTCTCCCATTCAAAACAGCTTTATCCAATTTCACTGGCGTCACCAAACGCAATGGCCGTGCCAGTGCATGCGATCCCACTTTTGCCACGCGCTCTTTTCTCAGCCTTGTCCGCAAACACTGCGGATCGACCAACGGTTTGAAACGAAACGAAAATTCTGGCTGAGCTCCCGATTGAAGCGTCGGATAGACAACGCTTTGCTGACCCAGTCGACTTGTCAGCCGATTAATCAAGTGCGACAGAGCCTGTTTGTCGAGCCGAGGGTTTTCATCAAACAATTTGCGTTGACGCTGAACCAACAACACACAACTCGTCACGCGGACTTCGATTTCCTGAATCAAGATCGAAGTGTGGCTGTGTAACTTTTCCGTTGGAACATACGAAAGCGAATCTGTAGAACCTTCCGAACCTGCAGTTCCTTCCATCGCCGGCTCCGCTTTCTTTTGCAGCACTTTTTCTTGTTGGCTCGTTTTTCTCGACTTGGGTTTTCCACTTCGCCAATGCGGACGCAACTCCGTCTCCAGTTGCATCTCCACCAACTGCATCACGTGCTCCATCGTGGCCGTTGGCTGAAAAAGGTTGACACGAAACTCAATCGACGGCGAGTCCTGACAATGTAAAACAAACGTCCATTCGAGTGCTCCTTTTTGAGTCGACCGCATTTGCTGACAAATTTTCTCAATCAGCCGGGAAAGCACAACTTCAATCGTCGCTCGATGACAGGTGGGAAAGTCAAGCAACTGTTCGGCTGAAAATTCCGCCGGCAAGTGTCTCGCCACAATCGGTTCATCGATCTTTCCAATCGCTTGATCAATCCGTCTATGAATTTCATCGCCAAACCGAGACGTTAAATCGAAGCGGGGAATCTTCAACAATTGTTCAACGTACTCGATTCCCAACTGACGTAACGTCTCAACCGTCAACTCGTTTAATCGCAGCGCACCAATCGGCAGCGGAGAAAGCTGCGGCAGAGCAGGGGGGTGTCTCGGAACCTGGTTGGGTTGCCGCTGAAGTTGCGGCGGCGATGGTTTCAATAAAGCTGATTCGTCCGAAAGACTGCCCGATTCTTCAACTCGCTCATTGTCAATTGGCTCGGGCGATACAGTCGCAACGGGCACGACGGGCGTTGCACGAACAACTGGACGATAGCGTGCCAAAGCCCAAGCCAACCCCAATGTCTGCGCCGTTGCTGCGAACACAAAGTAACCTTGCTGGCTGAGAAAACGCGTTGCTCGATTCATCAGCTCGGCTTCGCTACCAAAGATTGATTCCAGTCCAGTCGTGTCAAGAAAACACGACTCGGGCGATTCGACCTGTTCAATTCCCACAATTGGACTGAAGGGATGCAGCGAATCAACGACGGCCTCCAAAGCTTCACGATCGCCAATGGGGTCGTGTTCAAGAATGTAAAAACGTGGTGCAGATTTTGAATCGGCATTTAGAGGTCGATCAGAGTTTTCTGAAACCCGTTTTCGCTCCTCGCCTCTCGTCTTCTGACTTGCCGTCGTTACGATTCCTTTTTTGGCCAACTCACGATGCTGCTCGCGCGGATGTGACTTGGTTCGCGGTTGAAAGGATGACGTTTGCTGAGGGGGTAATGGCTGCGAAACTGGTGAATCGACTGGCAAAGATTTTCGCAGCAACGATTTGGCTTCCGATAGCGACATATCGATCCGCACGCCATCAAGCTGAGCTAAAGGCGAGATGGCAACAACACGTTGACCGCGTCGTGAATCGCGACGAAACAAAATCAGCTTACGCTTTCTAAGCTCTGGCTTTTGCACGACCAGCCGTTGAATCGGCCAGTTGGGAAGCCATAGGCAAAGGCAACGTTTCATCGAACTGCTCCGCTGCGTCGAATTGCTTACTTGCGCCGAACTGTTTTTCAGGTTGTTCATAATCACTTCGCCCGCGACTGCCGCAAACGCTCCCTGTGATGGTGTCGATTTCGATTTTTATTTTTTGCCCCGTCCTGACTCCACGACCTCGCGTCAGCTCCAACTGCATTCGCTGCACTGCCGAACCATGACTTTGATTTAAAGCGGTTCTTGCTAAAGTCTGTTGCAGCAGACTGGCCGCCGTGACCAGCGCTGGCTTTGGCTTTGTGGGCGAAGGCGTTTTGCCATGTGCCACCGTTTTGCCAAGTGCCGTCGTGACCGGAAGCGACTGACTGCTGACTCCCGTGACTTGCCATTGAACCTCTGCCCAACTTGGCTGACACAATCGCGAAGCTGGCCGGACAAACAGCCCCAACGCGCCGCTGGATTCAGCCGATAACTGAAATCGACGAAACCACCGCTCATGGACTTCGCCCAGCGTCGCCCATACTGCCGCAACAGCGGAACAACGAAGGGCTTGGTCGATCGACCAGAAGAAACTGTCGAGCCGTTCTTTGGCCAGCGAGTCTCGCGAACTCACTTGAGTAGAAAGGACTTCATCCCGTTTTGGCCTGAGCACAATCACATTGCCAAGATCAATTCCGATCGCGGCAGCAGCTGGTGGATTAAACTGCCGATACAAATCAGCGATCACCAAGGCCCCGCCGTCCGAACAAGCATTTTTGGCAGCGAGCAACGCCAAATAGTCAGCACCACAACCACCGCTTAGTGAATCAGTATGGGTGGCAAGCGAGCCAGCCTGAGACCTTCGCCAGTGATGCAACTGATTCTGAGTTCCAGAACGTCGCTGGCCCACCATCCATTCAACAATCGATCCGCGTTGATATCCGCCAGCTGGAAGAACGTGGTCAATCGCGTCACAACCTGAAGAAACCGTTTGCCCATCATCGACGCGGCCCATCGTTTCGATCCGCTCAATCTTTTGCTGAAGCTGACCAAGCAACAACTGACGGGATTCTTCCGACGAGGGTTTTTCTACACGCTCATGTTGATTTTGTTTAACCCAATTCATTGCACCGCCTTTCCCTGCGATTCCCTTGCCTGCGATCCCTGTGGTGTCAGTCCCTGTCTGTGCGCCATTTCAAACATTCAGCCAGACACATTGGGTCAACAGCGATCAATTCTTTTGTTTTTCGGGTACATTCAGTGCCAGCAACATGACAGTGTACAAATTTACACTTGTAACGTCTTCGAATTGAGAAGAATCGCCGACTCTACAAAAACGATCGGAAAATCGCGACTAACGCTGCAGTGGCACACCAAAGGCAACAAAAGAATGACGTGGAAAACACGTCGAAAGAGCGACAGTCTCGGATCCTGGCGCTATAACCTGAAGGGGCGTGGCACCCATGTTCATTTTTCGATGTGGCCCAAGCACCAAAAGACCGTCAGCCCAGAGCTATCGGGTAGCAAGCGTGTTCGTCCCGCTGGGACAAACTCGACCAGAGATAGATCTCGCGGTCGATGTGCGCACACGCAAATGAGAAAGCGAGTGAGTCAAGATTCTAAGATGACTAATCAACAGAAATGAAAAGCCAATTGAACAACAGATCCAAGCAAAGACAAAGTTTAAAAGAAGACTTGATCAAGAACCAATCGAACGATTAGCCACCGATGTCTTTCGTTTCCGAAGGACCAAGACGGCTCGCTTTTTGATTTTCACGTTTGATCGCATCGTAGACTTCTTGTCGGTGTACTGGAATTTCCTGGGGCGCATCGATGCCCAACCGAACTTTATCTCCACGGATATCAACGATCGTGACCATCACGTTATCGCCGATCATAATGCTTTCGTCTCTGTGTCGCGACAAGACCAGCATGGCTGGCTCCTTCACAATAAATTTGACTGCTAATTTTTCATCGCTAACGAGAGCCAACTACTCTTCAAAGCGATCACGCTGCTGAGCAATCCTTTGCCGCGTTTAGTCCAAACCGTTTTCAGTTTTGACTTACCACTTCGGCAAACCAATAACCAACGACGGCGCCGCTAGCAAGCGGGCTTTCGTAAACATCGACAGATTAGAAAGCTGTTTGCGAGAAAAAACTTTCTAGTTCGAGCTGTAACGCCAATCGCAATTATCTAGCCAAATACGTACGCGAGTTTAGCGATTAACCGGGTCATGATCGCAATCGATTGATGCGTTCGAGACCGACCTACCAACTCAATTGGGCGCGGAACCTCTTTCAAGAAGAGCAAAAGGCGCGTA
The DNA here is from genome assembly GCA_964584615.1 of uncultured Pirellulaceae bacterium. Classification (GTDB taxonomy): domain Bacteria; phylum Planctomycetota; class Planctomycetia; order Pirellulales; family Pirellulaceae; genus Mariniblastus. Next base: position 78,779 of record CAZPBE010000010.1, on the reverse strand, counting down.
ACTCTGGCGCGTTGTATATAGAAACCGCATTTCGAGAGGCCGAATAGCCTAGGCACTGCGGCGGAGAGCGACTGGCAGTGTCGCCAGCTCATATTGCATCGGCTGTGGATCAACCGTGACGACTTGGCAACCAATTCGACGATCAAGATTGATGACCAATGGTGCACGCAAGTTCAACGTCAATGTCTCTTCGTCGCGACTAACCACGCCAAGAACATAGGCTTGCTCCACAGCGCTCAACTGCAACGCATCAACGTCTGATGGCTCCAACCGGACTTGGTATTCGCTGACAAAACGGCGAGGAGAAACAACTGGCAACGCGATGTCCGCGTGCTGCATGCTTTGCAGCCAAGCAACGGCCGAATTGTCGGCGTCAGCCAACAGGACCCAATGGCGGCAGTCTTCAAATCCAATCAATCCATTGCGGAAAAACAGAATGTCATCTGGCTCAATTTCGATGGTTGAGAACCGAGTAGTGTGAATTTTCATGACATTATCCTGCTTGAAGACACGATCCCAAGCAGTTCTCTTTAGAACAGTTAACTTAGGAAAAAAAAATCGTGTCGAATGGGTTATCTCAAACCCTGATTAGATTTTGGCTATCATTGTCTTCGACCCCAAGCGTCGGCGAAATTGAACAAAAATGCCGATTCTTCATGTTTTTTCGATTAGCGAGGTCATCCTGATAGCGGTTTCCGTGGCCCCAAGGATTGATCCAGCTCGACGGAAGCTCAATACTTGCTAAAGTCCCGCATAGTGGCAGCGGACTCGTCCATTAGCCCCAACAGCCAGCCCACGCTGTTCAAATCAGCCAATGGCCCTCGAACTTGGATCACGACCAAACCTGGGATTCGCCCAATCACCGAACGCCTTTGCAAACTGACTTCGTTTGAGAAACAATGGAACCGCAACAGGATCATTTTGTCATCTAGGCAGCCGCCATGAACTTGGAACAGGGAAATTCCATCAGCACCACTAGGGAATCTGAGAAAATCGTTCGCACTGATCCGGTTCGCGGATGCTGGTGGCGATTAAGCACCGTTTGCGTGTTGCTGATGACCTTCGTTTTCTCTCTAGCAGCAGGCCCACATTCGAAATCACTGGCTCAGGATTCGAATCCAACGATTCAGCTCACATCTGCCACCGAAGCCGCAAGCCAGGGCGACTCCGACCAACAATCATTGAGACCGATCGCAGATTACACGCTCGAAGACATCGAGCTGCTGATCATTGATTTGGACAGTAAGAAGTTCGTTAAGCGTGAATCGGCCACCATCGAGTTGATTCGACTTGGCGAAAAATCAATCAAGCCACTTGCCGTACACTTTTTTCGTGGCTCAGCCGAAGCCAATTGGCGCATCAAAAGAACGCTCGAAGCGGTGAGCACCAGCGGCGACGAATCCGTGTTTTTAAAGTCCGCGGGGATTCTGCAACTGCTTTACGGCAGCCAGAACCGGGACATTCAAAATCAGATTGTCGAACTCCAACAAAAATGGCGGGCCACGCGCCGCGCCGAAGCCATCCAAGAGCTTCAAAGTTTGAACTTCAAAGTTGAATCTACCAGCAGAAACTACGTGCAACAAAGGCTGTTTGCGGGTGAAGCCATTTATGTTGACGGAATGAAAATGGAAAGCGAGCTGGGCGATTCTTCATCAACCGAAAAGACCAAGCACTTGGATCCGCATAGTAATCGGCGAGATACAATCTTGAAAATTGAAAAAATCCTTAGCAACTCTGCCGACGACAATCGACGGATTGTGCTGAATCAAGCCAACGATTTCTCCAAAGTTGACCCAATGAAGCAGCTACTGGCAAGGCGTGCCGAGCAGCTTGTTAACGTCAGTGTTGTCGTTCCGGAAAATTGGACTGCCGATGAAAACTCACTTAATCTGCTTCTCGATGTTGAGCCCATTTCCCAACTGACTTTCGTGGATCAGAAACTCGCTGCCGGACAATTGAAATTTGTCAATGAGCTGGCAGGACTCGGATCACTAACGCTAAAAAACTGTCAATTCGATGAACAGGCTCTCAAGAATTTCGAAATCCCTGAAACAGTTCAATTTGTCTCACTCGTACAAATGCCGCTTCGCGAATCGTTGGTCAGTAAACTCAAGAAAGTTCAGATCCTCGGACTGGAAGATTGTCAAATCGACGGTGTTACCGTCGGCGCCATCGATAGCCTCAGCAACGTTCGATCAATGTCGTTCGTAGATATCGAGTTTAATGAAGAAAACTTTAACCAGATCTTGCGACGTCCGGAACTTGGATACGTCACGTTTTCGCAGTGCAAGTTTCGACTTGATTGGCTGCGAAAAATTCAAAGCGACCGGCGTGAGCTAACCGTTCAGGGAACACCTAAAGCATTTCTTGGGGTCCAGGGACCTGTAGACGTTTCGCGAGATGGAATGACGGGCTGTAAAATTTCGCGAGTGATTGAAAATTCAGGCGCTTCCAACGGCGGCATGGAAATTGGAGACATCATCACGGCGCTCGACGACCAAAACGTTGATCGGTTCACAGAAGTACGTTTGTTGATTGCTCAAAAACGGCCGGGCGACAAACTGAAAGTTAAGGTTCGCCGCGGAACAAAAACGATCGACCTCGACATCACGCTTGGCGGTATGGACTCTGCACCACGCTAGATCCGGCAAGCCGCTCATTACCAGCGTTCAAATTTCAATCGAATTCGATTATCAAACGCGGGCATAGCACGGACGTGATAAGGTCAATGGCTAGCGCCAAAACCGCCAGACATTCCGCAATAAGGACAATGAATGCGGAAGGCGATCCAAGCAACAGGCATCAATGCGATGCGAGTTTTAAGCAACAAACGCCAGCCCATAGAACACGCATCCGGTCAACGCCGTCATGATCATGAAGAGCGCTGCCATTTTTCCCCATTTGCGATGCGTAGCGGCGTGGTCTCCGAAGCTTGAAACATGATTCGCCTGATCACGCCCGACACTCTCCTCTGCCTCCGGTCGATAGTGCTTGATTGCTTTCACGATGACATATAGCCATATGAATGGAGTCGGTATAGCAAAGCAAAGATGGAAGCCCAACCAAAAATCAACAAAACCCGATTCATAAAACGGAGACGCTTCAGCCAGCTCCCGCCAATCGGTAACAAATCGAACGTCAATTTCGAAACCCACAATGGCCACGACTAACACGATCGCCAATGTGATTTGAATTTTTCGATGCAGCCGAATCATCCTTCGGTAACGAACAAGATAAATACTCGTCACTAAAACAGCCACAATGACGAACATCGCCAAAAAGACGGCATCCAACATGAACGAGCCGCGTGTCGGTAAAAATCCGTTAGCGAGAATGAGAATCCCTTTTTATCAATTTCGAGAATTTACGTGCAGTCGTCGAGTGCGCATTGAATATTTGGCGTCGAAAGCTCAAGCTTGGCGAGCCCCGCCGAGCAATATGGTTTTGCATTCCGTAGCGGCGAAGCTATCCGTTCCACGGTCGTCACCCACGACCTAGGGTCGGGTAACGCTCACTGTTTTAAACCAATAGAGTCACATTCAATATTACAGACTACTTCAACGCCGAATCCACAGCTAGATACGTGCCAAAGAAGTCGGAATTGAGAAAAGACGAAGCAGCGAGTTTAGCCGCAGGCCAACGTACAACCACTTGGCGTAAAGCACAAAAAACATTATTTTCATACGGCCAACGAACGAATCGCGTTTTTCACGAATCGCAATCTCACGCAAACACTCAAGCCCGAGTGGCGGAATTGGCAGACGCTCAGGATTTAAAATCCTGTGTCCTTACGGACGTGCGGGTTCAAGTCCCGCCTCGGGTACTACGGTTTTTCGCGAGCGATACGCTTGCCTCAAACCTTTTGCCGACAACTCAAAAACCGACCCCAATGTCCTTTGGGGTTAATTTGGGGTTGGCGTTGATTTTGTGTTGAGTTTGAGTCGCTGGTTCTTTCCCCGTCCAACGGAAAGAATTTAGTCATGGCTCACTTAGAAACAAGAAACGGTTGGTACCGGATCGTCTTCAGCTTGAAAGGCGAACGGTTTTCGAAATCGCTCAACACTCAGAGCGAACGATCAGCGAAAGCCTCGCTGGCGAAAGTCGAAGACAATCTGCACCGTTTTGAGCTTGGATTGATCGAAGTCCCTTCTGATCGTGAACCGATCTCCTTCTTCCTTGGCCAAGATGCCAAGAAACATACACGACAGACGGTCAAAACGGAAATTAAATCCGTGGGCATCAAACGGGCCTGGAAAATCTTTCAGGATGCATTGCCAGAAGGCGCTCTCGAACAAAACACGATTTCGGGCATGAAAACTCATGTCGATCACTTGGCTCGGATTATCGGCACGTTCAAGCTGAATCAAATCGACAAACCGACGCTTCAAAAGTATATCGACAAACGCTCAAAGGAAGCAGGTCGGTATGGCCGCACTGTCAGCGTGCAAACTATCAAGAAAGAACTGGGGACCTTTTCAACCATTTGGAATTGGATGATTGAGGAAAAGCTTGTTTCGCATGCGTTTCCAAGCAAGAAACTACGTTATCCAAAGTTCCACGAGAAGCCGCCGTTTCAAACATGGAAACAAATCGAGACGCGAATTAAACGTGGCGGTCTGAATGAATGTCAAGTCAAAGAACTTTGGGACAGCTTGTTTTTGGATATCGCCCAAGTCAGAAACGCTCTGACGCACGCGAAAACAAATGCGAGGCAAAACGTGATTTATCCGATGCTTTGTTTCGCAGCCTACACCGGAGCAAGACGAAGCGAGATCATGCGTTCAGAACTGGACGATCTCGACTTCACGTCTTCCGTCATCACGATTCGCGAAAAGAAGCGAGTTCGAGGCAAACTATCAACACGTACCGTTCCAATGCAGACAACCTTGAAAAAGGTGTTGCGAACTTGGTTAAACGAACATCCTGGTTAGAACTTTACTTTCGCTGATGTGAAATCCGGTCAAGTAATTGCTTCCCCCATTACCAATGATCAAGCAAGCCACTTCTTTGAGAAAACATTTAGCAAGAGTAAGTGGCAAGTCCTTCACGGTTGGCATCTCTTTCGGCATTCGTTTTGTAGTAACTGTGCCGCCGCTGGAATTGAACAACGTGTCATCAATGACTGGGTTGGCCACCAAACAAACGAAATGGTTCGTCGCTATCGCCATCTTTTCCCCAATCGCCAGAAGGAAGCGATTGAATCAGTATTCTGTAGCGACTAACCAGATGGCTACTTTTAACGTGTTCCGGCGGAGCCAACCAAAGGAGCGTTTGAATTTGACGCTTCCTTGGTCGAGGAAGTGAATTCAATCGCTGAGAATCCGATTGGTTTGACCGTCAACAGAGCACATGGGAGTGAGCCGATTGTCCTTTCAATCGTGCTTCCCAATTTTCGACCCAAAGGATGAATTAGCGACGCGCCGCACATGACTGCGATGTCGATGCCGTTCTCTTTGCAGAACTTGGGAATTCCAGTGACTGGACTTTCATTTAGCAACTGAACTCGATTCCCAAGATCATCAAGATCGTTCTCTGAACGCAGCCGCTCAGACATCCTTGAAAACAAGTCTTCTGACTCTTCCTTCGTTTGTTCAAGCATTCCCTCATCCATGTACTCGAACATGAAGTCTTGCCCTGAAAACTCCCAACAAGAAATAACGTACAGGTCGTCGAGAGAGCTAACCAGTTGACGGGCATTCTCAAGAATGGCCTGATTCTGCCTGCGCTGAATTCGATGGCTGACCTCCAAACTTTTGATTGTTTTGTCTTTGCCGCAGCACCATGACCGGACAAGTGACGTTGCGGAGAACATAAGAAGCGACGCTACCCAGAATCCGCGCGAGTCCCTGCCTGCCGTGCGTTCCAAGCACTAACATCCGCGGTTGGTTGCGGTTTGCAAAACCAACAACCTGCTCACCGGGATAACCAGAGAGATGATGGATTTCCAGTTCAACGCCCTCAACGCTGGTTGTCAGGGCTTCCAGCATCCGCCGCTCTCTCCGATACACACTGGAAGAGCCAACGTAAGCGTAGATCGTCTTGTGGGCCGTGTTTGGAAACAGGGTCACGTGGAGCAGGTCAAGCTTGACCCCAAACTGCTTTGCGAAGCTGGCCGCGAAGTCTATCACATCTTGATCGTAGTCGTTCACGTCAATTGCACAGATGACACCGTTCTTTTTCATGACAAACTCTCTTTCTCCTACGACGTAGGGACTGATTCCGCAGACCAATCGGAAATAGAATCTTGATTAAAGAAGTCGCTGCTGGACCGAACGGTTGCGACGGCACAATTTGCTCTTCGCAAAACAGCTTCAGCAACACTTCCCAGTACAAGTCGCCGCAATCCAGTTCTTCCGCGTGTTGGGAGAACGATCAGATCGACACCGTGCTCGCTTGCATACTCGACGATCGTGTCAGCGATCATCTTGCAGACTTTCACGTCGTGACTGAACTTGACACCTTCGATCGTCGGCTCGATCGCGACTAGCCGAGCCATTGCGTGTTCGGCTGTCCGTTGCATGGCATAGCCGTAATCGTTAGGTCCTTGAGGCGCTACATTCAGGAAAATGATTTCGGCTCCCGATGCCGCAGCAAAAATTGAAGCAAACTCCCTGGCTTTCTCGGTGTACGGAGAAAAGTCGATTGGGCAAAGTATCTTTTTGATGTTCATGTTTCGATCCAATGTTTGAATAATTAATTTCGTGGTTAGCTTGCCTGCAAGACGTTGGCTTCCGTTTTGATCGCCAGTACGGGGCACTCGGCACTCCGAACAACCGCCTCGGCAACGCTTCCCATGACGACTCGCCGTAATCCAGTGCGGCCATGCGTGCCCAGCACAATCATGTCGATCTCGTAGGAGGTTGCGTACCAGATGACTACGGAGTGAATTTTGATCAGGTCGTCAAAGTTGGCAATCCAGACGAGAAAATACTGGAGACCGTTGAAAACGAAAACGCTAACTTGATCATTCTCGGAACCCATGGTCGAAGTGGGATTAGTCGAGCCTTTACCGGCAGCGTAGCTGAGAAAGTGATGCGGAATTCTGACACTCCTGTGATGACCGTTCGCGAGTTTGCAGCAAACTCAGATGGGCATGAAGCTCGGCGAATTTTAGTCCCGGTTGACTTTTCCGTCTTCGGTTACGCAGCGTTGGACTACGCAACCAAACTGGCGCTTTCGATAGATGCGAACCTTACCATCGTTTGCGTTGACGAAACCGCCAGTTCGGCGTCTCGCCAGTTTCCAAATGGCCGTCCAGAATGGAGCGATAGTCGAAAGAAGACTTGGGAACAGCTGAAGAAATTTGTTCCTGCAAGTGAGCGTGTCGACTTTACTCATAAACTACTGACCGGCGACGCAGCAACTGCAATCAACGAATACGCCAACACTAACAACTATGATTTCATTGTCCTTGGAACGCACGGGCGGACTGGACTGGGCAGAGCGATCATGGGCAGCGTTGCCGAATCGGTCGTCCGACATGCGAACTGTCCTGTTATTTCGGTGAAGCCATCCAATAAACGCACGGCAGTGTTGAGGTAAGCTGAGGCAAAGCGAAACGTTCGACGATGCCAATTCAACATTCCATGTTTGCGCGATGTTTCGATGTGTTCTATTCTATTGACCCTGTTTCGGTGAACGTGTGTTTTGGCCCGAGTTATGAACCGGAAGCCATGCTCATTGAAGGTCGTCCCCGGTTTTGGGAAGCAATCGAGATCGACCGTATCGGACCTGCAATACAAAACCGTCGCTTCGCCGCCAGGTGAACGTGGAAGTCAGTTGAGTCTCTGCATGCGGAAGCTTTAACGGGCCGTGCCCCGGGACGGCAAAGTCGAAATGTCAGTGTTCAAACCATCAAGAAAGAGCTTCGGACATTTTCAACGATCTGGAACTGGATGATTGAGGAGTCGTACGTCCGACATGGCAGCTAATTTCGAATACCGATTAAGACCGGATCATGGTCAGAACTGCGAAACGGATTGGATTCGAAAAGTTTCTTGGGATTGTATTCTTCGTTGTAGTCCAGAAACCGTGGTTCATCGGCATTGATATGCCAAGTTGCAATCCCTGTCACATCGGCTGCCAACGATTCGGTTGCCATCGCATGGTCCAGGCTACCACTTTGACCACGGAAATTAAACGAATAGTGTTCCTGTGCTGTACTTGAGTCGCTTGAATCACTTGAGTCGGTTTGCGAGCTTTGCTTGTCAAATCTCGCGTGCAGATCAACCAATCCTTTGGCACGCATCGCATCGATTGGGTCCTCTTGTCCGTAAGCGTTTAGGTCACCCACAACAAGCACTCGTGCCTCTGGATCACTCTGCTTTAACTCATCGATGTAATTACATACCGCAAGCGATTGAGCGCGTCGAGTCGCGTTGTAAGCCCCTTGGCCGTCACCCTTATTCTTGTTGGCAACATCAGCTCCTTTGGCGCCGCCCTTTGATTTAAAATGGTTGACGATCACGGAAACCTGCTTCTCTCTTGCCTTTGCCTGAAATGTTTGTACCAGCGGAGTACGCGCTTCGTCGAAGGCAACATCACGGATCATCGCAACCTCTCCAACAGCTTCGACACGGTCCGATCGATAAATAATTCCAACGCGAATCGCATTCTGACCGCCAAGCGTTTCGCGAAATCCTTCTGGAAGGCCACACCCTTTGAAGACTTCACTCCCGATCTTTTTGTTCAACGCTTTGACGAGCCGGCGCTCAGCTTCGAGGTTGTTTTCCAACTCCATCAAACCAATCACATCTGCTTGCAAAGCAATAATGGCGGAGACAATTTTTGCTTCCTGTCGTTTGAATTCCGATTTAGAGTCTGCACCACGCGCGCGATTCTTTCCGTTATCTATCGTGGTGAAATAGTTCAGGACATTAAAGCTGGAAATAACAAGATCAGCCTTGCCAACTTCCGGTCGCTGCGGGCGCTGGGCGGGCGTCCATTGAAGCGGTTCGGTCGGCAAAAGAAAGATCTTCCTCCCTTCCTTAACCAATTTTCCGGTTACACCATTAAGCGTTGAGCCGATACGTACGGTTGGATGTTTTGTGCCAAGCCCAGGGAATAGTGTTGGCGGAAAAATATTTTGCTCGTTCAATCCATCGTCAAGCATAATCGTTGCCGTGTCGTTCTGTTTTTGCGCTTTGACAACTTTAGCAACGTTGCTGCCGCCCTCGAACGATGTGCCTTCAGGATCGGCATCATTAGGGTCAATCCGATTCGTTGGAACGTAAAGTCGATCTCGAGCCACTTTGATTTGCCCGCGGCGAGCCAAATCGAAAGTATCCACAACAACCAAATTTCCTTTGACCGTGATCTCTTTGTCGACCATCGAACTCCAGTCGACCGCGCCCAGATCTCCGCTGATAAGTTCGGGTTCGCTTCCGGGTTCTTCAGCTCTGGCTTCCACCTTTGAAGCTGCCGCAATTGTTTTCAGCTCCGCGGTTATGTTGTTCGCGGTGGCAATGTTCGCGGTGGCAATGTTGGCAGTCACATTTCCGAGGCCTGTATATTCTTGATCAGCCGTCGGGCTGCATCCGGAATAGACCAAAAAACTGCTCGTCATGAATGCGAAGAGCGTAACGCGAATTGTCTTTGTTTTGCGAATCATAGTTTGTGGGTTCTCAATTTTCGTAAGTTCGATATCGACCAGTCTCGTCGTCATCCTGACCAATGAAGGTATCCAACACTGATCTTTCGAGATATCGTTCAGCGCGTCAACCTGCTGAACGATGGTGCCGAATAACATTAGACACTGGCGTAAGATGGAAGCGAATCCAAAACCGAAAAAAAGCCGAGGGTTTCCCGCGGCTGCGATTCTTTTAGTTTTCGCTTACCTTGTGTTTGCCTTGCGTTTGCCCTGGTCACTTCTTACATCTGTTTTGACGGGCGATTTTCTTACGCGAGCGAGCGCTTGTTGAAAACTCACCATCCCTTTAGGCATCTCAGCAAACGACGGCAGTGGACAAGACAAACAATGCAGCGAACCGCCCAGCTTTTCCATCGAAGTCATATCAATGGTTACAACATGGTGTTCCGGCAGCAGGCGTTTATAAGTTTTTACCGCGCGTTGAACGTAAGCTGGAGGGTCGTTATCAAAAGTTGGAATCAGCACCAGACGATCGGTCAAAATGATGTTAGTAAATGGGCTCCAATTTTCACCGCGCCTCGGCGGAATCCAAATACGCTCCACTCGCAACGGGCGACCATCCATTTTTACTTTCGACAGGACTTTTGCGTTGTAGTCCAAAATACTGGCGTTCAATCGATCCAGCCGAGGATCTATCTTTGCCACCAACACCAAATCAGGCGCGAGGAAAGTAGCAAACATATCGACGTGTCGCGTATGTTCTTTTTCAAGTGGCTTGAGAACAACCAACTCTTTGATGTTGCAGTACTTCATCACCCGTTGTCGGACAAACTCCTCATCTTCCTCGACCGTTTTGTCAGGATTGAAAAGCCGGTTGTCTTCATAGATTCGACTGGTCGCGATCGCCAGTCCACGCCCGTTGGAAAGCAAATTTCCGCCTTGCAAAACCCACGGCACAACATTGTAACTGGCACTCGTTGAATCGGCCCACACCTTGGGAAATTCATCATCCAAAGGTCGGATAGTGTCATAGAAAAAATCCATCACCATCGATCCGCCAACTTCGGTTTGAGCAATCCGTGGCCCAAAGTCGCGAAGCCAAATCGAGTCGAGGTTCACATTCAGGAACCTCAAATGGGAATAGTCGTTCCCCGATTTCTCAAGTAATTCAAGCAAATCATTAAGTTGCGGTTTTTCGTCGTAGAGGTTTTTATCGTTGTGCAGAATCAACAAATACGTGCGTCCACGTGTTTCTTCAATCAACTCAACCAGCACACTCAAGTGATGCGCTTGCCAATCGGCAAGACTAAGCAGGATTGCTTTTTGTTTTTCGAACTCAGCAGGCAAACGAGGATACAAGCTTTCGTTTTCACCTTGTTGATCCAATTCCCGTTCGCGAACCTTTTTGAGTCGCGCGCGGATTGCTTCACGCTCTGCAACCTGCCGTTTCAGCTCTTCGCTAAATGGCGCGACGGTAATGATTCGACCATCAGGCATTACGCGAGTCGTCGTGCCAGGTTTAACCTTTTTCTTTTGCTGTGGTTGCTGCTGATTGGAGTTCGGCTGCGAAGGTTGCCATGGCTGACCGTTGGGATAAGCCGGTCGCGGCTGATAGGGGTTCGGCTGCGCAGGATTCCAGGGCTGTCCGTTGCGATACGACGGCCGCGGCTGATAGGGGTTTGGCTGCGCAGGATTCCAGGGCTGTCCGTTGGGATATGCCGGTCGCGGCTGATAGGGGTTCGGCTGCGCAGGATTCCAGGGCTGTCCGTTGC